>NZ_JBIAHN010000016.1:0-245568 GCF_042870555.1 Streptomyces sp. NPDC006487
CTCGCCGTCCCGCTCCAGGCACAGACCCACCAGATCCTCCGGACCCACCCCCATGCCGCGCAGGAGGTGCGCCACCCGGTTCGCCCGCGCGTTCAGCTCGGCGTACGAAAGGCTCGAACCCCCGAACGACACCGCGGGCCCGTCGGGCGTCCGGGCCACCTGCTCCTCGAACACCTCGTGGACGCGGCGCACCACCGGTTCGGCGGTGTCGGTGGTCCGCTCGCCGAGGAGGCGTTCGCGCTCCCCGGCGGGCAGGTACGCCGCGCGGGCGTCGCCCTCCGGGTCGGCGGCCATCGCCTCCAGGACCGCCCGGTACATGCCCGCGAGGCGTTGGGCGTGGGCCTTGCCGAGCACCCGGGTGGTGGTGGAGAGCACGATGTCCCGGGTGGTGGCGTGGACCGAGAGGCCGAATTCGGTGGGGGTCTCGCTGATGCGGACGTCCGAGTCGACCTGCTCGCCGTCGATCTGGTGGAAGTCGACGAAGTTGAACAGGACGTCGATGAGCCGGCCGGCGCGCGCCGTGCGCTGGATGGCGGGCATCGGGTAGCGCCGGTGGTCCCAGACCTCCAGCTCCCGCTCGAAGACCTGGCGTACGAGCTCTCCCCAGGTGCGGGAGCGCCGGTCGTGGGCGAACGGCAGCGAGTTCAGGTGCATGCCGTAGACCTGCTCGGCGCCCGCCGTCTCGGGGCGGGCGTGGCACACCAGACCGGTGAAGAAGGCCGCTTCGCCGGTGAGCTGGCTCATCACCTTCAGGTGCGCGGCGTGCAGGACGCTCTTGAGGGAGACTCCCTTCGCCGCGGCGAGCGCGCCCAGCCCGTCCGCCAGGTCGGCGAACTCGATCCGGGCCCGGTGCGAGCCGGCCGGTGCGTCCCCGGCCTCGGCCCAGCCGGCCGGCAGCTCGAACTTGGCGTGCTCGGCGACGATGCCGGACCAGTAGGCGCGGTCCTCCTCGGACGCGAGGGATTCCAGCTCGCCCGCGATGAAGTCGGCGTAGCGCACCGGGAGCCGGTCGTCGTCGGGCCGGCCGCCGTCGCGGATGGTCCGGTAGGTCGCCAGCAGCTCCATCACCAGCGAGGCGTGGCTCCAGCCCTCCAGGATGACGTGGGATTCGGTGAGGCTCAGCCACCAGGCGCCGGATCCCTCGACGTGGGCGGCCACCCGCAGCAGTGGTGCCCGGTCCAGGTCGAAGAGGTCCTCGCGCTGTGCGGAGACGTAGCCGCGCAGCGCCTGCTCCAGGCCGGACCGGTCGAGGCCGGTCAGGTCGTGTACGGGGACGGGGACGTCGACCTCGCCGTGAACGACCTGCATCGGGACGCCGTAGCCGACGGCGTGCACGGAGGTGCGCAGGACGTCGTGCCGGGCGACCACGTGCCGGACCGCCGCGGCGAGCGCCAAGCCGTCGAACGGGGTTTCGTCCTTGATCCGGAACGAGGTGACGTTGTGGTAGTTGCTGCGGCCGCCGTCGTCGAGGAGCTCGACGACCATGCCGGCCTGGATCTGGGAGAGCGGGTAGGCGTCGTCGGCGCCCGGCGGCACCTTCGCCCGGTCCTCCTCCGTGATCAGCGCGAACGGCAGCACCGCCGCCTCCTCCTGGGTGGTGTCCTGCGCGGTGGCGTGCTCCGCCGTCCGCGCGACGGTCCGGTACTCGAAGACCTCGCGGACGCCGATGGCGAATCCGGCCGCCCGCAGCGCGCCGACCAGCGGGACGGCTCGGATCGAGTCGCCTCCGAGGTCGAAGAAGCTGTCGTGGACGCCGATCCGTTCGACGCCGAGGACCGTCTGCCAGATCTCGGCGATCCGCCGCTCGGTCTCGTCGCGCGGGGCGACGTAGGCGGTGTCGGAGGCCAGCGCGGCGTCACCGGGGGCGGGCAGGGCCCGCCGGTCGGTCTTGCCGTTGGCGTTGAGCGGGATGCGGTCCACGGGCACGAAGGCGGCGGGGACCATGTAGTCGGGCAGTGCGGCGGCCAGGTGGTCGCGCAGGTCGCTCAGGCCCGGGGCGGCTCCGTCGGCGGGCACGAAGTAGCCGACCAGCCGCTTCTCCCCCGGGGTGTCCTCGCGGACCAGGACCACCGCGTCGCGTACGCCGGGGTGGGTTCCGAGTGCGGCGGAGATCTCGCCGAGTTCGATGCGGAAGCCGCGGATCTTGACCTGGTCGTCGATCCGGCCGAGGAAGTCGAGGCTGCCGTCGGGGAGCCTGCGGGCCAGGTCGCCGGCCCGGTAGAGGCGGGCTCCCGGCTCTTCGCCGTAGGGGTCGGGGACGAACCGCTCCGCGGTCAGTGCGGGGCGCCCCAGATAGCCGCGGGCCACGCCCGGGCCGCCGACGTGGATCTCGCCCGGCACGCCGAGCGGCACCAGGTGGCCGTCGCGGTCCAGCAGGACGGTCCGCAGGTCGGCGAGGGGGCCGCCGACCGGGCTGCTCAGCGGGCGGGCCAGGTCCTCGGCCGTCAGGCGGTGGTGGGTGACGTGGACGGTGGTCTCGGTGATCCCGTACATGTTGACCAGCTCGGGGCCGTCGAGCCCCAGCCGGTCCGTCCACGGCGCGAGTTCGCCGACCTCCAGCTTCTCGCCGCCGAAGACGACGGTGCGCAGGGCGAGCCGGTCGGTGCGCGGGTCGCCGTCGCGGGCGGCGCCGACGAGCGAGCGGAACGCGGACGGGGTCTGGTTGAGGACGGTGACCTGCTCCTCGGCGAGGAGGCCGAGGAACTCGTCGGGGGAACGGGTGACGGACTGCGGGACGACGACCAGCCGGCCGCCGTACAGCAGGGCTCCCCACAGCTCCCAGACGGAGAAGTCGAAGGCGTAGGAGTGGAAGAGCGTCCACACGTCGCCGGGGCCGAAGTGGAAGGCGTCCTCGGTGACGGTGAACAGGCGCAGCACGTTGGCGTGGGTCAGGCAGACGCCCTTGGGCTTTCCGGTGGATCCGGAGGTGTAGATGACGTAGATCAGGTCCTGCGGGCCCGCGGCCGACCGCGGGTCGGAGTCCGGCTGCGCCGCCAGTTCCGCGGCGAGCGCGGGCGCGTCGAGGACGAGCAGTTCGCCCTCGTAGCGCCCTTCGAGTGCGCCGGCCGCCGCGCGTTCGGTGAGGACGACGGGGGCGGCGGCGTCCTCGGCGATGTAGGCGAGCCGGTCCGCCGGGTAGGACGGGTCGAGGGGGACGTAGGCGCCGCCGGCCTTGAGGACGCCGAGGAGCGCGGGCACGAGTTCCGTGCCGCGTTCCAGGCAGACGCCGACGAGGGTGCCGGGGCGGACGCCCCGGGCGCGCAGCAGGTGGGCCACCCGGTTGGCGCGGGCGTTGAGCTCCGCGTAGGTGAGGCGGGTGCCTTCGTAGGTGACGGCCGTCGCCGCGGGGGTGCGGCGGGCCTGCTCCTCGAAGGCGCCGTGGACGGTGCGGGCGGGGGCGGCCGCGGTGGCCGGGCGGGCGCCGGTCCAGTCGGCGAGCAGCAGCTCCCGCTCGCCGGCCGGGAGGTACGCGGCCCGGGCGTCGCCTTCGGCGTCGGCGGCCATCGCCTCGAGGACGGCCCGGTACATGGCGGCGAGCCGTTCGGCGTGGGGCCGGGACAAGACGGCGGTGTTCGTCTTCAGGTTGAGGTGTCCGGCGAGGGTGGTGACCGCCAGGGCGAACTCGATGCCGCCGGAGCCGACGCCGGACTCGACGTCCACCAGGTCGGTGTCGACCATCCGGAAGTCCTGGTAGTTGAAGACGACGTCGACGAGGCGCCGGCCGCCGGACTGCCGCTGCATGGCGGGCAGCGGGAACTGGCGGTGCGGCCAGAGCGCGACTTCCTGGGCGAAGACCTGCCGGACCAGTTCCCGCCAGGTGCGGGCCGTACGGTCGACGGCGAACGGCACGGTGTTGACGTACATGCCGTAGACGCGGTCGGCGCCCGCCGCCTCGGGGCGGGTGTCGCAGACCAGGCCGGTGAAGAAGGACTCCTCGACGGTGAGCTGGCTCATCACCTTCAGGTGGGCGGCGTGCAGCACCGCCTTGAGGGAGGCCTGCGCGGTGGCGGCCAGGTCCCGCAGCCGCGGTTCCAGGTCGAGCAGGGGCACCCGGATCCGGTAGGCCTCGGCCCGGGCGGGGCCCTCGCCGGTGGCGTCGGTCTCGCCCCAGCCCGCGGGGAGTTCGAACTTCTCGTGGTCCGAGGTGAGCCGCTGCCAGTGGTCGCGGTCCTCCGCCGAGTCCAGGGAGGCCAGCTCGGCGGCGATGAAGTCGGCGAAGCGGACGGACGGGGCGGGCTGCTCGTCGGTGTCCGGCCGGCCGTCCCTGATCTGCTCGTAGGTGCGGAGCAGTTCCATCATGAGCGCGTGGTAGCTCCAGCCCTCGGTGATGGCGTGGGACTCGGTGAGCGCGAGGTGCCAGGCCCGGTCGCTCTCGACGAGGGCCGCGACCCGCAGCAGCGGGGCCGTGGACAGGTCGAAGAGGTCGGCCTTCTCGGCATCGACGAAGCGGCGTACGGCCTCGTTCTGCGCCGGGGCGTCCAGGCCGCGCAGGTCGTGCACGGCGAACGGGGTCCGGGCCTCGGTGTGGACGAGCTGCAGGGGTGTGGAGAACCCGGTGAGCCGGAAGGAGGTGCGCAGCACGTCGTGCCGGGCGGTGACGAGGCGGGTCGCGGTGCGCAGTGCCTCGGCGTCGAAGGGGACTCCGTCGCGGATCCGGTTGACGCTGACGTTGTGGTACTTGGCTCCGGCGTGGTCGGCGAGCATCTCGACGGCCATGCCGATCTGTACCTGGGAGAGGGGGTAGCCGTCGTCGAGGCCGGCGGGCAGCAGCTCCCGGTCCGCTTCGGTGAGGAGGGCGAAGGGGGCGATGCCGGGCTTCGGTTCGGCGGGGGCGGGGCGGCCCGTGGCGATCTCGGCGACGGCCGCGACGGTGCGGCCCTCGAATATCTCGCGGACGCCTATGTCGAATCCGGCTTCGCGCAGGGCGCCGATCAGGGACACGACCCGGATCGAGTCGCCGCCCAGGTCGAAGAAGCCGTCGTGCACGCCGACCCGTTCGACTCCGAGGACCCGCTGCCACACCTCGGCGATGCGCTGCTCGGCGGTGGTGCGCGGGGCGGTGTAGGAGGCGGTGGCGGCGAGCGCGGAGCGGTCGGGGGCGGGCAGGGCCCGCCGGTCGGCCTTCCCGTTGGCGGTGAGCGGGATGGCGTCCAGGACGACGAAGGCGGCCGGGACCATGTGCGGGGGCAGGGCGGTGGCGAGGGCGGTGCGCAGGTCGGCCGGGGACGGTTCGTGGCCGTCGGCGGCGCGGACGTACGCGACGAGCTGCCGGTCGCCGGGGTTGTCCTCGCGTACGACGGCGACGGCGTCGCCGACCTCGGGGAGCCGGGCGAGGGCGTCCTCGATCTCGCCGAGCTCGATCCGGAATCCGCGCAGTTTGACCTGGTGGTCGACGCGGCCCAGGAAGTCGAGCTGTCCGTCGGGCAGGAGGCGCACCGAGTCGCCGGTGCGGTAGAGCCGGGCGCCGGGTTCGGCGGCGTGGGGGTCGGGCAGGAAGCGGTCGGCGGTCAGGTCGGGGCGGCCCAGGTAGCCGCGGGCGAGGCCTATGCCGGCGATGTACAGCTCGCCAGGTACGCCGGCCGGGACGGGTTGCAGGGCGGCGTCGAGAATGCGCAGGGCGGAGCCCTGCACGGGCCTGCCGATGGGCGGACGGACGGCGCCGGCCAGCGGGTCGCTCATCGAGGCGCACACGGTGGTCTCGGTCGGCCCGTAGGCGTTGACCATCCTGCGGCCGGGGGACCAGGCGGCGACCAGGTCCGGGGTGCAGGCCTCACCGGCGACCACCAGGGTGGCGGTGGCGGGCAGTCCGCCGTCCGCCGGCAGCACGCTCAGTACGGAGGGGACCAGCGTGAGGTGGGTGATGTCCTGCTCGAAGGCGAGCCGGGTGAGTTCTGGGCCCGGCCGGAGCCGGTCGGCGGGGGCGAGGACGAGCGTCGCTCCGGAGAGGACGGACTGGGCGAGGTCGGCGAAGGCCGCGTCGAAGCTGGCCGACGCGAACTGCAGGACCCGGTCTCCGGCGCCGATGCCGAACGCCTCGGCCTGCGCGGCCGCGAGGTTGGCGGTGCCGCGGTGGGTGACGACGACTCCCTTGGGGCGGCCCGTCGATCCCGAGGTGTAGATGACGTAGGCGGCGTGGTCGGGGGTGAGCCCGGTCGTAGGGGTGGTGGCGGGCAGGGCGGCCAGGGCGGCCGCGTCCCGGTCCAGGCAGACGGTGGCGGCTCCGTGCTCCGGCAGCCGCTCCAGCAGGTGCTCCTGGGTGACGAGGACGGGTGCGCCGGAGTCGGCGAGCATGTACGCGAGCCGGTCGGCGGGGTAGGCGGGGTCGAGGGGGACGTAGGCGCCTCCGGCCTTCATGATGCCGAGCAGGCCGACGATCAGGTCGGGGCCGCGTTCGGCGCTGATGGCGACGAGGGTCTCCGGGCCGACCCCGAGTCCGATGAGGCGGTGCGCCAGCCGGTTGGCCCGCGCGTCGAGTTCGGCGTAGCTGAGGACGGTGTCCTCGTGGGCGACGGCGGGCGCGTCCGGGGTGCGGGCGACGTGCGCGGCGAACTGCTCGGGCACGGTGCGCGGGGTGCCGGCCGGGGCGCTGCCGGTCAGTGGTGCCAGCAGGGCCAGCTCTTCGGCGGGGAGGGTGAGGGCCCGGGCGTCGCCGTCGACGCCGGCGGCCATCGCTTCGAGGACGGCCCGGTAGAGGCCGGCGAGGCGTTCGGCGTTGGTCTGGCTCAGGGCGTGCGTGTGGCTGCTGAGGCCGAGCCGGCCGCCGAGCACGGAGACGTGCAGGGCGAACTCGGTGGCCGCGTCGTGGACGGCGCCCGCCATGTCCACACGGTCGGTGTCGACCTGGTGGAAGTCGAGGTAGTTGAAGACCACGTCGATGAGGCGGTGGCCGTCCGCGAGGCGCTGGATCGCGGGCAGCGGGTAGCGGCGGTGCGGCCAGGTCGCGGCCTCGCGGGCGAAGACCTGCTGGGCCAGTTCGCGCCAGGTGCGGGCGGAGCGGCTGTCGTGCGGGTGGGGCAGGGTGTTGAGGTGCATGCCGTACACGCGGTCGGCGCCGAGGGCTTCGGGGCGGCCGTGCGAGACGACGCCGGTGTGGAACGCCGGCTCGTCGGTCAGCATGCTCATCACCTTCAGGTGCGCGGCATGCAGGACGCTCTTGTACGAGACGCGGGCGGCGGCCGCGAAGGCGCGCAGTCCGCGCTCCAGCGGGGCCAGGTCCACCCGGGCGCGGGAGGCGCGGCGGGGGGTCGCCGGGTCGTCGGCCCAGCCGGCGGGCAGGGTGAAGGGGACATGGGTGTCCAGGGTCCGCTGCCAGTGGGCGCGGTCCTCGGCGGAGTCGAGGGATTCCAGCTCGCCGGCGATGAAGTCGGCGTACCGGACGGGGACCGGCTCGGGCTCGGAGGCCGTACCGGTGTCCCGGAGCTGCCGGTAGCAGTCGAGGATCTCCATGAGGAGGGAGTGGTGGCTCCAGCCTTCGGTGACGACGTGCGGCTGGGTGAGGCCGAGGTACCAGGAGTCGTCGCCGTCGATGAGGGCGGCGACGCGCAGCAGCGGGGCCCGGTTCAGGTCGAAGAGCCGTGCGCCCTCCTCCGCGCGGAAGGTGCCCAGGGCGCAGGACCGCTCGTCCTCGCCCAGGAGGCGCAGGTCGTGGACGGTGACGGGGACTTCGGCGGTGGTGTGCACGAGCTGCATGGGCACCGCGTACGCGGCCAGCTCCACGGAGGTGCGCAGGATGTCGTGGCGGGCGGTCACGGTGCGGGCGGCGGCGCGGAGCGCCGGCTCGTCGAAGGCGGTGCCGTCGGGGTCCTGGATCCGGAAGAGGCTGACGTTGTGGTAGCGGTTGGCGCCGTCCTCGGCGAGCATCTCGACGACCATGCCGGTCTGGACGAGGGACAGCGGATAGGCGTCCTGGACCCCGGCGGGCAGCGCGGCCCGGTCGGAGGCGGTGATGAGCGCGAAGGGCTCCACACCGGTGAAGGCCGTGCTGTCGGGGGCGGGACGGCCGGTCAGCAGCTCGGCGAGGCGTGCCGCGGTGCGGTACTCGAAGACGTCCCGGACGCCGATGTCGAAGCCGGCGGCGCGCAGGGCGCCGACGAGGGCGACGGCGCGGATGGAGTGCCCGCCGATGTCGAAGAAGTCGTCGTGCACGGAGACGCGTTCGCGTTGCAGGACGGTGCGCCAGACCGAGACGATCCGCTCCTCGGTGTCGGTGCGGGGCGCGGTGTGGGTGTCCTGGCCGGCGTCGTCTCCGGGGGCGGGGAGGGCGCGTCGGTCGACCTTGCCGTTGGCGTTGAGGGGCATGGCTTCCAGGGCCACGTAGGCGGTGGGGACCATGTAGTCGGGCAGGCGGAGCGCTGCGAACTTCGCCAGGTCGGCGTCGGTGATGCCCGTGTCCTGGGGGACGTAGTGGGCGAGGAGCTGCTTCTCGCCTTCGGCGGGCTCGTGGACGCTGACGAACACCTCCCGGACCGCCGGGTGCTCGGCCAGCACGGCCTGGACCTCGCCGAGTTCGACGCGGTAGCCGCGGATCTTGACCTGGTCGTCGATCCGGCCCAGGAACTCCACGTCCCCGCCCGGGCCGCGGCGGACCAGGTCACCGGTCCGGTAGAAGCGCGCACCCGCACGCCCCGCGAGGGGATCCGGGAGGAAACGCTCCGCGGTCAGGTCGGCCCGGCCGGCGTAGCCGCGGGCCACACCGGTGCCGCCCACGTACAGCTCGCCGGGGACACCCACCGGGACCGGCTGGAGCCGGGCGTCCAGTACGTACATCGTCATGTTCGGGAGGGGAAGGCCGATCGGGACGACCTCGGAGGGCTGCTCGCCCTCGACGGGGAAGACGCAGGAGCCCACTGAGGCCTCGGTCGGACCGTACTCGTTGATCAGCCCGCCCGGGCCCAGCAGCTCCAGCCACCGGTTCGCCAGCCGGCCGGGCAGCGCCTCGCCGGCGACCACGATGACTCCGGCCAGTGCGGCCGCGGTCTCGTCGTCGAGCTGGTGCCCCAGCATTTCCAGGTGGCCGGGGGTGAGCTTGATGAAGCTGTACGGAGCTTCGGCCGCGAGGTGCCGGCCCAGGTCGGCCAGGTCCACCTCCGCCGAAACGGTGTGCACCGACTGCCCCGCCACCAGCGGAGCCCACAGATTCGGCACGACCAGGTCGAAAGCCACCGAGGAGAACAGCGGCGCACCACCCGAACCCCGCGAAACCAACTCACGCGCCGCCCAACCCACATGGTTGACCAGACCGCGATGAGTGACCTCCACGCCCTTCGGCGTACCCGTCGAACCCGAAGTGAAGATCACGTACGCCAGCCGGTCCAGGTCCTCGACCCGGGCGGGCGCCGTGTCCGGATGGCCCTCCAGATCCGGGAGCTCACCCTCCAGCACCACACGGGCACCCGAGGTCTCCACGATCGCGGCAAGACGCTCAGCCGGATACGACGGGTCCACCGGCACATACGTGCCACCCGCCTTCCACACACCCAGCAGGGCCGCGACCAGATCCGGACCACGGTCCAGAACCACCGCCACCCTGGACTCGGCCCCCACACCCTCGGCACGCAAGTAGTGCCCCACACGGTTCGCGCGGGCATCGAGCTCCGCGTAGGAGACACTCCCCCACCCACCACGGACGGCGACCGCATCCGGGGATTCCACGACGCGGGCCTCGAACAGCTCCAGCACCGAAGCCGACTCCGCCTCGACCGCCGAGTCGTTCCACTCCACCAGCTCGCGAGCCAGCTCCTCCACCGACAAATGCGCTTCCAGGGCCGACCCCTCCGGGTCCCCCGCCATCGCCTCCAGTACAGAGCGCAGCAGCGCCGCCAGCCGGTCGGTGGCGGTCGTGCTCAGGGCGCGCGGGCTCGCGGTCAGCACGAGGTGGCCGATACGGGCCGACACGCCGAGCGGGAACTCGGTGGGGCTGTCGTCGATGCTGGCGAGGTAGTCGACACGGTCCCGGTCGACCTGGTCGAAGTCGTGGTAGCTGAACCGCATGTCGATCAGCCGCTCGCCGTCGCTCAGCTCGCGCTGGATGACGGGCATGGGGTAGCCGCGGTGGGGCCAGAGCTCGATCTCGCGGGCGTAGACCTGCTCGACGAGCTCCCGCCAGGTGCGGGCCGTGCGGTCGAAGGCGAAGGGGAGGGTGTTGAGGTGCATGCCGTAGACCCGGTCAGCGCCCAGCACCTCGGGGCGGGCGTTGCAGACGAGCCCCGAGAAGAAGCGTTCCTCCTCGGTGATCAGGCTGAGTGTCTTGAGGTGCGCGGCGTGCAGCACGCTCTTGAGCGACGCGCCGGCCTTGGCTGCGAGTGCGCGCAGCCGGTCCTCCAGGTCGTGGAAGGGCACGGGGACGCGGTACGGCCGGCCGTCGTCCGCGGGGTCGCCGGCCCAGGCGGCGGGGACCGCGAGGCGGGCGTGGTTCTCGACGATGCCCTGCCAGTAGCCGCGGGACTCCTCGGAGGCGAGGGTGTCGAGCTCGGCGGCGACGAAGTCCGCGAAGCGCACGGTGGTCGGCTCCGCGGTCTCCGCGGCCGGCTCGCCCTCGCGGATGCGCCGGTACTCGCCCAGCACCTCCATCAGGAAGGAGTGGTGGCTCCAGCCGTCGAGGATGGCGTGGCATTCGGTGTTGGTGAGCCACCAGCTGCCGTCGGCCGCGGTGTGGGCGTGCAGCCGCAGCAGCGGAGCCTTCGACAGGTCGAGGGGTTCGGCCCGCTCGGCGACCGTGAACTCCCGCAGCGAGGCGAGGAGCTCCTCCTCCGCCAGGTGGCGCAGGTCGCGGACGGCGACCGGGAGGTCGGCCGTCTCGTGTACGAGCTGCATCGGCACGGAGTAGCCGGAGAGGTCCACGGATGTCCGCAGCACGTCGTGGCGGGCGGTGACCAGGTCCGCTGCCGCGCGCAGAGCCTCCTCGTCGAAGGGGCGGTCGTCGCGGATCCGGAAGGAGGTGACGTTGTGGTACGGGTGGCGGCCGTCGTCGGTCAGCATCTCGACGACCATGCCGAGCTGGACCTGGGACAGCGGGTAGGCATCCGTGAGCCCGGCCGGCAGCCTGCCGCGGTCCTCGTCCGTGAGCAGCGCGAACGGCTCCACGGCCGTGTGCGCGGTGGCCGGCGCCGGGCGCCCGGTGGCCAGTTCGGCGAGGCGGGCGACGGTCCGGTACTCGAAGACGTCGCGGACGGCCACGTCGTATCCGGCCTCGCGGAGACGTCCGACGAGGTTGACCGCGCGGATGGAGTGGCCGCCGAGGTCGAAGAAGCCGTCCTCGACGCTGACCCGGTCCAGGCCCAGGACGTCCTGCCAGACGGCGGCGATCCGCTCCTCGACGACCGTGCGGGGGGCAACGTAGCGGGAGGAGCCGACGGCGTCGCCGCCCGGGGCCGGGAGGGCACGCTTGTCGAGCTTGCCGTTGGTGGTCAGCGGCAGGGCCTCGAGCGGGACGAAGGCGGCCGGGACCATGTATTCGGGGAGTGCGGCGGCCAGCAGGGATCGCAGTTCGGCGGGAGCCGGTCTGCTCTCCGCGTCCGAGGTCACGTAGGCGACGAGCCGCGCGTCGCCCGGCTCGTCCTCGCGGACCACGACGACGGCGTCACGGACCGCCGGGTGCCCGGCCAGGATGTTCTCGATCTCGCCGAGTTCGATGCGGAACCCGCGGATCTTGACCTGGTCGTCGATCCGGCCCAGGAACTCCAGCTGCCCATCGGGCAGACGGCGGGCCAAGTCGCCCGAGCGGTAGAGGCGCGCCCCGGCCGGACCGAACGGGTCGGGGACGAAGCGGGCGGCCGTCAGCTCGGGCCGGCCCAGATAGCCGCGGGCCACCCCGGGGCCTCCGACATGGATCTCACCGGGCACCCCGACCGGCACCAGCCGGCCGTGGGCGTCGAGCAGCTGCACCGTCAGGTCGGCGAGGGGATGGCCGACGGGGTTGCCCGCCTGCGGGTCGAGATCGGCCTCGGCGAGCCTGCGGTAGGTGGTGTGGACGGTGGTCTCGGTGATCCCGTACATGTTGACGAGAGCGACCCGGTCCAGTCCGATCCGGTCGGTCCACGGCTTCAGCTCCGCGACCTCCAGCTTCTCCCCCGCGAAGACGACGGCACGCAGCGCGAGCCGGTCCACGCGCGGGTCGCCGTCGCGGGCGGCGCCCACCAGGGCGCGGAACGCGGACGGCGTCTGGTTCAGGACGGTGACGCCCTCCTCGACCAGGAGGTCGAGGAACTCCTCGGGAGAGCGGGTGACCGCGTACGGAACGACGACCAGCCGGCCGCCGTGCAGCAGCGCCCCCCACATCTCCCACACGGAGACGTCGAAGGCGTAGGAGTGGAACAGCGGCCAGACGTCGGTCTCGGCGAAGGCGTAGTGCTCCCGGCCGCGCCGCATCAGCCGCACGACGTTCTCGTGTGTGAGCGCGACGCCCTTGGGGCGGCCCGTGGAGCCGGAGGTGTAGATCGTGTAGATCAGGTTCTCGGGGGTGCCCGAGACGTCCGGGTCGGTGTCCGGCTGCGCGGCGAGCACCTCGCCCGCCCGGTCCAGCAGCACCCGCTCGCCGTCGAAGCGGCCTTCCAGAACCGGGGCCAGCGCGGAGGTGGTCAGGACGACTTTCGCCTTCGCGTCGCTCACGATGTAGGCGAGCCGGTCCGCCGGATTCGCCGGGTCGAGCGGCAGGTAGGCCGCTCCGGCCTTCAGCACGCCCAGCAGCGCCGGCAGCAGTTCGCCGTCCCGCTCCAGGCACAGACCCACCAGGTCCTCCGGACCCACGCCCATGCTCACCAGCAGGTGGGACACGCGGTTCGCCCGCGCGTTCAGCTCGGCGTACGTCAGATCGGTGCCGGCGCAGGACACCGCGACCGCGTCGGGGGTCCGGGCCACCTGCTCCTCGAACACCTCGTGGACGCGACGGACCGCCGGGTCCACCACTGCGGGACCACCCGCGAGCAGCACCCGCTCGTCCGCGCCCAGCATCTCCAGACCCGACACGCGGGTCACCGGAGACGCCACCGCCGACTCCAGCAGCCGGACCAGGTGACCGGCCATACGCTCCACGGTCTCGCGGTCGAACAACGCCGTCGCGAATTCCAGATGGCCGCCGAGCGAGCCGTCGGGCGCTTCCCGCAGCTGGAGGTCGAGGTCGAACTTCGCGCTGCGGTTGGTGCCGTGGTACGGCTCGGCCGTCACTCCGGCCAGTTCGAAGGCGCTGGTCCGCTCGCCGTGCATGGTGAACGCGACCTGGAACAGCGGGGTGCGCGACAGGTCCCGCTCGGGCTGCAGCTCGTCGACGAGCTGCGCGAAGGGCACGGCCTGGTGGTCGAAGGCGTCGAGCACGGTGGCGCGGGTCGCGGACAGCAGGTCCTCGAAGGCCGGGTCGCCGTCGAGGCGGCCGCGCAGGACGAGGCTGTTGATGCCGTAGCCGATGAGGCCCTGGAGGTCGGGGTGGCTGCGGCCGGAGCTGATCGTGCCGACCGCGATGTCCGTACGGCCGCTGTAGCGGGCGAGCAGGCTCTGGAACGCGGCGAGCACCACCATGAACGGGGTGGCCTCGTGGTGTGCGGCGAGCGACCGGATGCGGGTGGCGAGGTCCGTCGGCAGGGCGAAGGCCACCGAGTCGCCGGAGGCGTCGCGCACGGCGGGGCGCGGCCGGTCGGTGGGCAGTTCGAGGGGTTCCAGGCCGGCCAGCTGCTGCTTCCAGTGGCCGATCTGGTTACCGAGCGCGCCGCCGTTCAGCTCGGCGCGCTGCCAGGCCGCGTAGTCGGCGTACTGGACGGGCAGCGGGGCGAGCGGCTGCGTGCTGCCGCCTTCGGCGAACGTCCGGTACAGGACGGACAGTTCCTGTCCGAAGACGCTGGTGGACCAGGCGTCGCAGGCAATGTGGTGGAAGACGACGGCGAGGACGTGGTCGTCGGCGGTGTGGCGCAGCAGCCGGCCGCGTACGGGCCATTCGGCGGCCAGGTCGAAGGGGCGCGACATGTCGTGCTCGACGGCGGCGCGGATGCTGCTCTCGTCGGGTGTCTCGGTGACCGTCAGCGGTGCGGGGCGGGGGGCGTCGATGATCTGGGCCGGCTCGTCGCCGACGAGCGCGTACCGGGTGCGCAGGACCTCGTGCCGGTCGAGCAGGGCCTGCCAGGCGCGGCCCAGGGCGTCGGTGTCGAGGGGGCCGCGCAGGCGCAGGACGAGCGGTACGAGGTACTCGATGCCCTCGGGCTCCAGCCGGTTCAGGAACCACATCTGCTGCTGCCCGTACGACAGCGGCAGCGCGGAATCGCGGTCGGCACGCGGGATGGAGTTCCGGCGGGCGGCGCCGCGGCGGCCGGCGAGGCGGCGGCGCAGCAGCTCCTCGCGCAGGGTGTCCGCGCCGCTGTCGGCGCCGGTGTCGGCGCCCGGAACGATCTGGCCTGTGTCACCGGTCGTCGTCATGCTTCGAGCTCCTTCACCAGCAGTTCGTCATTCACCAGTTCCGAGTCGGTGAGCGCGGCGATCTCCGCCCTGATGCGCTCCTCGACGGTGGCCGCCAGCCGGGCGACCGTGGGGCCCTCGAACACCGTCCGCACCGCGAAGTCGATCTCGAACTCCTCCTGGATGCGGGAGATGAGCCGGATCGCGAGGATCGAGTTGCCGCCGATGTGGAAGAAGTTGTCGTGCGCGCCGACCTGGGCGCCCAGCAGATCCGTCCAGATCTCGGCGATGCGTTCCTCGACCGGTCCGCTCGGCGGTACGTGCCGGTCGGTGTCCTGGCCGGCGTCGGCTCCGGGGACGGGGAGGGCGCGTCGGTCGACCTTGCCGTTGGCGTTGAGCGGCATGGCCTCCAGCGCCACGTAGGCGGTGGGGACCATGTAGTCGGGCAGGCGGAGCGCGGCGTGCTGGGCGAGGTCGGCGTCCGTGACCTCGACCCCGCTGTTCTCCGCCACGTAGTGGGCGACGAGCTGCTTCTCGCCTTCGGCGGGCTCGTGGACGCTGACGAACACCTCGCGAACGGCGGGGTGCTCGGCCAGCACGGCCTGGATCTCACCCGGCTCGACGCGGTAGCCGCGGATCTTGACCTGGTCGTCGACCCGGCCCAGGAACTCCACGTCCCCGCCCGGACCGCGGCGGACCAGGTCACCGGTCCGGTAGAAACGCGCACCCGCACGCCCCGCGAAGGGGTCCGGCAGGAAACGCTCCGCCGTCAGGTCCGCACGCCCCGCATACCCGCGGGCCACGCCCGTGCCGCCCACGTACAGCTCGCCGGGCACACCCACCGGGACCGGCTGCAACCACCCGTCCAGTACGTACATCGTCATGTTCGGCAGCGGGCGCCCGATCGGCAGGACCTCCGCCGACGAATCCTCCGGCACCTCGAACACCGAGGTACCCACCGACGCCTCCGTCGGCCCGTACTCATTGATCAGACGCGTCCCCGGAGCCAGCGCACGCCACCGCTCCAGCGTCCCCCGCGAGAACGGCTCGCCCGCCACCACCAGCACCGGAGCCAAAGCCCCCGCCTCAGCCCCACCCAACTGCAACGACAACACGTCCAGATGGCCGGGGGTGAGTTTGACGAAGCTGAAGGGCTCGGCCGCCGCGAGGTGCTTGCCGAGGTCCGCGAGGTCCGTGTCCTGGGGCAGCAGGAACAGGCGCTGGCCGGTGACGAGCGGCACCCACAGGTTCGGTACGACGAGGTCGAAGGCGATCGAGGAGAACAGCGGGGCTCCGCCGTTGTCGGTCGGCGCCAGCTCCCGCGCGGCCCACGCCACGTGGTTGACCAGACCGCGGTGGGTGACCTCGACGCCCTTGGGCGTACCCGTCGAACCCGAGGTGAAGATGACGTACGCCAGCCGGTCCAGGTCCTCGACCCGGGCGGGCGGGGTCGAGGGCCGGGCCGCGATGGCGGCCGCGTCCGCGTCCGTGTCGACCAGGACCGCTCCGTCGCCGGCGTGCCCGGCGTAGGCGGTGCTGGTGACGATGGTCCGGGCGTCGGCGGTCGCCCGGATCGCGGCGAGCCGGTCGGGCGGGCAGGTGGGGTCGACCGGGACGTAGGCGGCGCCGGCCTTCCACACGGCCAGCAGGGTGACGATCAGGTCGGGGCTCCGGTCGAGGAGCACGGCGACCCGGGATTCGGTGCGGACGCCGCGGGAGCGCAGCTCGTGGGCGAGCCGGTTGGCGCGGGCGTCGAGTTCGGCGTAGCGGACGGTCTCGGAACCGTGGGCGACGACGGGGGCGTCGGGGTCCGCGGTGGCCCATGCCTCGAAGAGGCCGAGGACGCTCTCCGACTCGGCGGCGATGCCGGTGTCGTTCCAGCCGGCGAGCAGCTGGTGCCGCTCCTGGCCGTCGAGCAGCTCGAACGCGGCCAGCGGCAGGTCCGGGCGGGCGGCGGCCTCGCGGAGCAGCGCCACGAAGTGCCGGGCCATCCGCTCCGCGGTGGTGTGGTCGAAGAGGGAGGTGGCGTACTCCAGGACGCCGTCCAGGGCCCCGTCCTCGGTGTGCCGCATGAACAGCGACAGGTCCGTCTTGGCGACCTGCCAGGCGGCGGTGAAGGCCGCCATGTCGGTGTCCTCGGTGGCGACGCTGGTGACGCCCTCGCTGTGCAGGTCGAAGGCGACCTGGTAGAGGGGCGTGCGCGAGAGGTCCCGCTCGGGCTGGAGCTCGTCGACGAGCCGCTCGAAGGGGAGTTCCTGGTGGGCGAAGGCGGACTGGGCGGTCGCCCGGACCCGGTCCAGGGCCTCGGCGAAGTTCAGGCCGGGCTCCAGCCGGCAGCGGACGACCAGCGAGTTCAGGAAGAAGCCGACGGTGCCCTCGGTCTCGGGGTTGCCGCGTCCGGCCACCGGGGTGCCGACCGGAACGTCCCACTGGCCGCTGTAGCGGGCGACGAGCGCGGCGTAGGCGGTGAGCAGGGTCATGAAGGGTGTGGCGCCGTGCGCGCGGCCCAGCTCGGTGAGGCGGGCGGCCAGTTCGGGGGCCACCTGGAAGGGGACGACGGCGCCGCGCGGGTCGCGTTCGCCCGGGCGCGGCCGGTCGGTGGGCAGGTCGAGGGGGGCGATGCCGTCGAGGGCGCCGCGCCAGTGGTCGAGCTCCCGCGCGATGAACTCCTCGGTGTGCCGGGCCTGCTGCCAGGAGCCGTAGTCGGCGTACTGGACGGCCGGGTCGGTGAGGCGGGGTGCGCGTCCCTCTTCGTGGGCCGCGCACAGCTCGCGCAGTTCGCGCTCCAGGATGACGGTGGACCAGCCGTCGACGGTGATGTGGTGGAGCGTCAGCAGGAGGACGTGGTCCTCCCCCGGGGTCCGGGCGAGCAGGGCCCGCCACAGCGGGCCGCGCGCCAGGTCGAAGCCGCGCCGGAACTGCTCGCCGAACAGGGCGCCGAGGCCGTCCCGGTCGCGGTCGGCGATGTCCTCGACGCGCAGTTCGACGCGGTCGGCGCCCGGCTCGCCGATGACCTGGTACGGCTCGCCGCCCCGGTCCGGGTAGCGGGTGCGCAGCGCCTCGTGGCGGGCGGCGAGGGTGTCGAGGGCGTGCCGCACGGTGTCGGTGGCGGTGGTGGTGGGCAGCCGCAGGAACAGCGGCGCCACCCACTCGGGGCTGCCGGGGTGCATGCGGTCGAGGAACCAGAGGCGGCTCTGCCCGGAGGAGAGCGGCAGGGCGCCGTCGCGGGGCACGGGCACCAGCGGCGGCTCGTCGGCGGGGGCCGCGCCGCCGAGCAGGCGGGCCTGCGCCTCGACGGTCGTACCGGTGAGCAGTCCGCGCAGCGAGATGTGCTCGCCGGAGGCGGCACGCAGCCTGGAGGCGAGCCGGGTCAGCTGGAGGGAGGTGCCGCCGAGGGCGAAGAAGTCGTCGTGGGCGCCGACCCGGTCGAGGCCGAGGAGACCGGCCCAGGCGTCGGCGACGAGCTGTTCCGCCGGGGTGCGGGGGGCGGTGAAGGCGGGCTGTTCGGCCGCGGCGATCTCGCCGGGGGTGGGCAGCAGGGCGCGGTCGACCTTGCCGTTGGCGGTGAGCGGGAAGGCGTCGAGGGTGTGGAAGAAGGAGGGGACGTGGCTGTCGGGCAGCCGGTCGCGCAGGAAGGTGCGCAGGGCGTCCGCGGTGAGTTCGGCGGTGGTGGCGAGGTGGGCGGCGAGCCGCTTGCTGCCGCCCTCGGCCTCGTAGGGCAGGACGACGGCGCCGGTCACCTGGGGGTGGGCGGCGAGGGCGGCCTCGATCTCGGCGGGCTCGATCCGTACGCCGTTCACCTTGACCTGGTGGTCGATGCGGCCGACGTAGTCGAGGGTGCGGTCGGCCCGCCAGCGGACCAGGTCGCCGGTGCGGTAGAGGCGGGAGCCGGGCTCGGCGGCGTAGGGGTCGGGGACGAACCGCTCGGCGGTCAGGTCGGGGCGGCCGAGGTAGCCGCGGGCCACGCCGATGCCGCCCGCGTAGAGCTCGCCGGTGGTGCCGATCGGGACGGGGTCGCCGTTGGGGTCGAGGACCAGGACCCGCGTGTGGGGAAGGGGGCGGCCGATGGGGATCGGCCCGCCGGCCGTGGCCGGGTCCACCGGCTGGGCGGTGATGTCGATGGAGCACTCGGTGGGGCCGTAGGTGTTCCAGACCCGGGCGGCGGAGCCGGCCCGCTCGCGCAGTCGGGCCACGAGCTCGCCGTGCAGGGGCTCGCCCGCGGAGAAGACCAGCCGCAGCGCTTCGCAGCCGCTCCAGTCGCTCTCCTCGACCAGGGCCCGCAGTACGGACGGTACGACCTGGAGGACGGTGGCCCGGCTGTCGGCCACGGAGCGCAGCAGCGCGGCCGGGTCGCGTTCGGCGCCGCTCGGGGCGAGGACCACGGTGCCGCCGCTGACGAGGGGCGCGAAGACCTCCCAGCCCGCGGCGTCGAAGCCGATGGAGGTCTTCTGCAGGACGCGGTCCGCGGCGCCGAGGTGGTGCGTGCGGACCGTCCACATCACGCGGTTGGCGATGCCGGCGTGGGTGACGACCACGGCCTTGGGGGTGCCGGTGGAGCCGGAGGTGAAGACCGTGTAGGCCGCGTTGTCCGGTCCTGTGCCGGGCTCGGGCGCGGTCTCGGGGAGCTCTGCGGACACGTCCTCGAGGCCGGTGCGGCGGGCCCCGGCGTCGCGGACGGCCCCTTCGAGGGCGGGGCCCGCGAACACGGTCCGGACGCCCGCCCGGCGGACCAGGCCGGTCAGCCGCGCGGGCGGCTGACCGGGGTCCAGCGGCAGGTACGCCGCTCCGGCCTTCCACACCCCGAGCAGGGCCACGACCAGGTCGGTGCCGCGCTCGAGGGCCACGCCGACCACGGACTCCGGGCCGGCGCCCAGGCCGCGCAGGTGGTGGGCCGTGCGGTTGGCCGCCCGGTCCAGTTCCTCGTACGTCAGCGTGCGGCCGCCGTCGGCCTCGGCGACGGCGACGGCCCGCGGGGTACGGAGGGCCTGCGCGGCGAAGGCTTCGTGCAGCAGCTCGGTGGCTCCGGCCGCCGACGGCCGGGGACGGATGTCGGGGGCGTCACCCGACCGGTGTTCGGCGGTCACGAGATCTCCTTTTCCGGGTCTGGGGGTGCGGGGTGGGCGGGGGCGGGTGGGGTCAGGCCGCGGCGGAGTCCATGCGCTCGCGCAGGCTGCGCGGGCGCATGTCCGTCCAGACCTCGGTGATCCGGGCCAGGCACTCGTCCTTGGAGCCCTGGGTGCCCTCGGCGGTCCAGCCGGCGGGCAGCTCGCGGTCGGCCCACCAGATCGAGTACTGCTCCTCGTCGTTGTGGACGACGAGGTAGGTGCGGTCGTCGGTCTGCTCGGTGCTCATGTCTGCTCCTTGGATTCCGCGGGAACGAAAGGTGTCGGACGGGCGGGTGGGGGGTGGGGTGCGGGGGGGCGGGGTGCGGGAGGGGGGCCGGGGCGCCGGGTGTCAGGCGCCGGGTCCCGGCAGGAAGCCGTCGACCGGTACGCCGAGGCCCTGGCGCACCGCCTCGCCGTGCACGTGGTCGGCGAGGGCCAGGTCCAGCACGCCGAGCCCGAACGGCGAGAAGACCACCGTCCGGCCGGGCTGCCGGGTGAACTCCACCTCGCCGGTGAGCAGTTGACCGATGGACGCGTCGATGAAGGCGCGTCCGCCGGTGAGCTGCTCGGCCAGGTGGAGGGAGGTGCGCTCGCGGCACACGTGGTCTGCGTCGTCGACGATGTTGTGCGCGTCGAGCAGGGCCTCGGGCCGCAGGTCGCGCAGAGAGACGTGCAGGACCACGCTGCCGGGCAGCACGGCGTCCAGTCCGGTGTGCGGCACCCCGGCCGTGGTGGCGAAGGAGACCAGCCGGTGCGCGCCGAGGGCCTCGTCGAGGCTGTCGGCCCGGGAGACCGTGAGCCCGGGGGCGTAGGCGGCGGCGTCGGCCGCGAACCGGGCCGCGCGCTCCGGAGAGTGGTCGTAGAGGGTGACGGCGGTGAGGGAGGGCAGCGCGGCGGCCAGGTGGCGCAGGATCGCCGCGTTGATGACGCCGCAGCCGATCAGCGCGACGCCCTCCGGCCGGTCCGCGCGGGTCAGCAGCTCGGCGGCGAGCGCGGCACTGGCCGCCGTGCGGCGGGCCGAGATCACCGAGCCCTCCACCAGGGCCTCCGGGTGGCCGGTGGCCAGGGAGTTGAGGAGGATCGCGGCGCTGGCGCGCTCCAGGCCGGAGTCGACGTTCGCCGGGAAGGAGGAGATCCACTTCATTCCGGCGACGGGCCGGTCTCCGCCGCGGTAGGCCGGCAGTCCGATGATGCGGTCCCGTTCCCGGCCGGGGAAGCGCAGGAAAACGGAGTGCGGGACGGCGGTCTCACCCGAGGCGTGCAGCCGGTATGCCTCGGCCACGGTACGGATGTTCTCCGTCTCACGGCCTTCGAGGAGTTTCTCGACGTCGGCGTGCCGGATGACGATCATGGGATTTCAGCCCTTCCAGAGGTGGGATACCTCGCCGAAATGACGGAGGACCCACTCGTCGGAATAAATCGTGTCGAGATAGCGGTCCCCGCCGTCCGGGAAGATCAGGACGCAATGGGATCCGTCGGGAATCCGCTCCGCGTATTTCTGGAGGGCGGCGACGGTCGCGCCGGACGACCCGCCGGCCAAAATGGCCTCGCGGTCCACGAGCCGGCGGCAGGCCGCGACGCATTCGAGGTCGGAGATGTGGACGACGTCGTCGGCGGCGTCGGGGTCCATCAGCGGCGGCACGACGGAGGCGCCGTGTCCGGGGATCAGCCGCACGCTGGACTCGTGTCCGAAGATGGCGCTGCCCAGGGCGTCCACGGCGACGACCGTGGTGCCCAGGCCTTCGCTGCGGATGTGGTCGGAGCAGCCCTTCAGGGTGCCGAAGGTGCTCACGGAGGCGAAGAGGTAGTCGACGGTCCCGTTCAGCGACGCGGCGATCTCCCGCATCGTGATCTCGTGGGCCCGCGGGTTGAGCGGGTTGGCGTACTGGTTGGGCCAGAAGGCGTGCGGGACGGTTTCGACCAGCTCGCGCACCCGGCGCAGCCGGGCCGGCAGGTATTCGCCGGTGGCCTCGTCCCGTTCGGTGACGACCTCCACCTCGGCTCCGAAGGCGTTCAGGATGGCGAGGTTCTGGCCAGTGGTCTTGCCGTCCACCACGCACACGAAGCGCAGTCCGAAGTAGCGGCACATCTGGGCGAGTCCGACGGCGAGGTTGCCGGAGCTGGACTCGATGACGACTGACTTGCCCGGCTTCAACTCGCCGGAGCGCACCGCGTCGATCAGCATGCGTTGCGCCGACCGGTCCTTGATGCTGCCGCCCGGGTTGAATCGCTCGACCTTGGCGAAGACCTTGGACCCGAAGCCGGGCAGCAGGTTTTCCAGGCGAACCAGAGGGGTGTTCCCTATGGTCTCCAGAATTCCTGAGTACGGTTTCTCGGGCACGAATTTCCCTTCGTGGCAGGCTCCGATGGCAATCATTCGGCCTGACGTCTGAAATCTTCCGAGATCCCGCTATACACCGCCTATACGGTCCGACCTGCGGACGTTTCCCGACGGGAAAAGACGAAGGGCCGGGGTGCGCCGAATTCGGCGCACCCCGGCCCTCGCTCTTCCCCTGCGGGGGATGGACGGGGAAGGTCAGCTGCGGACGGTGTCCGGCGCGACGGCCAGCGGCCGCGTGTCCTGCTCTTCGCGGCCCGCCGGCTCCTCGTCGGCGCCCTCCAGGCTGATGCCGGGCAGCCAGCGCAGCCAGCTCGGCATCTTCCAGGTGGCGTCGCCGAACATCGTCAGCGTGGCCGGCAGGAGCACGCCGCGGACGATGGTGGCGTCGATGAGCACCGCCGTGGCCAGTCCGACGCCGACCATCTTGAAGTCGATGGCGGACATCGTGCCGAAGACCGAGAACACGGCGATCATCACGGCGGCGGCGCTGGTGACGACGCCGGCGCTCCTGGTGATGCCCTCGACCACCGACTGCTTGGTGGACAGTCCGCGGCCCCGGTACTCGCGCACCCGGCTCAGGATGAAGATGTGGTAGTCCATGCTGAGGCCGAACAGGGTGACGAACATGAACAGCGGCAGCCAGCTGACCACGGCGCCGTAGGAGCGGAAGTCGAGGACGGAGGCGAGGTGCCCGTCCTGGAACACCAGGGTCAGCACCCCGTACGCCGCCCCGATCGACAGCAGGTTGAGGACGATCGACACGATGGGGATGAGCAGCGAGCGGAACGCCGACGCCAGCAGGACGAAGGCCAGGACCATCACGAAGCCGAGCACCCACGGGGCGCTGTCGGTCAGGGCCGTGTTGAAGTCCTCCTGCTTGGCGGTGTCGCCGGCGACCGCGAACTCCAGGCCGTCGACCTTGCCGAGCGAGGCGGGCAGGGCCACGTCCCGCAGTTCCTTCAGCGCGGCGACGGACGTGCTGTCCTTGCCGTCGCCGGCCATCGGGACGCGGACGACCATCAGCTTGCCGCCGGGGATCAGGCTGGACTCGACGGGCTCCTTCAGCTTGCCGCCGCTCGCCGCGACCTGCTCCTTCAGCGCGGCGATGCCGGCCTTGACCTCGGCGCCGTCCAGGTTCGAACCGCGGACGACCACCTCGGCCGGCTGGGTGCTGACCGGAAACGCCTTCTGGACCCGCTCCAGGGCCTGGAGGGCCGGAACGTCGGTGGGCATCCGGTGCTTGAGGTCGGGGTCGGACAGTTTCATGCCCAGGGCGGGCACGGCGAGCAGGACGAGGACGCCCGCGCCGATCGCGGCCCACAGAACCGGGGCCTTGACCACCTGGCGCACCACGGAGCCCCAGACCCGGGAGTCCTTGACCTCGGTGCGGCGGGCGCCCAGCCACGGCACCTTCCAGTTGTCGACCCGCTCACCGAGCCAGGCCAGTACGGCGGGCAGCGCCGTGATCGCGCCGAGCATCGCGATGCCGACGACGGCGATGGTGCCGATCGTCATGCCGGTGAACGTCTCGATGCCGGTGAACAGCAGGCCCGCCAGGGCGATCATGACGGTGAGTCCGGAGACCACGACCGCCTTGCCCGACGTACGGCCCGCGATGATCAGCGCGGTCTCGTTGTCCCGGCCGGCGGCCCGCTCCTCACGGGCGCGGCGCAGGTAGAACAGCGAGTAGTCGACGCCGACGGCCATACCGATCAGCAGCACCACCGAGGGGGTGGAGTCGCCGATCGCGATCCACTTGCCGAAGAACGTCAGGAAGCCCATCGCGGCGACGACCGACACCAGCGAGATCAGCACCGGCAGGCCGGCCGAGATCAGCGAGCCGAACACGACCGCCAGGATGACGATGGTGAGCGGGATCGACAGGACCTCGGCGCGCGTGAAGTCCTCGTCCTGGATCTTGTCGATGGCCTGGCTCACGCTGACCTTGCCGGTCTGCGCGATGGACACGGCGGGGTGGGAGGCCGCCTGCTCGATGATCGCCTTCTCCGTGGGCTCCATCGAATACCCGGTCACGGAGAAGCGGACGAGCAGCGAACGCCCGTCCTTTGAGACCAGTTTGCGCGCCACCTCGGCGCTGTCGCTCGGAGAGACGACGTCGGACACCCAGGGGGCTCCGCTCTCGTCGTTGCCGAGTCCGCGCAGCGCCTCCGCAACGTCCTTCGCCGCGGCCTGCAGATCGGGGTTCTGGGCGAAGCCGGGGGCGCCGTCCTTCGCCTCGATGAGCACGTTCTCCTGGGGCGGCGAGAAGACCATGGCGTCGTCGAGCATCTTCTGCGCACGGCCCGTCTCCCCCGGGGCGTGCTCGTCGAGGCTGGTGGAGCCGAGGCCCGCGCCCAGCGCGATGATGAGGACTACCAGACCCAGCCAGCCGAAGGCTGCCCGTTTCCGGTTGTGGACGCTCCACCGTGTGATGCGTTCGACCAGCGGCTGTCGGCCGGCCCCGGATACCTGATTCATGATGACGACCTCGTGGTTGGGGTGGTGGATACACGCTGACAGGCCCCTCTCATACGCGACCTATATCGGCCGCCATGGGGGGTTCGGCCCGGTGGGGGGAGGGCGCGGGGCGGCGGCTACCAGTCGTCGGAGGCGGCGCCGAGGCTCAGCAGGTCGGCCAGGTCCTCGGTCGAGACGAGCGGGACCCGGGAGACCGCCGTGTCCGGCTCCTCCACCGCGGCCCGGACCATCCGCTCGAAGACCTCGGCGAACCGCCGTACGGTCTGCTCGGTGAACAGGTCGTCGGCGTAGCGCAGTACGACGGTGAGTCCGGCGCGGCCGAAGCGCAGTTCCACGTTGAAGTCGAACTGGCCCTCCATGTGGGGGAGGTCGAGGAGGCTGAGCCGCAGTCCCGCGTACTCGGTGCCGTTCCCGTCCGTGCCGTTCCCGTCCCCGATCAGGCCGGGGACGGGCAGCCGGTCCATGGCCAGCAGGGTCACGGCCATCGCGAACTGCGGGACCGGTACGGGGTGCCGCAGGTGGCTCAGGCCCCGCAGCAGTCCCTCGTGGGCGGCCGACACGGCCTCGCCGACGGTGGTGTCGGGCGTGAAGCGGGCCCGCAGGGCGAGGGAGTTGACGAGGTAGCCGACCATGTCGGAGGCGCCCTTGCCCATCCGGACGGAGGCCGGGCAGCCGATGACGAAGTCGTGGAGTCCGGTGGACCGGTGCACCGCGGCCTGGAAGGCGCCGAGCAGCATCCCGAAAGGAGTCGCCCGGGCCAGTGCGGCGGCCTTCGGCAGCCGCTGCGCCAGTTCCGGGTCGATGCGGTGCGCGTGGGTCGCCCCGCGCAGCGCCGCCGCCGCGCCGCGCGGCCGGTCGGCCGGGAGGGTCGCGGCGACGGTCCCCTCGCCCAGTGCGGCCCAGTACCGCTCGGCGCGCTGCCGTGCGGGGGTGGCCGCGAGCCGCCGCTCCTCGGCGACGTGCGCGCCGTAGGGCACCTCGGCGGCGGGAAGGCCGCCGGGGCCGCCGGCGGCGAAGCCGGCGTAGGCGTCCAGCAGGTCGCGCAGCATCAGCCACTGGCTGGTGGCGTCGCCGGCGATGTGGTGGGCGGCCACCACCAGCGCGGCGTCGGCCGGGCCGCGCCGCAGCAGCACCACCCGGTACGGCGGGCCTTGCGACAGCCGGAAGGGGCGGGCGCCCGCCGCGCGGGCCAGGTCGGCCAGCTCCGCGTCGCTCGCTCCGGTTGCCTCGTGCACCTCGAAGGGCGTGTCCGGGCGGGGGGCGGGACGGCGCAGCGGGCGGCCGTCCTCCTCCTGGTAGAGCGAGCGGAGCAGTTCGTGGCGGCGGGCGAGCTCGGCCGTGGCGCGGCGCAGCGCCCCTTCGTCGAGCGCGCTGTGCACCCGTACGCCCAGCACGATGTTGTAGGCGGCGCTCTCGGGCGCGAGCCGGTGGAGGAACCACATGGCCTCCTGGCCCGCGGACAGCGGGAGGCTGCTGCCCGTCACCGCCCGCTCAGCTCCTGGGCCAGGTGGGCGGTGAGGGCGTCGACGGTCGGGTGGTCCCAGGCCATCGTCGGCTCCACGACGAGGCCGAAGCGGTCCTCGACGTCCCCGCAGAGGGTGAGGGCGTAGACCGAGTCGAGGCCGAGCTCGATCAGCGCCGTGGCGGTGTCGACGTCCTGCGGACGGGACTCCAGGTAGAAGGCGACCCGCTCGACGAGCCAGTCGCGTATCTCGGTGGTGTCGGCGGCCTCGCGGGCAGCGGGCATGGTGGACTCCCTGTGGTGTGGGCCCGTTTCACAGGAGCGGGGCACGGATGAGGTCGAGCGTCAGGTTCTGTTCGTGGCGGCGGAGCAGCTCGGCGTGGACGGCTTCGGAGGCGTCCACGGGAAGCGGCGGCGGCCGCAGGCCGAGCCGCTCGGCGAGCCGGTGCAGCGCGCAGACCACCCAGGCGGGGTCCCCGGTGAAGCCGTCCCCCTGCTGCCAGACGCCGATGCAGGCGGCCGCGGCGAGCACGTGCGCGTACCGGTCGGCGAGCAGGAAGCCGCGGCGGGAGGCGATGGCGGTGCGGTCGCGCGCCGGAAGGGCGACGGCCCGGTCGCCGAGCCGCCGCAGTTCCTCTGCGAACAGCCGGGCCAGCGCGGTGACCTGCGGGTGGCCGTGGTCCCGGTCCGGGTCCGCCACCAGGCGGCCGAGGGTGTCGCGGCCGCGCGAGTTGAGCTCCAGGCGGGAGAGGTCGAGCGGTGGCAGCGGGCCGCCGGGCAGGAACAGCCCGCGCGGCGGATCGACCGGCTCCGGCCCGTCGCCGTGCCAGCCGCGGGCGGCGATCCGGGGCAGCTGGGGCACGATCGTGGCCTGGCAGACGGCGCTGCCCGCGTGGGCGAGGGAGACGACCGGGAGGTCGCGGGCCGCCTTCTGGAAGACGGTGTACGGCCCGGTGCGCAGGTAGCTGCGGGCGCCGAGCAGCACGGACAGCCGGTAGGAGGAGTCCTGGAGCAGTTTGGGGACCAGGTACTTGACGGCCGCGGACAGCACGCTCGTCTCGCCCGGCAGCAGGTGCAGGGCGCGGGCGCCGACCGTCGACAGCGCGTCGCACACCAGCAGGTCCGTGAACGCACCGGTCAGGACGGCCCGCGGGGAGGGGAGGTCGGTGACGGGCCGCCCGTAGAGCAGCCGTTCGCGGGCGAAGCCGAGGACGGCCCGCAGCTGGGTGTCGCCGGTGCCGACCACCATGCCGGGCAGCACGCTGCGGGTGACCTGGAAGGCGCGCAGCACGGTCTCCATGGCGTCGCCCGGCCGGCCGAGGAGTGCGTCGCCGGGGACGGGGCAGTCGTGGAACTCGATGCCGCCGAGGAGGCAGCCGCGCACCCCGGAGACGGGGTAGCGGAAGTCCCTTCGCACGGCGTCCGCGGGCACCCCGTCGAGGTCGACCAGGAGGTGGGAGTGGCTGCGGCTGCCGGGCCGGTCGTCGGTGCGGGCGAAGAGGACCCCGGCCTGGGCGCGGGAGACGTTGTTCACGAGCTGCTTGCCGCCGTCGACCCGGTACCCGCCCCGGGAGCCGGGGTCGGGGTCGGGGTCGGCGGTGAGTTCGTGGCGGGAGAAGTCGCTGCCGTGGGCGAGCTCCGTGTACGCGGCGACGATGCGGCCGCCGGACAGCAGGAGGTCGGCGGCCCGGCGCTGCTGGGCGGGCGAGCCGGAGGCCCATACGGGGAGCCCGGCGATGAAGCTGGTGACCCCGTAGCCGATGCCGAGGGAGCAGTCGCGCCGGAACAGGGCGCGCATGAGGTGCGCGAAGGAATCGGCCTGCTCGAAGCGGCCGCCGAGCGCACGGGGGACGAACTCGGCGTTCAGTGCGAACGCGGCGAGCATCCGCTCCCCTTCGGGGAGCAGCTCGCCCCGCTCGTCGGCGGCGAGGACGGCGGCCGTGCCCAGCGGGTTGCCCGGATCGGCGGCCGGACCGAGCAGGGCTTCCAGCCGTGCGGCGCGCTCCCGGATCCCGGGCCCGGCGGTGGCGGTCCCGGTCGTGGCGGCGGGCGCGGGAAGCGTCGGGTGTGTCATGCCCCCTCCTCGGTGGTCGGGCGGCCGGCTTCGGCCAGGTCGCAGTGCAGCAGGGAGAACAGCCGTCCCGCCGCCCGCTGGCGGCGCAGCGCCGGCAGCATCCGGTCCAGGGCCGGTCCGTCCTCGTCGTCGAGGTCCGGTTCGCCGGTCAGCCGCCGCACCAGCCGGGTGAGGACGGCCTCCGGCCACCCGTCGTCGGACCAGCGGCCGGACGGGGTGTGCAGCCAGAGGCGGAGGGCGGCGGCGCCCGCGTACAGGAGCGTGTAGTCACGGGCCAGCGCGAAGGCCCGCTCCGGTACCTGACGTGCCGAGGGGCGGTGGGCGGCGAGCTCCGCGTGCAGTTCCCCCGCCAGACCCAGGAGTCGTTCGGCGAGGGCGGCGAGCGGGGTGCCGGGGGCGCGCCGGGACACCTCCCGGACGGCCGCCGGCAGCGACTGGACGACGCTGCACCCGGACCGGGCGTAGAGCGTGAGAGCGCCCGGGTCGAGCGGCGGGACCTCGGTGTCCAGGCCGGCGGCCGCCTCGACGCCCGCCGCGTCGGCGAGGCCGGCGTTCCAGCCGCGGACCAGGACGGGGAACTGGTTGACCAGGTAGTTGAGGTTGACGGCCGTGCTGCCGTCGAAGATGCCGACGATGCGGTGGTCGCGCTCGATCTTCTGGAAGGTCCCGTCGGCGTGGTCCTCGACGAGCATCGCGCGCGCTCCGAGCAGCTGCCGGACGGCGGCGATCGTCTCGTCGCCGATGGTGGGCACCAGGTACTTCACGACCGCCGACACCACGCTCTGCTCACCGGTGAGGGTGTGGATGGAGCGGGTGGCGACCAGGCTGACGGCCTCGGCGGCGAGCAGGTCGGCGTACGCCTCGGCAAGGACCCGCCCCGCCTGCGGGAGTTCCACGAGGGGGCGGCCGTACAGCCGGTGCTCTTCGGCGAAGCCCGTGCCGATGCGCAGCGCCTGGTCGGCCATGCCGAGGGTCATCGCCGAGCACAGGGTCCGGGTGATCTGGAAGCCGCGCAGGACGATCTCCAGGCCCTCCCCTGCCGCGCCGACCAGGGCGTCGGCCGGCACCTCGGCGCCGGTGAAGGAGATCCCGCTGATATCGGCACCCCGCACGCCGTGGGTGGGGAGCGCGGGCAGGTCCTGCCAACTCCCCTCTGTCAGCTGGGACTTGTCGACGAGGAACAGGCTGAAGCCGCGGGCACCGCCCTTGGGGTCGGTGCGGGCGAGCACGGTCACCAGGTCGGCGCGGGTGGCGTTGTTGATCAGCCACTTCTCGCCGTCGAGCCGGTGGCGGCCCGGGCCGGCCGGGACCGCGGTGAGCTCCCCGGCCAGCAGGTCGCTGCCGTGGGAGCGTTCGGTGAGCGCGAGGGAGACGACCGCGCCGTCGAGGACCCGGCCGGCGAGCCGCCGGGCCTGGTCATCGGCGCCCGCCACCCATGCGCAGACCGCTCCGAGGTAGGTCTTGGTGTGGGCCAGGGCCACGGTGAAGTCGCGCCGGCCCAGGGTGCGGATGATCAGCGACAGCTCCTCGGCGGAGCGCAGCGCGCCGCCGAGCTCTTCCGGTACGAACCACCGGGGCAGCCCGAGCTCGTCCAGCCGGCGGCAGGCCTCGGCCGGGAACCGCTCGGCGCGGTCCAGCGCGCCGAGGCGGGCGAAGGAGAAGGGGTTGGCCGGGTCGTGGGGGTCGCCGAGCCATCCCTCCAGCTGCTCGGCGAGGGCGTACGGGGAGCGCACCGGTGCGGTCGTCACTGGTCGGCCGCCTTCCGGCCCCGGGGGGCGCCGGCCGGTACCAGCTCACCCTTGAGGTACAGCTCGCGCATGAGGGTGCGCTTGACCTTGCCGCTGGTGGTGCGCCGGACCTCGCCTATGCGCACGAAGCGCACGTCGCCGACCCGGACGCCGAGGCGGCGGGTGAGCCCGGTCTTGGCGCCGGCGGCGAGCCGGGCCAGTTCGTCGGCGGGGCGGCGGCGGGCGCGCAGCTCCTGCACGACCACGATCTCGTCCTGCGGGCCGTCCGGGACGGCGAAGGCGGCGGCCGGAAGGCTCGCGAACTCCTGCTCCAGATCGCCCAGTTCGCGCTCGATGTCGTGCGGGTAGAGGTTCCGCCCGTGCACGATGATCATCTCCTTGATCCGGCCGGTCACGAACAGCTCCCCGCCACTGAGGGCCCCGAGGTCCCCGGTGCGCAGGAAACCGCCGCCGAGTCCGACGGCGACGGCGCCGAAGGTGCGCGCGGTCTCCTCCGGCCGGCCCCAGTAGCCCTGGGCGAGGCTGGCGCCGCGGATCCATATCTCGCCGACCTCGCCGGCCGGGAGCTCCCGGGCGGTGTCCGGTCCGATGATGCGGACCTCCAGCTCGCGGACGGTTCCGCTGCTCACCAGCTGCGGCGCCCCGGTGCCGGGCGCGGCCGGTTCGAGGCGGCCGGCGGCGAGCGCGGCCGGGTCCGCCGAGAAGACCACGGGGGCCGACTCGACGCGGGTACCGGTCACGAAGAGGGTGGACTCGGCGAGCCCGTACCCGGGCAGCAGTGCCCGGGCGGTGAACCCGGCCGGGGCGAACCGCTCCGCGAACCGCGCGAGGGTCGCCGCGTCGACCGGCTCGGCGCCGTTGCACGCGTGGGTCCAGCGCGAGAGGTCGAGGCCGGCGGCCTCCTCCTCGGTGACGCGGCGCGCGCAGAGCTCGTACGCGAAGTTCGGGGCGCAGCTGATGGCGGCGCCGGTGCGGTCGATCAGGCGCAGCCAGGACACGGGCCGTTTGAGGAAGTCCTCGGGCGGCATCAGCACCGCCGTGCCGCCGAGGTGCAGGGGCGTCAGGATCATCGCGATGAGACCCATGTCGTGGTACGCGGGCAGCCAGCTGCACCAGGTCTGTCCTGCGTGCCAGCCGTTGCTGCGGGCCATCAGGCCGATGTTGTGCACGAGCGCGGCGTGCGACACGATCACGCCCTTGGGGTCGCTGGTCGAGCCCGAGGTGTACTGGAGGAAGGCCGGCATGCGCGGCAGGACGGCGGGCGGTGTCCAGCCCAGCACGTCGGCGGCGGCCGCCTCTTCGAGCAGTTCGTCGTCGAGGACCAGCGCGGCCCCGCAGTCGGCGGCGATGCCCTCGGTGCGCGACTCCTGGAGGCCGTGGCCGCCCTGGGCCGGCACGGGCACCGGGGTCACGCCCGCGTAGAGGCAGCCGAGGAAGGCGCGGACGAAGCCGGTGCCGGGACGGAAGGCCAGCAGGACCCGCTGGCCGGGCGAGGTGTGCGCGAGGAGCCACTGGGCGACCGCCCGTCCGGCGCGGTCCAGTTCGGCGTACGTCATCGCCTTCTCGTCGGCGCCCGCCGCGCAGAACCGTACGGCGACCCGCTGCGGATGTTCGGCGACCCGGCGCCGGAACCCGCTCACAAATCCGTCGAAGCTGATCACGCGGCCCTCTCCCCTCGTCCCTCGGCGGCTGGTGGCCCCGACCCTCGGATGCGGGGCTATCGCGCTCCTATACGAGGGCGGGACCACGCGGCGACGGGGCGGCGGCGGGCCGGCGGCACGGGAGGAAAGCGCGGAACGATATACGGAAGATCCGCTGAATCCATGTTCCGTTTCCGGGGCTGACAGGGTGTTGCCAACGCAACGTCCTGACAGGTGCAAAAGCTGCCACCGGCCCTGAGCAGGGCCAAGACTTGTCCCCGTTGGAACTGCTACCGCACGGGGGAGACACCATGGAGTTCCAGATTCTCGGGCCGGTCGAAGCCCGGCGGGACGGCGAACGCGTCGCCCTTGCCGGTACGAAGGTCAACACGGTGCTCGCGGCCCTGCTCCTCGCCCGCGGCCGGATGGTCTCCGACACGCGGCTGAGCTTCCTGCTGTGGGGGTGGAACCCGCCCGCCACCATGAACGCGCAGATCTACACCTACGTCTCCCGGCTGCGGATACAGCTCGGCGACGAGATCCGGATCGTGCGCCAGCAGCCGGGCTACGCCCTGCACACCGGCGAGGCCTCCGTCGACTTCGTCGCGTTCGAGCGGCTGGGCCGGCTGGGCCGCGAGGCGCTGGCCGACGGCCGCGTGGAGGAGGCCGACCGGTACCTGCGCGGGGCGATGGACCTGTGGCAGGGGCCCGCCCTGTCCAACGTGACCGAGTTCCTCGCCGATTCCGAACTGCCGCAGCTGGAGGAGGCGCGGGCCGCCGCCACCGAGAACCGCATCGAGGTGGACCTCGTCCTGGGCCGGCACCAGCAGATCGTGCCCGAGCTGACCGGGCTGGTGTCCCTGTACCCGGTGCGCGAGCGCATGCGCGCGCAGCTGATGACCGCCCTGTACCGGTGCGGACGCCAGGCCGACGCCCTCACCACGTACCACGAGGGCCGCCGGGCGCTGGCCGAGGAACTGGGCGTGGACCCGGGCGAGGCGCTGACCGCCACTTACCAGCGGGTGCTGACCGGTGAGCTGCAGGCGCCCGCCGAGCAGCCCCGCCCGCTGACCGCCCGCACGCTGGTGCCGGCCATGCTGCCGCCGGACATCGCCGACTTCACCGGCCGCGAGGCCGAACTGGCCGAGCTCCGCAGGCTGCTGCCGCCCGCCGGGAGCGGCGCCCCCAGCTGGCACGCCCGCCGGTTCCTGATCACCGGCATGGCCGGGGGCGGCAAGACCGCGCTCGCCGTCCGGGCCGCCAACGACTGTCTGGCGGACTTCCCCGACGGCCAGCTGTACGCCAACCTCAGCCACTCCGACGGTTCCCCGCGCGACCCGCGCCGGGTCCTGGTCCACCTGCTGCGGGCGCTCGGCGAGGACGTGTCGAAGGCCGCCGGGGAGACCGACCTGGACGAACTGATCCGCCTCTACCGGACCCGCACCGCCCGCAAGCGGCTGCTGATCCTGCTGGACAACGCCGTCAGCGAGCTCCAGTTGGGCCCGCTGCTGCCCGGGGCGCCCGAACCCGCCGTGCTGATCACCAGCCGGACGGCGCTGGGCCCGGTCGGCGGGGTCCACACGATGGTGCTCGGACCGCTCGGCCCCGAGGACGCCTTCGCCATGCTGTGCGCCGCGCTCGGACCCGTCCGGGTGGCCGGGGACCCGGACGCGGCCCGGCGGATCGCCGGGTACTGCGCCGGACTGCCGCTGGCCGTCCGGATCGCCGGCAACCGGCTGATCACCCGGCCGCTGTGGTCTCTGTCGGGACTCGCAGACCGCCTCGCGGACCCCGCGGGCCGGCTGTCGGAGCTGGAGGCGCGGGGGCTGTCCGTACCGCAGAGCCTGGCCCTGTCGCTGCGCCACCTGCGGCCCGAGCGCAGGCAGCTGCTGCACCGGCTGCCCGTGGTGGGCGGCTGCGCCCCCTTCCCCGCGGCGGTGGTCGCCGACACGCTCGGGCTGTCCGGGGCCGAGGCGGAGCACGCGCTGGAGGCTCTGGTGGACCACGGACTGCTGACGGTGTCGGACGGTCCGACGGCCCCGGTGTACGAACTGCACGAGCTGGTGGCGCTGTTCGCCCGCTCGCTGGGTCCGGCGCTGCCGGCGGCGGAGCTGGCGCTGAGGTGAGTGCCGCACACGAGCCGAAACCCCCTGCCGACGGGTGGAGCCGTCGGCAGGGGGTCGTGGAGAGGGGCGGGGAAAGCGGTACGGGCAGGTGTGTACGGGTGACCGGCCGCCGCTCAGGCGGCGGCCGGGAGCCCGGCGGGTTCCGCGAGGGCGGGCGGTCCGGGCAGGTGGCCGGGGACCGCGGTGAAGCCGTGGTCCCCGGCCAGGAACACCGGCCCGGTGCTGCCGGCCTCACGGGCGAGGGCGGCGTACCGGCCGGGCCCGAGCGGCAGGTCCTGCACGATCCAGGAGTCCGGACCCCGGAGCTCGCGGTGGCGGACCAGGACCGCTCCGGTGTCCTGCGGCCGTACGTCGATGGCGGACAGGTCGGCGACGATGCCGACGCCGCTGGCCTTGACGACGGCCTCCTTGCGGGTCCAGCCGCGGAAGAAGGCGGCGGTACGGGCCTCCTCGTCGGCCAGGGAGGACAGATGGGCCAGTTCCTCCCGCGACATGACGAACTGCGAGGTTCCGGTGAAGTCGTCGAGCAGCCGGGGGTCCTCGATGTCCACGCCGACCTGCCGGTCGGCGGTGAGGGCGAGCAGCCAGTGCCCGCCGGAGCGGGACAGGTTGAAGTCGAGGCCGGTGGGCGGCCAGACGACCGCGGGTCTGCCGTGGGCGGGGTCGGGGCAGCGGGGGCAGGGCTGGCGCCCGAGCCGGACCTCCCCGGGGTCGGCCTCCAGATAGCGGGCGAGGATGCGGCGGACGGCCGCGTGGATGTTGGCATAACGGATGCCGGGACGGCCCGAACGGCGGAGGGCCAGCGCCCGTTCCTCGGCGGAGAGCAGCTCCGCGGCTCCGGGCTCGGGGTGGTCGGATGCTTCGCCCTGCCAGACGTGGACGGCGTCGTCCTCGCGCAGGGCTCGGTAGGAGGCACCTTTCATGGGCCACTTCCTGACGGGTCGGTGATGGGCGTGCGTGGCGCGCGGCGGGCCGGCGCTCACGCGGGTGAGCGCGGGATCAGTCGGACATGGCCACGAGGATGCGCCGGTTGCCGGTGAAGGGGCGGCGGCCGTGGGCGAGCAGGACGTTGTCGATGAGCAGCAGGTCGCCCTGGGCCCAGTCGACGTCGACGGCGTGTGCCAGGCCGCGGTCGCGGATCTGGGCGACGTACGCCTCGGGGATGGGGCTGCCGTCGGCGAAGGTGACGTTCTGCGGGAGCTCGTCCTCGGGAAGGATCTGGGCGAGCGCGGCGGCCGTGTCGTCACCGAGGCCCGCCGGATGCCACTGGTCGGCCTGGTTGAACCAGACCTCGGCGCCCGTCACGGGGTGCCGGGTCGTGGCGGGGCGCACGGACTCGACGCGGATGCCGCCGTCCGGCTGCCAGGCCCACGTGCAGTCGGTGCCGCGGAGGAACGTCTCGACCTCCTCGCGCCGGTCGGTCTCGAAGGTGTCCTGCCAGGACTTGCCCAGGCCGAAGCCGTCGTGGAGGTTCTGCACGTAGCGGACGCCGCCGGCGAACGCCTCGCGCACCTCGTCGTCCAGGGACTCCAGCCACCGGGCCGCGTCGAGGACCGGAGTGGCCCCGCCGCCGCCCGGGCGGACCTGGCAGTAGAACGCGAGGCGGGCCGGCCAGGCATCGGCGTAGCTCATCTCGTTGTGCATGGAGATCGTGAACTCCGGCGGGTACTCCGTCGAGGTGTAGACGTTCCCGCCGACCTTCGTCCGCGGCGAATTGCCGTGCACGTAGGCGAGCCGGCGCGGCAGCACCAGGTCGAGCACCGCGTCGAGGTCGTCCGCGGGAACGTCGAACCCGCGGAACACCAGGCCCTTCTCCTTCACGAGGATGTCGGCGAGGCCGTCGGGGCCCAGGTCCTCGAGGACCTCTCGCAGTTCCTCCGGGCCTCCGCGGCCCTCCGGCCCGATGCGCAGGGGGGCCCATTCGTCGCTGTTCGGCATGGTCACCTCTCGGTGGGTGTGAACGGTGTGTGGCGGGCGGTGGGGCGGTGTCACGCAGTGGAGTGCGGTGAGTCTTCCGAGGGTCCCGGCGGGGCCCCCGCAATCGCCATGGAGGGTCTATATGGACCGTTGGGTCCGCATATCTCCCCCCTACCGGTGCGAGACGCGCGAAAGGGCCGCCGCCGGCTCGGGGGAGGAGCGGGCGGCGGCCCCTGGTCGGGCCGGGCGACGTGTGCGCGTCAGCCGCAGCCTCCCGCATGGCCGTCGTCGAAGGACGGGCCGTGCGGCGCACGGGGGGACTGCGCGGGCGCGAGCGCGGGCTCGGGCTCCGCGGCGAAGCGCCGGGTCAGGGCGGACACGAAGGACGGAAGCCGGTCCAGCCCCCAGTACTTGTCGAAGTGGTCGGTGAAGAACGGGACTCCGAAGACCCCGTCCCGGTCCACGTCCAGCAGGGCGCGCACCCCGGCCTCCCGCAGCTCCGGATCCCGGGCGGCCCCGGACAGCTCGTCCGGATCGATGCCGAGCTCGGCGCCGAAGCCCCCCACCACCCCGGGGTCGCAGACGTCCAGCCCGTCCTGCCAGCGGGCGCGGGCGGCGAGGGCGATGTACTCGGGCCCCTTGCCGTGCCGGGCGGCGGCCAGGTACCCGAGGTGCGGGACCTCCCACACCGGCTCGCGGTCCACCGGCCAGCCGAACTCCAGCCCGCGCTCGGCTGCCAGCCGCCGCACGTCCTGGAGGATGTAGCGGTGCTTGGCCGCCGACATCGCCGTGTACGGGAAGTCCCCGCCCGCCGCCCGGAGCATCTTCAGGCTGAGCTCGTCCGGCTCGAAGAAGGGAACCCATTCGAGGCGGCCGGCGAGCTCCCGGTGCCGGTCGAGCAGTTCCCGGTACGCCAGCCAGGAGTACGGGCTGCGCAGCGAGAAGTAGAACCGGGGCGGCCGGCGGGTCCGCCGGCGCGGCCCGGCCGCGGCCGGACCGGCGCTCACAGCGAGATCCCGCCGTCCACCTGGAAGACCTGGCCCGTGATGTAGGCGGCCCGGTCGGAGACCAGGAAGGAGACCGTGTCCGCGACGTCGTCCGGCGAGCCGAAGCGGCCGAGCGCGATCTTCTTCCTCATCTCCTTGGCCGTCTTCTCCGTCAGCACCGCCGTCATGTCCGTCTCGATGAAGCCCGGCGCGACCGCGTTGGCCCGGATGCCGTACCGGCCGGTCTCCTTGGCGAGGGAGCGGGTGAAGCCGATGATGCCCGCCTTGGACGCGGAGTAGTTGGTCTGCCCGGCGTTGCCGGCCACCCCGGCGACCGAGGACAGGGTCACCAGCACACCGCCGCCCCGCTTGATCATCGGGAAGACCACCGACCGGGCCAGGTTGTAGGTGCCGTCGAGGTTGGTGCGGATGACCGCGTCCCACTCCTCGTCCGGCATCAGCACCAGCGGCTTGTCGCGGGTGATCCCGGCGGAGGTGATCGCGGCCCGGACCGGGCCGAGCCCCTCCTCCACGGCGTCGACGAACGCCTGCACCTGCGACCGGTCGGCGACGTCGACCCGGCGCGTCAGCACCCGGCGGCCCGTCTCCCGTACGTCCTTGGCGACGAGTTCGGCGGACTGGTCGTCCGAGCGGTAGCAGAAGGCGATGTCGTAGCCGTCGCGCGCCAGCCGGGCGACCACGGCGCGGCCGATGCCCCGCGATCCGCCGGTGACCAGGGCGACCCCCATGTCCGTCCCGGGGTCCGTCATGCCGCCACCGCCTCGGGCTGCGGGCGCAGTTCGGTGACGTCGCGCAGGGCGACCACCAGGCTGGCCACGGACAGCAGGGGGCGTCCGTCCGCGAAGGACTCGCCCGCCAGGATGGCGGTGTCACCGGCCAGTTTGACCAGGCGGACCTCGTGCCGGACGAGCTCGCCCGGGTAGACGTGGCCGGTGAACTCGACTCCGTTGATGGAGCCGGCCAGTTCCACCTTCCCGGCCAGCACGTCCGGGTTGGGGTCCTCCCAGACGGAGAGCAGCACCGCCGCCTGCGCCCAGGACTCCAGGGTGAGCGCGGCCGGGTAGGCGTAGGCCTCGGGGCCTGCGTCCTGGCCGATCCGTGCGTAGCAGGGCTCGTTGGCGGAGACCGCCTTGACGGCGGTCAGGCGCTCGCCGGGGACGACCTCGGCAACCCGGTCGACGAGCAGGATGGGACTGCGGTGGGGCATCGTGTTCTTGATCCGGTGGAGTCCCCGGTCATCGGCGCTCACGCTGCTTGCTCCTTGTCCTTGCGGTACCGAAGCCGGATGTCGGCCACGGGGCCGGTGTCGGAGACGGCCTTGGCCCGTACGTCCAGCTCGGGGCCGGCGTCGGTGACGACGACGCTGGTGGTGATCCGGTCGCCGGGCAGGACCGGCCGGTGGAACCGGCAGCGGTCCATGGCCACCAGGTCGAGGGGACCGCCCCCGGCCCAGAGCCGGACGGTCCGGTCGGCGGCCTCCAGGAGGTACACGCCGGGCTGCACCGGGAAGCCGGGGTAGTGCCCGGCGAGCACCGGGTCGGCCGGGTCCGCGGTGAAGGCGGTGACCGCTCCGTGCTCGTCGGCGGAGACGGGCTCCAGGGCGTCCCCGAGGACGGTCGCGGAACTCATGCGGCGGCCTCCGGGGCGGAGGCGGGCGCGGCCAGCTTGCGGTCCAGCAGATCGTAGGTGCCCTGGAGGGAGGTGATGCCGGTGATCTCGGCCTCGGTCATCTTCACCGCGTACTCGCGCTCCAGGCGGACGGTGATCTCCAGCGCCATCAGGGAGTCGACTTCGAGGTCGTCGATGAAGTGGGCGTGGTCGGTGACCTCGGCCGGGTCGAGGTCGAGCACGTCGGCGATGAGATCGCGGAGCGCTTCCTTGTCGAGGGCGGCGGTGTGGTGGGCCATGTCGGTCATCCATTCGTGGGTTCGGTGTACGTAGACGACGGCGCCGAGCGCTGCCGCGGGCTCGGGCTCGGGCTCGTGAGCCGACCCGGGCGCGTCCCCGGCCACGGGTTCGGCTGCGGGTTCGGCTGCGGGTTCGGCTGCGGGCTCGGACTCGGCCGCAGCTGCGGCCACGGGTTCGGTCACTGCGGCGCTGTGGAACCGGGGGATCGGGTGGGCCGGCGGCGTGCCCGGGGCGGCGGTGGCCAGGTAGAGCAGCCGCCGTACCCGGCAGGACCGCCGGCGGGCGGCTGCGAGGAGGGTCAAGGCGCCTCCCGGGGCGGTCTGCCGCCCACGGGCGCGGAGACGGTCAACTGGCACCACCCGCCTCCAGGACGGTGGCGCCGACCTGGCCGTCCGGGTCGACCGAGGTCACCAGGACGAGTTCGCCGGGGCGGGCGGCCGAGACGGCCGCCGCCAGCTGGAAGGCCGAGGAGGCCGCCGAGGTGTCGCCGATCAGCCGGCGCAGCCGTACCGAGCGGCGTCCGCCCCCGTCGGCGAAGACCCCGGCGAGCGCCGACTCCTCGCGTCCGCCGAGCACCCCGCCGCAGTCCGAAGGGACCAGCAGCCGCACGTCCTCGGGGCGTACGTCCGCCTCCTTGAGGACCTCGGTGACCGCCCGCACGACGGCCGGGCCGGTGCCCTCGGGCTCGCTGAAGGCGATGAACCGGGCGCCGCGCACGGTCGCCACGGCCGTCCGGCCGTAGGCCCGGGCCCGGGCCGCCGACTCCAGCAGGAAGAGCGCGCAGCCCTCGCCGAGCGGCCCGGCCGGCCGGTGCGGGGCCCGGCCCCGGTACTCCAGCCAGGCGCGCTCCGCCGAGAACTCCTCGACCGCCCCGCACAGCACCGCCTCGCAGTGGCCCTGGCGCAGCAGCCGGGCGGCGTAGTTGAGGGCGAGCAGGCCGGTCACCGCGCCGCCCGCGACCGTGGTGTTGGGGCCGCGCAGCCGGTGCCAGATGGCGCTCTGGCCGGCGGCCTTGTTCATCACGGTGTTGGGGAAGTGCGCGGGGTCCACGTGGATGGGCTTCTCGGCGGTGAGCGAGGAGCGGGTGAAATCCATGATCGACTGGACGCTGCCGTGGCCGGTGCCGAGAACCATGCCGATGTCGTCGGGGAGGTCCTGGGCCAGCCCGGGACCGGCCGAGTCGAGGAGCAGTCCCGCGGTCGCGACGGCCAGTGCGGTGGCCCGGTCCATGGCGCGGGTGCCCTTGCGGCCCAGGACGGCGCGGATGTCGAAGCCGGGGACGATACCGGCCCGGTCGTAGGGGCCGGCCGGGTCGGGCAGCGGGTGCGTCGCCGGATCCCCGGCCGCCAGGCCCGCGGTGAAGGCATCGGCCCCCAGGCCGTACGGGGAGGCCGCGGACCAGCCGGAGACGACCAGGGTTCCGGCGGGGGCTGCGGTGGTCGTGGTCATGACTCGCTCCTGACGAGGGGCGCGGAGCCCCAGGCTCCGGCGGCGGCGTGGAGTTCGGCGCCGTCCACGCCGATGGTGTTGCCGCTGATCCAGGAGGACTCGGTGCGCGAGAGCAGCGCGACCGCGTCGGCGACGTCCTCGGGGCGGGTCAGCCGGCCGTGCGGGTTGTTCTGGGCGGCCCGGGCCACGTACACGTCGTGCTCGGGGATGCGTTCCAGGGCGGGGGTCACCGTGACCCCGGCGCGGATGGCGTTCACCGCGACCCCCTGCGGGGCGAGTTCGCAGGCCAGCTGGCGGACGTGGGCCTCCAGCGCGACCTTCGCGGCGGAGACGGCGCCGTAGCTGGGCAGCGCCTGGACGGTTCCGGCGCTGGTCATCGCGTAGACCTTGGAGCCGGTCCGGAGCAGCCCGGCGGCGGCCAGGTCCTGCGTCCAGTAGACGAGGCTGTGCGCCATGACGTCGAGGGTCATCTCCAGCTGGCGTTGGCTGATCGGCTTGTCCCAGCCCGCGCGCGGCAGGAACGGCACGAGGGTGCCGAAGGCGAGGGAGTGGACGAGGATCCGGACGCCGCCGGAGTCGGCCGTCAGCTCCCGCAGGCCGGCGACCAGTTCGGCGCGGGCGGCGCGGGAGGCCGCGTTGGCGTTGTGGAAGCGGACCTCCACGCCCTGCGCGGCGATCTCGGTGACGAGCGCGTCGACCTCGTCCCGGCGGGAGGCGGTGTCGAAGTGCACGCCGAAGACGTTGACCCCCTCCGCCGCCAGGCCCAGCGCGACCGCACGGCCGATGCCGCTGGACGCGCCGAGGATCACGCACCAACTGCCTTCCAGTGACTTCAGCATGGGTTTCCCTCCCGTTCGGGGCCGTGGGGACGTACCGGCGGCCGGCCCAGGGCGCTCAGCAGTACGAAGGCGATGTGGCCGCGGCCGCCCGCGACGACCAGCAGCCGGTCTCCGGGCTCCCCGGTGACCAGGCGGACGAGCCCGACCGCGGCCGCGAGGCTGCCCGCGCCGAGCGGTACGGCGCCGGGCGGTACGGCGCCGGGCGGCGCGTCGAGCGCGAGCGCGCCGGGCGCCGGCGGGGCGGCCGGCCGGATGGCCAGGGCCCCGTCCACGGCGGCCCGGGTGAGGGCGGCCACCGGGGAGCCGTCCAGGACGTAGTGCGGCTCGGGGGCACGGGCCCCCGGTCCCGCGGCCGCCAGCAGGCGGTCGAGCGCGCCGGTGACCGTGGCGGTCAGGCGGGCGCGGCCCGCCCCGTCGGTGAGGGAGCGCGGGAGGACGTGGAGGGAGCGGGCCCGGACGAGTGCGTGGACGGCCGCGCCGCGGGCCTCGGCCGCCGCCGGGTGCTCCAGGACCAGGGCGGCGGCGCCCTGTTCCCCGGGTTCCCCGGCGCCCTTGGGCAGGGCGTGTTCGGCCGCTCCGACGAACAGGGCGGCGCAGCGGCCCGCGGCCAGTGCCCGCGCCCCGGCCTCGACGGCCTCCAGGGCGGCGGTGCCGGGCGTGGCCAGGGTGAGGGCGAAGCCCTTGAGGCCGTGCTCGGCGGCGAGCCGGGAACCCAGCACGCTGGCCGCGAAGTAGGGGGCGGTGGCGGGCGACAGGGCGTCGGCTCCGCCCTCCGCCGCCACCTGGCGGTCCATCCGGTCGAAGAGCCCGGCGAGGGCTCCGTTCAGGGCGAGGGCGGAGCCGCGCCGGTCCTCGGGCACCAGGTCGAGCCCGCCGCCGTCGGCGGCGGCACCGCGGGCGGCGGCGAGGAGGTACTGGGCGGCGGCGGGCAGGTACTTGTAGCCGCGCGGTCCCAGCCGGGTGCGGTGGTCGAACCAGCCCTCCGGCGGGCCGTCGGGCCACCGCGGCCCCCCTCCGGGGGCGTCGGGCGGCAGCACCAGGGCCGCGCCGGTCACGGCGAGTCCGCCGTCGATGCCGGTCGGGAGGCTCATGCCGGGACTCCTCGCGTGGCGGGGCGTCCGCGGGCGGCAGCCGGGCTGTCGGCGGCTTCGGCGGCTGCTGCGTCGGCGGCTTCTGAGGCTGTAGCGGCGGCGGCGTCCTCCAGTACCAGCGAGGAGTTGCTGCCGCCGAAGCCGTACGCGTTGACCAGTACCCGGCGCCGGCCGGGCTCCAGCGCCACCGGTTCCCGCTGCGGGAGCCATACCGGGCACTGCGGGTCCTGGTGGTCCAGGGGGATGTTGCGCGGCACCCGGCCGTGCCGGAGCACGAGTGCGGCGGCGACCGCGCCGAGCGCGGCGGAGGCACCGCCGGTGTGGCCGAGCAGCGCCTTCAGGCTGTACACGGGAACGTCCCGGACCCGGCGGCCGAGCACCTGGTGCAGGGCCCGGCTCTCGACCTCGTCGCCGATCCGGGTCCCGGTGGCGTGCGGGATGACGCAGCCGATGCCGGCTTCGCCGCCGGGCCCGCCGAGGGCCTCCCGCATCGCCCGTACGATCTGCTCTCCATCGGCGTGCGGGGCGGTGGGGTGCCCGGCGTCGCAGCTCCAGCCGACGCCGGACAGCCGCAGCGGCCGGGCCCCGGCGGGGCGGGTACCGGTACGGGTACGGGTCGATGTGCGGGCCCGGTGACGGGTGGCCGACTCGACCACCAGCATGCCGGCACCCTCCGCGAAGAGCGTGCCGGCCCGCTCCTGTTCGAAGGGGCGGCAGCGCTCCGGGTCCACGGCGCCCAGCCGGTTGAAGCAGCCGAGCGCGACGCGCGAGTAGGCGTCGGAGCCGCCCGCGAGGACCAGGTCCGCCTCGCCCGAGCGCACCATGTCCACCGCCATGCCGAGCGCGTAGCCGCCGGCCGAGCAGGCGGTGGTCACGTCGTGCGCGGCGCCGTACAGGCCCAGTTCCTCCGCGAGCCCGCCCGCCAGCCGGAACGGCGGCGTCCAGCCGCCGCCCCCGCGGCCGCGCTCGTTGCTGCCGGGCTCGCCCATGCAGCTGCCGACGACGACGGCGGCCCGGGCGGACCCGTCCCCGGACAGGGTGTCCGGGTCCAGGCCCGCGTCGGCCAGCGCCTCGCGGGCGGCCGCCGCGGCGAACCGGGCGGCCCGCTCCGCCGAGAGGTCGGGGTCGGGGACCAGGTTCATCAGCGGCAGGTCCATCTCGGCGAGCCGGTCCGCCGGCCGGTCCGGCAGGCGGATCCCGGCCGCCGTCATGGCCTGCCACAGGGCGTCCGTACCCCCGCCGTGGCAGGTGACGGCGCCGATCCCGGTGACCACGACCTCCTCGGTCATGCCTGCTTGCCCTCCAGCGCCGCGTTCATGCGGTCGTCGAAGGGGACCAGGCTCCAGTCGGCACGGTTCTCGATGACCGCGTAGCCGTGGGTGATCTGGCCGGTGGCCGTGTGCAGCAGCTCGCCGTCGCGGACCACGTAGGTGTCCATGCGGGAGTCGTAGGTGAAGCCCTTGAAGACGTTCTCGACGGTGATGACCACGTACAGGTCCTCCTCCATCCGCGCCTCGTCCAGGACGGTGATCCGCGAGTGCGGGACGACCGGGATCCAGTTCTGCTCGTCCAGCAGGGTCTTGATGGAGACGCCGCGGGAGGCGACGAGCTGGTCCTTGGCCTCCTCCATCAGGCGCAGGTAGCCGGACATCTGGATGCGCTCGGTGAAGTGGCAGTACCAGTAGGGGATGCGGAACTTCCAGGCGAAGGCGTTGCGGCCGGCCGTGAGCTCCTTCGTGAGGTCGTCGGCGCCGAGGTCGACCCGGGGGGCCTCGACCTTCCAGGCCGGGGTGGCGTGCAGCGTGTCGACGGCGTACGGGGCGAGGGCCGCGGGGGCGGGCTTCTCGCCGCCGCCGCGCGGATCGAGGCGCAACTGCACGCGGACGGTGGAGGTGACGGCCTTGAGGAGGGTCTCGCGCTGCACGTGCAGGGTGACGGCGAGGAGGATCTCGCCGTCCTTGGCCTTGCGGTGCGGCTTGACCTCGGCGACGGCGACGTCGTCGATGTGGAAGGCGTGCAGGATGCGGGTGTCGATGTCGACGATGTCGGTGCACAGCCCGTACGTCTCGTAGACGGTGCCGGGCAGCAGGCCGGACTGGCGCAGGTGGTTCAGGACGGCTTCCTCGACGAGGTAGTTGACGTGCTTGAAGCCGATCCAGGTGCAGATGTTGGAGCCCTCGTAGCGGGGGCGGATCTCGAAGGTGGTCGGGGTCGCGAGGTCGAGGGTCACGGACTCGGACACGGTCAGGGTCACGTCAGCTCCGGTGCAGGCAGGGGCAGGGGTTCGGCCAGGGCGGTCAGGACGGTGGGGCGGGCAGGGCGGGCAGGGCGGCTCCGGTGGCCGTGCGGGCGGGTTCGGATACCGCCGCGCGCGGCCGGGAGCCGGTGAGGAAGGCGTTGACGGTGGCGGCGAACAGCTCGGGCTGCTCCGCCATCGGGAAGTGGCCGCTGTCGTCGAAGACCCGTACCTCGGCGTGCGGCAGGGCCTCGGCCAGGGCGCGGGCGTCGGACGGCGGGGCGGCGAAGTCGTGCTCCCCCGCGACGACCAGGACGGGCCGGGTCAGCGATCCGACGTCGAGGAACGGGCTGCGCAGGTAGGCGTCGAAGAACCGCATCCAGCCGTACGGGCCGACGCGTTCGCGCATCTTCAGCGCCATCAGCTCGCGCAGGTCCCCCGGGATCCGGTCGGCGGAGCTGACGCGCAGCCCCTCGTCGAGGATCCGGTGGAAACCGTTGAGGTAGTACTGCGCGGTCTCGAAGTCGAAGTCGTCCGGGTCGCGGCGGTGGAACGGGGAGACCAGGACGACGGCGCCGGGGCGGGCCGGTCCCTCGGCGGCCAGCAGCTCCAGTACGGCGCCGGCCGCGAAGGAGTGGGCGACCACGGCGTCCGCGCCGCCGGGCACGCCGTCGAGGGCCTGGCGGACCCACGGCACCGGGTCGGGCCGGTGGCTCCAGCCGGTGCCCACGGCGGAGGCCGCCCAGGGCAGTTCGGCCTCCCAGACCTCCAGGCGCGGGTCGGCGAGTTCGCTGAACCGGCGCCAGACCTCGGTGGTGCCGGCCAGGCCGTGCAGGGTCAGGACCCGTACGGGCTTTCCGGCGCCCTCGGCGGGGCGCCGCAGGCGGACCCCCACCTCGGTGCGTCCGTTCACGGTGTGGCCCCCACGGGTTCGCAGGCGGAGCCGGCCCGCGAAGAATCGTTTCCGCAGGCATCGCTTCCGTAGGGCTCGGCGGCCACCGGGAGGAACAGCAGCGCGGCCGCCGCGTCGTCCCCGCCCTCGTCCCCGGTGCCGGCCGTGGCCAGCACCGCGGCACCCGCGCCGCCGGACAGCCAGGCCGTCGCGGCCACCGCCTGGAGCACGCCGAGCGCGCCCGAGGACGGCCCCAGCAGCTCCGACAGGTCGTGCGCCGGCGCGCCGGCGGTGCCGTCTCCGAGGCCGGACGCGCAGCCGCGGCCCCCCTCGGGGTGTCCGGGTACGCACCACAGCCCGAGGTCCCGGCCGTCCCCGGCCCGTACCGCGGCCACCGCGTCGGCGTGCCGGGCCCGGCGGGCGTACGGGCCGACCCCGGCCAGCGGGCGTACCCCGCGTGCCGCGGCGGATCCGGCGGATTCCAGGACCAGCGCGGCCGCACCGTCGAAGAAGGCCTCCCGGTCGGGCGGCAGCAGGTGCCGCACCTCGGGGTTGTCCGGTTCCACCCCCACGACCAGCACCCGCTCCACCCGGCCGGCCGCGATCAGCAGCGCGCCCCAGTGGACGGCGTCCAGCCCGGAGGTGGGCCCGTTGCACAGGGTCAGGTTGGCGCCGCGCAGCCCGTGGGTGATGGCGATCCAGGAGGCCACCACGTTGCTGGAGGTGGCCGGGAGCATCATCGGGCTGGTGCCCAGGTAGGTGTCGCGGGCGATGGTGGCGACCGTCTCGCAGACCGTGTCCACATTGCCGAAGTTGGTGCTGACCACGCAGCCCACCGAGTCGCCGGGCACGGTCAGGGTGCCGTCCGCGCCGGTGAGTCCGGCGGCGGCGAGGGCCTCGCGGGCGGCGACCATGCCCAGTTTGGTAGCCCGGTCCTTGTAGCGCAGGCCGCGGCCGGTGAGCCGGTCGACCGGGTCGCCGGCGCCGCCGTGCCCGCCCGGTGCCCCGGGTCCCAGCTCCGCCGGGCCGGCGACGCCGGCCAGGGCGGTGCCCAGTCCGGTCACCACCACCTCGGCCGTGCGGCCGGTACCGGTGGCGGGGGTTCTGGCGGTGCTCACGACGTGCCTCCCTGCAGGCTCTCGACCACGGCCACCGCGTTCAGGCCGCCGAAGCCGAAGGAGTTGATCTGGGCCAGCCGCAGCGGCTCCGCGGGCCGCAGGGCCCGGGTGCCGCGGACCATCCGGAACGCGCCCACCGCCTCCACCGGGTCGTCGAGCCCGAGGATCGGCGGCACGGCGCCCTGCCGCATCACGTCGACGGCCGCGACCAGACTGTGCAGCCCGGAGGCGCCCGCCGTGTGGCCGGTCATGCACTTGATGGCGGTCATGTAGGGGGACGGGTGCACACCCGCGAACACCGAGCCCAGCGCCGCCAGTTCGGCTTCGTCGTTGAGCGGGGTGCCGGTGCCGTGCAGCATCAGCAGGTCCACGTCGGCCGGGACGATCCCGGCGCGGTCGTGCGCCTCGCGGATCACCGTGGCGATGTTCTTGGCCTCCGGGGCGGAGGGGTGGTGGGCATCGCAGTTGACGGCCACCGAGCGGACCCTGACGTGCTCCCGGCCCGCGGGGGCCGGTCCGTCGGCCTCCCGGCGCAGGACCACGGCCACCGCGCCCTCGCCCTGGAGCATGCCGCGCCGCGCCTTGTCGAACGGGCGCACCCGGTCGGGGGGTTCGGGGTAGCAGCGGTCCAGCAGCCCGTAGGTGGACTCGGAGATGGTGTCCACGCCGGCCACCACGACGGTGTCGGCGGCGCCCAGCTCCAGCAGGTCCACGCCGAGCCCGAGGGCGTACAGCGAGGCGGAGCAGGCGTTGGCCACGGTGTGCGTGTCGGCGGCGTTGAACCGGCGCCGCAGCATGGTGCCGAAGTGCATGTCCCGGACGTCGAAGGGGACCCTGTCGCGCCAGGACAGCTCCACGGAGCGCAGTTCCCGCAGGGTCGTCCCGACGAGGACGGGCACCCCGTCGAGGTCCTCGCCGAGGCCGGCGTCCGCGAGGGCCGCGGCCACCGCCCGCTCCAGCCACCGGGTGGCGCGCAGCGGCTCGTCCACACCGGGCGCGGGCCGGTCGTCGATCTCGTAGGCGACCTGCGCGCGGAACCGTGTGGGGTCGTAGCCGCGCAGCGGCGCCAGCCCGCTGCGGCCGGCGACGAGGGAGTCGTAAATCTCCGCGACCGAGCCGCCGATGCTGGCGACGGCTCCCGTTCCGGTGACGATCCAGCTCATACGGGGCTCAGCTCCCCCGCGCCGGTGCGGCCGGCCACGACCCGATCGGGGAGGTAGCGGGCCAGGATGACCACGGCGTTGTTGCCGCCGAAGGCGAGGGCGTTGTTCTGCACGATGTCGAGGTCGGCCTCGACGGCGTGGTTGGGGACGCAGTCGACCCCGCACTCGGGGTCGGTCTCGGTGTGGTTGATGGTGGGCGGGATGAAGCCCTGGGTGAGCGCGACGGCGCAGGCGGCCAGGGCCACGGCGCTGGCGGCGCCCATGCTGTGGCCGATCATCGACTTGATGGAGACGGTGCGGGGCATCGCCTCGGCGCCGAAGACCTGCCGGATGGCGCCGGCCTCGGTGATGTCGTTGGCCTTGGTGCCGGTGCCGTGCGCGGACACGAAGTCGATCTGGTCCGGGGTGACTCCGGCGTTGCGGTGGGCGATGGCGATCGTACGGGCGATGCTGTCCCGGTCGGGGGCGACCGGGTGCAGGGCGTCGCAGGCCAGCCCGTAGCCGAGCACCTCGGCATAGATGCGGGCGCCGCGCGCCAGCGCCGACTCCAGGCTCTCCAGGACCAGGATCCCGGAGCCCTCGCCGGTGAGGATGCCCTGGCGGTTCTTGTCGAAGGGCTGGCAGACCTCGGGGGCTATGGTGCCGAGCCGGTAGAAGCCGGTGAAGGTCTTGCGGCAGAGCGCGTCGGCGCCGCCGACCAGGGCGATGTCCACGTCTCCGCTGCGCAGGGCGTCGTAGCCGTACCCGACGGCGTAGTTGCCGGCCGCGCAGGCGGTCGGGATGGAGACCGCCTCGGCGTCCTCCAGGGCGAACTCGCGCACGATGGCGGAGGAGAGCCGGCCGGCCGGGAAGCGGGCGGCGGCCTGCGGGTCGTAGGTGTCGGGACCGGTTGCGAGGGTGCTCTCGACGAGCTGGTCGAGATCGCGCGACTCCCCGTCGGTGGTGCCGACGGACACCAGGGCCCGGCGGGCCCGGACGTCTTCCACGGCCATCCCGGCGTCCGCGACGGCCATGCGGGCGGCCGCCACCGAGAACTGGGTGGCGCGGCCGAGGTCCTCCGGGTCCAGCCGGTGGATCCACTGCGCCGGATCGAAGTCGGAAACCTCGCAGGCGTTCGCGTACGCAAAACCCTCGGTGTCGAACGCGGTGATCGGCTTGGCCCCGCTGGCTCCGGCCCGCAGGCCGGCGGCGAAGGCCTCGATGCCGATGCCGATGCTGGTCACGACGCCGAGCCCGGTGACGACCACGCGGCGAGGCGCGACGCCCGGACCTGGCTGAACTGTGCTCATGGCTCACCCTCTGGCTGTCTCGGGGCGGCACCGGGACCGGCGCCGCCGTGCGGCGCCCGCGCGGGGTCGCCCGCGGTCGCGCGGGGTCGCGGTGGGCCCGCGGCGTATGAAGGCTGCGCCGGTCAGGCGCCGAGGGCCTCGGAGACGACGGCGTAGACGCCGACGAGGTTGACCATCCGGCTCAGCTCGGCCTGGTCGATGGTGACCCGCTGGGTGCGCTCCAGCGCGGCGAGGATCTCGATCGCGCGCAGCGAGTCGGCGTCGTGGTCCTCCTTGAAGAGGCTGGTCTCGGTGACCTCGTCCTCGTCGATCTCAAGGATGTCGCAGACGATCTCCTTGATCTCCTGCTTGCGCTCGGTGGACAGCTCGCTGCTCACGACGTTGCTCATGTTCGGCTCCCTCGGAAGGTGGTCGGACGGAGCCGTTCGACTCCCAATCCGTTCGCTGGAGCGATCGTGAGCGAGGGTGCTATCGGACCTCTATACGAGGAGTGCCCGTGCGGCGCCGGTGCCGCGGGTTCCGCCGCCGACGCCCTCCCGGGCCGGGTCGCGCGCGGAATCCGGGGCTGTGCTCGGATCGGCCCGATCGGCCCGATCGGCCGGGTCGGCCGGGTCGCGGTCCGCCTCCCCGTCGGGCGAGTCCTCGTCGAGCCAGCCCAGCTTGGCGGCGCGCAGGCCCGCCTGGAAGCGGCTCTTGGCGCCGAGCCGCCCCATGAGTTCGGCCGTGATGCGGCGTCCGGTGCGTACGGAGACACCCAGCTTCCGGGCCACCACCTCGTCGGTGAGCCCCTCGCCGAGCAGCCGGAGCACGGCCTTCTCCTGGCTGGTGAGTTCCTCGGAATCGCCGCTGGCGCGCTGCCGGCGCCCGCTGGAGACCGGAGTGGCCTTCTCCCACACCAGGGTGAACAGCTCACCGAGGGTGGTGAGGATGCCGGGACCCTGGAAGAGGAGCGCGCCGGCCGCGGAGTCCTCGGGGTCCATGGGGAGCATGACCACCTCGCCGTCGAAGATGATCATGCGCGAGGGCAGGGAGGCGACGGTCCGGACCCCGTTGCCCTGTTGGACGAGCCAGCGCAGGTGGTCGACCGACGGCGGGTCGTTGTAGATGCTGTCGAGATAGACGGTGCGCATCACCACGCCGCGCTCGTTGAGACTGGCGCTCAGCGGACGGCTGGCCGTGCGGGAGGCCTGGGACTGGCCGCCGCCCGGCGCGAAGGCGTCCAGGCTCTTGCGGCAGGACATGGAGAGCTCTTCGATCCGGTCGCGGATGCGGTCGATTCCTTCGAGCCGTTCGACTTCGCTGTGCCGGCGCTGCTGCCGGGAGACCGTGAATTCCTCTATGAGGCGGGCGACTTCCACGCGGGTGTCGGCCATTTGCCGCTGCCGCGAGAGCAGGGCGGCCTCGTGCTGGGCGAGCAGCGACTGAAGTCCGAGATCGGGACTGACGGCGCGCAGCCGGCCGGGTGTCTCCCAGGAGGGTCTGATGAGGGTGAGCCGGACACATTCGTCCAGGGCGACCCGCACCTTGGCGGTCGGCCAGTGTAAGTGCTCCACCAAGTCCTCGACCGAGCTACACGCGTTCAGCAGCAGGGTTCGATACAACTCAGTGGCATCTGCACTCATTCCGATCGACTCAAGCACGCGTTCCCCCGCCTGTCGAACGACCATCAAGTGATCTTCGAACCGCTCAGCGGCCGGAAGCCTAACACGAACTGACCAGTAATAGCCGGACTGTTCAGCGGGGCTGACGGATTAGGACCGGGGGCTATCCGGAGCGGTAGCGGCAAGACGCCCCACCCCGAGCGCACACTCGGTGAAGGGCGTCTTCAATCGACCGGCACATATGCCGGTACCGCTTATTTGTCAGGCCTGGCCCGCCTGGGACGTCAGGCCCCGAGTCGGATCCGCCTGCACGCTGTCCCAACCCGGCTCCGGGGGCTGCACCGTCCCACCCGTGCCGTCGGCGAGGACCACCGATCCGGCCGCCGGGGCGCCGACAAGAGCGGCAAGGGCGGCAGCAGTGACAATTCCGGTTTTGAGAAAACTGGCTCGCATTCTTATTCCCCCTGATTAGGCATTCGCGTTCTTTCCGCAACAGGATTCTTGCCGGGAGGGGGCCGCGATCACCAGGAAAAAGCGTGTCAGGCTCTTGCGCTGGCAGAAGACTGACAGCGGTGGAATTCATTCCACTTGGCTTCGGTCAGTTGCTCTCCGTAGAAGAAGTAGAGGTCGCGGGCCTACTACTGGCCGATGACGTGCATCCCCCTCCGGACATCGGGAGCAGCCGCATGACCGTCGTCGACGCCTCGACCGCTGCTCCACCGGTCCTCGAGCCGCCCCCGAGGCCGGACCCTGCCACGCTGACCGCCGAACTGCTGGACCGCCACCGGCGGGCGGCGGAGGGTACGGACCGGTCGGCGACCGAGCGGCAGCATGCCAGGGGCAAACTCACCGCCCGCGAGCGGCTGGACCTGCTCTTCGACAAGGACTCGTTCTGCGAGGTGGAGCCGCTGCGGGTGCACCGGGCGACGGGTTTCGGCCTGGAACACAAACGCCCCTACACCGACGGGGTGGTGACCGGCTGGGGCACCGTGGAGGGCCGGACGGTGTTCGCGTACGCCCACGACTTCCGGATCTTCGGCGGGGCCCTCGGGGAGGCCCACGCGGAGAAGATCCACAAGGTGATGGACCTGGCCGAGGCGGCCGGCGCCCCGCTCGTGGCCCTGTGCGACGGGGCGGGCGCCCGGATCCAGGAGGGGGTCACCGCGCTGGCCGGGTACGGCGGCATCTTCCGCCGCAACGTCCGCATGTCCGGGGTGGTTCCGCAGATCAGCGTCATGCTCGGCCCGTGCGCGGGCGGGGCGGCCTACTCCCCGGCGCTCACCGACTTCGTGTTCATGGTGCGCGGGATCTCCCAGATGTTCATCACCGGACCGGACGTGGTGCGGGCGGTGACCGGCGAGGAGATCAGCCAGGACGGCCTGGGCGGAGCGGACGTGCACGGCAGTACGACGGGCGTGGCAGCTTTCGTCCACGACGACGAGGAGTCGTCGCTGGCCGAGGTACGCCACCTGCTGTCGCTGCTGCCGTCCAACAACCGGGAGCTGCCGCCCCGGGAGTACCCGGGTGATTCGCCGGTCCGGCGAACGGAGGCGCTGCTGGACCTCGTCCCGGCCGACCCGTCCCGTTCCTACGACATCCGCGAGGTGATCGCGGAGCTCGTGGACGACGGGGACTTCACCGAGGTGCACGAGGGCTGGGCACGCAACGTGGTGTGCGCGCTGGCCAGGCTGGACGGCCATCCGGTGGGCATCGTGGCCAGTCAGCCCTCGTGTCTGGCCGGGGTGCTGGACATCCACGCCTCGGAGAAGGCGGCCCGGTTCGTGCGGACCTGCGACGCCTTCTCGATCCCGCTCGTGACCCTGCTGGACGTGCCCGGGTTCCTGCCCGGCGCCGACCAGGAGCACGGGGGGATCATCCGGCACGGGGCGAAGCTGTTGTACGCGTACTGCGACGCGACGGTGCCGCGGATCTCACTGGTACTGAGGAAGGCGTACGGCGGGGCGTACATCGTCATGGACTCCCGCTCGATCGGCGCGGACCTCGCCTTCGCCTGGCCGACCAACGAGATCGCGGTGATGGGCGCGGAGGGCGCGGCCAACGTGGTGTTCCGCCGGGAGATCGCGGCGGCCGACGACCCGGAGGCGGCCCGTCAGCGGCTCATCGAGGAGTACCGCGCGCAGTTGATGCATCCGTACTACGCCGCCGAGCGCGGCCTGGTCGACGACGTGATCGACCCGGCCGAGACGCGGGCGGTGCTGATCCGGTCGCTGGCGATGCTGCGGAACAAGCAGACGCCGCTGCCGTCCAGGAAGCACGGCAACTCCCCCACCTAGGTCGTGTCGCACCCAGACCCGCCCTGCCCAGACCCAGGAGGCTCCCTTGAAGACGCTCTCATCCCCGGCCGAGGCTCCGGCCCGGGCCGCTGCACCGGCCACGGTCAACTCGACCGATCCGCTGATCTCCATCCTGCGCGGGACCCCCGACCCGGCGGAACTCGCGGCGCTCACCGCCGTCTTGCTGTCCCGGCTGCGCGAGAACGGGTCCGGGAACGGGTCCGATCGGGCGGAACCGGCGCCGGCGAGGGCCCCGTGGAGCCGGCCGGCCTTCCACTCGGCCAGGTCCTGGCACGCGCCGGACGGCCTCGGGCGCTGACGCCGCGCGAGGTCCCGTATAGGCGCGGCGGAGCTCCGCGATAACCGCCCCTCCCACCCTGAGGCACGTCGGCGCCGGGAAGATCCCGGCGCCCCTCTCGTTGGAGGATCCCGATGCACCGTCGCCTCGCCACCGTGATAGCCGCTTCCGCCGCCGCGATCGTCGCCCTGGCCACCCCGGCCTCGGCCGCACCGGCCGACAAGCCCCAGGTACTGAGCAGCTGGACGCAGACCAGCACGGCGAGCTACAACGCCTGGGTGTCGGCCCGCGGCAGCCAGGGAAGCTGGTCGGCGTACGGCTTCGACTGGACGACCGACTACTGCACGACCTCTCCGGACAACCCGTTCGGCTTCCCGTTCCAGACGGCCTGTGCCCGGCACGACTTCGGCTACCGCAACTACAAGGCGGCCGGCGCGTTCGACGCGAACAAGCCGCGCCTCGACGACGCCTTCTACTCGGACCTCAAGCGAGTGTGCTCCGGCTACTCGGGGCTGAAGAAGACCTCGTGCGACTCCACCGCGTGGACCTACTACCAGGCCGTGAAGGCCTTCGGCAGCAGCGCCGCCGTCGACGGCGGTACCTCCGTCTGACGTCGCCACCCGAGCCGAGAGAGGGACCGCCGATGAGCTCCCCCGCACTTGCCCCCTTCCGCGATCCCGCCGTGCGCAGGGCGACCGTGCTGCTGGCCGAGGAGCTGTCCCCGGCCACCGTCGCGGCCCTCGGGGCGGAGGTCGACGTACGCCGCTGCGACGGCACCGACCGGGGCGCGCTGCTGGCCGCGCTCGCCGACGCCGACGCCGTGATCGTCCGGTCCGCCACCAGGATGGACGCCGAGGCCGTCGCCGCGGCCCCGGGGCTGAGGGTGATCGCCCGGGCCGGAATCGGCCTGGACAACGTGGACGTGGCCGCGGCCACCGCCGCGGGCGTGCTGGTCGTCAACGCGCCCACGTCCAACATCGTCAGCGCCGCCGAGCACGCCATCGCCCTGCTCCTCGCGGTCGCCCGCAACGTGGCCCCCGCCGACGCCGCGCTGAGGGCGGGCCGGTGGCAGCGGGCCCGCTTCACCGGCGTGGAGCTGTCGGGCAAGGTCCTCGGCATCGTCGGCCTCGGGCGGATCGGCTCGCTGGTGGCCACCCGGATGGCCGCCTTCGGCATGGAGGTGGTGGCGTACGACCCCTACGCGGACGAGGAGTCGGCGGCCCGCGCCGGGGTACGGCTCGTCCCCCTCGACGAGCTTCTGGCCCTGGGCGACTTCATCACCGTGCACCTGCCCAGGACCCCCGAGACCCTCGGCCTGATCGACGCCGGGGCCATCGCGCGGATGAAGCCGCGGGCGCGGCTCGTGAACGCCGCGCGCGGCGGCATCGTCGACGAGCGGGCGCTGTACGAGGCGCTCGTCGAGGGCCGGGTCGCGGGTGCGGGCCTGGACGTCTTCGCCACCGAACCCTGCACCGACTCGCCGCTGTTCGCCCTGGAGAACGTGGTGGTGACCCCGCACCTGGGCGCCGGTACCGCCGAGGCGCAGGAGAAGGCGGGCACCTCGGTGGCCGCCTCGGTCCTGCTGGCCCTGGCGGGCGAGCCCGTCCCCGACGCCGTCAACGGCTGATCCCCCGAGGAGAGAACCATGACCCGGCAGACGCTTTCCCCCACCGTCCTGACTCCCCCTGCCGACGCCGAGAGCGTGATCGCGGGCCTGCGGGGCTCCATCGACGGGCTCGACGCGCAGATCCTGGAGCTGCTCGAACGGCGCCGCGGGCTCTCGGCCTCCGTCCAGCACGCCCGGATCTCCTCCGGCGGGCGCCGGACCGAGCTCGGCCGCGAGAACGTGGTCATCAAGCGCTACGCCGACCGGCTGGGTCGGCCCGGCGGGACGATGGCCATGGCGCTGCTGGAGTTCTGCCGGGGGGCGACGGCGCCGGGTGTCCTCGGCGCGCCGGGATCAGGACCGTAGGAAGGCCAGGACCGCCAGTACCCGCCGGTGGGTGTCGTCCGCCGGCGGGAGGTCCAGCTTGGAGAGGATGGAGCCGATGTGCTTGCCGACGGCGGCCTCGGAGACCACCAGCTGGCGGGCGATCGCCGCGTTGGACTTGCCCTCCGCCACCAGGCCCAGCACCTCGCGCTCACGGGCCGTCAGGCGTTCCAGCGGATCGCGGCGGCGGCGCAGCAGCTGGCGGACGACCTCGGGGTCGACGACGGTGCCGCCCGAGGCGACCTCCTGGAGGGCGGCCTGGAACTCCTCGACCTGGCCGACGCGGTCCTTGAGCAGGTAGCCGATGCCGGAGCCGTCGCCGGAGTCGAGCAGCTCCGACGCGTAGGTGCGCTGGACGTACTGGCTGAGGACCAGGACGGGCAGGGACGGCTGGTCCGTGCGCAGCCGCACGGCCGCGTGCAGGCCCTCGTCCTGGAAGCCGGGCGGCATGCGTACGTCGGTGACGACGATGTCGGGCCGGTGCTCGGCGACCGCCGTGATCAGCGCCGGGGCGTCGCCGACGGCGGCGGCCACCTCGTGGCCGAAGCGGCTGAGCAGGCCGATCAGCCCTTCGCGCAGCAGCACGCTGTCCTCGGCCAGCACTACGCGGAGCGCTCGGTTTCGGTCCACTCGCAAGGAATCTCCACACGCAGCAGGGTCGGTCCGCCGGGTGGGCTGGACAGGGCAAGTCTGCCATCCAGAACGGACACCCGGTCGGCCAAGCCGGTCAGGCCCGAGCCCCGGCCGGTGTCCGCTCCGCCCCGCCCGTCGTCGTGGACTTCGACGGTCAGCCGGCCCCGCTCGTGCCGGCCGGTGACGGTGGCCCGGGCGGCGCCGCTGTGCTTGCCGACGTTCGCCAGCGCCTCGCAGACGACGAAGTACGCGGCGGCTTCGACGGCTTCGGGGAGCCGGCGGTCGAGGTCGACGGTGACGTCCACGGGGACCGCGGACCGGTCGGCCGCGTCGGCGATCGCCGCGCCGAGGCCGTAGTCCGTGAGGACCTTGGGGTGGATGCCCTGGATCAGCTCGCGGAGTTCGGCCAGAGCCTTGCCCGCTTCCTCGTGGGCCTTGGCGAGCTGGTCGGCGAGGGGCCCGGGCGGGGAGTCCAAGCGGGCCAGGCCCAGCGTCATGGTCAGGGCGACCAGGCGCTGTTGCGCCCCGTCGTGGAGGTCTCGTTCGATCCTGCGGCGCTCGGCCTCGAAGGCGTCGACCAGCCGTACCCGGGACCGTACGAGTTCGGTGACCCGCTCCCCGAGCTCCGGCTCGGGCGGCGCGATGAGCAGCCGGGTCAGTTCGGCGCGGGCGACCGCCACGGCGCCGAGGACGTAGCCGCAGACTCCGAGGAGCAGGAAGCCGAGAACGGCGATGCCGATCGCCTGCGGCCAGGAGACGGCCGTCCACTCCTTGAGTACGGATGCCTCGCTGTCCCCGGACGTGGCGAGCAGGACGGGGGTGGCCATCAGGCTGAGCGGCATGCACAGGGCCAGCCCTACGGCGAGCAGGTCCAGCGGCCACAGCAGGGTCGCGAACACCACGGTGTAGCCGAGCTCGCGCCAGGTCACGGGCTCCCGGAACCGGGTGCGGGCCCAGGCCGTCAGGCCCGGTTCGGCCGGTTCGGCGTGCGGGGTGGGGGTGGGCCTGGCGTCCACCATCCGCAAGCGGCGGCGCTCCAGGGCGGCCACCGGAACTCCGGAGAAGGCCAGCAGGGCGAGCAGCGGGATCCCCACCAGGACGACGGCGAGCGCGGCGCCCACCGCCATCCCGACCACGAGGGCCAGCAGGACGACGATGCCGACGGGGGTGCTGCTGAGCAGGTAGCCGGCGGCCCGCCAGGGCCAGGCGGAAAGCAGGAAGCCGGGCCGGGCCATGGCCTGCCACACGTTGACTGAGCGCATGGGTTCACCGTAGGAGACCGGTCTCTGCCGGGGCCATCCCCGCAGGGCGAGGGCCCCGGGTATGGCCAGCCCTACCTCAGGACTCGGCCCAGGGGTCGTGATCGGCGGCGCCGTACGCGGTTGTCTGGAGGGGACGCTGAGAGGGGGTCCGCGATGACGAACTGGCTGGCCGAACACACGCTGGTGTTCGGGACATGGGGTGTGCTGGCCGCGGTGCTGCTGCTGCCCGCGCTGGAGTCCGCGCTGCCGCTGTTCGGCGCACTGCTGCCGGGTCAGACCGCGGTGGTGATGGGCGGGATGCTCGCCGGCAGCGACCGGGTGCCGCTGTACGCGGCGCTGGTGATGGCGCTGGCGGGCGGGGTGCTCGGCAACGCGGTGGGGTTCGCGGCCGGGCGGCGGTGGAACACGCGCCTGCTGGAGCGGATCCCGCGCCGGCTGCTGCGGCCGGGGCACACCGACCGTGCGCTGTCGCTCGTGCAGCGCGGGGGCGGGCGGGCCGTGTTCGTCGGCCGCTTCACGGCGGTGCTGCGCACGCTTGTTCCGACGCTGTGCGGGATGTCGGGGATGCCGCTGCGGCCGTACCTGGTGTGGACGGTGCTGAGCAGCGCGGTGTGGGCGTCGGCCTTCGTCTTCGCCGGGTACGGGCTGGGACACGCGCCGCTGCCGCTGCTGTGACGCCCGGCGTCCGTGGCCGGGACCGTCCCCTTCCTCGAAGGCCGGTCCCTCGTCCGCCGGTCCCCCATCCACCGGTCCCCCGTCCGCCGGGAACCGGACGGGGGGACACCGTCCGCGGGCGGGCCCGCCGGCCTCAGCCCGGCAGGCCCGCCCGCATCCTCCGGTCCCGGGGGGCCTGCGTGCGTTCCAGGCGGGCGTCCAGCATGCGGGCCGCCGCCTCGCAGCGGCCGTCCGCCGTCAGCGCGTACAGCAGGGTCTCCTCGACCACCTCGCGCTGCGCCGCGCTTCCGCCGACCCGGCGCAGCACGGGCAGGAGCGCGTCGAGGCCGCGGGCGGCGTCCCGGAAGCGTTCCTCGACAAGCGCGGCGAACGCGTCGCACAGGGGGGCGATGACCTCGCGCTGGACCTCGTCGGCGGACGCCGCGTGGTCGCGCAGCCGGCGCAGGGCGGCCAGGTCGCCGACGGCGGTGAGGCTGATGGCGCAGTGCAGGGCGGTGAAGGCGGTCGCGGGCCGTTCCAGGATGTCCGCCTCCACCGCGTCCAGGACGTCCGCGACGGGCAGGTCGCCGCGCCAGCTGTCGCTGAGCCGGGCGCGCCACAGCAGCGACCCCGAGTCCACCAGGGCCCGTACGCCGGTCACCCGGCCCGGGGAGAGCTGGGTGAACCAGCGCTTGCGGACGGCGGCGGGGTCGTCGAGGGCCAGTTCGTGCAGGGCGATGTGCCAGGAGAAATGGGCCCGGTGCACGGCTCCGCGGCCCCGCCCGGCGATCCACCGTTCCAGCCAGTCGCGGCCCGCGCCGTGCGTGCCGGTCTCGTAGTGGACGTGGGCGAGCGCGTGCACGGCGTGCCCGGAGGCGGGCTCGACGGCCAGGGCACGGTGGGCCAGCTCGCCGGCCTCGTGCAGGCGGCCCTGCTCCTGGCGCAGGAACGCCAGCAGGGAGGTGTGGAACCAGTGGCCGTCGTACGCGGAGGAGGTTCGCTCGACCAGCCGCAGCGCGTAGTCGTCGTCGAGGTCGTCGACGCCGGAGAAGGCGATGGTGGGCACGGCGACGGCGAGGGCGAGGGCGTCGGCCGGGTGGCGCTCGAGGTGCCGTGCGAGGGCCGCGTCGCCTTCGTCTCCGTGGACGCGGCGGGTGACGACCTCCACGAAGGAACGCTCGCGTTCGCACGCCCGCTCCCGGGCGCAGCGCTGTGCCTCCGCCAGGGCCCGGGGTACGTCGACGGCGGCTCCGCACTCGTGTCCCAGCAGGGCGAGGGCCGCGTGCCCGAGGGCGAAGCCGGGGTCGAGGGCGACCGCGCGCCTGAGGGAGTCCTCGGCGCCCGAGCGGACCTTCAGGATCCGGTCGAGTCCGGTGCGGTAGGCGGCGGCGGCCTCGGCGTGGGTGGACAGGCCGAGGCCGTGTCCGTCGAGCGGGCGGCGCGTGGTGCGGCGCCGGGGGGTGAGCGGTGCGAGCAGCTCCTGGGCGAGGGCGGCCGCCTGGACGCGGATCTCGGGGATGGCGGTGGTCTCCCACAGCTCGCCGCGGCGGGGGGCGCCGAGGGTGTACAGGGGCAGGGGGGTGGCCCCCTGCCCGTCGAGCAGGCGCCCGTCGAGGGTGGCGACGCCCATGCCGAGCGGGCCGGGCACGGCGGTGCCGGATTCGGACAGGGAGCGCCACAGGGGGTCCTGCAGGCTCGGGCCCGGCCCCGTGCAGTCGATGACCCAGCCCACGTGCAGGTCGCGCCCGCCGGAGAGCCCGATGTCCAGCGATCCGTCGGCGCGGACGTCGGCGCGGGTGACGGCGCCGGCGTGGACGGCGAGCCGGCGCGCGGTGCGGGCGCGCAGGACGGACTCGCCGGTGTCGGGCGCCATGCGGTGGCGGTGGGTGTTCCACAACGCACCGTCGCGTTTGATGAATTCGGCGCGTTCCTCGGTGGTGAGGCGGCGCCACAGGTGCGCGGTGTGCGGGCGCAGGCTGTCGAGCGCGGGGCGCCAGTCGCCGTGCAGGCGCACGGCGCGGGCGACGTGGCGGTAGACGGTGCGGCGCAGCTGCGCGAAGGGAGCGTCGTAGAGGCCTTCGGGGGCGGGCATGGGGCCGGCCGGGGTCAGGGCGTGCGGCTGGGGCAGCAGGCCGTTGCGGGACGCGGCGTGCACCGTGCGGCCGGGGCGTTCGAGGGTGAGGGCGAGGTCGACGGAGGTCAGGCCGGTACCGACGAGGAGGACGTCGCTGTTGTCGGCGCAGGGTCCGTCCAGTGCGCCGGGGGTCCAGGGCTCCGCGATGAAGCGGGCGGCGGCGCGCAGCTGCGCGGGGGCCCAGGACGCGGTCGGGGCGGCGGGGCCGGTGGCCAGGACCGCGCTGTCGGCGTCGAGCCGCGTGCCGTCGGCGAGCCGGAGGGTCACCCCGCCGTCCGGGGCACCGGCGACGTGCTCGGCGCGGGTGGTCAGCCGCCGGACGGACACGGTGCCGTGCGCGCGGACGATGGCCTGGGCGAGCGTGTCGGCGAGATAGGCGCCGAAGCGGTAGCGGGTCGCGAAGTCGGCCGAGGTGACGGTGGGTTCGCCGTGGCGGCAGAGCCACCGGGCGAAGTGGCCGGGGTCGTCGGGGTAACAGCTCATGCCGCCCGCGGGCACGTTGAGGCGGTGCGCGGGGTCCCGGGTGGCGTAGGCGGTGCCGCGGCCCGCTTCGGGGGCCGGGTCGATCAGGACCACGTCGAGGGGGGTTCGGCGGCGGGTGGCCATCTCACAGAGGTGGACGGCGGTCAGCGTGCCGGCCGCACCCGCACCGACGACGGCCACCGTGTACCGCTCACGGACTGGACTCACGTAATCCTCCGGCAGTGTTCGGCGGCGGGGCCGGTGGAACGGAGCTCCGCCTTCGGGTCGTGCGCGCTTTTCCAACCGAGTGAGTAGGAAAAGGTGTTGTCCTTAGAGGAATCCCACCCGGCGCTCGAGAGCCGCTCAAACACCGGTCGACGCGGGCCGGATCCGGAGCCGGGGCACCGCGGACCGGTGGGGGCGGGAGACGCGGCCCACTGGCCGAAACGCACCGGGTCGTCGCGCGGGCCGGGGCGCTGGGCGTGAGGCCGTCGCGCGGGCCGGGGCGACGGGCGTGAGGACGTCGCGCGCGCCCCGGAATGCGGGTCCGGGCGGCGTCGGGCCGGGATCCGCTTCGGCTCGCCGCAGCCGGCGGTGTGGACGCTGCGGCCGGGGGTGTGGACGCCGCGGCCGGCGGTGTGGACGCCGCGGCCGGGGGTGTCGACGCCACGGCCGGGGGGCCGGCCGGCGGGGGACGGCGTTCGCCCGGGGAAGGGCGCGCAGACGCAGGCGGCCGCTCCCCGGCGCTTCGTTGGTTGACACCTCGAAGCGTGAGGAACGGCCGCCTGCGTCGTACTGGGAAGAACCGCGGATCAGTACATCCGGTGACCTACGGCGTCACACCGCGATCTCAGACGGAGGTCGGGACGTCGGCCCGGCTCTTGCCGGACTCGTGGGGCGCCGCCTCCAGTGCCGGCAGGCCCGGCCGCCAGAAGCGCGGCCCCAGGTCCAGTGCCAGCGCCGGAACCAGCAGGCTGCGTACCAGGAACGTGTCGAGGAGGATTCCGACCGCTACCAGCAGCCCCTGCTGCAGTGCGCTGACCGTGGGGATGGCCGCGAGGACGAGGAACGTGGCAGCCAGCACCACGCCCGCCGACGTGATGACGCCGCCGGTCACCGTCACCGCGGTGAGGATTCCCTCGCGGTGCCCGCGCAGCTGCACTTCTTCCTTGGCGCGTGTCATCAGGAAGATGGTGTAGTCGACACCCAGCGCGACGAGGAAGATGAAGCCGAACAGCACCAGCCCGCGGTCGATCTTCGCGTGGTCGAGTACGTGGAACAGCAGGGAGGCCGTGCCGACGGCCGCCGCGAACGACAGCACCACGGACACGAGCAGCACCAGCGATCCGATGACCGCCCGCAGCAGGATGAGGAGCATCACCAGCACCACTGCGAGGATCAGCGGGATCAGCAGCTTCTCCTCGCTGCTCTGCCCCTCGGAGACGTCGAGCGCCACGGCGGTCTGGCCCCCGACGATCGCGTCGGCTGCCGGACCGGTCGAGCCGTCCAGGGCCTTCCTGATGTCCTTGATGGTGTCCTTGGCGGCCGCGGAGTCCGGAGCGTCGCGGAGCACCGCGGTCAGGTGCGTCCAGCCGCCCTTGGCCACCTGGGTGCCGACGGAGGACACACCGGGCACCTTGGCGACGGTGGCCGCCGCGGATTCGGCCCCGGCGTCACGGACGTACACATCGGCGGGAGCCGACGAGCCCGCGGGGAAGTGCTTGGCCAGCAGCTGCTGGCCGGTGACCGAGTCGACCTTGCCGGTGAACTGCTCCGCCTGGGTCTGGCCGGTCTGCACGCCGAAGATGCCCAGCGCCATGACGCCCAGCACCAGCGCCGTACCGATCCACACGGCGCGCGGGCGCCGTCCGACGGCTCCGGCGATCTTCGCCCACTTGCCGTGGCCCTGCGCCGAGTTCGGGTCGTATCCCGCGGTGACGCGCGGCTTGACGGGCCAGAACACCCAGCGGCCCAGGATCACGAGCAGTGCCGGAAGCAGCGAGGTCATGGCGAAGAACACCAGGACGACGCCGATGGCGACGACCGGTCCCAGACCCTTGGTGCTGTTCATGCTGCCGAACACCAGGCACAGCGTCGCGACCGCCACGGTCGCGGCGGAGGCGGCCAGAGCCGGCAGCGAGCCGTTCACGGCCAGCGCCATCGCCGTGTGGCGGTCTTCGTGCCGGTGCAGCTCTTCCCGGTAGCGGGCGATGATCAGCAGGGCGTAGTCGGTGCCCACGCCCACGGACAGCACCATCAGGACGTAGGCGCTCTGACCGTTGACCACCAGCCCCGCGTGCTTGGCGAGGAGGTAGACCACGCCGCTCGCCACCTGGCTGGCCAGCCCCACGGCGATCAGCGGGATCAGCCACAGCACCGGGCTGCGGTAGGTCACGAGCAGCAGCAGCGCCACCACGGCGAGCGCGGCGCCCAGCAGGGCGCCGTCCATGCCGGAGTAGACCTCGGCGAAGTCGCGGATGCTCCCGGCCTCGCCGGTGATCTTGACGTCGAGACCGGCGGGGGCGCCCTCGGAGGTGAGCTTGCCGGCTTCCTCCACCTTGTCGGTGAGCACCTTGTTGTCGCTGGGCGAGGTGCGCAGCGGAACGCTCACGAACGCCGCGACCTTGTCCTCGGAGACCACGGCGGGGGAGACCTCGCCGACGGCCACCTTGTCGCCGAGCAGGGCGCGATCGGCGTCGATCTTGGACAGGTCCGCCGGGGTGAGGCCGCCCTCGCGGGCGTAGACGATGACTGCGGAGCTGGAGTCCTTGTCGGCGAAGTACTGCTCCGCGAGCTGCACCGCCTTGGTCGACTGCGCGCTCGACGGCAGCCAGGTCTCAGGGTCGTTGTCCTGTACGTCTGCAAGGCCGGCGGCCAGCGAGCCACCGATGCCCATCAGCAGGAACCACAGCACAAGCACGACCCACTTGGAGCGCCGGCCGGCGACGAAGGCCGCGTACCGGCTCGCAACGGTGGGGGAAGAAGCGGGCGGTGGTTCCGTTTCCGTGGAGGATGGTGCCGGGGTCTGGGTCGTCATGTGACTCTCGCTGAGGGTCAGGAGCCGTGGAGCGGGGGCTCGGACGGAACTGGTTATACAAAGGTTCTTCACCAGAGGGGTGGAGTCCTGGTGGAGCCCCCCTCGAGTTGGCTTGAACCCTGGCTCCCTCGCCCTATGGCGCTCCGGTTCTGGCTGATTACCTACTCGAGTGCCGCGAGGCCGCCCTGGCGTACGGGGCCGCCGGGCGGCGGACCGGGCCCGGTCGCGCACCTCGTCGTCGCGGTCGATCCCCTCGAGCGGTCCTTACGACCGAGTGCCGGGGCGGGTGGGCGTCGGGGTGGAAACGCGCTGGTGGATCGGCTGAGAGGTGGCACAGAAGCGCTCGAGAATCCCTCGAAGAAGGACAGGGGCACGCTCGAGGCCCGCTTAATTGCGCTGGTCGCCAGAGGGGCCCTCCGTCGGCCGCATGCTTTTGGCCGTTCGCCGGTCACATCCGTAGGGCAGGCTCGGTCAGTGTTGTGAAGGACGGCAAACACCCCTGAGGGAGCACCCATGAAGGCTCGTATGCAGAACCCCGCCAAGCTTCTGCCGGACGCCATGACCGGCATTCAGAACCTCTACAAGGCCATGCACCAGGGCGGTGTCGAACCGCGCACGCTGGATCTGGTGCACCTGCGCGCGAGCCAGATCAACGGCTGCAGCGCCTGTGTCCACGGCGGCGTCACGGGCGCCAAGAAGGGCGGGGAGACCGACGAGCGTCTGCACGCCGTCGCCGCCTGGCGCGAGACCCCGTTCTTCACGGACTCCGAGCGCGCCGCGCTCGCACTGACCGAGGCCGCCACCCGGCTGGCCGACCGCAGCGGTCAGGCCGTGCCGGACGCGGTCTGGGACGAGGCCGCCGACCACTTCACGGAGCAGCAGCTCGCCGCGATCCTCCTCATGATCGCGACGACGAACTTCTTCAACCGGATCAACGCCACCATCGAGGAGCCCGCGGGCCAGAACTGGGGCTAGGACGCCCCGGAGGCCGACAGGACGGCCGCGAGGCCGTCCTCGGCCACGAGGGCCCCACGGATCGCGGCCGCCGGTGCCGGCGGGCCCGGTCCGCGAAGCGGGGCCCTTGACTACGGGGGGGGGCGAGAGGCAGCCCGTACCGGTGCGGCGCCGTTCCTGACGGCCGGCGCCCGTGGCCGGTCGCCGCTGTGACGGGGGTGCCGGGGGATCTGTCGCGGGGAGCGGGTGCGCTCCGCGTGACATCCCCCGTGAACGTCACGGCGTGCCGGGCCGGCGGCGACAGGCGGCGGCCGATCAGGAATCGAGAAGTTCGGTCCGCGCGGTCGCCCCTAGCCTGCTTGCCATGGACCTCACCATTCACACTGCTTCTCTGCCGCACGACGACCCGGACGCTTCGCTCGCCTTCTACCGCGACCTCCTCGGCTTCGAGGTCCGCAGCGACGTCGGCCAGGGCAAGATGCGCTGGATCTCGGTCGGCCCCGTCGGTCAGCCGGGCACCTCGATCCTTCTGACACCGCCCGCCGCCGATCCCGGCATCACCGAGGACGAGCGCCGCATGGTCACGGAGATGATGGCCAAGGGCACCTACGGATGGATCCTGCTGGCCACCCCGGACGTCGACGCCACGTTCGAGAAGGTGCAGGCCGGTGACACCGAGGTCGTGCAGGAGCCGACCGAGCAGCCGTACGGCATCCGCGACTGTGCTTTCCGCGACCCGGCGGGCAACCTGGTCCGCATCCAGGAACTCCGCTGAGCGGTGCGCGTGCCGGTGCGGCCGTGCGGGCCGGCACCGCCACCACCCATGAGGAACGCGGCGGCGCACGAGCTACGTCTTCGCGTGTACGGGGCAGACCGAAGACGAAGGACAAGGGGAGGCTTCTCATGTGCAAGCCCGAATGGCGGCGTGCACGCGTCCAGGCACAGCGTCTGGCCGACCTCGCGCGGCTGCGCCGCGTCCGCGACCGGATCGACAGGGAATACGCGCAGCCCCTGGACGTGGAAGCACTCGCCCGTTTTGTGGACATGTCCGCCGGTCACCTGAGCCGGCAGTTCCGGGCCGCCTACGGTGAGTCTCCGTACTCCTACCTGATGACGCGTCGCATCGAGCGGGCGATCGCGCTGCTGCGGCGCGGCGACCTCAGCGTCACCGAGGTCTGCTTCGCGGTCGGCTGCGCGTCGCTGGGCACGTTCACCACCCGGTTCACCGAGCTGGTCGGCATGCCGCCCGGGGCCTTCCGGCGCCAGGCGGCGGGTGCGGCGGCCGACCCCGCCGACCCCGCCGACCCCGCCGATGCCGCCGATGCCGCGGGTGCGGCCCGCGGTGCCGGACCGGCGATCAAGGTGGAGGGAATGCCGGCGTGCGTGGCGAAGCAGGTCTCGAGACCGGTCAGGGTTCGAGAAGCCCCCGCCTCCGCGCGGCCCCTGGGGTAATCGCCCCGGCCCGGCGCCCCGCCCGCGGGTGTTCCGGCAGGAACACTCATACACAACGGCCGTTCCTCAGCGCTTCGTTGCCCGCCGCCTCGAAGCCCGGAGAACGGCCGTCCGCGTTCGTCCGCGAGGAGCCCTCCCAGCCCCGGACCTGCGGCGGAGGCCGCCGCGGCAGCCGTACGGCTCCCTCCGGACGCCGCCGGAAACGGCAGGCGGCGCAAGCGGGCCGCTATCGGTTCTCGACCGGTGATGCATCGACGCACTCGAAGCTGCAGACACAGGGCGAGGTGAGATCACCTCCGGTCGGCATGAGGAGTGCGTGATGCTCAAGGTCGTTTCGCGGGACGGCACGACGATCGCTTACGAGAAGTCGGGCGAAGGCCCCCCACTCGTGCTGCTCAACGGTGCCTTCCGCGACCACACGATCTTCTCCGAGCTCGTTCCCGAGCTGGCGCGGCACTGCACCGTGTACGCCTACGACCGCCGCGGGCGCGGCCAGAGCGGTGACGCCCCCGAGTTCGCCGTCGAGCGGGAGATCGAGGATCTCCAGGCGGTGATCGAGGAAGCGGGCGGATCAGCGGCCGTGTTCGCCGGGTCCACGGGCGCCAACCTGGCGATCCAGGCAGCACTCACGGGCACGCCGATCACCAAGCTGGCGCTCCACGAGCCGTTCTACCGGGTCGACGGTTTCCCGAAGCCCCCGTGGAACGCCGCGCGGACGCTCGAGGTCCTCCTGGAGGGCAACCGGCGCGACGAGGCGGCCGAGTACTTCCTCGGCCCCGTCCTGGGCCTCACCCCCGACAACGTCGCGGAGTGGCGCAGGAGCCCGATCTGGGCGATGAACGAGGCGAACGCGCACACGCTGTCGTACGACGTCGAGATCTGTGGCGACTTCACCGTACCGGCCGGCCCGCTCGCCGGATTCCAGACCGAGACGCTGGTCCTCAACAGCGACAACACGAGCGCCTGGCTGCGTGCGGCAGCGCAGGCGACCGCGGCGGCCCTGCCCAACGGCCGGGGCCTCGAACTCTCCGGATCCTGGCACCGGATCGACATGGACGTGCTCGGCCGGACGCTGGCCGAGTTCGCCGGCGCCTGAAAGGTCCCGTCGTCCCTGCCCGCGCCGATGCCCTGCGGCACGGGGGACGTGCTCGACCCATCCCTGAAAGTCCGTCATCTACCTCCCGGGAGAACACCACCGTGACCACGGCTCACACCCTGGCCGCCCGGTACACCGCGGAGGCGGCCCCGGCCGCCGCCCCCAGCGAGCGCGGCGCCACCGTGTGGCTGACCGGGCTGCCCAGCGCGGGCAAGACCACTCTCGCCTTCACCCTCGCCGAGCGCCTGCGCGCCGAGGGGCACGAGGTCCAGGTGCTCGACGGCGACGAGATACGCGAGTTCCTCTCGGCCGGCCTGGGCTTCAACCGCGCGGACCGGCACACCAACGTCCAGCGGATCGGCTTCGTGGCCGGGCTGCTGGCCTCCCACGGCGTCAAGACGCTGGTACCGGTCATCGCCCCGTACGCCGAATCCCGCGCCGCCGTCCGTGCCCGGCACGCCGCCGCCGGCACGCCGTTCCTGGAGATCCACGTGGCCACCCCGGTCACGCTCTGTTCCCAGCGCGACGTGAAGGGTCTGTACGCCAAGCAGGCGGCCGGCGAGATCTCCGGCCTCACGGGCGTCGACGACCCGTACGAGACACCCGAGAACCCGGAGCTGCGCGTCCAGACGCAGGGCCGGTCGGTGGCCGATTCCGCAGCAGAGCTGCACACCTTCCTGACCGAGAGGGGCCTGGCATGACGACCGCGACCCATCGCCTGATCGAGGCGTCGGGGAACCCCTTCGCGCTGACGCACCTGGACTCGCTGGAATCCGAGGCGGTCCACATCTTCCGCGAGGTGGCGGGCGAGTTCGAGAAGCCGGTGGTCCTCTTCTCCGGCGGCAAGGACTCGATCGTCATGCTGCACCTGGCGCTGAAGGCGTTCGCGCCCGCGCCGGTGCCGTTCGTGCTGCTGCACGTCGACACCGGGCACAACTTCCCCGAGGTCCTCGCCTACCGGGACCGCACCGTCGCCCAGCACGGCCTGCGCCTGCACGTGGCCTCGGTCCAGGACTACATCGACGCCGGCAAGCTCACGGAGCGCCCCGACGGCGTCCGCAACCCGCTGCAGACCGTCCCCCTCACCGAGGCGATCCAGCAGCACAAGTTCGACGCGGTCTTCGGCGGCGGCCGCCGCGACGAGGAGAAGGCCCGCGCCAAGGAACGCGTCTTCTCCCTGCGCAACGAGTTCTCCCAGTGGGACCCGCGCCGCCAGCGCCCCGAGCTGTGGCAGCTCTACAACGGCCGCCACGCCCCGGGCGAGCACGTGCGCGTCTTCCCGCTCTCCAACTGGACCGAGCTGGACGTGTGGCAGTACATCGCCCGCGAGAAGATCGAACTGCCGGACATCTACTTCGCCCACGAACGGGACGTCTTCCTGCGGGGCGGCATGTGGCTGACCGCCGGTGAGTGGGGCGGCCCGAAGGACGGCGAGACGGTCGAGAAGCGGCTCGTCCGCTACCGCACCGTCGGCGACATGTCCTGCACCGGCGCCGTCGACTCCGACGCGGACACGCTCGACGCGGTGATCGCCGAGATCGCCGTGTCCCGGCTCACCGAACGGGGCGCGACCCGCGCCGACGACAAGATGTCCGAGGCCGCGATGGAAGACCGCAAGCGCGAAGGGTACTTCTAGGGATGACCACAACCACCGAGCAGCTCAGCGCCACCACGCTGCTGCGCTTCGCGACCGCGGGCTCCGTCGACGACGGCAAGTCCACCCTGGTCGGCCGTCTCCTGCACGACTCCAAGTCGGTCCTCACCGACCAGCTGGAAGCCGTCGAGCGGGTCTCCGCCAGCCGCGGCCAGGACACCCCCGACCTCGCACTGCTCACCGACGGCCTGCGCGCCGAGCGGGAGCAGGGCATCACCATCGACGTGGCCTACCGCTACTTCGCCACCGCCCGGCGCCGGTTCATCCTGGCCGACACCCCCGGGCACGTGCAGTACACCCGCAACATGGTCACCGGCGCCTCCACCGCCGACCTCGCGGTCGTCCTCGTCGACGCCCGCAACGGCATGGTCGAGCAGACCCGCCGGCACACCGCGGTCGCCGCCCTGCTGCGGGTCCCCCACGTGGTCCTCGCCGTCAACAAGATGGACCTGGTGGGCTACAAGGAGTGCGTCTTCGCGGAGATCGCCGAGGAGTTCACCTCCTACGCCGCCACGCTCGGAGTCAAGAACGTCGTGGCGATCCCGCTCTCCGCGCTGGCCGGCGACAACGTCGTCGAGCCCTCCGCCAACATGGACTGGTACGGCGGCCGGACCCTGCTGGAGCACCTGGAGACCGTCCCGGTCGGCAGTGACCCGAGGGAAGAGCCCGCCCGCTTCCCGGTCCAGTACGTGATCCGCCCGCAGAGCGCCGAGCACCCCGACTACCGCGGCTACGCCGGCCAGATCGCCTCCGGCGTCCTGCGCGTCGGGGACGCCGTCACCGTCCTGCCCTCCGGACACACCACCGCCGTCGCGGGCATCGACGCGCTCGGCACGCAGACGGACGTCGCCTGGGCGCCCCAGTCCGTCACCGTCCGGCTCACCGACGACATCGACATCTCGCGCGGCGACCTGATCGCGGCCGGGGGCACGGCCCAGGAGCCCACCAAGGACATCGAGGCCAGCGTCTGTCACCTCAACGAGCGCCCCCTGCACGTCGGCGCCAAGGTGTTGCTCAAGCACACCACCCGCACCGTGCGCGCCGTGGTCAAGGACATCTCGTACCGGATCGACATCAGCACCCTCGAACGGCGCCCCGGCGCCGAGGGTCTGCAGGTCAACGACATCGGCCGCGTCGTGCTGCGCACGGCCGAGCCGCTCTCGCTCGACCCCTACGCCGACAACCGCCGGACCGGCTCGTTCCTGCTGATCGACCCGGCCGACGGCACCACCCTCGCAGCCGGCATGGCGGGCGAGCCCTTCGAGACCGTGCGGCGCGCAGCCGAGCCAACCAACGAGGAGGACTGGATCTGATGCACCACCAGACGATCGGACGCGTGGCCTTGGCGGCCGCCTCATTGGCCGCGACCGCCGGGCTCCTCTCGGGCTGCAGCTACGGCGCCAAGGCCGAAGCCGCCCCGGCCAAGCAGACCGAGGCCGTCTCGGGTGCGAAGCTCTCCGCCGACACCGTGAAGATCGGCTACTTCCCGAACCTCACGCACGGGACCGCTCTGGTCGGCCTGCAGGACGGCCTGTTCCAGAAGGAGCTGGGATCGACCCGGATCAAGTCCCAGTACTTCAACGCCGGCCCGGCCGAGATCGAGGCGCTCAACGCCGGTTCGATCGACATCGGCTGGATCGGCCCGAACTCGGCGATCAACGGCTACGCCAAGTCGCACGGCACCTCCCTGCGGATCATCGGCGGCTCGGCCTCCGGCGGTGTCAAGCTGGTGGTCAACCCGGCGAAGATCGGCTCGCTGGACGAGCTCCGGGGCAAGAAGATCGCCACCCCGCAGCTCGGCGGTACCCAGGACGTCGCCCTGCTGAACTATCTGGCGGGCAAGGGCTACAAGGTGGACCCGGCCTCCGGCGCGGGCGACGTCAATGTGCTCCGCACGGAGAACAAGGTGGTGCCGGAGGCGTACAAGTCCGGCTCCATCGACGGCGCCTGGGTGCCCGAGCCGACCGCCTCCAGGCTGGTCACGCTCGGTGCGAAGGTCCTGCTGGACGAGAAGTCGCTGTGGCCGGGCGGCGTGTTCGTGACCACCAACATCATCGTCTCGCAGAAGTTCCTGGCCGCGCACCCCGACGTGGTCGAGGCCGTGCTGCGCGGCGCGGTGGCGACCAACGCCTTCATCAAGGCCGACCCGGAGAAGGCGAAGGCCGACGCCAACCTGCGGATCAAGGCCGACACGGGCAACGCGCTGCCGCCCGCCATCCTCGACCCCGCGTGGGCAAGCATCGACTTCATCGACGACCCGCTGGCCGCCACGCTGCAGGCCGGGGCCGACCACGCGGTCGCCGCGGGCCTGCTCGACAAGCCCGAACTCGCCGGGATCGTCGACCTGACCCTGCTCAACAAGGTCCTCACGGCGGCGGGCCGGCCCGCCGCGGCGGACGCCGGGCTCGGCGTCAAGTGACGACCGGCACCCGCTAGCTCCGCGCAGCAGCTCCCCGCAGCGCCCCGTCCACTCCCGCAGGAGGTGTCCGCAATGACCACGGCACTGACCATCCCGAAGTGCGCCCCCGTCGTCGAGACCACGGACGAGTACCCGGCGGTCCGGCTCTCGCACGTCTCCAAGGCCTTCGGCCGCCCCGGTGCGGCCTCGGTCGTGCTCGACGACATCAGCCTGGACGTGGCCCCGGGTGAGTTCGTCACCCTGCTCGGCGCTTCCGGCTGTGGCAAGTCCACCCTGTTGAACCTGGTGGCGGGGCTCGACGAACCCAGCGCCGGATCCATCGAGGTGGCCGGCACCCGGCCGTCGCTGATGTTCCAGGACCACGCACTGTTCCCCTGGCTGAGCGCGGGGCGCAACATCGAGCTGGCGCTGCGCCTGGCGGGCGTACCGCGCGAGGAGCGCAGGCCCGAGGCCGAGCGGCTGCTGGAACTGGTCCGCCTCGGCGGCGCGTACCGCAAGCGGGTGCACGAGCTGTCCGGCGGCATGCGCCAGCGCGTGGCCATGGCCCGCTCGCTCGCCCAGGGCAGCAACGTGCTGCTGATGGACGAGCCGTTCGCCGCGCTGGACGCCATCACCCGGGACGTCCTCCACGAGGAGATCACCCGGATCTGGAACCAGCGCAGGCTCACCGTCCTGTTCGTCACCCACAACGTCAGAGAGGCCGTGCGCCTCGCCCAGCGCGTCGTCCTGCTGTCGTCCCGTCCCGGCCGGATCGCCCGCGAATGGCGCGTCGACCTGCCGCATTCGCTGCGGGGCGAGTCCCGCGAGGTCGCGGCGCTGTCCACCGAAATCACCGAGCACCTGCGTGGGGAGATCCGCCGCCATGTCCAGCACTGACACCCTGCCCGCGGCGGGCGACCGCGCCGTCCGCCGCGACGGCGCGGGGGCCGGCCTCGACACTCTGGGAGCCGGTCTCGACGCACTGGAGGCCGCCCACACGCAGCGCGCCTCGTTCGGCCAGGTGCTGAAGAAGAAGGTGCTGCCGCCGATCCTGGGCATCGTGCTGGTCGTCGGTGCCTGGCAGCTCGCCTACAGCATGCACCTGACCAGCCCCGAAAAGCTGCCGAGCCCGGCGGACGTGTGGCACTCGCTCACGGTCCTGTGGGACGAGGGCACCCTGTTCTCCATCGTCTGGACCAGCCTGTGGCGCGGCGTCTCGGGCTTCCTGGCGGCCGTTGCGATCGGTACGCCGATCGGCCTGTTCGTCGCCCAGGTCAAGCCGGTACGGGCCGCCATCGGGCCGGTGCTGGCGGGCCTGCAGTCGCTGCCTTCGGTCGCCTGGGTGCCGGCCGCCGTGATCTGGCTCGGCATCAACAACTCGGCCATGTACGCCGTGATCCTGCTGGGCTCGGTGCCCTCGATCGCCAACGGCCTGATCGCCGGGATCGACCAGGTGCCGCCGCTGACCCTGCGGGCCGGACGCACGCTCGGTGCGAGCGGTCTGCGCGGAGCCCGGCACGTGCTGCTGCCCGGCGCCCTGCCCGGGTACCTGGCCGGGCTGAAGCAGGGCTGGGCGTTCTCCTGGCGGGCGCTGATGGCCGCCGAACTCATCGCCTCCTCCCCCGAGCTGGGGATCGGCCTCGGCCGCTACCTGCAGAACCAGCGGGAGTTCTCCGACATGCCGGGTGTGATGCTCGGCATCCTCCTGATCTTCGTCGTCGGCGTCGCCATCGACCTGCTGTTCTTCAGCCCGCTGGAGCGCCGGGTGCTGCGCAGCCGCGGCCTGCTGGCCGCGCGCTGAGGCGCCCGTCCTCCAGCGGGACTCGACACGGTCCCGATGTCCGTTGAGCAACGTTGCACAAGGTGACGTCGGGCGGTTCCTCTGCGAATGGAGATCGACATGGGCGCGAAGCCCAGGTCCGCTTTGCGATCCCTGTGGAAGAAATTCGGTGAAGGCCTGATGTGGACGGGGTTCGCGTGGAACGGCATGTACCCCCCGTACGCATGGAAGGAACTCACCGCCCTGTCCGATGACCAGCCGTGCCTGCCGGCGCTGTCGGAAGCGGAGCTCGCCCAGTGGGCGGCACTGGTCAGGCAACTCCAGTAGGCACGAACCGGATCGACCGGAACCGACCCCATAGAGAAGGAGGCCAGGGTGGGCAGCGCCAGCTCGGGCATCACGCGTCCCCAGGCACTGATGAAGGACGGCCAGCTGCGACGCGTCCTCGGGCTGTTCCGCCCGTACAGAAGGCGGCTGCTGTCCGTCGTGTTCCTGGTCGCGGCCTCCTCCCTGGTCTCCCTGATCAACCCGTTCCTGATCCGTGAGGTCATGGACACGGCGCTGCCTCAGGACAGGCTGGGGCTGCTGTCGCTGCTCGCCCTCGGCATGATCGTGGTGTCGGTCACCACCAGCTCGTTCAACGTCTGGCAGACGCACGTGTCGGCCACGGTGGGCCAGCTGGTCATGCACGACCTGCGCACGGCGGTGTACGCCCACCTCCAGCGGATGTCGCTGGCCTTCTTCGCCCGCACCCGTACCGGCGAGGTGCAGTCGCGCATCGCCAACGACATCGGCGGGATGCAGGTCACCGTGACGACCACCGCCACGGCGCTGCTGTCCGACATGACGATCGTCCTCGCCTCGACGACCGCCATGTTCCTGCTCGACTGGCGGCTGACGCTCGCGTCCATGCTCATGCTTCCGGCGTTCGCCCTGGTGAGCCGTCGCGTCGGGAACGAGCGGCGCCACATCACCCGTGACCGGCAGGGCCAGCTCGCCGGGCTGTCCTCGACCATGCAGGAGTCGCTGTCGATCAGCGGGATCCTGCTCAGCCACACCATGGGCCGCTCCCGCTCCCTGACCGACGACTTCGCGCGGCAGTCGCGCAAGCTCACCGACGTCGAGGTGCGCGTCACCACCGCGGGCCTGTGGTACCAGTCCACGATCTGGATCGTCATAGCCTCCATGCCGGCGGTGATCTACTGGGTCACGGGGCTGACCTCGAGCAACGGCCACATGGCCATCTCCATCGGCTCCCTGGTCGCGTTCACCTCGCTCCAGCAGAGCCTGTTCCGTCCGGCGCAGCGGCTGCTGACCGTCGGGATCGAGATCCAGGGATCCCTCGAGCTGTTCAGCCGCATCTTCGAGTACCTCGACCTGCCCGTGGACATCGCCGAGCCGGAGCGGCCGGTCGAGCCGGCCGTCCTGCGGGGAGAGGTGCGCATGCGGGGGGTCGGCTTCTCCTACTCGGGAACGAAGCAGCCGACGCTGGCCGGCGTCGACGTGACCATTCCCGCGGGCCGCAGCCTCGCGATCGTCGGAGAGACCGGCTCGGGAAAGACCACGCTCAGCTACCTCATCCCGCGGCTCTACGACGTCACGTCCGGTTCCGTCACGATCGACGGGGTCGACGTACGCGACCTGTCCTTCGACACCCTCACGTCCGCGGTCGGGGTCGTCTCCCAGGAGACGTACCTGTTCCACGCCACGGTCGCGGACAACCTGCGGTTCGCCAAGCCCGACGCGACCGACGAGGAGCTGTTCGCGGCGGCGCGGATCGCCCACATCCACGACTATCTGATGCTGCTGCCCGACGGCTACGACACGGTGGTCGGCGAGCGCGGGTACCGGTTCTCCGGCGGTGAGAAGCAGCGGCTGGCGATCGCCCGCACCATCCTGCGCGACCCGCCGATCCTGGTGCTCGACGAGGCCACCAGTGCCCTCGACACCCAGACCGAGCAGGCCGTGCAGAAGGCCATCGACGCGGCGAGCGTGGGCCGTACCACCATCACGGTCGCCCACCGGCTGTCGACGGTCCGCAACTCCGACGAGATCATCGTGCTGGACCGCGGCCGGGTCTCCGAGCGCGGCACCCACGACGAGCTGATCCTGCGCGGTGGCCACTACGCGACGCTCATCAACCGGGACAGCGAGCCGATAGCGGTCTGACCCCCGCTCCCCGGACGGCCTTGCCGAAGCGGCAGGGCCGTCCGCCGGCGCCGGACCCCTGCCGGATGGACACGTCCTAGAGCCGAGCACGAGTCCGGCGAAAGCGGCCGCCCCTAGCCTCTGGCGAATGGATCCCACAGCTTCCGAAACCTTCGAGCCGTCCGGGCCGAACCGCCGCACGCTGCTGCGCTACGGCACCGTCGCCGGCCTGGGCGCCCTCGTGACCGCGACCCCCTTCTTCAAGTCGGACGGTGCGGCCGCCGCGACTGCCGGAGGGCCCGAGCCGTCGGCGCCCGAGCTGAAGCTGACCAAGTTCCGGGATCCGCTGCGGATCCCGCCGGTGATGCGTCCCCGCGACCGCGGCGACCATGACGAGCTGACCGTCCGCATGCGCACCGCCGAGGTCACCGTGCATTCGGAGATGCCGCCGGTGACGATGTGGACGTACGAGGGCGTCTACCCGGGCCCGACGATCAAGACGGTCAGCGGCCGTCCGCTGCGGGTCGTCTGGGAGAACCAGCTCACGGGCAACATCCCCGTGAAGGCGGTCGACTTCGACTCGCCCACGGGCCGTGCGCCCGACCCGCTCACCAACTACCCGGGCACCACGGGGACCAAGGTGGTCGGCGGTGTGTCGGACCTGGAGCCGTGGGCCGCGGTGCACCTGCACGGCATGCTGACCGGCGGCGGCAACGACGGCTGGATGGAGAACCTCATAGGCCCGGGCGACGTGCAGCTGTCGGCCTATCCGAACGCCCAGGCCGCGACCACGCTCTGGTACCACGACCACACCCACCACGTGAGCCGCTTCAGCGTGTATGCCGGGCTCGCGGGCATGTTCCTCTCCCGCAACGAGGAGGAGGAGGCGCTCGACCTGCCCGAGGGCGCCCGTGACGTGCCGCTGTTCCTCAGCGACCGCAACTTCGACGTGGACGAGTCCGGTGCCCTCGCCGGGCGGCTGGTCCACAAGGTGGAGATGATCGGCCCGCAGCGCCTCATGCGGACCCACTCGGCCCCGTACACCCTGGTCAACGGGGTGGTCTGGCCGTACCTGGACGTCGCGCCGCGCTGGTACCGGTTCCGGATCGTCAACGGCGCGAACTCCCGGATCTACCGGCTGATGCTGCTGGCGGACGGCCAGCCCGTCCCGGGTGCGCTGCGGGTGATCGGGACCGACCAGGGCCTGGTCGACAAGCCGCTGACGGTCGAGGGGGCGCTCAACCTCTCCCCCGGCGAGCGCGTGGACGTGATGATCGACTTCAGCGCGTTCCGGGGGCGGGCCCTGAAACTGGTCAACACGCTGGAGAGCATCACGCCCGGTGCCTCCAACAAGCTCAACGACCTGCTGGAGCCCGACGTGATGCAGTTCCGCGTCGCGGACCAGCGCCCGGCGAGCCGGCCCGTGCTGCCGGAGGTGCTCTCGCCCACGTTCAAGCGGCTCACCCACCACGACCTGCCCCACGACCTCGCCCCGCGGTGGGTGGTCGTGGTCGGTCCCGGCTCGACGAACATTCCCGAGCTGTGGGAGATGGAGGAGATCGACCCGGCGGGGATCACGTTCCCGTCCGCCGGGATCGTCCAGGTCCAGGACGCCGAGGGCACCGTCAAGACGCTGCGCAGGACGGCGATGGCGTACGACGACGGCAAGACGTTCACCGCCGCGCTGGGCAGCGTGGAGATCTGGAAGTACCTCAACCTCGCCGCGTCCCCGCACCCCATGCACATCCACCTGTCGCACTTCCAGGTGCTGTCCCGCGAGAGTTACGACATCACCGGGTTCCACCGGGTCACCCGCGGCTCGTCCAAGCCCATCGCGTTCAAGGCCGCGGGGGCGCTGGAAGCGCACGAGCTCGGGGAGAAGGACGTCATCAGGGTGGGCACGGCCGGCCTGATCGCGCCGAACGCCACGCTGGGCGAGCTGGTCACCGTGGCGGTCCGGTTCCCCGTCGTCGGCAGGGGCGTCCACCACTGCCACATGCTGGAGCACGAGCAGCACATGGTGCGGCCCCTGGTGGTGTCGCCGGCCGTCCATCTGCACGCGGGCGGCCACCACTGACGCACAGCGCCGCGGGCCCGCGCCGGTGATCGGCGCGGGCCCGCGGGGCGTGCTGCGAGCTTCGCTCAGCCGGCGGAGACCGGGGCGGCGCCGGCCGCCTGGGCTATGCGCTGACGCATCTCCTCGGTGCTGTTGGCGCGCGGGAACTCCTCGTCGGGAACCTCGACGCCGAGGAACGCGCAGAGCGGCTCCCAGCCCTGCTTCACGTCGTACACGAGGACGTTGTCCGCACCGAGGGCACGTACGACGTCCTGCGTGTGCCGGTGGTAGACCTCGATGGCGTGGTCCTTGTCCGAGAACCGGCCGCCGAAGAGGCCGTCCCAGACCAGGGCGTTGACGACGCGGAACAGCCGGGCCTGCCGGGAGCCCGGCTCGGGCGGGTGCTCCATGGTCCGCAGCGCGAACTGGTACAGCGTCTCGTACGTGCTCTTGTACCAGCTCTCGGCGTCGCGCACCGTGAGGACCACCTTGGTCCCGGGGAGCGCCTCGCTGATCTGCCGGTAGTAGACGGTGGAGGGGCCGTCCACCGCGGAGGCGAAGCCGTCGTACAGCGCGGCCCAGTCGGGGCGCTCGCCGTCGCAGATGATCCGCTCCCACTGCGCGAGGCGCTCGTCGTCGTCGACGATCTCGAACATGTGGAAACAGGGCCCGAGGCCCAGCCGCTCCAGGGCCACCTGGAGTGATGTCGTACCGGTCCGGCCGAGGCCGGCGTTGATGAGCTTCAACACGGTGATGTGTCCTCTTCCTCAGCGCCAGACCGCGTCGTCCTGGTGGGTGGCGACGTTCACCCTGTTCCAGAAGTTGACCAGGCTGATGTGCATGACCAGGGCACCGAGCTGAACGTCGGTGTAGTGCTTGGAGGAGTCCGCCCAGACCTCGTCCGAGGGCGCGTTCCGAGCGTCGGTCTGCAGGGTGACGGCCTCGGCCAGCTCCAGGGCGGCGCGCTCGGCGTCGGTGAAGGAGGGCTCGGTCCGCCACTGGTCCACCAGGGGCAGGCGCTTGTCCGCGGGCTCGGTCGGGAAGGTGTAGACCCGGCCGTTGAGCCCGGCGACGCGCAGCCGGATGAAGTCGAGGGTCGACTGCGGCACGCCGACCTTGCCGATGACCTCGGACAGGTCGAGCAGGGGCTGCAGGGCGCCGGGAACGACCAGGGAGGGGTTGCCCATCCTTTGAGCCATCGAGAGTTCTCCTGTGTGATAGCGGTGCGCTGGAAGGTGAGAGGACGTCGGACGGGGCCGTCGGACGGGGCCGTCAGAGGGGGCCGTCAGACCGGGATCGCCTCGATGATCGAGATCGGTGACGCGGTGGGGATCGCCCTGGTGATCTTGAAGCCCGCCTTGGCGAACAGCTCGTCGTACTGCGCGAGGGTGCGGTCCCGGGAGCCGATCATCAGCATCAGCCAGAGGTCGATGGTGTGGCCGATGTGGCGCTCGTTGTTCTCGGGGAGCAGGTACTCGATGCAGAGCAGCTTGCCCTCGGGGCCGATCGCCTCGCGTGCGTTGCGCAGGGCGGTCAGGGCGTCTTCGTCGGAGAAGTTGTGGATGATGCGCTTGTACAGGTACGCATCGGCGCCCTTGGGCAGCGTGCCGAGGTAGCTGCCGTGCTCGACGGTGTAGCGGTCCGCTACGCCGGCCTCCTCGAAGAGCGAGGCCGAGTCCACGGTCGCGATCTCGAAGTCGTACAGCACGCCCTTGGCGTCCGGCGCCTGCTGGAGGACCCCCGCCAGGAGGTAGCCGCGGCCGCCGATCACGTCCACGACCGTGTGGAACGGGGAGAAGTCGTAGGCGGCCAGGACCGGATCGGTCTCCGACTCCGAGACCTTGCCGAAGGCCTGGAAGAACGCGGCGGCGTAGGCGTGGTTCGCGTGGAAGAAGTCCAGCGTGCTCATGCCGCGCAGCTTGGGCAGGTTGGCCTCGCCGGTCTGCACGGTGGTGAGCAGGTGGCCCCACTCCTCGTGCAGCAGGGGGTGGCTCATCAGCTGGGCGAACTTCCGCATCGAGTCCTGCGCGTCCTCGCGGAGCTTGTCGGACAGCGCCGTGTTCTCGTACCGGCCGTCCGGGCGGACCGCGAAGACTCCGTGACCGGACAGCGCGCGCAGGATCCGGTGGGTCGCCTCCGGGTCGGCCTCGACCCGCAGCGCGATGTCCGCCGCGGACAGCGGCGCGTCGGCGAGCACGTCCGCGATGCCGAGCCTGGCCGCGACGGAGATCGCCTGGGTGATCACTGCACCCTGAATCAATTCGAGCAGCGCGTAAGAATCCGACTGGTCGCGGACCTCGGCCGATGCGGACATCGCTTTCCCCTCAGAGTGTCTTTTCTCGGATTCCAGACGATAGGTCGATGCTTCTCTCCGCCGCAACCGACCGATTTTCTCAGATCATCGACAAGAAGGGTTCAACCGGGGAATTCTCGCGTTTGAACGGAGCCCACCTCTACTAACACTCGAGCGGGAATCCGACCCCGCTTGTCAGGCTGTGCCGACCGCGACCTCGCAGTCGCCTTGAGGAGGCCGACGTTGGCGCACGACACCCCGACCCCGGTGGATTTCTGGTTCGACCCGACCTGCCCCTGGGCTTGGATGACATCCCGGTGGGTCCTCGAGGTCGCGGAGCGGCGGCCCCTGGAGATCCGCTGGCACATCATGAGCCTGACGGTGCTCAACGAGGGACGCGCGGACCTGGACGAACGCTGGCACCAGAACCTGGCCCTGCGCATGGAGCCGGTACGGGTCTGCGCCGCCGCCGAGCAGACGTACGGACCGGGGGCGCTGGGCCGGCTCTACACCGAACTCGGCACCCGCTTCCATCTCGAGAAGGCGCCCAAGGACCGGGTCACCTACGCGGAGGCCCTGGCCGCCTCGGGCCTCGATCCCGCCCTGGCCGACGCGGCCGGGTCCGACGCGTTCGACACCGCGGTGCGCGCTTCGCACCACGAGGGCATCGCCCGCGTCGGCACCGATGTGGGCACCCCCATCGTCGCTGTGGGGGACGTGGCCTTCTTCGGCCCCGTGGTGACGCCCACGCCTCGGGGGGAGGCCGCGGTGAAGCTCTGGGACGGCGTGCTCGCGGTGGCCGAGACCGACGGGTTCTTCGAGCTCAAGCGCACCCGGACCCGGGACCCGATCTTCGTCTGAGTCCCGGCGTCCACCGCGGCCGGCCCGGGCGTCAGCCCCGGGCCGCGACCGCCGGGGCGGTCCAGTTGTCCTTCAGCCACGCCTCCACGGAGACCAGGTTCGGCCTGTTCTTGCGCAGTTCGGTCAGGTCGGCCTGGAAACCGTCACGCTCGAACCAGTCGAACATGTTGGCGAGGTCGGGGCGGCCCGCGCGCAGCGGCTCGATGGGCAGCTGCTGGAAGCGGGTCGGGACGCCGGAGACGGCCTCGAACGCGGCCGCCATCTGCGGTCCGGTCAGCTCGTCGCTGGCGATGTCGACCGTCCGGCCGATCCACTCCTGCGGGTTCTCGAAGGCGTCCGCGGCGAACGCTCCGATGTCGCTCGTCGCGATGCTCTGCACCGAGGTCTCGGGGTCGAGCCACATGGCCAGGACGAGCTGTCCCTGTATCGAGCGCGGCGCGATGTCGAGCAGGATGTCGTGGAACATCGCCGGGCGCAGCACCGTGGTCGGCAGGTCGAGCGTCGCCAGGTACTGCTCGCCCACCAGCTTGCTCTCGAAGTGCGGGACGCGGGTGTCGCGGTCCGCACCGCCGACCGAGCTGTAGACGAAGTGCTTCACCCCGGCCCGCACCGCCGCGTCGGCCACCGACTTGCCCTGGCGGATCTCGGCCTCGATGCCGCCGGGTCCGCGGAAGGTCTGCACGCTGAAGACCCCGTACGCACCCTCGGTCGCCGCCGCCAGCGACGCCTCGTCGTCCATGTCACCGCGGACGAGGACCACGCCCGCCTCCTCCAGCGCCCGGGCCTCCGCCTTCTGCGGGTCGCGGACCAGGGCGCGTACGGAGAAACCGCGCCGCAGCAGGTCGCGGGCGACCGCCCCGCCCTGCCGGCCGGTGCCGCCCGTCACCAGGATCGTCCTTGCAACCGCCACTGTCTGCCTCCATGTCGTGTGCCCGCCGGGCCTTCGCCCGGCCCGGCTGTCGGGTGTGATGGCCGCGAACGGCCGCGGTCCCTCGCGGGACGGTGACGGTCCGCGCTACCAGGGAACGGGGCCGTCGTCCGCCAGGCACTGGCCCGACGGGCCGGACTCGTCCAGCGTGGCGAGCCGGACGGCGATCTCCGCGCCCTCGGCGGGGGACCGGAATCCGCGGTGGTGGTTGATGTCGGTCCGGACCACTCCGGGGAGCGCCGCGTTGACCTTGATCGGGGTCTCCCGCAGCTCCTTGGCGTACGCGAGCGTCACCGCGTTCAGGGCGGTCTTCGAGGACTGGTAGGCGATCATGCTGAGGCCCGCCAGAGGTCCGTCCGGGGCCGAGCCCAAGGTCAGCGAGCCGACGTGGCTGGACAGGTTGACGATGCGGCCGGCCGGGGAACGGCGCAGCAGCGGCAGCATCGTGCGGGTCACGGTGACCACCCCGAACACGTTGGTCTCGAAGACCTCCCGCAGGTCGGCGGCGGTGGCCTCACTGGGCGTCCCGGTGAAGCCGCCCGCGATGCCGGCGTTGTTCACCAGGATGTCCAGGCGTCCGAACCGCCGCTCGATCTCGCGGGCCGCCTCCTCCACGGAGGCCGGGTCCGTCACGTCGAGCCGGAGCGGCACGGCCGTGATGCCGGCCTCGGCCAGTTCGTCGGCGGCCTGCTTGCCGAGCACCTCGTCGCGGGCGCCGACGAGAACGGTGATCCGCTGCTCGCCGAGTTGCCGCGCGATGGCGAATCCGATGCCCTTGTTGGCGCCCGTGATGAGCGCGACCTTCTCGAACGGCACGTTTTTCCCTTTCGTGAGGTCCGGGTCCTGCTGCCCCCGGAACGCCACTTCGCCGGATGCGCAGAGGCGGCGAGGGGAACGTCGTGCGCCCGGTTTTCAAGCAATGAATTAATACGTTCACGGTACGAAGCGCAAACAGCGGAGCGCCTCCGATGATGCCGTCGAAACGCTCTGTTCAAATGCCGGAAGTCCGCGGTCGAACGGCCGATACAGACGCAATTACGAAAGACGGGACCGCCTTCTAGGCGCCCTCCAGCCGGGTTCCGGGCCGCTCGGCCAGACTGCCCACGCCTGCATCGGCGCCGACCGTACGGGCCTTACAACACCGTAACCATGAAGGAGCTGGTGGAATGACTGGGAGCGAACAGGCTCAGGCGAGCGGTAAGCCCCACGTGGTCATCGTCGGTGGCGGGATCTCGGGGCTGGCGGCGGCGTTCCACCTGCGGAACGAGCCGGTGCGCGTGACGCTCCTTGAGGGCTCGTCCCGGCTCGGCGGAAAGCTGCTGGTCTCCGACGTGGCAGGGGTCGCGGTCGACGAGGGCGCCGAGTCGCTGTACGCCAACCGCAAGAAGACCACCGGCCTGATCAAGGAGGCGGGGCTCGGCGAGCAGATCGTGTCGGCGGGCCCGGTCACCGCGTCGGCGATCTGGACCCAGGGCGTGATCAGGCACCAGCCCGACCGTCAGTTCATGGGCGTGCCCTGTGACATGGACGACCTCGCCCGGTCCGGGGTGCTGTCCGCCGCGGGCCTGGAGCGGGCGCAGCAGGACCTCGTACTGCCCTCGTTCGACCTGGAGGGCGACATCTCGGTCGCGTCCTTCGTCGGCGGGCGGTTCGGCCAGGAGGTCGTGGAACGCCTCGTCGAGCCGTTCCTCGCCGGTGTGTTCGCCGGGCGCGCCTCGGACCTGTCGTTCGAAGCCACCCTGACCCCGCTGGCGAGGGCCTCCCGCGACCACATCTCGCTCGCGGACGCGGCCGGCTCGCTGGTGCCGCACCTGCAGGAGGGCGAGAAGCCCCCGCCGGTGAGCGTCGCCACCCTCGACGGGGGCTTCGGCACCCTGCCCGCGGCGATCATCCAGCAGGTGCTGGACGCCGCGCCGGACACGGCCCTGCGCACCGGGACTCCCGTACGCGACCTGAAGCGCAGCGGTGACGGCTGGCAGGTGACCGTCGGGTCGGCCACCGACCCGGAGGTCATCGACGCCGACGCGGTCATCATCGCCACCCCGGCCGGCCCGACGAGCAGCCTGCTCGCCGGGGTCCCGGGTACGGCATCCGCCGTCTCGGCGCTCACCGAGGTGCCGTACTCCAGCACGGTCATGGTGACGCTGGCCTTCCCGAAGACGGCGTTCCCCGGCGGGCTCTCGGGCCGCGGCTACGCGGGCTACCGGGTGCCGGCGGAGGAGGGGAAGGCCGTCAAGGAGGTCACCTTCACCACGGTGAAGTGGCCGCACCTGGCGGGCGAGGTGGAGATCGTGCGCTGCTCGCTCGGACGGTTCGGCGAGGAGCACCTCCTCCAGCGCGACGACGCGGACCTGATCGCGCTGGCGACGGCCGAGCTCGCCGAGGCCACCGGCGTGACCGGTGTCCCGGTGGCGACCCGCGTGAGCCGCTGGGAGAGCGCCCTGCCGCAGTACACCGTCGGCCACGTGGACCGGGTGCGGCTGATCCGCGAGGCCGTGGCGACCCAGCCCGGACTCGCGGTGTGCGGTGCGGCGTACGACGGCGTGGGCGTCGGTGTCTGCATGATGACCTCGCGCAGGGCCGTCGACCAGATCCTCCCCCTCCTGAAGAAGGCGGCCGCCGCCTCCTCGGTCGCGGTCGGAGTGTGAGCCCGGATCCGCCGGGGTGATCCCGATGTGATCACCCCGGCGGATCCGCCAGGACGACAGGACGAGAAGGGGCCGTGCCCGGTCGGGCACGGCCCCTTCTCGTCTTTCGCGGTGCTCGGTGCTCGGTGCTCGGTGCGCGTCGTAGCTCGTGCGTCGTGCGTCGCAGAAGAGGCGGTCTTCGCAGCCCAGCCGGAAGATCCGGTCAGCGAGCGGATCGCTGACCGGATCTCTGACCGGCTCTCTGATTCTGCTGTCGGATCCCTGACCGGATCAGCGGTCCAGGAGCGTGGCGAAGACGTCCGCCAGCGCCTGCTCCGCGTCCTCGCCGACGCCGGTGCTGCGCCAGGCCACGTGCTGGTCGGGGCGGATCAGGAGCGCGCCGGCACCGGTGATCTCCCGGACGGCCTCCCACCCGCCGTCCACGTCGGCGTACTCGGCGCCGTCGCCGATGCGGACCGCGTTGACCGGGACGGAGAACTTCTCCGCCACGCGCGCGGCCGCCTCGCACCAGGCCGTCCCCTCCGGGCCGGTGATCAGCGTGAAGCCGGTCCGGCCCGTCAGGTCGAGGGTGGACAGGCGCTCGCCGTCCCGGGTGATCCAGGCGTGCGGCAGCCGGTGGCCGGGGCGCGAGGTCGGCGTGTGCTCGTCGCGCATGGGGACGCGGGCCGGGCGCTGGGTGCCGTCGGAGAGGACCGCGCCCTGCTCGTAGGCGAAGCCGATCTCCATCTCGAAGGACTGGCAGCCGCCGCGGTGGGTGTGGAACACCTCCAGGGCCCGCGCCCGCACCGTGTCGCCCAGCGGGGACGGGTCGAAGTACGCCGCCAGACGCTGCCCGCGGCGCCCCGCCGGGATGTTGTGACCGCCGCCGATGGCGTCGATGACCACCTGGTGGTGCTGGGCCGCGGAGACCGCCCAGTCGACGTTCTCGCGGCCGACGGGCCGGCGCTCGTCCTCGTAGGTGTCGATCAGGCTCTCGGGCGCGGTGCCGTTCAGCACCGCGGCCAGCTTCCACGCGATGTTGTGCGCGTCCTGGATGCCGGTGTTGAGGCCGAGGCCCACGGCGGGAGGCTGCTTGTGCGCGGCGTCGCCGGCTATCAGCACCCGGCCGACCCGGTACTTGTCGGCGAGGATCGCGTTCACGATCCAGTCCGTGACCTTGTGCACGGTCACTTCCAGGTCCGGCACCTTCAGCACTTCGCGGATGCGGTCGACGACCGTCTCGTTGTTCCAGCGGCCGGCCGGGCCGGGGGCCATGTGCAGGCCCCACTGCTCGCAGGCCTTGCCCCAGCTCGGACCCATCTCGATGAGGTTGACGGAGAGGTCGGGGTCTTCGGGGCTGAGGTAGTGCGTGATCAGCGTCCCCTCCTCCCACCACTGCGACAGGTCCGCGGTGAAGTACACGGTGGTGGTGTTGACGTTGCTGGGCGGGCCCTGCATCTCGATGCCGACCTTGTCGCCGACGAAGCGGCCGCCGTCGGCACCGAGGAGGTACTGCGCCTTGACCGTGATCGTCTCGCCGGTCTCGAGGTTGCGCACCTCGGCGAGGACGTGGTCGCCCTCGTCGGAGAAGTCGATCACCTCGTGGCCGAAGCGGATCTGCCCCGGGTTGCGCTGCTCCGCGTGGCGGCGCAGGATCGGCTCCAGCCACATCTGCGGGAGCTTCGCGGGCAGCTCCGGCCCGGCCGCCCCGTAACGCTCCGTCAGTTCGCCACCGCCGAAGGCGTCCATCTCGTGGATCCGGCGGGCGTCCAGCGGGCCGTCACCGGCGAACGTGGTCGCCCAGCGCACCTTGCCGAACTTGTCGAGCGGCGCCGCCTCCGCGAGAACGTCATCGCGGACCCCGTGCTGGCGGAAGATCTCCATCGTGCGCTGATTGAGGTAGTGCGCCTTCGGCACCCTCGACGTGTCAGCGTGCCGCTCCACCAGCAGGTGGTCGACGCCCTGGTCGGAGAGGAAGACGGAGGCGGACAGGCCACACCCGCCGCCGCCCACAATCAGGACCGGAACCTCGATTGACGTCATGTTCGCCCTTCCAGAATTCAGATGGCTTTTCCCGCACAGCCTGACAAAGGCGTCCGCAACCCTGGTCAAGAACGACTGGACTCCGGCGTGCCACCGGACTCCGACATGCCGACGGCCGGTCACGCGCGAACCTCGCGGGTGACCGGCCGACTGCCGCCTCGGGGAAAGCGGTCCCTCCGGGGCGCCTCCGGTGTCCTCCCGGGTGCTCAGCCGAGCCAGACGCCGTCGTTCATCAGCGTGCGTCCGGACAGCTCGTTGGCCTCTCGCCAGGCCTGGATGCGGCGGGGCCGGATGCGGAAGTACTGGTAGGGCTGGTCGAGTTCACGCGGGTCGAACCCGGTCTTGGCCGCGAAGTCGTCGGCCTTCTCGCCCAGTTCGGCGACGTCCGCCGGCTCGGCGTCGCCGTCGACGATCACGACGTCGCGCGTCAGTCCGAGGCCGACGCGCACCCGGCCGTCCGCCAGCAGGTTGCGACCGGTGACGGAGCCGCGCGGAGTCGAGATGAGGAAGGCCGTCCCGTCCCAGAGGAACGAGAGCGGAATGAGGTAGGCACCCCCCGGGCCACCCGCCGAAGCGACCCAGAGATCGACCTCGTTCTCCAGTCGCTTGCGAGTGTCTCCCAGCCGCTCTTCGAGCCCACGCGGTGGCACAGCAGTCATGCTTCCTCCGTCCATGTCGTGGAGAGTCCCCGTCCGACGAGGTCTCCTCCGGTCGTCCTGCGGGCCACCGGCGCGGTGGCCGCGACGGCCGCCAGCGCCGCGACGGCCGCCCGCACACCGATCATGTCGTGTGCCCGGTGTACGGCGAAGCGCACGAACCCGTTGGGCAGGGGCAGGACACGCACCCCGTGGCCGGCGAGGCGGGCGGCGCACTGCTCCGGGGTCAGCCCGGCAAGGCGTGCCATGACCATGTTGGTCGGCCGCGGCGGGTGCATCAGCTCGACGCCGGGGACCGTCCCGAAGCCGGCGGCGAGCGCGGCGGCCGTGGCGTGGTCGGCCGCCAGGTCGGGGAGCCGCTCCAGCGCGACGAGGGCGGGCGCCGCCACGACGCCCGCCTGGTGCAGGGAGCCGCCCAGCGCGGTCCTCAGTTCGCGGGCGCGTGCGACGTACGCGCGGGTCCCGCACAGCAGCCCGCCGACCGGCGCGCCGAGTCCCTTGGAGACCGAGAAGGCGATGCTGTCCGCGGGCTCCGCCAGCTCGGCGGGGCGGACCCCGAGGGCCACGGCCGCGTTCGCGAGCCGGGCGCCGTCGAGATGGACGTGGGCGCCGTACCGGTGGGCCAGGGTGGCCAGGGCGCGGGTCGCCTCGGCGTCGAGGGCATTGCCGGAGCTCATCATGCTCGTGTTCTCGAGGCAGACCACGGTGGGCCGGCCTCCTGCGGTGGCGAGAGCCGCGTCCACGGCGTCGAGGTCGGGCAGGCCGTCGGGGCGCTGTGCCACCGCCAGCAGCTCGACCCCGGCGAAGCGGCGCAGCCCGTCCGCTTCGAGGAAGGACATGTGGGTGTCCTCGCCGACGACCAGCCGCGGCGCGCGCGGTCCCGGGGAGCCGGCCGCGGCGAGCGGGGCGAGCAGGTTCGCCATGGTGCTGGTGGGCGTGAGCAGCGCGGCCTCGGTGCCGAGCAACTCGGCCACCCGGGCTTCGAGGAGCAGGGCCGTGGGATCGTCCCCGTACACGTCGTCCCCGACCTCGGCCGCGTTCATCGCCGCGCGCATCCGCGCGTCCGGCACGGTGCGGGTGTCGCTGCGGAAATCGAGCCGGGGGAGGCCGGTCAGGGCCATCGCGGCCTACCCCTGCGCCCGGTGGGCCACCCAGACGGCGCGGGGCCTGGTGTAGCCCTCCACCGCGTGGATGCCCAGCTCACGGCCGTATCCGGACTGGCCGAGACCCCCGACGCTGACCGTTTCCTCGGTGTCGCCCCAGGTGTTGACCCACACCATGCCGGCGCGCAGGGCCCGGCTGAAGCGTTCGACGCGGTGGGCGTCGGAGGTCCAGACGGATGCCGACAGGCCGTACGCCGTGTCGTGGGCCAGGGCGAGGGCCTCGGCGTCGGTGTCGAACGCCGCCACGGACAGCACGGGGGCGAAGATCTCCTCGCGCCAGGCGCGGCTGTCGGCCGGCGGGCCGTCCAGGATGACCGGGTTGACGAAGAAGCCGCCGCCGAGTTCGTGGCGGATCCCGGCGCGGCCGGGCGGCACGATGACCTTCGCCCCCCGGATCTCCGCCTCGTCGACCACCTCGGCCGCGCGGTCGACGGCCGCCCGGCTGATGAGCGGGCCGAGGTCGGTGGCGGAGTCCTCGGGCAGGCCGACGCGCAGGGCGGCGGCCAGTTCGGCCACGCGGCCGACGAACTCGGTGTGGACGGCCCGGTCGACGATCAGGCGCGTCCCGGCCACGCACACCTGGCCGGTGTTGCCGGTGAATCCGGTGACGACCGCGCGGGCGGCCGCGTCGAGGTCGGCGTCGCGGAAGACGATGACGGGGCTCTTGCCGCCGAGCTCGAGCGCGGCGGGCTTGAGGCCGTCCGCGCAGCGGCGTGCGACCTCGCGTCCGGCCGCCGTCGAGCCGGTGAAGGAGACCATCCCGACGTCCGGGTGGTCGCACAGCAGCCGGCCGGTGTCGGCCCCGCCGTAGACGGCGGTGAGCACGCCTTCGGGGAGCACTTCGGCGGCGCGCTCGACCAGTCGGCGGGTGGACAGCGGCGTCTCGGGCGCCGGCTTGACGACGATGGTGTTGCCGTACGCCAGCGCCGCGGCGATCTTCCAGACGGCCAGCAGGAGGGGGTAGTTGTTCGGGGCGATGGCCACGCACACCCCGACCGGCACGCGGTCGGTGTACGTGCGCATGCCGGGGCCGGCTGGGTGGGTCTCGCCCACCGGGTACCGGGCCGCCGCCGCGAACCAGTCGACCACCTGGGCGGCGAATCCGACCTCTCCGACGGCGCGTGCCAGGGGCTTGCCCGCGTTGCGCTGCTCCAGGGCCGCGAGGGCGTCACGGTCGTCGCGCAGCAGGCCGGCGAGCTCGCGCAGGAGGCCGGAGCGGTGGGCCGGGGAGGTGTCGGCCCAGCCCTCGTGGAATGCTGACGCCGCCCGGGCCACGGCGTCACCGACGCCGGGCCCGGATGTGTCCGGTACGTGGGCGAAGGCCCGCCCGGTGGCGGGGTCGAGGATCGCGCGTCCCGCCTCGGTCATCCCAGCGCCCCCGCACGGCCGCCCAGCCGCAGTCCGGCGTCGATCTCGGTGACCAGGCCGAGGAAGGCGTCCCGCCCCAGGCTCGTGCCCGCGCTGCCCAGCAGCCTGAGCTCGTACCCGTCGGGGTGCTGCCACCAGGCGTCGCAGGCTCCGAACCCGGCGTTCGCATAGCCCAGGTGCAGCGGGCGGCCGCCGAGGTCCAGGAGCTCGTCGGTGGCGGGGTGCTTCTCGCGTTCCGGCGGGAACACCAGGCGCCCGCCGCCGGTGCGCTGGGCCGTCAGGCGCAGCTCGCCGCCGGACGCCGAGGCGTAGACGACGTCCAGCTCGCGGACGGCGGCGCCGTCGCCGAACGTGGCGGCGCTGTCGGCGCGGTACTCGCCGGCCGACACCGGCACCCCCTGCCCGGTGAGGAAGGCGGTGAGCTCCCCGGACGCGACCCAGTCGCCCTCGTGCTCCCGCCCGCGCCGGTGGAAGGAGAAGACGCCGGTGGGCACCGACACCATCTCGGCCGGCTGCCGGGCCCAGTAGCTCAGTTCGGCGAACGGGGTGGCCAGCACCCTCGCCGCCGCCTCGGGCACGGCCGGGCGCAGCGCGGCGAAGAACTCGACGAGCTCGTCTTCGGTGAACTCTCCTTCCAGCACGGAGAGTTCGACCGTGGTGCGCGCCATGCGGGCGCTGGCGGCCTGGTGGCCCAGGTAGTCGGTGCCGAGCCAGACGACCCCGCCCTCGCCGATCTCGTACGGCCGGGTCGCGCTGCCCCACAGGCAGGGGTGGTCCGCGGCGGGGAAGGCCCAGTCGTACAGGAACTGCTTCAGCCGCAGCCGCCGTCCGCCGCCGGAGACCTCGGTGCGGTAGCCGGACGGGTTGGCGTCGGTCCACGGGCTGCGGCCCTCGACTTCGACGCGCCCGGGGGGCGCCTCGCGCCGGATCGTGCCGGTGACGGTGTCGCAGCCCTCGGGCAGTTCGGACGGCCGCCACACGACGAAGTTGCACCAGTCCTGGGCGAGCTCCTCCGTGATCACCGGCGGCACCGGGTCAAGATCGGCCGCGCTGTCCAGGGTGTGCCAGCGCCAGTGGGGGACGAGACTGCTCACCGTGACTCCTCGGGTCGGTTCGGAGCCCCGCGAGGTGGTCGAGCCAGGCGGAGCTTGAGGCAAGGAACATCCATTCGCCGACGCCCAGCTCGGCGCGGAGCTCGTCCGGCACCTTCGGCAGCCCGAAGGGGGTGCCGAGCCCGTCGGCCAGGTCGGTCAGCCGGCGGACGTATTCGGGGTCGGTGGGGGTCGGGAAGCCCTGCTTGCGGCGGAGCTGCACCGATTCGGGCAGCAGGTCGGCGAGCGCGGCCTTCAGCAACCCCTTGTGCGTGCCGGGCTTGTTGGTGTCCTTCAGGTGCTCGGGGCAGCGGAAGGCCAGCTCGGCGAGGGTGACGTCCTGGAAGACGGGCCGGTCCTCCAGGGTGAAGGTCGAGGAGGTGGCGTCCACCATGTCGTTGACGTAGACCAGGAAGCGCCGCATCAGGTGGTGCCTGCCGCGTTTGAGCGGCGACGCCGTCTTGAGCGCCCGGTACTCGGCCATGGTGCGCTCCCACACCATGTCGGTCACCGTCGTCATGTCGACGTCGAGCTCGTGCGCCATCCACGCGACGAGCCGGGACCAGACCGGGCGTTCGTCGGCGTGGAGGCTGTGCGTCAGGTAGTGGCGCCCGTGGATGAACGTGGGCGCGTAGGGGTCGACGATGGGGAAGTACCGGCCGGCCTGGTACCCCCAGAACTCGTCTGCCCCGTGTCCGGAGTAGACGACGACCTTTCCGTCGGCGGCGATGGCCTGGTAGAGGTGGTGCATCGCCAGCTCGGCGCCGTGCAGCAGCGGCCGCATCAACCGGGTGGGCAGGACCGGCAGCAGGTCGGCGGCGGCGTTGCGGTCGAGGTCGAGGACGGTGAGCGGTACGCCCAGGTGTCCGGCGACCTCGGTGGCGTAGGTGACGTCGTCGCCCGAGCCGCCGATGCCGTCCTGATAGCGCATGACGTACGTGTCGACGGGCAGTCCGAGCGCGGTCAGGCCCGCGACGATCGCCGTGCTGTCGACGCCGCCGCTGAGCACCGCCGCCCGGGGGACGTCGGACACCGACCGCTGCTCGATCGCCCGGTCGAAGGCGGCCCTGATCTCCTCGGGCTCGATCGGGTCGTCCACCGCCCCGGGATGCCAGTAGCGGTGTTTGGTCGCGCGGGGCCGGTCGATGACGAGGTACTGGGCCGGCGGCAGGGCTTCGATGCCGCGCAGCCAGGTGCGGTCGTCCGCGGCGTCCATCCGGATCCAGGAGCGCAGCAGGAACTCCTCGCGGTCCACCTCGGGGGTGACGAGGCCGGTGCTGAGCAGCACCCCCTGCTCCGAGGCGAACAGCAGGCCGCCGTCGGTGTAGGCGTAGAACAGCGGCTTGACGCCGAAGTGGTCGCGGGCCAGCACCACGCGTCCGGTCCAGGTGTCGTGCCAGGCGAGCGCGAACATGCCGTCCAGCGGCAGCAGCGCGGCGGCGGGATCGCTCTCCCGGCAGACCTGCTGGAGCACGAACTCGGTGTCACAGGTGGTGCGGCGCGGCCAGAGCGGCGGCGCGGGCGAACGGGATCCGTAGACCTCGCCGTTGTGCACCAGCACGATCCGGCCGGTGGGGTCGGTCATCGGCTGGTCGCCGGCGTGGCTGCGATCGCGCACGGCCAGCCGCGTCGCGCACAGCATGACGGTGCCGCAGGGCGAGACGTACGGGGCGCAGGCAGCCTCGCCGCGGTGCGCCATGGCACCGGTCATGGTCCGGCCGAGCGCGTCCATCCAGTCGGGATCGCGCCGTCCTTCGAAGCTGATGAAGCCCGCTATGCCGCACATGCGTCGCCCTCCGGTTCCCGCCACAGCTTCCAGAGCTCCGCCAGAGCCTCGGTGTAGACGTGCTCGATGCCCTGGTGGCCGCCCTCGTGCTCCAGGTAGCGGTGGGGGACCCGGTGCGCGTCGAGGGCCGCGTGCAGCGCGCGGGCGCCCCAGTGCATGCCGTACTCGTCGCGCTGGCCGACGCTGAGGTGCAGCACGCCGAGTCCGGCGAGCCGGCCGGCGTACGCGGGGAGCATCCGTACCGGGTCGTACGTGAGCCAGCGCTGCCACACCTCGTCGCGGAACAGGCCCGTCACGGGGTCGCAGGGCAGCGCGTCCGAGGCGGTGGTCAGGGGGTCGTCGGCGTAGCACATGCCCATCGCGATGATGCTCATCGCGACCATGAAGGGGGCGTCGATCGGGCCGTTGTCGCGGCGGGCCAGCAGCGCGTCCATGCCGCCGGCCGCCCTGATGGTGTCGAGCGTGCCGGGCAGCAGCGGCAGGTAGCTGTGCTCGAACCCGGCGTCGGGCGAGCAGGCGATGACCGCCCCGAACAGGTCGCAGGTCATGCCCGCGACGAGCGCGCCGTAGCCGCCGCTGGACTTCCCGCCGATGGCGCGCCACTCCGGCTGCGGCCGGGTCAGGAACCGTCCGTCGATCTCGGCGACGACCTCGGCGAGGTAGTCGCCGTACGGGCCGGAGGCGGCGGAGTCGATGTACTGCGAGCCGCCGTACGCGGTCGTGCAGTCGGGCACGACGAGCAGTGCGGGCGGCACGCGGCCGTCCGTCATCGCCTGGCGCAGGCGATCGGCGACGGTCGCGCCGAAGGCGAGCGCCTTGCCGGCGAGGCTGGGGTGGGCGCCGAACCCGGGCAGCCAGTACACGACCGGGAACCGCCGGACGCCGTCGTACCCGGGCGGCAGGTGCACCTCGATGCGGCGCCGGTGGGGGTCGCCGAGGGGGTTGCCCCGCAGACAGGTGCTCTCGTGATCGAGCACGACCATGTCGCTCATGCTTCGTTCGCCTCCTGGAGCGCGCGCTCCACGTGGTGCGTGTAGAAGGAAGGGTGGTGGAAGACCGCGGAGAGCAGCAGGCCGTTGCTGACCCACAGGCCGTAGGAGCTGCCGATCAGGAGGTCGGAGCCGAGCATGGCCTCCAGGGTGCTCGCCGCCATCTCGGTCCAGCCCTCCGCGCCGGTGACGTGGCTGCGGGCGGGACCCGGGCCGAGCCGGGTCACCCGATCCGCGACCGGGTCGAGCAGGAAGGCGGTCTCGGTGCCGTCGTCCTCGTACAGCGAGACGACGTGCCGTCCGGCGCCGTCGTCCAGCGCCCGGTACCAGTAGTCGGTCGCCACGAGCCGCTCCAGCAGGTCGCGGAGCATCTCCTCGCCGCCGCGGGTCTGGCGGCCGTACCGGTCGAGGGAGGCGTCGAAGGGCGGCACCGGCGTGGCCGGGTCGAGCGTGATCTCGGCGTAGACCTCGTCGAAGTCGTACGCGCCGGGCGCGACCGGCCCGTCGACCAGGGCGGCCTTGCCGTGCGCGACCTCCAGCACCTGGCCGGGGCCCCACAGCAGCCCGTCGCGGCCCAGGTCGTCCAGGCGGCGCAGGGCCTGGGCCGGGGTGAAGGGGAACATCGTCTTGTTGCACCAGGCGTAGTCGCGCTCGCCGTCGCCGCTGATGCGCCAGCCGAACGAGGAGGGCACGGTCAGGGCCGCGGGGATCGAGTCGATGTACCGGTCGAAGTTCGCGACGGCACGGGCGTGGACCGCGTCGGAGTCGGTCAGCGGGCGGCGCTCGGTGAGCACGCCGGGCGGCGAGATGCTGTGCGCGGGGACGAACACGGCGTCGACGCGCGGCGCGTCCTCGCGCCCGAAGGCCGCGACGGTGTCCTCGTGCAGGAGCGCGTCGCCGCACAGCATGACGGCGGCGTCGGCGGTCTGCACCAGCACGCTCATCTCGGGGAACGACACGGCCGAGGGGAACGTCCGCAGGACCGTCCCGCCCGGGGTGGTGATCGTGTCGCCCGGCGTGACCGGGCGCAGGCGCTCGAAGCCGAAGCGGCGCAGCGTCCAGGAGATCGCCTGGTGCCCGAGCCCCGAGGCGGTCAGCACCGGCGGTACGGGGCCGGCGGGGTAGACGCAGGTGACCTCGGAGCTCTGGCGCGGGCTGTCGTCGAAGTCCACGTCGGCGCCGTCGGTCAGGCGGAGCAGGGAGGGGAAGTGGTGGTGGTCGTAGTGGTGGTGGCTGAGGACCACGTAGTCGACGCCTTCGTCGAGCACCGTGCGGACCAGGTCCTGCGACAGCGGCGGGTGGTGCTCCCAGAAGCGGTCCAGGCGCTGGGTGAGCCACGGGTCGAAGAGGATCCGCTCCGTCCCCGTCTCGATGAGGACGGCGGCGTGGCCGAGCGAGGTCAGGCGCATCAGCCGGTCCCCTCGTACACGCAGCGGAAGCCGACCTCCATGTGGCGGTCGGTGATCAGGTCCTTGCCGCGGTAGAACGTGGTCAGGCAGGTGGGCGGCGAGGTGAAGGTGCCGCCGCGCAGTACGTGGAAGGCTTCCTTGCGGTTCATGAAGTCCAGCGGGTGGCGTCCCCTGAAGAAGGGGTCCATGTCCTCGCCGGTGTAGAAGTTGGTCCGGGTCAGCTCCCAGACGTTGCCCGACATCTGCAGGACGCCGTACGGGCTGGCGCCCTCCGGGAGCGCGTCGGCCGCCAGCACCGGGTGGGCGGGGTTCTCCCCCTGCTCGATGGTGACCAGGAGCGCTTCGAGGGAGTCGAGGTCCGCCACGGCCTGGCCGAACGACCGCTCGACGTAGTTCACCCGGCCGGGGTCCCAGTCGTCGCCCCACGGGAAGCGGCGGCCGTCCACGCCGCGCGCGGCCTTCTCCCACTGGACCTCGCTGGGCAGTGCGCCGCCGGCCCACTTCGCGAAGGCGTAGGCGTCGTACCAGTCGATGCCCACGACGGGGTGGTCGGGTGCGTTGAAGCGCGGGTCGTGCCAGTGCACGGGGCGGTGCGATCCTTCGAGCGGCTGGTCGGGGTGGTCGAACCGGCCGGAGTCGCCCACCTCTTCGAAGAACTCGCGGTACCGGGCGTTGGTCACGGTGGTGCGGTCGATGAAGAAGGCGGGCACGTCCACCGCGCGCAGCGTGGTGTCGTCCTGCGCCATGCGGAACGCGTCGGGCTGCTCGTCCGCACCGATGATCGCCGGACCGGCCGGTACGAGGGCGACGTCGTCGTTGCGCCGGGGGCGCGTACGGACGGCGTCGACCCGGGCCCGCATGTCCGTGAAGTACTCGTCTTCCAGACGGCGGAGTTCTGCGGGGTCGCGGGTGCCGAAGACGGCGATCAGGGCGCGCTTGGTGAGCGCCGCGCCGCAACCGACGGGCTTGCGCGCCCAGTCGGGGCGGGTGAAGTTGCTGGGCCAGCCGGAGATGCGGATGAGGTCGGGCACGGCGGCGGCGATCCGGTACTCCGTGATGACCTTGAGCGCGGTGAACGCGACCCAGTCGACCGTGTCGTGCGTCGCGGAAGCCACGGCGGTGTCGGCGGCGGGGTCGCCCGCGTGGTGCGCGGCCAGCAGCCGCACCGCGCCCGCGCGCACGGGCCACTCGGGATGGGCGACCACGAGGCTCGCCAGCAGCGGTATCCCGTCGGCGGCCCGGCCCTTCTCCTCGGCCAGGTCCACGACGCGCTGCACCGATGCCCAGTAGCGGGCGTCGGTGGAGTCGTCGATCACCAGCAGGTCGGCGGGAACGTCGATGACGCCTGAAACCTGATTGCCTACCATCTCTACCTCTCTCGGACGACGAGCCGCCCGTACGGAATTGATCCCGTACGGGCGGCTAATTCGTGGCTCAGTGCATTACCACTTGGAGCATTCCTGCTTGGCGTCACGGGTCTCGATGAAGTCACGGTCGCTCATTGTTTTGCTCCTTTCAGCACAGGGGATTCGAGTTGGTTCCTGTGTCGCCTCTCGGCTTCACGACTCAAACATTAGGCAGGGGCCGGGAGGCGCCGCAACGGTGAACCAGGAAAAGAGCATTCCTCGATAACCTGAGGGTAAGTTCATTGCGATCTTGGCGTTCAGAGAAGGAGGAAAGAATGGTTGACACCGCTTCCCGGGACATACGGGAGAACGGGTTCACACGGCTCCCGGGGCTCGCCACCGGCGACGCGCTCGCCCGGCTCCGGCGCGCGGTCGGCCGGATCGAGGAGCTCGCCGCCGACCGCACGGCCTCCAGCGGGGAGTTCGTCCTGGAGGCGCCCGGCGTCGGCGGATGGGCGGCCTGGCAGCAGGGGGCCGGCGCCCTCCAGGGGGTGCTCCGGTCGGCCGACCGCATCCATGAGCACGTCCCGGAGTTCGACGCCGTGCAGCGCTCGCTGGGCCTGGCCGACGGGCCGGTCGCCCGGGGCGTCGGCGCCCCGGGCGAGCTGGTCAACGCGTTCCTGTGGGCCAAGCCGCCCGTCGTGGGCTCGGCCAAGCCCTGGCACCAGGACATCGCCTTCGCGCCGCCCGGCTTCGGCTCCGAGGAGCACGGCATCGTGACGATCTGGATCGCGCTCGAACCGGCGACCACGCGCAACGGCTGCCTGGAGTTCATCCCCGGTTCCCACGCGCTCGGGCTGTTCCCGCACGGCGGGGACCGTGAGCGGCTGCCGGGTGAGGCGCCGCTGGAGAACGCGGTCGAGCCGCACATCTCGGACGCGCACCTGCCCCGTACGGCCGAGCCGGTCGCCGTGCCCCTCGAGCCCGGCTCGGCCGTCATGTTCGACGGCATGGTGGTGCACCGTTCGGCGCCCAACACGACGGCGACGGAGCCCCGTACCGCCGTCAGCTTCGTCTACAAGGTGCCGCGCCCGGCCTGGGCCCGGTGGGAGCCGGCCGCGGCCCGGGTGTGACGTTCGACCGCGGCGGATCCTCAGTCGAACGTTGAGTTCCGGTGCTCGCCCCCGCGGTCGAGGACGTAGAACCCGGTGCCGTCGAGGTGGCGGATCGTGTTCAGGTCGCGCTGCACGACCTCTTCGAGGTCGTGCAGCAGCGTCACGATGACCGGGTAGGTGAGGTCGTCGACCGTCCGGCGGATCTCCTGACCCGGCTTCACCGGGGTCAGCAGGGTGCGGAAGCTCTCCAGCACCTCGATCTGCTCGATTCCGCGGTACTCGCTGAGCACGCCCTCCACGGGGGAGACCATGCCGGCGATCGCGCAGTACTTGCGCACCTCGTACGGGGCTCCGGCGCGGGCGTGGAACCGCTCGGGACGCAGGTACGCGTCCACCGTCCACTCCAGCTGCGACTCGCCGATGCCCAGGCTGGCACCGGCCGGGATGCCGCCGCCGGCTATCCGGGCACCCACCTCCACCAGGCACGGACCGCCGGGGGTCATCCTGATCTCCACGTGCGCCGGGCCGTGCTCGATGCCCAGGGCGTCCAGGACCCGGAAGGCGTACTCCCTGAGCGACTCCACGACCCGCTCCCCCGAATCGATCAGCAGGAGGGCGTCGCAGAGGTCGACCACGCCGTTGGCGCTGACCCGGGTGGTCCGCCAGACGTCGCACAGGTGGTGGCGGCCGTCGCGGCTGACGGTGTTCACCATGTACTCCGTGCCCGGAAGGTACTCCTGCGCCACGGCCCCGTTGTTGGGCTGGGAGAAGACGTCGTCGGCGTCGGCGAGGGACAGGAACGCCGCGACGGACTCCTCCGGGGTGTCGCAGAAGGAGACCCCCTGGCTGCCCGCGCTCCGCGGCGGCTTGAGGACGACGCGGCCGCCGAGCTCGCGGTGCCAGGCGGCGAGCTCGTCCGCGTCGGTGGCCCGGAGCTGACGGGCGGCGCGGAGCCCGGCCGCGCGCACGGTCTCGATCATGAGGTGCTTGTCGCGCCGCGCGGTGCTGAGGGCGGTGCCGTTGCCCGGCAGGCCGAGCCGCTGCGCGAGCAGGTCCGCGAGTTCCACCCCGACCTCGCCGCCCGAGATCACCGCGATCGGCGAAAACGCCGCGACGGCGTCGGCCGTGGCCGCGAGATCTCCCTCGTGGATGATGTCGGCAATGAAGTCGTCCGGGACGTGCGGTGCCTTGAGGTAGACGAACGGCACATCGCGCGTGCTTTGAACACGGACGATGGAACATCCCTGCTTCAGGAATTCCAGAACGAGCGAACGGGCCGCGGCGTAGGCGTCGACCATCACGACGCACGGGTTGTTCCGACTTCTCTGACTGCTCTGGCTGCTCTGATTGGCTGCTGTCATGAGTTCAACATAGACAGACCCACCGCTCGCCGAAATCCGTTCAGCTCTGCCATCCTCCGATCCCGGAAGGAAGAGCTGATGACATCTTATTTCGCGAGCATTCGCTCGCCGCATATCACGCCCGTACTGCTGTTCGTCAACACGTGCGGCAATTTCCTGCTCCTGGTGGCCCTGTCCACGCACGTGGGGTCGACCACCGGGTCGGGCCTGCTCGCGGGAGCCGTGCTCAGCGCGCCGTGGCTGCCCGCGCTGCTGCTGGCCGCTCCGCTCAACCGGCTGCTCAGCAAGCGGGTCCCGGAAGGCCTCGTCCGGCTGGCCGAGGCGGCGGGCCTGCTGGTGACCGCGGCCGCGCTCCTGGCGCCGGACGGGGCGCTCCTCGTGGTGGCCGCCTCCGTCGTGGTCGTCCGCGGGTTCTTCGAGGCGGTCACCCGCTCGGCCACCTCGGTCCTCCTGCGCAACGTGGTCCCGTCACAGCGGCTCGACCACGCCAACACCGTAGCCGAGATCTGCAAGTTGACCGGCGTCAGCGTCGGGGCGGCGCTGGCGGGGCCGGCCTCGTCGGTCCTCTCGCTGCGGGGCCTGATCGCGGTGAACGCGGCCACGCTGGCGCTCTCGGCGCTCCTCGCCTGGGCCCTGCCGTCGACCCCCGGGGGAGCCGTGGCCGGCGCCAAGGACGGCGCGGCCGCCAAGACCGGCACGCGCCTGCGCGTCCAGGACCCCGTGCTGCGCCGGCTCTTCGGCCGCTTCCTCCTGGTGGCGTTCTGGCAGGGCTTCCACACGGTGGCCGTCACCGTGATCCCGCTCCAGTTGCTGGGCGGCGGAACCCGCCTGGTGGGGGTGTTCGTCGCGGTGTCGGCGGTCGCCGTCTTCGCCGGCTCGCTCGCCGCCCTGCCGGCCCAGCGGTACCTCGCGCACGTGCCCTCGACCACATGGGTGCTGCTGCCCATGGCCCCCTTGGTGGCGGCGGTGGCGGTCGGCCGGACGGTGCCGACGATCGCGCTGTACGCACTGTTCCTGGTGCTGTTCGAGATGGCCTTCGTCCACTACAACAACCGGCTGCTGGCCTCGGCGTCCGATGAGGAGCTCCCGTCGGTGGTGACGCTGCGGGCCACGCTGCTGCCCTCGGGCGTGGCGGTGTCCATCCTCGTCATGGGCGCGCTGTGCGACCTCGCGGGCCCGCTGCCCGCGGCCCTGGCGGTCGCCGGCATCACGGTCCTGGTCACCGCCGCGACCGCGGACACCGGGCGAGCCTGGCGGGCGAAGCGGGCGAAGCCGGCCGAACAGGCCGAGCAGCCCGACGCACACCGGCCGGTCTCCGCGACGCGCTGAGGAAACGCGGCGGGCCCCGCATGGTGACCATGCGGGGCCCGTTCTGCGCAGGATCAGGCGGTCGGCGGCACCGGGTCCGCGGCCGCCTGGCAGGTGGCGTCGATGCCCCACCACGAGGTGGGACGGGTGCCGTCCCGGAAGTAGTCACTGGCGTAGGTGTTGAGGCAGGCGTTGTTGTTGGCCGTCAGCGTCGAGCCGAGGTTGTGGCCGCCCAGCTCCACGACGAGACGGGAGTTGGGGAACCGCAGGCGCATGTCGAGGGCGCCGAACATCCCGTGCGAGGGGTCGTACTGCGGCTGCACCAGCAGAATGTTGACGTTGCTGTTGCCGACCTGCGCCGGGGTCTGCGACTGCGTCGGCCAGAAGGCGCACGGCGCGCTGTACCAGGCGTTGTTCCAGGTCTGGATCTTGTTCCCGGCGGCGTACTGGCCGGCCAGGGTGGCGCTCCAGACGTTCCAGTTCTTCGGCCACGGGCCTTCGGAGCAGTTGACCGCGTTGGTGATCGCGACGCGGTTCTGCTGCGGGAAGCCCGGGGTCGGGGAGTCGGCCCGCAGCGCCGTCGCGTCACCGCGCACCACGAAGTCGGAGAGGATCTTCGCGCGGCTCACCCAGGTCCAGCTGCGGTAGACGACCTGCTCGAAGACGTTCGTCCACTCGCCCGGTCCGATCCTGCCGTCGACGGGCGTCGCACGGAGGGTGTCCAGGGCCCCGTAGTACTTCTCCTCGACCGCTTCCGCGGTCGTACCCAGGTGGTAGACGGAGTCGTACTTGGCGACCCAGGCGAAGAAGAGCCCGGCGCTGTGCTCGGCCGTGAAGTTCTTGGCCATCTGGTTCTGGTAGCCCACGCCGCTGGGGCTGGGCACGCTGTCGAGCACCATGCGCTTCACCCGGGCCGGGTACATCGACGCGTAGACCGAGCCGAGGTAGGCGCCCCAGTCGATGCCGTAGTAGCTGATCTGCTCCTGGCCCAGCGCGATCCGTATCTGGTCGAGGTCGCGCGCGGAGTCCTTGGTGGTGAAGTGCTTGAGCGTGTCGCCGTACTTGTCGCCGCAGCTCTTGGCGTACGCCTGGGCACGGGCCACCGACGCCTGCTCGTCCGCTGCCGTCTTCGGCACGGGGTCGGGCAGCAGCGGGTTGATGTAGGACGCGTCGCACACGATCGCCGGCTCGCTGGCCCCGACGCCGCGCGGGTCCAGGCCGATCCAGTCGTAGGCGGGGCCGACGTCCTTCGCCAGCCCGCTCGTGCCCTTGGCGTACCGGGTGGGCATGTCGCGGCTGATCGGGCCGGGCCACTGGCCGCGGTGCAGCAGCACGACGCCCTTGTACTGGTCTTCGGCGACGGTGTGCTTGGCGCGGGTCAGCGCCACCTTGATCTTCTGGCCGCCGGGCTGGGCGTAGTCGAGCGGGACCTCCAGCGAGCCGCACTCCAGGCCCTTGAGCAGTGCGCCGAGGTTCGGGTCGGGGTCGGGACACGGCGCCCAGGCGATCGTTCCAGTGGCCGTGGCGGCAGCCTCCTCGGCCACCGCCACGGGGGCGACGGCCTGAACCGACAGGCCTGTCACGATCACCGCAGTGACCAATGCGAGCTTTTTCATGAATACCCCTTCTGAATGCACGGCGCTCACAGCGTGGCAACGGGGTCTTTGAATCGGCTCGAAACCGGCTGGAGCCAGCGGGAACCGCCGGGCTTCGTTCCAAAAATTTCCCTATAATTCAGCACATACGCACCAGCCCCTCAGGAATGATCATGGCTGAATCTGCCATCCAGGGCTGATGCAGCGCCGATCCCGGGAAACGGGGATCCTGAGGGGCCGGAATCTTGCGGAATTCGACGGACGGCAGATTTACCCGCGTCCGGCGGCTTGCACGAGTGCGTGATGAAGTCGTTGGTCGGGCGTGAATCCCGCTTCCCATTGCACGCCGACGACGAAGGGGCGATCCGTGACTTCGACGGCCTCGACGGTCCCGTCCTCGGCCCAGCCGGTGGCGGTGAGGCCGGCACCGAGCCGGTTGACGGCCTGGTGGTGATGGCAGGCCGTCTGCGGCGCGTCCTCGTCGAGGACACCGGCGATCCGGCTGCCCGGCTCCAGCTTCAACGGGTGGGCGCCGAGGGTGAAGGACGGCGCGTTCGGGCAATGGCCGTCGTGGCCCGTGATCTCGGGCAGGTGCTGGTGCAGCGAGCCTCCGTGCAGCACGTTGAGCAGCTGCATGCCGCGGCAGATGGCCAGCACGGGCAGCTCGGCGTCCAGTACCGCCCGGATCAGCGCCAGCTCGGCGCGGTCGGCGTCCGGGGTCATCGCCCGCGTGCCGGGGTGCGGGTCCTCGCCGTACAGCGACGGATCCACATCGGGGCCGCCCGGGATCAGCAGGCCGTCGATCCGGTCCGCCATGGCCTCGACGCCGGGCAGCAGCGGAAGCAGCAGGGGCGTGCAGCCCGCCGCGGCCAGGAAGCCCAGGTGGGCCTGGAGCGCGAAGCTGACGACCATGTCGTCGCCCTGGAACGTGACCGGCGCGGTCCGCGCACAGATCCCGATCACCGGCCGGCCCGTGCTCGCCGAGCCATTCACGAATGATTTCATAACCACCTTCACGGGTTTCCGGGTTCAACTGAGGAAAGTAGGCAGATGAAACAACCGCTTCCGCGGAGGGTCGCCACGGCAATAAAATAGCCGTTTGCGTAAAGCGGCGGCCATCGTTCAAAACCCGGCAGACCGGCGGCTACTGAACGGAATGACCCTCCTGATACCACAGACGGGGACCGCTTTCCCCAGCTCATATCGAGCCGAAAATCCGCAGCGAACGACCTCGCGTCCCCGCCGTACCCGCAGCGGGTGCCCGCCCGACCGGCGGCCACCCGCTGTTTTGCATGTCCACGAAAAGTCAATCTCCCCTCGACTGCGGCTAGAGCCCCTCCTGCGACGCTCATCGGCAGCGGCATCAGAGAGGAAGTCAAGGAATGGCTCAGAGCAGCGCCCAGGCCATCTTGATCACGAACGCGTTCGGCTCCGTCAGAGCGGAGAGCGTCGACGAGTCGGCCCGCAGCGAATTCGATCTGAAGAACCTCGAGCAGCTTCCCGCCCGCGACGTCCTCGTCAGCGCCCTGTCGGCGGGCGTGCCTCTGCGCCGGAGCGGCACGGACGCCGCGCACGTCCAGCTTCTCGTCGACGCGGCCGGCTCGGCGGAACTGCCGCCCGTCCTGGTCCAGATCGACGGCTACCGCATCATCGACGGCCTGCACCGGCTGGAAGTCGCCAAGCTGCGCGGCGACAGCAGCATCAAGGCCCGCTTCGTCGACTGTTCCGACTCCGAGGCGCTCGTCATCGCCATGAAGGCGAACGGCTCGCACGGACTGCCCCTGTCGAAGGCCGACCGCGTGTCCGGAGCCCGGCGCGTCCTGGGTTCCCACCCGGACTGGTCCGACCGTGCCGTCGCCCGCATCACCGGACTGAGCGCGAAGACGATCGCGTCGATGCGCGAGAAGCCGGGTGAGGGAACACCGCTCGACGCCAAGCGCATCGGCCGGGACGGCAGGCGGCGTCCGGTGGGCCCGGGCGAGGGCAGGCGGCGGGCCGCCGAGTACATCGCCGCGCACCCGCACGCCCCGCTGCGTCAGGTCGCCCGGGAGACCGACGTGTCGCTCGGCACGGTCCACGACGTGAGCGCCCGGCTGCGGCGCGGCGAAAGCCCCGAGCGCAGCGGCTGCCGGACACCCGACGCGGCGCCGCAGCCCCTGCGGTCCGTCCACCCCGTCCACACCGTCCCGCCCGTGCGGTCCGTACCGCCGGCCGGGGAACCGCCGCGGCCCGCCTCCGCGGTTCCCGGCGGCGCCGAATCCGTTGGCGCGGCCCCCGTGGCGCTGCGGGTGGCACCGGGCATCGGCAGCGTGCCGCAGCGCAGGAACCGCACCGACGAGATCCCGGCCTGGGCGACGGTGGCGGCGAAGATGGCCACCGATCCCACCATCCGCTACACCGCGGGCGGCCGGGAGTTCCTCCGCTGGATGCAGCTGCACGCCGCCGAGCCGGACGACGGCTGGCGGGAGCTGATCGACGCGGTCCCGGCCCACTGGCTCGGCGTCATCGCCCCGATCGCCGAACGCATCGGCAAGGAGTGGAGCCTGCTCGCCGAGGGGCTCAAGACGAAGCAGGACATGCTGCCGTGAACCGCGGGCACGCCCGTCACGGCACCGGCGCCGCGGACACCAGCCGGAGGTGGCCCGCGGCCTGGCTCTGGTCGTCGGCGCCCTGATGCGGGGTGGTGGACGGACACCCGGGGGGCGGCACGAAAGTGGCCGGTGGCACGAGCTCGGGCAACGCCAGCAGGACCGGCGTATCGGTCGGCCGGCTCGGGCGCAGCCGGACCGCCGCGCTCGTGACGCCGTCGGCGCTCACCGTCACGGGCAGCACGCCGTGCCCCCCTACGAGCGGGGTCCGGCAGGCCGTGCCCTCGGGCCCGAGGCCGTCGGCCACCGCCACCGCGAGGAGGTGCCAGTTCCCTTCGGGTACGTCCTTCAGGGAGTAGCAGGACGGCCGCCCGCTCGGTACGTCGAAGACGGCCGAGGCGACGCACGGGTGCTGGACGACGGGCGTGGCGAAGGCACCCAGGAACACGCGCGCGTTCCCGTGGCCCGCGGGCAGGGCGACGGTTCCGCCGACCGTGCCCTGTCCCTGTCCCTGCCACGGGAAGGGCTCCGTCACCGGCAGGCCGGCTCCCCCGTCCCGCACCAGCCGGCGGAACCGGCCGGGGGACACTCCGACGGTGGCCGTGAAGTAGTTGGTGAACGAGCCGAGACTGTTGTATCCGACCGCGCAGGACACCGCGGTGATGCTCATCGAGGTCTGCTCGATCAGCCGCTTGGCCTCGTGGATGCGGACCGCGGCCAGGAACCTGCCCGGGGTGAGCCCGGTCTCCTCTTTGAACAGCCGCGTGAAATAGAACCGGCTGAGCAGAGCGCTTTCCGCGATCCGTGCAAGGGCCAGGGGCTCACCGTAGTGCTCCCGGATGAACTCGATGGCCCTTTCGACTGCCGTATCCATACGCACCTCACCACGTGTAGGCCGGTCAGCAGCCTGACGTGTGCACATCGCGCTCAGCTCGAGTGCCGCTAGCGATCCGGAGCGGGCGGTTCCAAGGAACGCGCCTGTTCCGGACGCCCTGCTCGGGCTCCGGCGACGCCGTCGACGCGGCCGCGCGGCCGGATGTGACGCTCCAGCACGCCCCGACCGGGGTTCAGGAGTCGGTCGAGAGGGACCCCGGATGCTCGGAGCGTCCGTTCGAGCCTTCATCGACACGACGTCTAAGGGGTCCATGCCCGTGGAAAACAACGCTTCGTCAGATGTGCGGTCCGGGCGGGACCTGCGGATCGTCACGCGCAGCCGCGCCGACAACTGGACCAAGGCCCCGCGGCGCATCGAGACGTCCGAGTGCATCACCTGCGACACCTGCCTGCGCAGCTGTCCCGAAGAGTTCGGCGCGATCTTCGACCGCGGGCTCGACGTCGTGATCATCCCCGAGCTGTGCTCGGGCTGCCCCCGTTGCGTCCTGGAGTGCCCGGTCGACTGCATCTATGTCGACGAGGACTGGACGCCCACCGACGACGCGATGTGGAGCCACATCGCACTCACCGGGGAAGGTGCCGCATGACCGCGCCCGTAGACCGCGAAGGCTCGCGCAGAGCCGCCAACGCCCGCAAGCGCCAGAGCCGGCGGCCCAGCCGCCTGGGCCTGGCCGCCGGCGCCACGCCCAAGCCGGACCGCGTGCGCGAGGAGGACGCCGGGTTCCCCGGGCTCCTGGCCCGGGTGTGGCGCAAGGCCTCGGCCGCCGCCGACATGCGCTCGGCCCTGGACACCCTGCTCACGCTCGACGGACACGTGCCGGCGGAGGTCCAGGAAGGCGGTCTGCGCACCGCGGACGCCGCCGCGCTGAAGGTCGTCGCCGGCCTGTCCGCGGACGCCCGGGAACCGGCCGGGACCGTCGCCGACCCCACCGAGGACGCCGAGCACGCCGAGCCCACCGTGTTCCTCGGTGAGATCGGCCTGACCACCGGCGGCCGGGTCGTCGTCCGCGTCCCCTCCCAGCAGCCGCTCGCCAAACAGCACACGCTGGTCGCCGGCGTGCTGCGGGTTCCGTGGACCCAGCGGCACCTGGACGAGTACCGGCTTGAGGTGACGACGGCTCGGGAGCGGTTCGACCGCTACACGGCCGACAGCCGCCGCTGGCTGGCGGAGCAGGGCCCCGAGGGTCGTGAGGCGCTGCTGGCGCAGCTGACCGAGGGCGCGCAGCGCACCGCCCCGTTCATGCTCTACATCGAGGACAAGCAGTACACGAACTTCCGCGACACCAACACGGTCGTGGGCAAGACCCTGTGGCCGGGCCACCCGGACTGCGTGTTCGGCAGCCTGGCCGGCCTGCCGCTGGACTTGTGGTCGGACCACGACGCCCTGCTGGTCGTGGGCATCAGCCTGCTCATCCGCTCGGCCGGGTACGGCCGCATCGAAGAGGCGAACGGCTCGCAGCTCACCCCGGACAACGTGAGCCGGCTGCTGGAGCACACCCGCCGCAACTACAACGGGGCCCTGGGCGGGGAGCGGATCCCCGCGGCCGGTCCCGACGCCGGCATAGACGCGCTGATGGCGCTGGCCACGGCGCTGGGCTCGCACCGCCCCGAGGTGACCCGCACCGCCCAGCTGTACCGCGAGATCCACGGCGCCCTGATCCACAAGGTGGAGCGGGTCGCGGCCCCGTACGGCGAGGTGGCCGCGGACCGGGACCGGCAGGTCACCGAGCACCTGCGCGCCACGCTGCCCGTGGCCGGCGACCGGCTGGCCGAACTGCGGCTCGCCGACGACGCCGACCCGGCCTGGCTGGCCCGGCCCCACGGCGAGTTCGGCACCGGTCTGGAGGCGGTCGTGTACGAGGCGGTGGCCGCCACCACCGCCGCGTTCGGGGCCGACTTCTCGATGAGCCGGGGCATCCGGTCGCTGCCGGAGCTGGTCCGCGCGCTGCGCGCGGAGGCCTGGGACGAGATCAGCTCCTGGGGCATCACGGACTTCTTCTGCTGCGTGGTCCCCGCGCAGGAGGCCCGGCGGCACTACGGCGACTCGCTCGCCACGCTCGCCGACACCGCCTGGGCGATGTCCTCGCGCATGCAGTACAACTCCTGGCACTTCATCGCCGGCAACCTGCCGCGGACCCAGAAGGTCCTGGAGCGCGACCACTTCGTGCCGCCCACCATCCCCGACATCGCCCACTTCTCCGACCAGCACCACCACGGGCACGTCAACAACATGGTGCGCTTCACGATCCGCAGCCCCCAGGCGGTCGAGGTGTGCGGCCGGCCCTTCAACGGGTTCATGGACCTGCGCATCGTCCGCGCCGACGGCGAGCCGTACACCGAGCAGGAGATGCTCGCGGCGCACCAGGTGGCCGCCTTCATCGCCCGGATGACGCAGCAGGCGGCCGTGCTCGCCGAGCAGGGGGAGCAGGCGCGGGTGACCGCCTTCGACTCGGCCTGGCACTGGACGTCCGTCACCGGCACGCCGGTCGAGGTGGCGGCCGGCCCGGAGCCGGCCCGGCCCCGGGTCGCCTAGGCCGGCGCCCGGCGGGCCGCCCGCGTCCCGGGGCGTCCCCCGGGTACCGACGGGCCGGCCCCCTGACCACCCGCTTCGCCTCCTGCCCCCTGTCGGCCTTTTCGAAAGGACGCTCCCCGTCATGTATTCCAGGTCATGGTCGGCCCCTGCCGTGGAGGGCAGCGTCGGGAGCCACGCGTTCGTCGCCGGACACGGGCTGTGGGACGACGCCCGGCTGGCGGCCGCCGAGCAGATCGAGGCGGGGCTGGACGGAATCGACCTCGTCCGTCTGGTGTGGGGCGACCCGCACGGCCTGGTGCGCTCCAAGACCCTGACCGCCCGCACCTTCCGCGGGGTGCTGCGCAACGGCATGAACTACAGCCCCGGCCCGTTCCTGAAGGACACCGCCTGCACCACGGCGGTGGACTACCGGGGCGAGCACGGCACCGGCGTCGACGAGATCGCCGGCCTCGGCAACTTCGTGCTGGTGCCCGACCCGCTGACCTTCCTGGTGCTGCCCGGCGAGGGCGCGCGCACGGCCTGGGTGATCGGCGACGAGTACCTGCGCGACGGCCGCCCGCACCCGCTGTCCTCGCGGCACGTGCTGCACCGGGTGCTGGACCGCTACGCCGGCCGCGGGCTGACGCCCGTACTCGGCCTGGAGGTCGAGTGGTACCTGGCGCGGCGTCTGGACGACGAGCCGGGCAACGAGGGCAACGGCTTCGGCCTGCAGGGCCCGGCCCCGAGGGTGGCCGCCATGAACGCGGGCTACCAGTTCAACCTGGACGCCGCGTACGACACGGTCGCCCCGGTCACCGACCCGCTGGCCCTCGCCCTGCTCGGCCTGGGGCTGCCGGTGCGGTCGATGGAGCACGAGATGGGCCCCGGGCAGGTGGAGACCACCTTCGACCCCATGTCGGCGCTGGACACGGCGGACGCGATGCTGTTCTTCCGCGTCTTCACCAAGCGCTGGTGCGCGGCGCGGGGCCTGCACGCCTCGTTCATGTCGCAGCCGGCGATCGCCGGGGCGGACCCGAGCGGCTGGCACCTGAACCAGTCCGTCCTGGAGACCGCCACCGGCCGCAACGTCTTCGGCGCCGAGGGGCTCTCGGTGGGCCTCTCCCCCACGAGCAAGGCCTACGCCGAGGGCCTGCAGGACTGGCTGCGCGACCTGTTCCTGCTGTCGGTGCCCACGGTCAACGGCTACCAGCGCCTGGGCACGCAGCACGCCCTGTCCCCGACCCGGGTGGGCCTGAGCCTGGAGTCGCGCACGGCCATGCTGCGCGTGGTCGGCTCGGGGGCCGGCGCCCACATCGAGAACCGCATCGGCGAGCCGAGCGCGAACCCGTACCTGAACATCGCCGCCCAGCTCTTCGCCGGCCTCGAGGGCCTCGAGGCCCTCGACGGGGCCGCGGGGGGCGCGGCCGACGGGCCCCGCGAGGGCTCGGACACCGTCCCGCAGTCCCTGCGCGAGGCCCTGGAGGCCTTCCGCACCGGGCGCGCGGCCAAGCTGCTCGGCGACCCGCTGACCGCCGTCCTCGCCAAGCTCAAGGAGAGCGAAGTGCGCCGCTACGAGGCCTGGGCACGGGGCGCGGCCCCGGTGCCGGGCCAGGTCACCGAGTGGGAGCAGCGCGAGTACTTCGCAGCCTTCTGACCCCGCGCGGCGCTGCGCCGTCACGACGACCGGACCGTTCCCCACCCGACGAAGGCCTCTGATGATCCCTCGTTTCACGCTCCCCGAGATGGCGGCGCTCCTCTCGGACGAGTTCCGCTACGAAACCTACGTACGCGTCGAGATCCTCGCCACCGAGGCCCAGGTCAAACTGGGCCGGGTGCCCGCCGAGGTGCTCGACGACATGCGCCGGGCACCCGTCCCGACGCCGGAGAAGGTCATCGAGATCCAGCGGCAGCGCGACCACGAGGTGCTGTCCTTCCTGGCCGCCTACTGCGAGGACATGCCCGAGTCCTCGGCCCGCTGGGTGCACGTCGGCATGACCAGCTACGACCTGGTCGACACCGCCCTCGGGCACATCCTGGCCCGGGCCTCGGACGTGCTGATCACGGCCGTGAAGCGGCTGCGCAAGGTGCTCACCGACCGGGCCGCCGAGCACTGGGACACCCCGACCGTGGGCCGCACGCACGGCATCCACGCCGAGCCCACCACCTTCGGCCACAAGCTCGGCGGCTTCGCCTTCGCCATCGACCGCTCGCTGGCCCGCCTCGAGGCCGCCCGCGAAGCCGTCGCCGTGGGCACGGTCTCGGGCTCCGTCGGCACGTACGCGCTGATCGACCCGGCCGTCGAGGGGTACGTCTGCCAGGAACTGGGCCTGGGCATCGAGCCCTGCCCCAGCCAGGTCGTCGCCCGCGACCGGCACGCCCAGCTCATCCAGGCCGTCGCACTGCTCGGCGCCTGTGTCGAGCAGATCGCCCTGGAGTTCCGGCTGCTCCAGCGCACCGAGGTCCGCGAGGTCGAGGAGCGCCGCACCTCCGCGTACCAGGGCTCCAGCGCCATGCCGCACAAGGCCAATCCGTCGGGCAGCGAGATGCTGGTCGGCCTGGCCCGGCTGCTGCGCGGGTACGCCACGACGGTCCTGGAGGACGTCGCGCTGTGGCACGAGCGGGACATCGCCCACCAGGCGGTGGAGAAGGTCGTGCTGCCCGACGCGCTGACCGTCGCCCACTTCCAGGTCACCAAGGCCGCGGACATGATCGAGAACCTGCGCGTGGACACCGGGCGGATGCGGGCCGGCATCGACCACACCAACGGCCTCGTGTGGAGCTCCTCCGTGCTGGTGGAGCTCCTGGAGCGGGGCGTGGAGCGCGAAGAGGCCTATCGCGCCGTCCAGGCCGCCGCCCGGCGCACCGCCGAGCAGGGCGTGAACTTCGCCGACGCGCTGCGCGCGGAGGGCATCGAGACGGCCCCCCGCAGCCCCGAGGACTTCCTCGTCAACCACCACGTCATCCACGACCGGCTGGAAGAGCTGCGCGAGCAGGCGGGCTGAACCGCCGGACGACCGCACTCCCCCACCCCACCACTGGAGTCAGATCATGAGCTGGGCCGAAAACGCCGCCACCTTCCTGAAGAACGACCACGTCATGCTGACGCCGCTCAGCGCGCCCGACCGCGAGGACATCCGCGCCGTCGCCATGGACCCCGACATCTGGCGCTACTTCACCGTCAACGTCGGCGACGACGCGGACTTCGAGAAGTTCTTCGACTCGAACCTCGCCGAGCACACGGCCGGCCGCCGCGCCGTGTACGTGATCCGGGACAAGCGGAGCGGCCGGGTCGCGGGCAGCATGAGCCTGCTGAGCTTCGCCGAGAAGGACCGCCGCCTGGAGATCGGGGCCTCCTGGCTGGGCCGCGACTTCCGGGGCAAGGGCATCAACCACTGGGCGAAGCTGCTGCTGCTCCAGCACTCCTTCGAGGTGCTGGAGGCCGAGCGGGTGGAGTTCAAGACGGACGAGCTCAACGTCCAGGCCCGCAGGGGCCTGCGCAACATCGGCGCCACCGAGGAGGGAACCCTGCGCTCCTTCAACTACATGCCGGGCGGCCGCCGCCGCGACGCGGTCTTCTACAGCATCCTGCGCGCCGAGTGGCCGCGGGTGCGGGACGCCCTCTCCAAGGGCCCGAAGAAGGCGGCTGCCGCCGCATGAGCGTCGCGTACGTCAAGGCCGTCGGCACTCCCTTCGAGCTGGGCCGCGCCCACGGGGAGGCGCTCGCCGGCCCGCTGCGCTCCTTCCTCCGCGACGGCCTGGCGCGGCTCGACCACCTGGCCGACGGGCCGTTGACGCTCACGGGGCTGCGGCCGTCGATCTCGGCGTACCGGTCGGAGATCACGGCGGCGGTCCCGGACCTGGCCGCCGAGGTGGAGGGGCTGGCGGCGGGGGCCGGGATCACCGAGGACGAGGCGTGGCTGCTGCAGCTGCGCCGCGAGGTGATGGGGTACACCGGCCTGCCGAGCGCCGGGGACTGCACGGGGTACTCGCGCACCTGGCCGTCGGGCCGACCGGTACTGGCGCAGACGGTGGACCTCAACGCGTACGTCGACAGCCACATCGCCGTCCTGTCGCTGACCCGGGCGGGGGCGCCCCGCCGGGTGACGGTGCTCAGCTTCGCGGGCATGCTCGGCTACCTGGGCATGAACAGCGACGGGCTGGCCATCGGGGTGAACCTGACGACCGACGGCCAGTGGCGGCCGAGCCTCACCCCCTACATGGCCATCCGTCACCTGCTGGACGGTGCCGGAAGCGTGGACGAGGCCCTGGAGATGCTGGCCGGGCTCACCCTGTCCAGCTCGCGGAACCTGATGCTGTGCGACCGGCGGCGCGCGGTGTACGCGGAGGTGTGCGGGACCGAGCTGCGGGTGACCGAGCCCGCCTCGCGGGAGGCCGTGCACACCAACCACTTCCTGCACGCGGACTTCACCCCGCTCGACCGGCAGTCGGCGCCCGACCGCGTCAACTCCGACGCACGGCTGGAGTCCGTGACGAAGGGACTGACCCGCATCGGCCCGGTGGCCACGGTGGAGAGGCACTTCGGGGTGCTGTCCCGGCCTCCGGTGTGCATCCCCGACCACGGGATCTACAGCCTGGAGAGGACGGTGGCCTCCGTGGTCATGCTGCCCGGGGTGGGCGAGATGCACCTGCGGGCCGGCGACCCGAACCACGCCACCACCGAGGTGTTCTCGGTGTAGGGGGCTCCGGCGGCGTCAGGACCGGCGGGCGCCCGGGCGGACCCTGGACCGGCACTGCACCAGGATTCGACCGCGCCCCGCTAGCGTCGGCGCGGGAGGCGGCCGACCCGGTCCGGTCTCGCCACGACCCCCGGGGGCGGCATGAGTCAGGTTCAGGCACAGGCATTGCCGGAGCACCAGACGTCCGCTCCGCACCCCGAGCACGAGGGGGCGCGGGCCCGCGCGCTGGTGCGGGAGACGCGGCCGCCGCGCCCCGGATCCCCCGGCGCGTGGCCTCCCGGGCAGCACGCGCCCGGCCAGCGGAGCCCCGTCCAGAGCATGCCCGGGCCGGGTGGCCCCGGTCAGTCGGCGCCCCGCGACGGACTGGGCGGGGCCGCCTCCCGGCAGGCCCCCGCCGTCTCCGGCCGGCGCATCCTGGTCGTGGGCACCGACACCGGTGACGGGCTGTCGCACCAGCTGCGCCGGCACGGCCACACCTGTACCAGGGCGGCCCTCGGCGGCGCGGCCCTGCAGGCCTACGGCAGCGCCGACCTCGTCCTGCTCGACCTCGAACTTCCGGACCTGGACGGGCTGGAGGTGTGCCGGGCGATCCGCTCGGTCAGCCGGGTGCCGCTCATCATCGTCACCTCCCGCGAGTCCGAGATCGACTGCGTGCTCGGCCTCCAGGCGGGCGCGGACGACTACGTCACCAGGCCCTTCGGGATCCGCGAGCTGATGGCCCGGATCGAGGCCGTCATGCGCCGCACGCAGTGGCAGCCGGCGGCCGCCGCGGGTCCGGCCCAGGAGATCCGGCACGGCCGGCTGCGCATCGAGGTCGGCTCCCGCGAGGTGACCGTCGACGGCGTGCCGGTCGTCCTCACGCGCAAGGAGTTCGACCTGCTGTGCCTGCTGGCGCAGCATCCCGACACCGTCGTCCCGCGCAGGCAGCTGCTCCAGCAGGTGTGGGGCGACTCCTGGTCGCGCCGCACCGTGGACACCCACGTCAGCAGTGTCCGCGGCAAGCTGGGGGACCCGGGCTGGATACTCACCGTCCGCGGCGTCGGCTTCCGCCTCGGCACCGTCTGAGGCCGGGGCCCCACCTGAGGCCCGGGCCCCGCCTGAGGCCGGGGGCCCGCCCGAGGCCCGGGCCCCGCCCGAGGCCGGGGCCCCACCTGAGGCCGGGGGCCCGCCCGGCGCCGCGGCTGCGTCTGTCGCCGGGGGCCCGTCTCCTCAGAACACGCAGGCGGTGCGGGTCACCGTGCTCTTGGGCGCCGGCGGCGAGGCGGCCGGTGCCCGGTCGACCAGCGGCCGGTCGACCAGCGGCCGGTCGGCCAACGCCCGGTCGACCAGCGGCCCGGCCGCCCCGGTGTAACCGGCCGGGTCGAGCAGCGCGGTCAGCTCCGCGTGCGTGAACACCCCCCGCAGCTCGTCGGACTCCGCCAGTACTTCGGCCAGCGGGCGGGCCGTCTCGGCCGACCGCAGCGACGCCCGCGTCAGCAGTTCCTTCGCGGCCGCCTTGCCCAGCCTCGGGGCGAGCACGGCGGAGACCCGCTCGGAGACGAGCTGCCCGCCGGTGGCCTCCAGGTTGACCGCCATCCGCTCGGGACGGACGGTGAGCCCGCGGACCAGCTCCACGGCGGTGTGCGCGGCCCCGCCGGTCAGCCGAAGCGCCTCGCGCAGCGGCTGCCACTCGGCGTGCCAGACCCCCGCCGACCGCTCGTCCTCGTGCGGCAGGCACTGGGCGAGGACGGCTGCCAGCGCCGGGACCTGGAGGGCGGCGGAGCGGATCAGCGTCGAAAGCACCGGGTTGCGCTTGTGCGGCATCGCCGAGGAGGCGCCCCGCCCGGCCACCGCCGGCTCGGCCAGCTCCCCGATCTCGGTGCGGGCCAGCACCAGCACGTCGGCGGCGATCTTCCCCAGTGCCCCGGTGGTGTGCGCGAGGGCCGCGCCCAGGTCGGCGACCGGGGTGCGCAGCGCGTGCCAGGGGAGCACCGGTGCGGCCAGCCCGGTCTCGTCCGCGAAGGCGGCGACCAGCTCGTCCAGGACGGCCGCCGGATCGGCGCCGTCGCCCGCGTACTGGAGGTAGCCGGCCAGCGTGCCGGCCGCGCCGCCCAGGGAGACGGGCAGGCCGCCTCCGGCCAGCCGCTCCAGCCGCTCGGCGGATTCCAGGACCAGCTGGCGCCAGCCCGCCGCCTTCAGCCCGAAGGTCGTGGGTACGGCGTGCAGGGCGAGGGTGCGTCCCGCCATCACCGTGTCCCGGTGGTCGGCCGCCAGGCCGGCGAGGGCCTCGGCCACCGCCCTGAGGTCCGCGACGATCAGCCGCAGGGCCCGGGTCGCCACCAGCATCGCGCCGGTGTCGAAGACGTCCTGGCTGGTGGAGCCGCGGTGCACGTACTCGGCCGCCTCCGGCGAGCGGGCCGCGACCCGCGCGGTGAGCGCCGCGACCAGGGCCACCACCGGATTGGCGGTCTCCCGCGAGGCCAGCGCCAGCTCCCTGGTGTCGAAGTTCGACGCCCGGGCGGCGGCGGTGATCACGGCGGCCGCCGCGGGCGGGACCGTGCCGCACCGCGCCTGGGCGCGGGCCAGCGCGGCCTCGGCGTCGAGCATCGCCTGGACCCAGGCGTCGTCGGCGACGGCGGCCTCGACGGGCGTGCCGGCCCGGACCGGGGACAGCAGCCCCGTGTCCGGGCCGACCAGGTGGGCGGCGGTCCGGCTCATGCGACCGCTCCCGCACCCGCGTTGCCGGACAGCGCCGGCCCCGCCGCGACCGCCGGCGCCTCCGGCAGCCGCAGCGCGGGGCGCGGCTCCGGCAGTGCCAGCACCGCCGCCGCGATGGCGTCGGAGTCCTCCAGCGTCACCGAGCCCACGCCCGGCCGGATGCCGGCCGCGGTCACCCAGTGCACGGACTCGGTGGGCACTCCGTACGCGAACCGTCTGAGGTGTGGCACCCCCTGCCCGTGGAGCAGGTGGTACGGGCGCTCTGAGACGGCCAGGCCGCCGGTCTCGTAGGACGAGCCGTCCGCGCCGGCGATGCGGTGGGTCCGGGCCTGACCGGTGCTCAGCAGCCGGTACATGAGCGGATCGGCGGTGCGCCGCACGTCGATCTCCGGCAGCCGGGCCTCGATCAGCACCGTGGCCCGCACCCGCAGGTCGGGCATGTCCGGGGAGGTTCCGGCGAAGGCCGGGCCCGCGGGGTCGAGGGGGTCGGTGACCACCCGCAGGCCCGGACCGGTCACGTCGAGTACGCCCGCGTCGATCAGGGCGGCCATCTCCTCGATGCGGGAGGCCGGCGGACCGATCGACAGGAAGGCGTTGAGGGGCGTGTACCAGCGGTCGAGCTCGTCGCGGTGCGAGTCGGCGTCGAGGCCGCCGTGGTCGATGGCCAGGCGCAGCTCGTTGCGCAGGTCCCGCAGCAGGTCCAGGGCGGCCTTGAACGGGCCGCTGACGTTGCCCTCACGGGCCCGGCGCACGTCCTCGTCGAGGTAGCCGCGCAGCCAGCCGCGGAAGGAGGCCAGGTCCCGGAAGACCTGCTCGCCGTACGGCCGGGCGACCGTGTCCCAGTCCCAGCGCTCGTCGTCGGCGAAGCCGGCCGCGGTGAGCACCGCGTCCTCGGCCCCGTCCTCCCCCGCCCGCAGGAACGCCTCCGCGAAGGCGGCCACCGCGGCCGGCTCCGCGCGCCGCGCGAGCAGCGTCTCGTAGTAGACGGTGCGCACTTCCTTGGAGATCAGCGGCCACAGTTCGGTGCCGAAGCGGATGGGCTCCCCGCCCCGTACCCGGGCGCGCAGGGCCGCCACGAAGTCGGTGGTCAGCAGCCGCGGGTGGTAGCGGCCGTGCGCGCCCTTCTCGTTCTCGCCGCGCGCCTGGTACGGCACGCCGCGGCGGGAGCCCGCGTACAGCCGCGGCTCCCGGCCCGAGGGGCGGTACACCAGGCGGCCGCCGACGCGCTCGAACAGCCCGCCCCGGGCGTGCGTGAACAGCGCCATGTAGTCGAAGAAGTTGAGGCCCAGGCCGCGCAGCAGCACCGTCTCGCCGGGGGCGATGGCGGACAGGTCCACGTCCGCCGGGTTGCTCGGTGCGATGTAGGTCAGCCCGTGCCGGGCGGCGTACGCGGCGAACTCCCGCTCCCTGTCGGTCGGCCGCACCTGTACGTGGCCCTGCGCGAGCACCACCGCGCCCAGGCCCGTCAGGCGGGTGCCGTCCTCCAGGAGCACGGTCTGCGCCCCGCCGGGGCCGGAGCCTGGTTCGGCGTCCTCCAGGGCCACGGCGCGCGAGGCGTGCACGCGGATGGTGGTGTGGGCGGCCGCGCTCGCGGTGACCCGGCCGAACACCCAGTGCAGGTACTGGCCGTACAGGGCACGGGTGGGGTAGGTGTCCGGCCCCAGGTCCCGGGCCTCGGCGAGGGTCTCGTCGTCGTACGGCGTGCCGGCTCCGGGCGTCAGAGCGCTGGGGCCGAGCGCCTTGGCCCACTGGTACAGGCTCGGGCCCTCTTCCAGCGGCCCTTCGATGGCCACACTGGCGTCGGTGTAGACCGTCACCTGACAGGCGACGGTGTTCATCAGGAGGTGCCGGGACTGGGAGGACCGCCAGACCCGGCCGGAGCCGGGCGGGTCTGGTTCCACGATGTGCACGGTCAGCTGGTCCCAGCGCGGGGACTTCCGCTCCTGTGCACAGAGTCGTTCCAGTACGGACAGCCCGCGGGGTCCGGCGCCGACAAGGCACACTTCCATACGTCCGCTACTCACGAAGCACTCCGCTCAGGAGACGGGGGACGGCTGGACCGCGGCGCCGCAGCGTCGGCCCCGCCGGTGTGCCGGCCCGGCCTGCTCCCCGGGGGTCAGGGTGGTGTCCGCCAACCGTCGGTCCCGCCGCTCAACCAGGGCTCGGATACGAGTGGAAGACCGGTCCTGGACCGGTTTCGGACGCCTTCCGGGCCGGTCAAAAAGACGTCTGCGGGCGCCGTGACGCGCGAGAGCACCCCCCGCGCGGGGCGGGGGGTGCTCTCGGGCCGTGCCGGACCCGGCGGACGCCGGGACCCCGCGCGCCGCGGACGCGGCGGCGGGGAACTCCTCAGGCGGCGCCGAACCAGCGCTCCAGTGCCTCCTGGAGGTCCGCCTCGTCCGGGGCGGCCCAGGCGATGTAGCCGTCGGGACGGACCAGCAGCGCGTGCGGGGCGTCCGAGGCGTACCCCTCGCCCTCGGCCCAGTCGCCGGTGACCGTGTCCACCCGGTCGCCCCAGCGCGCCGCGGTGGCGCGCAGCGCGTCGGAACCGGCCGCCGCGGGGGTCACGAAGAGCACGCCGCGGGCCGGCTTGAGCAAGTCCCGGACGGTGGCGGGGCTGCCGTCGGTGAGCTTGAGCGGGGTGTCGGGGCGCAGCCGCAGACCGAGCCGCGGGTGGCTGCCGGAGCCCATGTCGTAGCGCACGTCGAGGCCGGAGACCTGGCCGGCCAGGTGGCGGGCCACCGCGACGTCCTGGACGAGTTCCTGCATGACCGCGCGCAGCGGCTCCATCTCCTCGCCGGAGAGGTAGAGCTTGGTCTGGGCGCGGGTGTTGCGCATCAGCAGCTCCCCGACCGGGTGCCGCTCGGACTGGAAGGTGTCGAGCAGGCCTTCGGGAGCCCAGCCCTTGAGGGTGGCCGCGAGCTTCCAGCCGAGGTTGACCGCGTCCTGCACGCCCACGCTCATGCCCTGCGCGCCGGCCGGCATGTGGATGTGGGTGGCGTCGCCGGCCAGGAGGATCCGGCCCTTGCGGTACTGGGCGGCCTGGCGGGTGGTGTCGGTGAAGGAGCTGACCCAGCGGACCTCGGCGTCGTGCAGGTGCTCGCCGGTCATCTCCTGCCAGGCGTCGGCGATGGTCTCGAAGGTGAGGCCGCTCTTGTCCTCCGGCGGGCGCAGCGACTCGTTGTGGATGACGATCCGGTGGACGCCGTTCTCCAGGTTGAAGGCCATGACCATGCCGCCGGGCACGCGCTCGCCGATGGGGCGCTGGCGTACGTCCGCCCCGACGATGTCGGCCATGTACATCCCGCGGGTGGGCTCCCAGCCGGGGAATTCGATGCCGGCGAGCCGGCGGACGATGCTGCGCGCCCCGTCGCAGCCGACCAGGTAGTCGGCGGTCTCCTCGCCGCGGCCGTCAGGGCCCTCGTACTCGACGACGACGCCGTCCCCGGTCTCGCGGAAGCCGATCACCTCGTGCCGGCGGCGCACCTCGACGCCCAGCTCCTTCAGCCAGCCCTCGAGGATCTCCTCGGTGCGGAACTGCGGGATGCCGCGGACGCTGAAGTGGTTGTCGTCCAGCTTGGAGAAGTCGATGTGGACCCCGCCGAAGTGGCCCTGGGCCCATTCGACGTCGCCGAAGCGCTCCAGCAGGCCGCGCTGGTCGAAGACCTCTGCCGCGCGGCGGGTGAAGCCCACGCCGCGGGACTCGCCGCTGGGCGCGGGGAGCTTGTCGAAGACGACGACGTCCACGCCGCCCAGTTTCAGTTCACCGGCGAGCGTCAGCCCGACCGGCCCGGCGCCGACGATGATCGCGCCCTTTGCCATGTCCTACTCCTCAAACGTCAAAGCTGCCGCGCATGGGGCAGCGCCAGGTGTCGTACGACGGGCCGTCAGACGGCTGCGGGCGCCCCGAACCAGCGGGTGAGGGCGGCTTCGAGGTCGCCGCCCGCCGGTGCCACCCAGGCGATGTAGCCGTCGGGGCGGACCAGCACGGCCTGCGGGGCGTCGTGGTGGTCGGCCTCCTGGTCGGCCCAGGCGCCGGTGACGACGTCCACGCGGTCGGCCCAGCGGGCGGCGAGCTCGGCCGGGCCCGCGTCCCCGTCCGTGACGATGAGCACGCCGCGGCCTGCGTGCAGGAGTTCGGCGACCTTCGTGCGGCTGCCGTCGGCGCGCTCGACGGCCCGGTGCGGGGCCAGGCGCAGCCCCAGGAAGGGGTGTCCCTCGGCGCCCACGTCGTACTTGATGTGCAGGCCGGAGACGCGGCCCGCGAGCCGCCGGGCGGCCTCGGGCAGGGTGACGAGTTCGCGCACGACGGTGCGCAGCGGCTCCATCTCCTCGCCGGCGAGGTACAGCAGCGACATGGAGTGCACGTCGCGCATCAGCTCCTCGCCGATCGGGTGGCGCTCGGCGTGGTAGGTGTCGAGCAGGGACTCGGGGGCCCGGTCCCCGAGCACGGCGGCGAGCTTCCACCCGAGGTTGACGGCGTCCTGGAGACCGACGCTGACGCCCTGGGCGCCGAGCGGGGCGTGGTCGTGGGCGGAGTCGCCGGCGAGGAAGACACGGCCCTTGCGGTACTCGGCGGCCAGGCCGGTGGCATTGGTCAGGGCGCACATCCAGGAGGCGGAGGCGCCGTGGATGTCCTCTCCGGTCAGGCGCTGCCAGGCCTCGGCGAGCTCGGAGAACTCCAGCTCGCCCTCGCCGTGGTGCGGGCGGACGCCGGCCTCGTGGATGACGATGCGGTCGACACCCGGCTCCAGGGTGACGGACAGCACCATGCCGCCGCCCTCGATGCGCTCGCCGATGGGCCGCATGCGCACGTCCGCGCCGACGACGTCGGCCAGGTACATGCCGCGGGTGGCCTCGTCGCCGGGGAAGTCGATGCCGGCCAGGGTGCGCACGGTGGACTTGCCGCCGTCGCAGCCGACGACGTACGTGCCGGTGGCCTCGGTGTACCCGTCGGGGCCCTGGAAGCCGAGGAGCACGCCGTCCTCGGTCTCGGTCAGCGTGGTCAGCTCGTAGCCGCGTCGCACCTCGACGCCCAGGTCGGCGACCCAGCTGCCGAGCGCGTCCTCGGTGACGGACTGGGCCAGGCCCATGACGCCGAAGTGGCTCTCGTCCAGGAGGGAGAAGTCGATGCGGATACCGCCGTAGTGGCCCTGCTTGCCCCAGCGGATGTCGCCGAGCCGGTCGAGCAGCCCGCGCTGGTCGAGGACCTCCGCGGTACGGCTGGTGAATCCGAGGCCGCGCGACTCGCCGCTGGGGGCGGGCAGCTTGTCGTAGACGACGACGTCCGCGCCGCCGAGCCGCAGCTCACCCGCGAGCATCAGACCGACCGGCCCAGCGCCCACGATGATCGCGCTCTTTGCCATTTTCGATTCCTCCATACAGACGGTTGATCAACAGAAAAGACCAGGGGGGTCGCAGGGCGGTGCAGCGGGACCGCAGGATCGCTCAAGCGATCCTTGAGGTCGGTTCCTCACCCCGCGCGAGGCTCACGGCAGCTCTTTCAGGCCGTGCTCCGTCAGCAGGTCCCGGGCGAAGGAGAGTTCGGCGGCGATGTTGTCGACGAGCTGCTCCGCGGTGCGCGGGCGCAGGGCGGGCGGCAGCGCCTGCCAGGCGTAGGTCTCCACTTCCAGGTGCCCGGTCAGCGCCCGTTCGCCGCCGACCAGGTGGGCCAGCGCCTCGTTCAGGACGGGCAGGGTGGCGGTCAGGGGCGCGGCGGGGGTCGCGTGCAGCGGTACGTGGAAGAGGGCGCGCCAGGGCCCGGTCTCGGGCAGGGCCCCGCCGGCCAGGGCGGGGCCGAGGTCGTCGGTGCCGCGCAGCCCGTCGGCGGCGGGGCTGCGGGTCTGGTGCAGGAACCGGGACTCCCCGTGGGCCCCGACGGCCGCGAGGGCCGCGCGGACCACGGGGCGGTCGGGGTGCTCGGCGTGCAGGGCGGCCGACAGCTGGCTCTTGACCACCGGGATGCCGGCCGCGGCCAGCGCTGCGAACGCGGGCCCCGGTTCCTCGAAGGAGGTGGCCAGGTGGCAGGTGTCGACGCAGATGCCGATCCGGTCGTGGCCGATGGCCCGCAGGGGCTCGATGGCCTCGGCAGTGGTCTCGAGGGCGCAGCCGGGTTCGGGTTCCAGGGCGATGCGGATCGAGCGGCCGGTGGCGTCGGCGAGGTCGTCCAGGCGGCCGCCGAGGTCGGCGAGTGCCGTCCGGGCGCGGGCGGCGCGCTCGTCGTCGTAGACGGTGCGCCAGGTCAGAGGGAGGGTGGAGATCGTTCCCTCGGCAGCGTCCTCGGGCAGCAGGGCCGCGAGTATCCGGGCGAGGGCGAGGGTGTGCTCGTACCGCTGGGCCTGGGCCCAGTCCGGGCGGTAGACCCGGTACTTGACCCGTTGGCCGCCGAAGCCCTGGTACGGGAATCCGTTGAGGGTCACGACCTCCAGGCCGCGCCGGTCGAGGTCGCCGCGCAGGGCGGCGAGCGCGCGGGGGGTGGCGTCGAGGTCGCGGACGGTGTCCGCGGCCAGCCACAGCCCGATGCCGAGCCGCTCCAGGCCCAGTCGGCGGCGTACCGGCTCGCCGTACGCACGCAGTCGGCCGAGGAGCCCGTCGAGGGTGTCGGCCGGGTGCACGTTGGCCGAGTACGAGAGGTGGACGGTGGTGCCGTCCCGGTGGAGGAAGCGCACGGGCCTACACCTCGGTGGTGGCTACGGCCCGCTCGGGCGCGGCGCCGGCCGGGGCGTCCTTGAGCCACACGCCGGTCCGGTCTCCGGCAAGGGGGGGCGCGGTACGAACGGACACGGACGGCCTCCAGGGGCGTCGGAGTGCGCAAGGCGATGCCGGGCCAAGGATGCCGAGTACTTCGTCCCGGACGAACCGGTCTGCGGCCGGCGTCGAGTGCGCGCCGAGCGGGGGCCGAGCCGTTCTGGGCCTGCCGTCCGGCGGCCCTGCCGCGGGACCGGCGCGGGACCGGCGCATTCGGGGGCCGGCGCGAGGAGCGAGCGGAACCCGAGGGGCGCGCGAAGCCTTCCGCCCCGCTCCAGATGCGTCCGAGCCGCGTTCCAGGGCGGGTCCATCGCCCCTCCCTACGGTGGCGGGACGGGTCCCTTCCGGCGGTTGGGACAGATTTCTCGCTCTTCTGCCATGGAGGAAACTCATGCCCGCTGTGCCGCCCCCCGAAGTCGTCCGCGCCGCGGAGAAGACCCGGGCGGACCTGCAGAAGCAGGTCCGGGAGCTGGCCCCGCCCCCGTTCGCCCTCCTCGAACTGGCCATGGGCTCCATGGTGACCCAGGCCCTGTACGCCGCCGCCGAACTGCGCGTGGCCGAGGCCCTGCAGGGCGGTCCGCGACCGATCGAGGAGCTGGCCGCCGAGGTCGGTGCGCACGCCGAGGCACTGGGCCGGGTGCTGCGCCTGCTCGCCTCCCAGGGCGTGTTCACGCGCCAGGACGACGGCCTCTGGGCGCTGACCCCGATGGCCGACGCGCTGCGCGCCGACCACCCCATGACGATGCGCGACATCTGCGTGCTGATGGGCCACCCGACGCACTGGGACGACTGGAACGGTTTCCTGGACGCGGTGCGGACCGGCGAGCCGAGCCTGCCGAAGCGGCGCGGAATGGGCGCCTTCGAGTACCTCATGCAGAACCCGGAGTACGGTGCGGTGTTCATCGGCGGCATGGGCAACATGTCCGGCACCGAGACCGTACCGGTCGTGGCCGCGTACGACTTCTCGCAGTTCGGCACGGTCCTGGACTTCTGTGGGGCCAACGGCGCACTGCTGGCCGGCATCCTGGCCAGCGCGCCCGACACCAAGGGCATCCTCTCGGACCCGCGCGTCGCCGGTAACGGCGCCGCGGAGTTCCTGGAGGCACAGGGCGTCGCGGACCGCGTGACCCTGGCCGACGGTGACCTGTTCGCCCCGATGCCGTCGGGCGCGGACGCGTACGTCCTCAAGCACATCGTGCACGACTGGCCGGAGGAGCAGGCCCTGCAGATCCTCCGGAACGTGCGCGCCGCGATCAAGCCGGGCGGCAAGCTGCTGCTGGTGGAGATGGTGGTCCCGGAGGAGGGCGACGCGCCGCACTCCGGCAAGCTCGTCGACCTGTGGCTGCTGCTGCTCGTGGGTGGCAAGGAGCGCACCCGGTCGCAGTACGCGGAGCTGGTGGCGCAGGCCGGCTTCAAGCTGGAGCGGGTCGTGGAGACCGCCGCCGCCGTCTCGATCGTGGAGGCCGTCGCGATCTGACGCACCACCCCCTGAACAGCCCCGGTTCCGTGTTCTCCCCCGTCGCGGAGCCGGGGCTTTCCGCGTGCCCGCCCCGTACGCCGCCCGGTCCGCGGTCCGCGGTCCCTGGTCCGCAGGGAAGGACGGGCCCGGCCGCGCACGCGGGAGAGCCCCTGCCCCGCCGCTCGGCCGGCGGGGCAGGGGCTCGGGTACTGCTCCGGGACGGTCAGGCGGAAGCGGCTCCCAGCCACCGCTCCAGCGCGGCCTCGAGCCCTTGCGCGGGCTCGCCGGCCCAGGCCACGTACCCGTCGGGACGGACCAGGAGGGCGGGGACGCCGGCCAGTGCGTCCCGGCCGTCAACGGGCTTGGCGGACACGGTGTGCACGTCGAGGCGGCCCTGCCAGCCGGCTGCCGTACGGCGCGTCCCGGCATCGTCGGCGAAGTCGAGCAGCACGGCCCGGCCCGCGTGCAGCAGCCGCGCGGTGCGCTGCTCGCCCTCGGCGCCGACCAGCAGCCGCGGCGGCATCCGGCGGCCGACCAGCGGGTGGGCGTCCTCGCCCGCGCCGAGGTCGTAGCGGATGTCGAGGTGGCTGACCGCTCCGGCCAGGTGCCGCTTCACGTCGTCGTACCCGACCAGTTCGCCGAACAGCTCGCGCAGCGGGTCCGACTCCGCGCCGCCGAGGAAGACGATGCCCTGGGCGCGGGTGTTGGCCAGCAGGCGGCGGCCGACCGGCCACCGCTCGGCGTGGTAGGTGTCGAGCAGCGCCGCGGGGGCGTCGCCGCGGACTACGGCGGCCAGCTTCCAGCCGAGGTTGGCCGCGTCCTGCACGCCGGTGCTCAGGCCCTGACCGCCGGCCGGCAGGTGGATGTGCGCCGCGTCGCCGGCCACGAACACCCGGCCGCTGCGGTACTCGGAGGCCTGGCGCGTGGCGTTGGTGAAGGAGGACACCCAGTCGGCGCCGCCGTGCGAGATGTCCTCGCCGGTGATGCTCTGCCAGGCTTCCGCGACCTCCTCGAAGGTGACGGTCCGTTCGCGGTCGTGCGCCGGCCTGCCGTCGGGGCAGACGATGATCCGGTCCACGCCCTCGGCGAGCGGGGCCGCCATCACCATGCCGTTGTTCAGGCGCTCGCCGAGGAACCGCGGCCGCAGGGAACAGCCGGTGACGTCGGCGAGGTACATGCCCTGGGTGGCGTCGGTGCCCGGGAACTCGATGCCGGCCGCCTTGCGGACGCGGCTGGAGCCGCCGTCGGCGCCCACCAGGTACGCGGCGCGCAGCCGCTGCTCGTCACCCTCGGGCGTACGGACGGTGATCTCGACGTGGTCCCCGTCGAGGAAGCCGTCGGCGAGCGAGACGAACTCCCAGCCGCGCCGGATGTCGGCGCCGAGTTCGGCGGCCCAGCCCTCCAGCACGGCCTCGGTCTGCCCCTGCGGGATGCCGCGGGCTCCGAAGTGGGCGTCCTCGAGGACGGTGAAGTCGAACTGCGCCCCGCCGAAGTGCCCCACGGGGCTGGTGGCGAGGGTCTCGCCCTGCCCGAACCGGGGCAGCAGCCCGCGCTCGTCGAACAGCTCCATGGCACGGGCGGTGAAGCCCAGGCCTCGGGACTGCCCGGTCGGCTCCGCCAGCTTCTCGATCACGACGACGCGGGCTCCGCCCAGGCGCAGGTCGCCTGCGAGCATCAGTCCGGTCGGGCCGGCGCCGACGACGATGACGTCGGTGTCCGCCGCTGTCCCTTCGGTGCCTTGCATGGGGTGTCCTTCCTAGCAGTGGGAATCACTGGAGACTGGGTGGTGAGTGGGTGTGCGGCGGGGTGCGGACTTGCTCGTGGGACGCACGCGTGGGGAGTACGCGTGGGGGAAGTGCGGACGCTCAGGGGGCCGGTGGGCGGGCCGGGCCGAACCAGCGGTCGAGCGCCTCGGCGAGCCCGGCGCCGTCGCCGGACCTGCCCACCCACGCCACGTGGCCGTCGGGCCGTACCAGAACGGCCCCCGGCTCACCGGGGAGCGAGCCGGGCTCCGGGTCGCCGGCGACCGTGGTGACCCGGTCGGCCCAGCCTGCGGGCACCCGTACGCCGGTGCCGCCCAGGTCGAGCAGCAGACCGCCGCGGGCGCGCAGTAGCTCGGCCGTGCTGCCGTGGTCGCGCCCGCCGGACCGCACGACGGTGTGCGGCAGCCGGGCGCCGAGCAGCGGGTGCGCGGGGCCGGGCACCGGGTACCGCACGTCGAGTGCGCTGATCATCCCGGCCAGGTGGGCCCGTACGTCTTCCAGGCCGGTCAGCTCGACCACCAGCGTGCGCAGCGGCTCCACCTCGGGGCCGCCGAGCAGCAGCAGTGCCTGGGCCTGGATGTTGGCCAGGACCCGGCGGCCGACCTCGTGCCGCTCCTCGTGGTAGGTGTCGAGAAGGGCTTCGGATGCCTGCCCGCGCACGGTGAGCGCGAGCTTCCAGCCGAGGTTGAAGGCGTCCTGGAGACCGAGGTTGAGGGCTTGGCCGCCGACCGGCATCTGCCGGTGGGCGGCGTCCCCCGCGAACAGGACGCGGCCGTGACGGTAGGAGGCGAGCTGCCGGGAGGCGTCGCCGAAGGAGTTCACCCACAGCGGGGTACCGCCGCTGATGTCCTCTCCGGTGACCCGCTTCCAGACGGTGGCGACCTCCTCGAAGGAGGCGTCCGCGGTCCGCGGGCCGGCCGCCCCGCCGAACTCGTGGACCATGACGCGGGTGACGCCCTTGTCGTTGCGCCAGGCTATGGCCAGCCCCCGCTCCAGGCGCTGGAAACGCCGGTTGGGGATGTCGATGCCGTCGACGTCGGCCCGCAGCAGTTCCCGGCCGGCGTCGTGGCCGGGGAAGTCCACCCCGGTCAGCCGCCGTACGGTGCTGTCCTCGCCGTCGCAGGCGACCAGGTAGCGGGCGCGCAGCCGCAGGACTCCGTCCCGGCCGACGGCCTCGGCCTCGACGTACTCGCCGACCTCGCCGGCGGCGACCAGTTCGTGGCCGCACCGGATGTCGACGCCGCGCGAGATCGCCCACTCCTCCAGGACCGCCTCGGTCTTGGTCTGCGGCACCTTCCACTGGCCCGGGTGGGTGCTGGGCAGCGTGAGGTCGAGCGGGAGGCCGCCGAAGTGGCCGTTCGGCTCGTTGGGCGGCGTGCCGACGTCGGGCAGCAGGTCCCGCGCGTCGAGGATCTCCATGGTGCGGGCGTGCAGGGTGGAGGCCCGGGACTCGGTGGAGGGGGCCTTGCGCTGCTCGACCACGACCACGTCCACGCCGCCGCGGGCCAGTTCCGCGGCGAGCATCAGCCCGACGGGTCCGGCCCCGACGACGAGCACCTCGGTGTCGAGCCGGTCCGGGCGGCCCGCGCCGCCCGGTGCCGGCTCGCCGGCGCCCGTTCCAAAGTCGGGCGCCATGCTCAGGAGGCCTTCGACTCGGCGTGCGCCTTCGCGTGCGCCAGGGTGGCGGAGCTGTTGGTGGACAGCGCCGTGTGCACGTACGCGCGGGCGTCGGCGACGGTGGCCTGGTCGCCGAGGATGCGCGCGATGTTCTCCGTGTTGATGGTGACGGTGTGCTGCGAGGATGCGGACGTGCCCTCGTCGCTCTCGATGAACGTCCACTCGCCGGTGTGCAGGGTCATCAGCGCCGGCAGGGTGACCTGCTTGTAGGCGATCTTGTCGTGGGGGAAGACCACCCGGTACGACTTGGTGGTGTGCACCGAGCCGTCCTTGGCGCGGGTGTCCATCTCCAGCTCCTGCAGGCCCGGGGTGTCCTCCTCGAGGCGCACCACGGCCACGTGCGGGAGCCGCTCGGCCCACAAGTGGGCCTCGTTGATGAAGTCGAACACGTCCTTGGCGGAGCCCGCGATCTGGACGGTGTCGGTGAACGAGAAGGTCAGCTCCTCGGTCTCCGCGGCGTGCGCCGCCTCGACGTTGACCTTGAGCGCGGCCAGCTCGGAGGTGCTGTTCTTGTCCACCGCCTGCTGGATCCACAGCAGGTCGTGCGCGTCGTCGTTGACGGCGCTGTAGTCGTGCAGCAGCCGGACGCGGGACTGCGCCTCGCCGAGCGGCTCGATGATCCAGGTGCCGCCCATGTGCTTGACGGGCTCCGCCGGGACCTCCTGGCGGAAGGTGATGCGCAGGCCCTCCGGGTCCAGGGTGCGGCGCGAGGTCCAGTTCTTCGGCTGGCCGTTGGCGGTCGCCCAGATCCGGATCTTCTCCTCGGCGCCCTCGGCCTCGACCCGGTCCACGTGGATGGTGGGCGGGAAGATGCGCGGCCAGTTGGTCACGTCCGCGAGCAACTGGTACACGGCGGCGGCCGGGGCGCCGACGGTGATCTCGTGCTCGACCTCACGCGTGGTCATGGCGGGTTCTCCTCAGGTGGTGTTCGGTGGGTGCGTGGGGGCGGGCCCTGCTAGAAGTTGCCCAGGCCGCCGCAGACGTTGAGCGCCTGCGAGGTGATGGAGGCGGCGGTGTCCGAGGCCAGGTAGCCGACCAGGCCGGCGACCTCCTCCGGGCTGGAGTAGCGGCCGAGCGGGATCTTCGACTGGAACTTCTCGAGGATGGCGTCCTCGGAGGTGTCGTAGGCGGCCGCGTAGCCCTGGCGGACCTTCTGGGCCATCGGGGTCTCGACGTACCCGGGGCAGACCGCGTTGACGGTGATGCCGGTGGGGGCCAGCTCGTTGCCCAGCGCCTTGGTGAAGCCGACGACGCCGTGCTTGGAAGCGGAGTACGGGGCGCCGAGGACGACGCCCTGCTTGCCCGCGGTGGAGGCGATGTTGATGATCCGGCCACGGTCCTTGTGCCGCATGCCGCCGGTGGTGAGGACGGCGCGGGTGACGCGGAAGACGCTGTTGAGGTTCGTCTCGATGACGTCCTGCCACAGCTCGTCGGCGATGTCGGCGGTCGGTCCGCCGCCGGACCGGCCGGCGTTGTTGACCACGACGTCGATGGTGCCGAAGCGGTCGACGGCGGCCTGGACGAAGGCGTCCACCGAGGCGGTGTCGCGGACGTCGAGGACCGCGCCGTCCACGTCCAGGCCCTCGGCCTGGAGCTCCTTGACGGTGGCGGCGATGTTGTCGGCGTTGCGGGCGCCGATGAACACCTTGTGGTTCTGCGAGGCGAGCAGACGCGCCGAGGCGAGGCCGATGCCGCTGGTCGCGCCGGTGACTACGGCGACCTTGGGGGTGGCGTTCTGGGTCATGTCCGGATCCCTTCAGGCGGCCGTGGCCGGAGCGAGCTGCATGTTGACGACGTCTATGAAGGTCCGCGGCGTGTGCGCGTCGTTGACGGCCTCCTCGTCGAGGGAGATGCCGCACTCGCGCTCGATGAGGCTGCCCGCCTCCAGCAGAGCGAGGGACTCGTAGCCGAGCACGTCGAACTCGGTGTCGAGGATGTCGCCGTCCAGGTCGACGCCCTCGGCCACGCCCGCGGCCTCCTTCAGGATGCGCTTGAGGTCGTCGAGGGTGAACGCCTTGGTGGCCATGGTGGAAGTCCCTTTCATCGAGGTGCTGCGTGGGTGGTGGCGTACGTGCGGACGGTGCCGCCCTACTCGGCGGCGCGCACGACCATGGCGGAGTTGAACCCGCCGCTGCCGCGGGCCAGGACCAGCGCGGTGCGCACCGGTGCCGGGCGCGGCTGGCCCAGGACCAGGTCGAGCTGGTAGTCCGGGCACGGGTCGACGTGCACGGTGGGCGGGATGACCCCGTCGCGGATGGCGAAGAACGCGGCGGCCAGGTCCAGCGGGGCCGCGCCCGAGTACAGGCGTCCGGTCATCGTCTTGGGCACGGTCACCGGGACGGCCCGGACTCCGAAGACGGCGCTGATCGCCTCGGCCTCGATGCGGTCCAGCGTGGGGTCGCCGGCGCCGTCGGCGAAGACGACGTCGATGTCGCCCGCGTCGGCGCCCGCGTCGGCGAGGGCGAGCTGGATGGCCTTGCGCAGGCCCGGCTCGCGGCCGCTGCCGGGCCTGGGGTCCATCGTCGAGCCGTGGCCGGCGATCTCGCCGTAGATGCGGGCTCCGCGGGCGCGCGCCGCGTCGCCGTCCTCGGTGATGAGGATCGCGCCGCCCTCGCCGGGCACGAAGCCGCGGGCGTCGCGGTCGAAGGGCAGGTAGGCGCGGGCGGGCTCGTCGCTGGTGGACAGCTTGCCGGTGGACAGCTGGGCCACCCAGCCCCACGGGCAGATGGAGGCGTCGACGGCTCCGGTGACGATCAGCGCGGTGCCCTTGCGGATCTGGCGGCGGGCGTGGGCGACGGCGTCGAGGCCGCCGGCTCCCTCGCTGACGACGACGCCGGCCGGGCCCTTCATGCCGTTGCGGATCGAGATCTGGCCGCTGTTGACGGCGTAGAACCAGGCGAAGGACTGGTACGCCGAGACGTACTGGCTGCCCCGGCCCCAGAGGTTCTGCAGCTCGCCCTGGCCGAACTCGAAGCCGCCCGCGGCCGAGGCCGTGATGACGCCCATGTCGAACTCGGACATCGCTTCGGGGTCGACCCCCGCGTCCTGCAGGGCCCAGTCCGTGGCCACCAGCGCGAGCCGGGTGACCCGGTCGGTCTGCGGCAGGATGCGCGAGGGCAGGTGGTCCTCGGCGACGAAGCCGGGGACCTCACCCGCCAGGCGGGCGGGGTAACTCGACGGGTCGAAGCGGGTGATCCGGCCGATGCCGTTCTTTCCGCCCAGAGTCGCCGACCAGTAGTCCTCGGCGCCCAGCCCGTTGGGCGAGGCGATGCCGAGGCCGGTGACCACCACCGACGTCATACGAGGCTCCTATCGGGGCTGGCCAGCACCATGGCGCTCTGGAAGCCGCCGAATCCGCTGCCGACCGTGAGGACCGCGTCGACCAGCTGGTCGCGCGCGGTAACCGGGACGTAGTCGAGGTCGCACTCGGGGTCGGGCGTCGTCAGGTTGGCCGTGGGGGGTACGACGTCGTACTCCATGGCCAGGGCGGACGCGGCGATCTCGATGGAGCCGATGGCGCCGAGCGAGTGCCCGACCATCGACTTGATGGAGCTGACCGGCGTGCGGTAGGCGTGGTCGCCGAGGCTGCGCTTGAAGGCCGCCGTCTCGTGCCGGTCGTTCTGCTTGGTGCCCGAGCCGTGCGCGTTGATGTAGTCGATCGCCTCGGGGTTCATGCGGGCCTCGCCGAGGGCGATGTTGATGGCCTCGGACATCTCCAGGCCATCGGGGCGCAGGCCCGTCATGTGGTACGCGTTGGAGCGCGTGGCGTAGCCGGCGATCTCGGCGTAGATGTGCGCGCCGCGCTTCTTGGCGCTCTCCAGCTCCTCCAGCACGAAGAACGCGGTGCCCTCGCCCAGCACGAACCCGTTGCGGGTGCCGTCGAAGGGGCGCGAGGCGCGCTGCGGGTCGTCGTGGCGGGGCGTGGTGGCCTTGATGGCGTCGAAGCAGGCCATGGTGATCGGGGAGATCGGGGCGTCCGAGGAGCCGGCGATCACCACGTCCGCCGAGCCCTCGCGGACCAGCTCGACGGCGTAGCCGACCGAGTCGAGGCCGGAGGTGCAGCCGGTGGAGACCACGGTGGAGGGGCCCTCGGCGCCCACGGCCCAGGCGACCTCGGAGGCGAAGGAGCTCGGCACCATGTGGTTGTAGAGGTGCGGGACCGCGTAGGTGTGGTCGACCAGGTCGAGCCGGCCGCCGTCGCTGACGACCCGGTACTCCTCGTCGAGACCCATCGTGGCACCGACCGCGGAGCCCACGGTGACGCCGATGCGGTGCGGGTCCAGCCCGCCCAGCTCGATGCCGCTGTCGGCGACCGCGCCGCGCGCGGCGACCACCGCGAACTGCGCGGCCCGGTCCAGGCGGCGCACCTCCTGCGGGTTCAGCCCGTGGGCGTACGGGTCGAAGTCGATCTCGGCGGCCACCCGGGAGCGGAAGGGCGCGGGATCGAAGAAGGTGATCCCCCGGGTGGCGGTGCGGCCTTCGCTCAGCAGGTTCCAGAACTTCTCCTTGCCGACACCACCGGGGGCGATCACCTCGATTCCGGTGATGACGACGCGTCGGCGGGTCACGCGGACGCCTCCCAGTTGTAGAAGCGTGCGGCCATCGCGTCGGCCGGCGAGCGCCAGGTCTTGGGGTCGTAGGCCTCGATGAAGGGCTTGAGGTCCTCGCTGATCCCGACGAAGCGCGGGTCGCTCTTCGCCTGCTCGATCAGCTCGCCTCCGTTGTCCTCGTCGAAGTCCTGGAGGTGGAAGTACAGGCCCCGGTACGAGAACAACTGGCGGCGCCGCGTTCCCATGCGCTGGGGCATGTCCGTCGCGTCGAATTCGGAGAACAGTTTTGCCACATCGGCGGACGAGGCTGCTGCCATCCGGGCGACAATCAACGTGCTGTGCATACGGTTTGGCTCCTCAGCGTGTGCGCGGGAGAGCGCGGTGCGGGCGCGGCCTGCATGGCCTGAATTCGCTACCGACTCGACGGTCCCGCCTGGCGATAGCGCGCCGCACGGGGGATTCTCGAATTCCGCCGGAGCGGGTGCGCCGCGCGCCTTCTCATGGATGGGGGCACGTACACGGGACGCCCGGCTCCCCGAGCGGGGTGCCGGGCGTCCGGGGCATTACGGTCCCGTCGTGCCGTGGGGAGCGCGACGGTTCACTCGCCGGCGGAGCGGGAGTGCACCACGGTGTACGTGTTGATGTACGGCTCGCCGGCGGAGACGGCGGAGACCCGGCTCTGGGCCTTCTCGCGCGCGGCGGACTGCTGCTCGGAGGCCTGGTCGCGGTAGGCCTCGTAGGCCTCCTTGCTGTCCCACTGCGCGTAGGAGACGACGAACTTGCCGTCGAGGCCGCGGGCGCGCAGGCCCTTGAGGACCACGTGCGAGCGGAAGCCGGGGATCTCGGCAAGGAACTCCTGGCCCTTGCCGAGGGCGTCGATGGCCTCGTCCTGGCCGTCGTCGGTCACGGAGAAGACGCCGAGGACGGTGTAGTCGTCGCGGTGCGGGCCGATCTCGACCTTGCCGCCGAGGGCGTCCGAGGTCACCGTGTAGGCGACCTCGTTCTGGAGCAGCTTGATCGAGGTGGTGATCTCGCCGAAGACGGGGAGGGTGCGGTGCTTGAACTCCTCGCCCTCGTAGCGTCGCTCCAGGTCCTCGCCGCTGCGCCACTGGATGAAGTTGCAGGTGCCCAGGCTGTCGACACCCGCGTGCACGGTGCTGTTCATCCAGCCCTCGTACGTCGCCGCGTCGACGATCTTCGTCATCTCCTCGACCAGGCGGTCCTGATGCTCAGGCGCGTCGGTGGTGAAGAGGTTGAGGACCGTCAGGTGCTTGTCCTCGAGGGAGATGAAGGCCATTTTTGTTCGCTTCCTGTGGAGAATACGGACGGAGCGGGACGGAACGGCGCTCAGTTGGCGGGGCCGAACCAGCGCGTGAGGGCGTCGGTGAAGCCTTCGGGGCCGGCGCCGGCGGGCGCGAGCCAGGCGACGTAGCCGTCGGGGCGGACGAGGATCGCGTCCACCGGGGCGTCGCATTCGGGCTGGTCGGCGCGGACCACCTCGACGCGGTCGGCCCAGCCGGCGGCCGCCTCGCGCAGGCCGTGGTCGCCGCCGATTTCGAGGAGCACGGGGCGTCCGGCGTTCAGCAGCGCGAAGACGGAGGTCTTCTCGCCGTCGACGACGAGGTCCCGGTCGGGCAGGCGCCGGCCGAGCAGCGGGTGGTCGCCCGCGCCGACGTCGTGGCGGATGTCGAGGCCGGTGACCATGCCGACGAGGTGGCGGCGGACCGATTCGTGGTTGTTGACCAGCTCGGCGAAGACCTCGCGCATCGGGGTGATGTCCTCGCCGCCGAGGTAGAGGATCCGCTGGGCGAGCGTGTTGGTCAGGATCCGGGCACCGACCGGGTGCCGCTCGGCGTGGTAGGTGTCGAGCAGGCCCTCGGGCGCCCGGCCCTGGATGTCCAGGGCGAGCTTCCAGCCGAGGTTCACCGCGTCCTGGACGCCGGCGCTCATGCCCTGCGCGCCGATGGGCAGGTGGATGTGCGCGGCGTCACCGGCCAGGAAGACCCGGCCGCGACGGTACTCGGCGGCCTGGCGGCTGTTGTCGGTGGTGGAGCTGACCCACAGCGGCGTGGCCCCGCTGATGTCCTCGCCCGTCAGGCGCTGCCAGGATGCGACCACTTCGTCGAAGGTGATCGCCCCGGGGCCCTTGCGCAGCGGCTCGGCGCTGTCGAAGTAGATGACGCGGCTGCGGTCCGGGCCCATGGGGATGACCATCACCATGCCGCCGGGGACGCGCTCGCCGCTGAAGCGCGGGCGCAGCTGTACGCCGGCCACGTCCGCGAAGCGCAGCTCGAGGGTCGGCTCGGTGCCGGGGAAGTCGATGCCGGCGAGCTTGCGCACGATGCTGCGCGCGCCGTCGCAGCCCACCACGTGGCGGGCGCGCAGGGTGAGGTCGCCGTCCGCGCCGAGCGCGGTGACCGTCACGCCCTCGTCGTCCTGGACCAGGCCGGTGACCTCGACGCCGCGGCGGATCTCGGCACCCAGTTCGCGCGCCCAGCCGCCGAGGACTCCCTCGGTACGGGCCTGCGGGATGCCGCGGGCGCCGTACGAGCCGCCTTCGATCACCTGGTAGTCGAGCGGGACGCCGCCGAAGTGGCCGAACGGAATGACGCCGACCTCGCCGAACCGGGTGATCAGGCCACGCTGGGCGAATTCTTCGATGGTCCGCGCAGAAAAGCCGAGCGCCCGGGATTCCTTGATCGGCTCGGCCAGTTTGTCAAGGACTATCACCGAGACTCCATTGAGCCTCAGCTCGCCTGCGAGCATGAGTCCGGTCGGACCGGCTCCCACAACAATGGCATCTACATCAAAGGTGCTCATCCCGCCTCTTCCCACTGGTGTTCGGCCAGTATCGAGAGGGCTCGGGCGGGGCGTAAAGAGCGATTGATACAGACCTTCGACAATCAATGACAGAAGAGCGTCGGCAATGTCAGATCTTTGTCAGGCGGCATTGCCCGGACGGGCCGGGGCAGGCGCATTCTCAAGGATGACCTCCACCGAAATCCTCGAAGAATCCGGCACCGCAAGCCTTCTTGTGGCGGGCCTTTTGAACCGCTATCTGGTCTCCCTCGACGACGAAGAGCTCGACGACGCCTGGGCGGCGGAGCTGTTCACCCCGGACGCGGTGGTGGCCTTCCCGCCGATGAGCCGGCACGAGGGCACCGCGGGCATGGCCGAGTTCCACCGCAAGGCCCTGTCGGCCTTCGCCGCCACCCAGCACCTGGGCTCCCCGGCCGTGGTCGTCCTGGACGGGGACCGGGCCACCCTGCGCGCCAACCTGCTCTCCACGCACGTGCACCACCCGCGCCACGTCCCGCCGCAGGGCGGGCTCGCGCCGCTGTTCGCCACCGGCACCTTCATCGACGGCGAGGCCCTGCGCACCCCCGCCGGGTGGCGGCTGACCCTGCTGTCCTTCCGCCTGCTGTGGGCGGACGGCACTCCCCCGCCGGCCGCGTAGGCGCGCGGGGTACGGGTGAGCGCGCGGCGCGGCCGGGAAGGCCGCCGCCGCGCGCTCGGGTGCCGGGGCCGCGGTGGCGCCCGGGCATCGCTCAGGTGTTGAGGGTCAGCACCCGGTCGACCTCGATCTCGATGACCACCCGGCCGGGCGGGTTCGGCGGCGCCGACCAGTACCGCTTGGCGTACCGCTTGACTCCCTCGGCCACCCGTCCGGGCTCGCGCACCACCGTGCCGGCGCCTTCCAGCGTGACCCAGGTGAAGCCCTGCACCTGGCAGATCGCCACCCGGCCGCCGGGCTCGGTCAGCAGGTTGCGCGCCTTGCGCGAGGAGGCGACGGTCAGGACCCGGACCAGGCCTGCCGTCCCGTCCCAGGTGAACCGTACGGGCGCCGTGTGCAGCGTCCCGTCGGGCCTGACGGTGGTGAGCACGCCCACGTGCTCGGGGTCGTTGAGGAACGCCTCGACCGAGGGCGAGACCTGCGGTGCGCCGGCGCGCTGCTTCGACAGCGACATCGGGTGACTCCTTCTTTCTCTGGGGCGTGAGCGGAGGGCGGGCCGGCGGCCGGGGCCGGAGCGGCGCTATCCGCCGGGTCGGGTTCCGCTCGCGACCGGCCGGCTTCGGCCATGGGTCACCAGGGGGGCCGGGCCGGCGGGGCGGCCGGCGGCCGGATCCGCACCGCGTACGGCGAGCCAGACCACACGGCGCAGCCGCGCGACGCGCGTGGCCAGGTGAGCGGAGAGGTGGGTGGAGTGCGGAGTGGATACAGGTCCGGCAAGCCGGTCGACCGGTGGGGTTCCGTACGGCACGGTGTCAGTCGATACCGCGGACGATGGTGAACTCCTCGTGGAACTCCGCGTCGTCCTCGTCCGCTCCGGCCAGCCGCAGCGGCGGCGCTGCCCCCACCGGGCCCAGGCCGAAGAAGTACATCTCGACCTCGCGGAAATCTTGCCTGATGTCGTAGGTGAACATGGGCGGCTCCTTCACGGTGAGTCGCCCCACGGTGTCAAGACCCGCTGGCGATCCGCTCGACGCCGGGTCGATCGCCGATCGAGTGAAGGCGGAGCCGGGCCGCCCGCTGGGCGGGCGAGCCGCGCCGCTGGGCGATCCGCGGCGGTTCGTCCCCCTCGAGGACGGCGAGCACCTGGGCGAGCGTCGTCTCGGCGCTGGTGTCGGGCAGTTCGCGCAGCAGCCGCGCGCAGTGGCCCACCAGACGTCCCGCATCGGCTCCGGACATCCGGGACCGGTCGTGTGCGGCGGTCAGCGTCAGCGAGCCGTCGGAGCCGCGGTGTGTGAGCAGGGCGACGGGGAAGGCGGTGTGCGCGCCGCTCGCGTACAGCGGCTCGATCCGCACGCCGTGCTCGGCCAGCCCGGCGCGCAGTTCGCGCGGCGGGCGCGGCACGCTCCCGACGGCCACCAGGCTCGCCAGCAGCGGCCCGCCGCCCGCGGCCCGGCCGGTCCACTCGTGGATCTGCCCGGCGGAGACCCACTCGTAGGCCGCCATGTCCAGGGCGCGGTCGCGCAGGTCCGTCAGCAGCCGGCCCAGCCGGTGCGCCGGATCGACCTGGACGGACATCGGCAGGCAGTTGCGCATCGGCGCGGGCAGCCGCTCGACGGCCTCCAGGGCGATGCCCCGCCCCGAAACGGTGACGCCGAATCCGACCTGCGCGGGGCCGCTGCGGCCCGCGCCGCGGTACAGCAGCATCGCCCAGACCGCCTGCAGCGCACTGGAATCGGGCACCGCCAGGGCCGCGGCCCAGCGGTGGAGCCGCTCGGCCTCCTGGGCCGACAGGCGCGCCTCGGCGCGGCCGCAGCCGCTCTCCAGGGTGTCCGGGCCTGGCACGGCGGGCAGCACGGCGGGCGCGCCCTCGGGTACCGTCCGGGTCCAGAAGTCCCGTGCGGGGCCCGGGTCCTGGTGCTCCAGCCAGCCCGCCCAGTCGCGGATGTCGGGCCGCCGCTCCCCGCCGGGCAGCGCGCCGCCGGCCAGGTAGGCCCGGTAGAACTCGTCCAGGAGGACGAACACGCTCCAGTCGTCGAGCAGGGCGTGGTGGAAGGTGAGCAGCACGCGCGTGGCGGGCGCGGCGGACGCCGGGTCGTCGACCAGGGTGACCCGCAGCGGTCCGGGGCCGCGCAGGTCGAAGCCGCGCAGCCGGTCGCGTTCCACCAGCTCGTCCCAGTCGACGCCGCCGGCCCGGTGGCGTACGACTTCGGCGGCGGCCCTGTCGTGCAGGACCACGCGCGGCCACGGCTCCCAGTCGACGGCGGCGCGCAGCACCGTCTCCCGGTCGGTGACGGACTGCCAGGCCGCGGTGAACCGCTCGGTGTCCAGCGGTCCGCACCAGCGCCAGGACAGCTGCTCGACGTGACGGCCGGTGCCGCGGTGCTCCAGCGAATCCAGCAGCAGGTCGTGCTGCCACCAGGTCAGCGGCAGGGCGGAGTCCGTCTGGCGGCCGCCTCGTCCCCGGTCCTTGCGCGGGCGGCTCTGCCTGGCCATGCGGTCGCCCTCCTCCGGTCCAGATCATCCCGTACGGGGCCCGGAACGCCGGAGGACCCGGGGAGCGGGCGCCCGAAGGCGCGGTACTCCCGGGCCCACCCTGGAGCAACCCGCTGCCGGGGACCTGGCAGGGCGCTGACGCGCCTCGAAGTCCGCCTCAGAACGCCTCAAGACCCGGACCCGGGCCCCGGGTCAGCTCGCGCTCTGGTTCATGGCCGACAGGAACCCCTGGTCGAGCATCGTCCCCACCGAGGTGTCGTTCGCGGTGGACAGCCCCGCGTCGTGGCAGGCCGTGCTCAGCAGGTAGCGGCCCATCACCGGGTGCGTGGCGAAGCCCCACTCCCCGCGGGTCGCCGCGCTGCCGTCCGGGGCGTGCAGCCGTGCGCCGCTCGCGCCGGACTCCTGGAAGCCGAACTCCTTGAAGCCCAGCCGCAGTCCCTGCCCGAGCGCCTTGCTGTACGCCTCCTTGAGGGTCCACAGCTTCAGCGCGTACGGGACCCGCTCCGCCTCCGGCAGTCCGGCGATCTCCGTCATCTCGGCCGGGGTCAGGATCTGCGCCTCCAGCAGTTCCAGCCGTACGTTGCGGTTGGCCGGCTCGACGTCCACGCCGATCCGGCCCGTGCGGCTGAGCCCGACGGCCATCAGGTCGCCGGTGTGGGACAGGCTCAGCTCGATCTGGTCGAAGCCGCGCAGATAGGGGCGCCCGCCCAGCCGGTAGGCGAGGTCGAGGTACTCCGGCGGGATGCCGAGCGCCGCCGCCGCCGTGTACTTGATGAGCAGCCGGGCGGCCGCGAAGCGGTAGCGCACGGTGGCGTCGGTGGTACGCCGGTAGCGGTCCCAGTCCGGCCCGAGCAGTTCGCGCAGCCGGGGTGTGGTCAGCACGCTGGGCAGCCATTCGCTCCAGGTCGTGTGGACCACCGCGTTGCCGAGCCCGGTCAGGTTCTCCTTCACCCCGTGCCACGGACCGTGCGGCCGCGGCACACGAAGGGGGGCGGCGCATCTCACCTGGTCCATCGTCGTCTCCTGCGTGTAGTGCCGTCCGTCCCGGTCCCGCGGGGCGGACGGCGATCTGGCCGGGGCGTTCGTCCACCGCCCCGACACCTCTGCGGTGCCGTGACCGGAAGGCGGGCGGGCCGCGGCCCGTCGTCCCGTTCCCGCCGTCGCCCGACGGTCCGCGGGGCAGGCGGGAACGTGACGAGGGGCCCTGGGTCACCGCACGCCTCAGCCCGCCAGCTCTGTCCCGTACAGGTCGAGGCTCCGCCCCTCCCGGCACCGCCCCAGCACCTCACCGAGCACCGAGCCCACCACGCCGTCGGGGAGGTCCGGCACCACCGCGCCCAGCCTCCGTGCGATCCGGCTCAGCGCGAGCACGGCCCAGGCGGGCTCCTCCAGGAACGATCCGGTCCCGGCCTGCCCCTCCCACATGCCGAGCACGGCCGCCGCCGCGAGCACCAGTGCGTAGCGGTCGGCCAGCGCGCAGGCCTGCGCGTCGAATCCGGTGCCGCCGACCGGCGCGCTCAACGCGGCGCACCGTGCCCTGAGCACCCGCAGCTCCGCCACGAACGTCTGCGCGAGCCCCGCCAGCACCGCGTGCGGCGACCCGTCGGCGTACCCGGAGCGCCCCTTCGCCAGCCGGCTCGCCGCGCCGACCAGGGTCGCCGTCAGCAGGTCGTCCGTACCGGAGTGCGCGAGGCGCCGGTGGTCGAACGGGGGCAACGGAGCCCCCGGTTGGAACAGTCCCGCCGGCGGCTCCGGTGTCTGGAACCACGCCGTGCGCGCCAGCGCCGGCAGCTGCGGCACGAGCACCGCCTGGCAGACGGCCGTCCCCGCGTGGCCGAGACCGGCCACCGGCAGGTCCCGTACGAGCTTCTGGAAGCCGCCGTACAGCGGCCCGCGGTCGTACCCGCGGGCGCCGAGCACGGTCGCCAGCTCCTCCAGGTCCTCACGCAGCAGGTCGGGCATCGTGTACTTGACCGCGGCGGCCAGCAGGTACGCGTCCTCCGGCAGCAGGCTCATCGCCCGCAGCCCGGTGACGGCCATGCTGTCGCAGGCCAGCAGGTCCGCGAAGACCCCGGCGAGCACCTTCTGCCAGCGTCGGGCGGGCAGTCCGTCGGGCCGGTTCTCCACGGCCGCGCGCACGGCCTGGCGCAGCACGCTGTCCACGCCGGCCAGCACCACGCCCGGAATCAGGCAGTGGCTGATCTGGAAGCTGCGCAGCGCCAGGGACACCCCTTCGCCGACCTCGCCGACCAGTGCCTCGGGCTCCGCGGCCACATCGGCGAACTCGAGTCCGGAGAAGTGCGCGCCGCGCATGCCCGGCATCTCGACCCGGCCCAGCCTGCGCACCTCGCCGGAGGCGGGCGGCTCGGGGCCGAGCAGCAGCACGGAGTGGCTGCGCGGTCCGTCCTCGCGCGCGGTGCGCGCGTACATGACGAAGGCCTCGGCGCGGTGGGCGTTGATGACCACGTCCTTGTGCCCGTTGAGCACCCAGCCGCCGTCCGGGCGGGGCTCCGCCGCGACCTCGTTGCGCAGGATCGCGTTGGCGTGCGCCACCTCGCGGTGCACGATCGTGACCCGGCCGCCGTCGAGGAGGTGCGCGGCCAGCGCCCGGCGCTGCGCTTCGTCCCCCGCCGTCCACACCGCGCAGGCGGCGAAGAGCGAGGTGATGCCGAACCCGTAGCCGAGCGCGAGGTCGCGGCGGAACAACGGGCGCAGTACCCGCGTGAGTTCCTCCAGGTCGGTGAGCCGGCCGCCGAGGTCGTACGGGACGAACTCGGCGCCCAGGCCCGCCTCGGCGAGGAGCGCCTCGGTGGCCGCAGGCAGCTCGCGGGCCTCGTCGGCGCGCAGCAGCGCCAGGTATCCGTGCGGGTTGTCCGGGTCGAGGGGGTCCCCGAGGGCCGCCTCCAGCCGGGCGGCGCGCTCGGGCGCGGCGGGCGCCGCCTCACTTCTGTCCCGTACGGGGGCGTGGGTTTCCCGTACGGGGGCCGTGGTGTCCTGGACCGCGGTCACAGGACTCGAACCGAGTCGATGGCGTACTGCGCGGCGTGGCGCAGTACGGACAGGCCAGCCTGGCCCATCGCCTCGCGCAGGTGCCGGCCGGCGGCCACCGCGTCGGTGCCCTCGCCCAGCACGCTCTCGATGTTCTCCTCGCACAGCAGCACGTTGTGCCGGGCCGTCAGGATCACCCCGGACTCGTCGGGCTCGACCGACCACTCGCCGGTGTGCGCGGTCAGCAGGGGCGAGGTCAGGGTCTGCTTGTAGCAGATGCGCTGGGCGCCCGGGAAACAGATGCGGACCGATTCGGTGCTGTGGGAGCTGCCGTTGAGGGACAGGCTGCCCATGGACATCACCTGTACGCCCGGCTCGTTCTCGACCAGCTGGAGCCGGTTGACGTGCGGGAGTTCGGCGGGCCAGTCCCCCGCCCGGTACAGGAAGTCGAACACCAGCTCGCTGGGGGCGTTGACCCGTACGGTGTCCTCGAAGGACCACACCAGGTCGTCCAGGCGCGTCCAGCGCTCGGCGAGTTCGGCCAGCCGGTCCAGCTGGGCGCGGCTGTTCTCGAGGGTGACCCGCTCGACCCAGGCCACGTCCGCCGGGACGTCGCCTGCGACGGTGAAGGAGTGCTCCAGGGTCACCTTGGCGGCGTGCTCACCCAGCGGGACCACCGTCCACACGCCGCTCATGGACTGCGTGGGCGCGGCGGGCAGGTCGTGGGTGAACTCCACGCGCAGCCGCTCCACGTCCAGGTGCCGGCTGGTCACCCAGGACTTGACGGTCCCGCCCGCGGTGACCCACATCTGCAGCCGTTCCCGCGTCCCGTCGAAGTCGAGCTGCTCGACGTGGACACAGGGCTGGAAGAATAACGGCCACCGGGTGGCGTCCGCGATCAGCCCGTACATCACTCCGGCCGGGGCCGCCGCGATCACTTCGTGGACCGTGCGGTGCACACGCGCATCCGACATCTTCCACACCCTCCTCATTGGTACGCCGGCCGGCTCCGACCGGCGGCGTCCGGGCTGCGGCGCCGCCGTACCCGCGGGGCTTCGACCCCGCCCGGCACGGTGCCACCACTGCGCCAGTGACCCTCGCACCGGCCCGTCCGCCTGCCGCTGGGCGCCGCCGACAGACGTTGTCGTGCGGCCCTGGGCAGACGGCCGTGCCCACGACACTGTCCGGAACCGCTCGCAGACCGCACGGGCTTGGCTGGAGCGCGGCTCCAGCCACCCGCTGCGTCCGCCTCGATCCGAAGGCCCGGCCTCCCCTTTTGGATCTGCGCCCGCTTCGCGCGGGGGTCCGGCCCCCTCCGCTCGAGCCGCCCTCGAGTCCGCCACCGAGACCCTCCGGGCGCAAGCCCGGGCGGGGGCCTCCCCCACGGACGACGCCTCCGGCGTCAAGGGGCATCCTGTGGACCTCCGCCGCACCGCGCCGGGACATGCAGCCGGGATCCACCGGTGCTCCGGCCGTCCGCGTCGGCTTCTCGACCATGGGGGCGGATCGTGACCGCACACCCCCCGCACCCACCGGCCGGTGGCCGATGGCCGAACGTCCTGGAGGCGATATGCGCGCCCTGCCCCCTTACACGTTCGTGCGCGCCGTGTGGGACGGACTGATCGTCCTCGGGCTGCTGGGCACCGTGGGACGGAGCGGCAGGGACGGCTGCCCGGTCCCCGGCCCGGTGTGGGACGCGCCCCCGCCGGGACATCCGGACCGGATGCGGCCCGATCTGCCGCTGACCCCGCTGGAGCGCCGGCTGCGGCGCGAGCTGAGCCGGTCCGCCCGTGCGGACGGACCGGCGTAGGGCCCGCCGTCACACGGGCGCCGTCACACGGGCGTCATCACACTGCCGTCGCCGCCCGAAGGGCGGCGGCTCACCGGCGCGGGGTCCCGGCCACGGCCACAGCCACGCTTCCGCCGGCCGGCTCAGGCATCGACCGCCCGCAGCACCGCGGCGGAGTTGAATCCGCCCCTGCCGCGCGCCAGCACCAGTACGGTCCGCAGCCCGGGCAGCTCCCGCGCCGCGCCCGTCACCAGGTCCAGCGGGCAGTCCGCGGCGATCCGCCGCGTCCCGGTGGTCGGGGGCGCCACCTTGTCGCGCAGCGCGAGCGCCGCCGCCGCCAGGTCCAGCGAGGAGCCCCCGGCGCCCAGCCGGCCCGTCATCGACTTGGGCGCGGTCACCGGCACCCCGTACGGCCCGAACAGCACGGCCAGCGCCTCGGCCTCGGCCCGGTCGGCGGCCCGCTCCCCGGCCCCGTCGGCGAACACCACGTCCACCTGGTCGGGGCTCACCCGGGCGTCGGCCAGCGCGAGTTCGGCCGCTTCCTTGAGCCGCTCCTCCCCCGGCCCGCCGTCGAAGGTCGCCGCGTACCCGGCCACCACGGCGTACCCGGTGACGCCGCGCGCGGCGGCGGCCGCCGCGTCCTCCAGCACCAGCAGCGCGCCGCCCTCGCCCACGACGTGGCCGCAGGCCTCCGCGTCGAAGGGGCGGTAGGCCCGCGCCGGATCGGGGTCGGTGCTCAGCCGGCCGTCCGCCAGGTGCGCGGCCCAGCCCCAGGGGCACAGCACCGAGTCGACGCCTCCCGTCACCATGAGGCCGACGCCCTTGCGGATCTCGCGCCGGGCGCGGGCGAGCGTGTCGATCCCGCCCGCCTGCTCGGTCACCACGGTGGAGGCGGGGCCGCGCAGGACGTGCCGGATGGAGATCTCGGCGGTTCCCGCCGCGTGGAACCAGGCGAAGGACTGGTACGCGCTGACGTGCCGGGCGCCCTTGCCCCACAGCGCCTCCAGCCCTCGCTGGCCGAACTCGGTGCCGCCCGCGGAGCTGGCCGTCATCACGCCCGCCCGGTGGCCGGGCAGCGCGGCCGGGTCGGCGCCCGAGTCCTCCAGGGCCTCCTTGGCCGCGACCAGGCTCAGGCGGGTGACCCGGTCGGTGGAGGGGAGCAGGCGGCTGGGGATGTGATCCTCGTCGACGAAGCCGGGGATCTCGCCCGCGATCCGCACGGGGTAGCCGGAGGCGTCGAAGCGGGTGATCGGGCCGATGCCGCTGCGGCCCTCCAGCACGGCGCTCCACCAGGCCTCGGTACCCAGCCCGTTGGGCGCGGCCACGCCGATGCCGGTGACCAGCGCCCGGGGCGCGGGCAGGCTCCGCACGCCCCGGCCCGCGCCGTTGCCGCCGCTCATGCCGTCTCCCGCAGCCGGGGCCGGGTCAGCACGGTGGCGGCGTGAAAGCCGCCGAAGCCGCTGGCGACGCTGAGGACCGTACTGGTGCGCTGCTCGCGGGCGAACAGCGGTGTGTAGTCCAGGTCGCAGGTCGGGTCGGGCTCGTGCAGGTTGGCGGTCGGCGGGACCGTACTGTGCTCGATGGCCAGCACGCTGGCCGCCACGTCCAGGGCACCGGCGGCGCCGAGCGCGTGTCCGATCATCGATTTGATGGAGCTGACCGGGACGCGCCGGGCGTGGTCGCCCAGTCCCTGCTTGAACGCGTGCGTCTCGTGCCGGTCGTTCTGCAGGGTGCCGGCCCCGTGCGCGTTGATGTAGTCCACGTCGACCGGGTTCAGCCGCGCCTCGTCGAGTGCCGCCCGGATGGCGTCGGCCATTTCCTGGCCGCCCGGCCGCAGCCCCGTCATGTGGTGCGCGCTGCTGTACGAGGCGAAGCCGGACAGCTCCGCGTACGCGTGGGCGCCCCGGCGGCGCGCGTGCTCCAGCTCCTCCAGGATCACCACGGCCCCGCCCTCGCCGAGCACGAAGCCGTCGCGGGTGCGGTCGAAGGGGCGCGAGGCGGTGGCGGGGTCCTCGTTGCGGGGGCTGGTGAGGCGGATGCGGTCGAAGCAGGCCATGGCGATGGGGGAGATCGGCGCCTCCGCCCCGCCCGCGATCATCACGTCGGCGCTGCCCTCGCGGATCAGCTCGGCGGCGTGCCCGATCGCGTCCAGGCCCGAGGTGCAGCCGCTGGAGATCAGGCTGACCGGGCCCTGCGCGCCGCTGTCCCGGGCCACGGCGGCCGCCAGCGAGCTGGGCACGAAGTAGTCGTAGAGGCACTCGGCGGCCCGGGAGTGGTCGACGTTCCAGGTGTTTCCGAAGTCGCTCAGCAGCGCGTACTGGGTGGCGAGCCCGGTGGTGCAGCCTGCCGCGTTGCCCAGGCTGACCCCGGTGCGCAGCCGGTTCCCTGCGGCCAGTACGGCGTGCAGGCCGCTGTCGGCCACCGCCTCCCGGGCACTGACCAGCGCGAACTGGGCGGCCCGGTCCAGGCGTTCGGTGTCGGCGAGGGTGAAGCCGTGCGCGGCGGGGTCGAAGTCGACCTCGGCGGCGACCCGCGAGCGGTAGCTGGCGGCGTCGAAGAGGGTGACGCCCCGGGTGGCGGTGCGGCCCGAGGTCAGCAGAGCCCAGAAGTTGGCGGTGCCCACGGCTCCGGGGGCCACCACGCCGACCCCGGTGATGACCACGCGCTTCACCGCACACCCCCCGCGCTCGCGCTCGCGTTCGCGTTCGCCGCCGCCTCGTACTCGCGGCAGGCCTCGCCGACCAGGGCCGGCAGTACGTCCCCGCCGGCGAAGAAGTGGTCGCCGCCGACGGTGCGTACGGTGATCGGCCCGGTGGTCCACTGCCGCCACTCCTCGAGGGCGGCGGGCACGGCGAGCGGATCGTCACTGCCCGCGAAGACGAGCAGGGGCAGGTCCACGGATCCCCCGGTGACGGGGTCCAGGGCCGCCTGGCGCAGTGCTCGGGCCAGGCGCAGGTCGTCGCGCAGGACGGGCAGCACACTGCGGTGCCACAGCCCGCCGGGGTGGGCGGCGGCTCCCTTGGGCAGCGAGCCGAGGTCACCCAGGAGGGGCAGCAGCAGTTCGTCGGGGTGTTCCGCCGCGGCCACCAGGGCGGCGCTGGCGTGCGGCGGCAGGCAGGCGCCCACCGCGAGGAACAGCGGCGCCGGCACCCCGGCGTCCGCCAGCGCCCGGGTGAGCGTGTACGCCACCAGGGCGCCCAGACTGTGGCCGTACAGCGCGTACGGTCCGGACCGGGCCGCCTCCAGCAGCGGGGGCAGCAGGTCCGCCAGCAGATCTGCGCGCTCGGTGACGCGCGGCTCGCGCCGCCGGCCGTCACGGCCCGGCAGCACCAGCGCCGCGACGTCCACTCCCGGTCCGGCCGCGACGGGCCAGCGACGGTAGCTGGCCACCCCCGCGCCCGCGTGGGCAAGGCAGTGGAGCCGTACCCGCCGCCCCACCGCCCCCTCTACCGCCGTCAGCGAAGCCATCGGTCGCCCTCCTCCGGGAAGCTGTGCGGGGCACGTTCGTCGTTCGGCGCCGCCGCGGCCCGAGCGTCACCCGTGTGCCTTGAGTGGTACTCGATTCAGGCTGCGTACAGATCGAAGGTCGAGCTGCGCCGCGGCCCGCAGGCCACGTCCAGGCGCGGGTCGACGGCGAGCATCGCCTGGTGCAGCCGCTGGAGTTGCGGCGAGGGCTCCACGCCGAGCTCGTCGATCAGCCGCTGGCGCATCCGGCGGTAGACGTCGAGCGCGGAGGCCTGCCGGCCCGACCGGTAGAGCGCGACCATCGCCTGCGAGTGCAGCCCCTCGTGCTGGGGGTGGCGGGCGATCAGGTCGGTGAGCTCGGCGATGAGTTCGATGTGCCGGCCCAGCCTCAGGTCGGCGTCGATGCGGCGCTCGCGGGCCACCAGCCGGCTCTCCTCCAGCCGCATCACCTCGATGTCGAGGATCGGGCCGACGCGTACGTCCACCAGCGCGGGCCCCTCCCACAGGTCCAGTGCGGCGCGCAGGCACTTGGCCAGCCGGTCGTCCTCGCCGTCCTCGAACGCCTGCTGCCCCTCCGCCACCAGGCGCTCGTAGGTGCGCACGTCGACCGCCTCGGGCGGCACCTGGAGCAGGTAGCCGCCGTACCGGGTGGCGAGCACGTCCTTGGCCGAGCCGGGCGCGTCCGGGCCCATGGCGGTGCCCAGTCTGCGACGCAGCTGGAGGATGTAGGTCTGAAGCGTGGTCAGCGCGCTCTGCGGCAGGTGGGTGCCCCAGATCTCTTCCATCAGGGTGGGCACGGGCACCACCCTGCCGGGGTAGAGCGCGAGCAGCGCCAGGATCTGGCGCGGCTTGCCCGCAGTCGGGACGACCGATATACCGTTGACTTCGACATTCAACGGACCCAGGACCTTGATCTTCATGATTCCCCTCCGCGCCTTGCCGGCCGACGTCGGCAACAAGCCGGTGTTCGAGTTTTTCGATACTGTCGCCTTCTGGCCCTTCTTGTCTTTGCCGTCGACGGCGGACGAGGGGCACCATATCCTTCTCCGACCGTGTCCTATGCAGGAATTGAGCGCATCTTGAGCGCTCTTCCAATACAGCGGCCGCCGGCCCGGCGCACAGACGGTCGGCATAGCGCCGACAACACCTCGCCACCACCGACGACGCGTCGCGTAAAGGCCCATATCGCCCGACCGAGTTCTCTTTCGGCGCTCTAGGAGGCGCTGCTAGGTTTCCGGCCATGGCAACGGATTCGACGGAGCGCAGCGCCGACCCGCTCACCCGCGGGTTGCTGAACCGAATCGCCCTGGACCAGGCCGCGGGCCCGCCCGGACTGCAGGGCCTGCCCGATCCGACCGTCATGCTGCGGCTGTTGAGCGCCTGGCACCGGCGCGGGGTGCAGGTTGGCTTTCCGGACCTGAGCGGCGACCAGCCGTGAACCGGCGAGGCGCCTGAATCTCCCTCAAGGAATACTCCACGAATCCCCGTGTACGGCCGATAAATCCTCCACCGGTGCCGGGAAGCGCCTAGGATCTGATAAGGAAGGAAGGATCCGCGGCCATTTCCGAGTGAATGCCGAGTACGGATCTGCGGCCGCGTACGTGCCGGGTCTCCCCGTGCGAGGATGAGATGGAGTTTCGGATCCTGGGCCCCGTCCAGGTCTTGGGCGAGCGCGCCGATATGTTGATCACACCGGCCGGTGCCAAGCAGCGCGCCCTTTTGGGGACGCTCGTCGTGAAGGCCGGCCAGGTCGTTTCCGCGGACCGGCTCGTCGACGAATTGTGGGGCGAACATCCGCCCGCCAACGCCGCCAATGCCCTCCAGACCCATATCGCCCGGCTGCGCCGGCTGCTGCCCGTCCCCGCACCCGGTTCCGGTTCCGGCGGGAGCCACCACGAGTGGCTGGTGACCCGCCCGCTGGGCTACGTCCTGTGCCTGGGCCGGGCCGGCACCGACGCCCAGCGCTTCCACCGCCTCACGGCCCAGGGCCGTTCGCTGGCCGCCACCGACCCGGCCCGTTCGGCCGAGGTCCTGCGCGAGGCGCTGGCGCTGTGGCGCGGCCCCGCCCTGGAGGGCGCGGGCCGCGGCACCATCTGCTCGACCGAGGCCTCGCTGCTGGAGGAGAGCCGGCTGATCACCCTGGAGACGCTGTACGACGCCTGCCTGCGGGCCGGCGGGGCCGGGGAGGTCGCCGGCGAGCTGGCGGAGCTGACGGCCTCTCACCCGCTGCGCGAGCGGTTCTACGAGCTGCTCATGACCGCGCTGTTCCAGTGCGGGCGCCAGGCCGAGGCGCTGGGCGTCTACGACCGGGCGCGAAGCCGGCTCGTGCACGATCTCGGAGTGGAGCCGGGGCCGGTGCTGCGCGGACACATGGAGTCGATCCGCCACCGGCAGGACCCGGCGCCCCGGGAAACCGGAGAGACACACGAGGCGGCGGACATGCACCCGCTGCGTGCCGAGGTGGCCCGGCTGCGCCACCAGGTCGATGTCCTGACCCGGCAGCAGCGGGAACTGACCGACCGCCTCGAGCGGCTGGCCACGGACCGTGCGGCGAGCCGCTGACGGCCCCTGCGGCGCCCGTACACACCACTGAAGCCCTTCTCCCCGACCCTCGGACGAGGGCCCGGGAGAAGGGCTTCAGTGGTCGCGCCGCCGTCTTGCGCGGGGCCCGGACGGTCAGGTCGTCCGCGCCACGAGCCGCCCGCCGCCGGGACCCGCCGGAGCAGTCACCGGGAGCGGCGCCTTGGGCGGAGCCGCGCTCTCGGGGTGCGCCACCAGGATGGAGCGCTGCAGCCTGCTCAACGCGGCCGAGGGCTCGAGGCCCAGCTCGGAGACGAGCGTGGCGCGCAGCCGCTGGTAGACGTTGAGCGCCTCGCCGCGTCGGCCCGAGCGGTGCAGCGCCAGCATGAACTGACCGTGCAGGCTCTCGTGCAGGCGGTACTGCTTGACCAGGACGGTCAGCTCCGACAGCAGCTCGCGGTGGCGGCCCAGGCGCAGATCCGCCTCGATGCGCTGGTCGAGCGCGCACAGGCGCAGCTCCTCCAGACGCCTGACCTCCGTCTCGATGCGGCTTCCGGCCTGTACGTCGGTGAGCGCGGGACCGGTCCACAGCGAGAGCGCGTCCGCCAGCCGGCGTGCCGCACCCTGGTAGTCGTCGGCGTCCATCGCCCGGTAGCCGGCACCGGCCCTGCGCTCGAACTCCCGGTAGTCCACGCTTCCGCCACGGGTCTCCAGGCGGTAGCCGCCGGGGAGGGTGGCCAGGATGTCCTTCGGGGTGCAGCGTTCGTTCTCGCCGTACGCCAGTGCCACGCTGATGAGCTCACGCAGTTGCAGGACGTACGTCTGCAACGTGGTGCGCGCACTGCGCGGCGGGTTCTTCTCCCACAACTCCTCGATCAGGGTGGCCACGGAGACCACCTGATCGGCGTGGAGCGCGAGCAGGGACAGGACCTGTCGCGGCTTGGGTGCCGTCGGCGTGATCGACACCCCGTTCTCATGAACGGACAGCGCACCAAGCACTTCGATGTCCACGTTCTCCCCAAATGTAGCCTGGAGGCCGGTTCGCGGCCTGCGCGTTTTTTTTCCGCGTTTCCCGCTGCCGGGGTCCGGGTGCACAGACAACCGGACCCCTTCATAACAAAACAGCGCAGTCGGTTTGTCAATCCCAGACACCGAAACCGAGGGTCCGACTGTCTGTTTTCAGCCACTCTTTGGCTTCACGACCACCCCAGTCGCTCCGTCCGGACACCAATCGCCCCCTGCCCAAAGCGAGTCGGCGCACCGATCCACTCGAACACCGGGGAACGGGGGCCGCCGCGACATGACCGAAACCGCACCCGGCCGGCGCACACAAAAGGCCCCGGCCTCCTCGCGAAGACGCGAGGAGGCCGGGGCCGCCTTCCGTACCTGCCCCTAGCTGCTTTCACCTGCAGAAACGCAGTGCACGGGCAACCGGGTCCAAGATTTCACTATGCGAATGAAAACAGACCAACCGGTCTCTCCTAGTCGCCGAATGATCCTTCCGGTTCCAAGGCCGCGAGGCGGTCCCCCGCCGCCAGTGCCGGCAGCAGCAGCTCCCAGAACCGGGCGATCGTGTGCGGCGCGAGCCAGACCTGCTCCCGGGAGCCGAGCACCTCGAAGCCCGCGGTCGCGGCCACGACCGCGATCACGGCGTCCTCCGGCGCCACCCCCGGCCGCAGCTCCCCCGCCTTCTCGGCCTCTGCCACGGCCTCCTCGACCCAGCGCCGCCAGTGCTCACGCAGGCCGTCCGGTGCGACGCGGGCCGCGTCGCCGCACAGCCCGAACCCCGCCCGCAGCACCACGTCCCCGCGCAGCCCCAGGGCGAGCCCGTGGGTCACGTCGACCAGGTACTGGAGCCGGCCGGCCCCCTCCCGCGACGCCACCCCGGCGATGATCCGCAACCGGTCCAGCGCAGCGCTCTCCACGGCCTCGGCCAGGGCGGCCTTGCTGGCGAAGTGGAAGTGCAGTGCCCCGCTGCTCACCCCGGCCTGTGAGCTGATCATGGCGAGGGACGCCACCGTGAAGCCCTCGCGGTCGAAGATCTCGGCCGCGGACCTGATCAGGCTCTCCCGCGTACGCACCGCACGTTGCTGCTTGGCCATCGATCGCTCCGTTACTGCGGGGGATTTCCGTGTTTGCGGGAGGGCAGGTCCGCGTGTTTGCTGCGGAGCATCGCCAGCGAGTTGATGAGGACCTCGCGGGTCTGGGCCGGGTCTATGACGTCGTCGACGAGGCCGCGCTCGGCCGCGTAGTACGGGTGCATGAGCTCGGACTTGTACTCCTTGACCATCCGCTCGCGCATGGCCTCGGGGTCTTCGGCCTCGGCGATCTGTCTGCGGAAGATGACGTTGGCCGCGCCCTCGGCGCCCATCACCGCGATCTCGTTGGTGGGCCAGGCATAGGTGAGGTCGGCGCCGATGGACTGGGAGTCCATGACGATGTACGCGCCGCCGTAGGCCTTGCGCAGGATCAGCGAGATCCTCGGGACGGTGGCGTTGCAGTACGCGTACAGCAACTTGGCACCGTGGCGGATGATCCCGCCGTGCTCCTGGTCGACACCCGGCAGGAAGCCCGGCACGTCCAGCAGCGTGATGATCGGAATGTTGAACGCGTCGCACATCTGGACGAACCGCGCCGCCTTCTCGGAGGCCTCGATGTCGAGCACGCCGGCCAGCGACTGCGGCTGATTGGCCACCAGGGCGACCACCTGGCCGCCCAGCCGCCCCAGGGCACAGATGATGTTGCGCGCCCAGCGCTCGTGGACCTCCAGGTAATCGCCGTCGTCGACGAGCTCCTCGATCACCTTGGCCATGTCGTACGGGCGGTTGCCATCGGCCGGAACCAGGTCCAGCAGCACCTCGGTGCGCCGGGTCTGGGGATCCGTGCACGGCACGCACGGCGGGTACTCGCGGTTGTTCTGCGGAAGCATGGAGAGCAGGTAGCGGACCTCGGCGATGCAGGTCTCCTCGTCGTCGTACGCGAAGTGCGCCACGCCCGAGGTGCCGGCGTGCACGTCCGCGCCGCCGAGGCCGTTCTGGGTGATCTCCTCGCCCGTCACCGCGCGGACCACGTCCGGGCCGGTGATGAACATCTGCGAGGTCTCCCGGACCATGAACACGAAGTCCGTCAGAGCCGGGGAGTAGGCGGCGCCGCCCGCACACGGGCCCAGCATCACCGAGATCTGCGGGATGACACCCGAGGCCCTGGTGTTGCGCTGGAAGATGCCGCCGTAGCCGGCCAGCGCCGAGACGCCCTCCTGGATACGGGCACCGGCACCGTCGTTGAGGGAGACCAGCGGGGCACCGGCCGAGATGGCCATGTCCATGATCTTGTGGATCTTCGTCGCGTGGGCCTCGCCCAGCGCCCCGCCGAAGATCCGGAAATCGTGCGCGTACACGAAGACCGTACGGCCCTCGACCGTGCCCCACCCCGTGATCACACCATCGGTGTAAGGGCGCTTGTCCTCCAGGCCGAAACCGGTCGCCCGGTGCCGGCGCAACTGCTCGACCTCGCTGAACGAGCCCTCGTCGAGCAGCAGCGCGATCCGCTCACGAGCGGTCAGCTTGCCCTTGGCGTGCTGCGCCTCGGTCGCCCTTTCGCTCGGTCCGGCGAGCGCCTGCGCACGGACCGCATGCAGTTCGGCCACACGCCCGTAAGCGTCCGCCGTCTCCGCAGAGGCCCGAGGAATGTCATTCACAACGGTCACGACACGTCCCTCCCAGGGTGCGGCCCGATCGACGATCCCATCGTAACAAACCGCCGCAGCGGTTTCTGTAACGAGAGTATGGCGGGCACACGAGATCAGCCATGGATAGATGCCTATCGCTGGCGCTACCGCCAGTGATAAGGAGAGCGATAGGCGGCGCCGGAGCGCTCGCGGCGCCACAGGGGAGCGTCGGGCAACTCCTCGTCACCCACCTCGTCCCGCTGCGCCAGTACCGAGCACAACACGACGGTGAGCGCGGCCAGCTCTTCCTCGCTGGCCGACCCGCGCTCGATCCGCAGCGCGAGCTTCCCGGTGTCCGACTCGACCATTGCCCCTCCTCAGGTCTCGGGCCACCGTCGGACACCCGGCTCAAGGACCGCTCTCGCCTCGCTCGAGACGGGCTCAGGATCGGGTTCGGCGCGATCGGCGCAGCCGGGAAGGACCCGCTCCGCAAAGGCCCTGACCGCGGACCCGGCAGGTGCCTCGCCCGTGCGCGCCCCAGGTTCTCGTGCGACCATGAGGCCAATAACAGACCGCTTCGCTGGTTTTAGGGGAGCGGTCGGCCGTAAACGGAGCGCGGGGCCCGGACGGGGGACGGGCCCGGGCCGGGGTGGGCCGGCGGCACGTCGCGCGCCTGCTGCCCGATCCCCGAGTGTCCCTGGACGCCCGGCTGCACCGGCCGGAGTCGTCGGTGCCTGCGGACGGGTGGGACGCCGCGCTCATGGCGGCCTTCGGGCGCGCGGCCGTCCCGTTCCGCGCAGCCGGCGCACCTACGGGAGGGCCGGGCCGCCCGGGAGGACACGGGCGCCCGGACCATGGGGGTGCCGCCGGGACCATGCGGGTGCGCGGGCCCGCCGGGCACGGCGTACGGGGCCGGGGGGTCAGAGCGCGAAGCTGCTGCCCGCCGCGGGAATCACCAGGCGCTCGGCCGTGCCCGCCTTCTCGAAGGCTGCGCTGACGGTCTCCTGACCCTCCGTGAAGTGCTGCCAGCCGTCCTGGTGGACCGCGAGCACCTTGCGGGCGCCCAGCAGCTCGGCCACCTCCACCGCCTGCTCGGAGGTCAGCGAGAGCAGCGTCGGGCCGAACGGGGCGAGCTGCGCCGCGCCCACGTGCAGGACCGCCAGGTCGACGCCGGCCCCGCCGAGGCGCTCCGCGAGGGCCCGCACCGGCTCCAGGGAGACGTTGTCGCCGCTGACGTACACCGTCGGCAGGCCGTCACCGCCGAGCAGGAAGCCGGTGACGGCGCCGAGCATCGGCTCGGTCCCGGCCGGGCCGTGCTGCGCCGGGACCGCGGTGACCACGAGCCGGCCCCCGTCCGGGCGCTCCAGTACGTGCTCGGCCCAGGGCGCCAGCCCCGTACCGCCGACGCGCTCGGCGGACTGCTCGGTGGTGAGGACCAGCGCGACCTCCCCGAGGAAGGCGCGCCCCGCCCCGTCGAGGTTGTCGGGGTGCTGGTCGTGCGACAGCAGGACGGCCGCCACCGGGCCCAGCTGGTCGGTGGTGAGCGCCGGACCGGCGACCTTGTGCAGGGCGACCGGGCCCAACTCGTACGAGGAACCGGCGGTGTCGAAGGTCGGGTCCGTCACGAACCGCAGCCCGCCCAGGTCGATGACCACGGTGGGGCCGCCCACCGTGGTGACGGCGAGCTGCGCGGCGGTGTTCTCCGTCATGGAACTGCTCCTTGAAAGATGGGACTCGAACGCTGAGGCAGGTGATCGACCATGTGGACGTGCGCCGCGACGTACGACTTCCGCATCCCCGTGCCCGCTCCCTGCTGATCCAATTGCGCCCCTGACGGGGGCCATTGAAACACTTCGGGTAGTCAGCCGAACGGATGATTCTCCCCGTGGAGGACGGGCAGAGCCGCAGGCCGGGACCTACGGGAGCGTCTCCCGCGCCGCGGACGACGACATCGGCCCGCCCTCGGACCGCTCGGTCTTGTGCCCCTTGCTGCCCGGCGCCAGCGTCTGCGCGTCCACGGCCTCCGCCGGCGCCCCCGTCGCGTACAGCCCGTCCGGGGCGGTGTCGCGGTCGTGCGGCAGCAGCCAGAACACCCGCCGGCGAAACGTCCCCGAGGAGCGGGACGGTTTGGCCCCCGGTCCCAGCAGCGCGTAACCGACCATCCGGCCGTCGCGGTGGTACGCGGGCCTGCCGCGCCGGGTCGGCAGCCGGTCCAGGCTCTGCCGGACGTAGTCGAGCCCGCTGATGTCCTCGAGCCAGACGAAGTCCACTTCGTGGACGATCTCGTCCTCGGCGATGAGAGCGCTCATGCTGTCTCCTCGTCCGCGAGCAGGCCGATGCCCGGGTAGTACTTGCGCTGGTTCGACAGGATCATTTCCTTGGGCGACGCCAGCCCCACCACCTCACGGACGCGCGCCGCGAAGGCCCGGGAAGAGATCGCGGGGGCGCCCTCATGCTGGCACCAGCCCCTGTAGGCCGCGTAGAGCAGCGCCTGCTCCGCCCGCAGGTCCGGCTCGAACCGGCAGGTCTCGCCGATGAAGCGCCCGGTGTGGTCCTCGGTCTCGGCGTACGCCGTGGTCGCGATGCGGACCCGCTCGGGGCCCGAGAGGTCCTTCTCGCCCCCGAGGTAGCGCCGGGCGCCCTCGATGAGCCAGTTGAGGATTCCCGGGCCCTCGTGGGTCACCAGGATGTCCGCCAGATTGTCGATCTTCCGCTCGTCGGAGACGACCCGCTCGAACGGGATCAGCCGCATGCGCCGCCAGAACGCGAAGCCGCCGGTGCCCACTTCGGGCCGGTGGTTTCCCAGCAGCCACAGCTTGTGCGTCGGCTCGAAGCTGAAGAAGTCCTGACGCATCCGGCGGGCCTTGATGCGGTCGCCGCCCGTCAGCAGCTTGACGCGGGCCTCGTCGAAACGGTCGCCCGGCTTGACCTCGCTGCACACGATGACCCGGCGCCCGTGCAGTTCGGCGAGGTCGGTCGGGTGGCCCTCGTACGGCCGCGCCATCAGGAACCCGGGGGGCGCCGCGTCGGCGTAGTCGCCGAGCAGCTTCATCAGCACGTCCAGCAGGACGGACTTGCCGTTCTTGCCGGAGCCGAAGAGGAACGGCATCACCTGAGCGCCGACGTCCCCGGTGACGGAGTAGCCGAGCAGCAGCTGCAGGAAGTCGATCATCTGCGCGCCCTCCGGCCCCTCGCCGAAGGTGTCGGTCAGGAAGCGGTTCCAGCGCGGCGTGGGCATCGGCTGCGGCGCGGCCGACGTGGAGCGGGAGTGGAAGTCCTTCGCGGGCTCGGCGGGGCGGATGTGACCGGTGCGCAGGTCGACGACGCCGGCCGGCGTGCACAGCGCGTACGGATCGGCGTCCAGCAGCGCCGCGTTGAGCACCATGCCCGGGGCGGACTTCGCCTGCGTGAGCATCGCGTTCATCCCGCTGGTGCTGAGCGCGCGGCGGCGGTGCTGCGCGAGCGAGAGCGGGGTGTAGACCCCCTGGGGGTCGGTGGTGGCGATGCTTTCCGCCAGGTCGCCCGCCGCCCACACGACGGTGTCGTCCTCGTCGATCTGCCAGCGGGTGCCGTCCCAGCGGAACCAGCCGATGCCGGGGACGTGCCGGTAGTCGTTGCGGTAGAGCTTGACGAAAAGTTTGGCGTTGCCCCGGTCGGTGAGCGTGTCGGGCAGCAGTCCTTGCGCCGTGGCCTCGCCGTCGGAGCGCGGGGCACCGCCGGCGCTCGCACCCTCCGCTTCCCCGGTCTTCGCCTGCTCCCCGGACTCCCGGGCGGCCGGGACGGGCTGCGCGAGGATCTGCGCGGCGACCGCCCGGACGTCGAAGGCGGACGCCGTGACGGACACCGTGCTCTCGTCGTCCACTCTCATACGCGGCCTCCGGGGGACAGCGGGCGCGACCGACCCGCGTGCAGACCACCACGGATGATGGCGCGACATCGGCCGTCCTGCCCGGGACGGGCGTGCTCGGCCGCCTCCCGCAGGGCCCGCGTGGCAGCGGCCTCGGTCACGTGCCCCGCCGCGACGAGTCCGCCCGCGGTGTACGCGGCCCGGTTCAACTTCTCGGAGAAGGCCGCTCCTTCGGGCACCGCCGCGCACGCGGCGACCTCGGCCAGGACGCCTGCCAGGACCCGCTCCGAGACACCACGGCCGCCGCCCGCCGCGATGACCGCCTGCCGGGCGCGCGGTGGTACGGGCCGGGGCCCCGCGGCGGCGCGAGCGGGAGCGGCGGGCAGGTGCCCGGTGCGCTCCAGCTCCCCGGCGAGCCAGGACGGCAGGGGGGCGGGTTCGCGGGCGGGTCCCACGGGCCGGTAGACGCCCGCGCGGGTCACGGTCCCGGGAGCGACGATGTACCCGCCGCAGGCGCGGACATCGACCTGCCAGGCGAGGGCACGGGCCCCGCCCGAGCCGGCGGAGCACTGCCAGCGGCGGCCCTCGTCGTCGTTCCGGTACCAGACGTGCAGGCCCCCGGACGGCGTGCGCACGCGCAGGGTCGAGGAGTCGTCCGCCGGGCTCGTGACGCCGCGCAGGGCGGCCAGTACGCCCAGGGTGTGGAATCCGTTGGCCAGTCCGGTCAGGTCGATCCCGGCGGAGATGGCGACGCCGGGCAGCAGACGGTCCCGGCCGGGCAGCTCCCGCTCGTGCGCGTCGATGTCGATGACGACCAGGCCCGCGGGCCCGCAGGCCACGCCGACCCCGTGGCCGGGGCGCGCGCCCCACCACTGCTCGATCAGGTCCAGGTCCAGCGTGGCCGCGTGGAACCCATGGCACCAACGGCCCGCCCGCAGACAGTCGCACGCTCCCCGGTCGTGTCCGGGCGCACGGCACGCGGTGCAGTTGCCCACGGGGGTCTTGCGCCCCGGGGCCAGAGGATGAACCGGCCAGCCCCTGCGCGCACACCACCGGGCGACCGCCGCGGCGCTCGTGAACTGCCCTGGGTCGCTGCGCGAAACCCGCAGCTCAGCTGCCATTACTTCCCCCGTCAGCGACTGAAGCGACTCACGCCCAAAATCACACTAGCGAAACTCTCGTGGGACGAGAGATCCATGACCCTGAACAGTTGTACGCATTCACGGGGCGCTCCAGCGACCGAGCGACCCACCGCACAGCGATCGAGGATCGTTCAGTCGCTGCTGGAGTCGCTCACAAAACACCAGGTCACAGACCCGCGCACAGCGAAACAGCGACCGAAGCGACTCAAGGTCCCCATATATGACGCACACACACGCACAGGCGCACGCGCCAATGTCTCCATATACCCGGACCGTGAGTCGCTTCAGTCGCTGTCCGGCTCACGAAACCGGTCCGACCTGGGGTTTTCCCCTTCCGCGCGCAGCGACTGAACGGTCGCTGAGTCGCTGCGCTTCAGCCGTCGCCCGCTCGAGCCCTCCTGCCCCCGGTCTTGAGCGGGTGACGAGCAGCGACTCAACGCCCGGGACCGCCCCTCACGGGGTTCCGCTTCCGGCTCCGCTTCCGACTCCGCTTCCGGGGACACCCACACCCGGGCCGGATCCGTTTCGCCTCACCCCTGGAAAAAACAGCGTAGCCGGTCTATTTTCTCTACCCCACGGTGACCGCGCGCGAAGGGGGCATCACTGTGAGGGAGTTGTGCACGGTGCGGACGCAGGCCGTTTTTGCGGTCGGGGGAGGCCCCCCGTGCCGGCGGCCCGTCTCCGGACCGCCGGTCATCCGACGACGATCAGGCCGCCTCGGCGTTCTCGTCGCGCAACCTGATGGCCGCCTCGCACACGCGCTCCGCGCGTTCCGGGGCGAAGTCGAGGCGCACCAGCACTCCGGGCATGGCGATCGCGGTCATCAGCGTCCGCATCAGGTCGGTCACCCGCTCCACCATGTCCGCGTGCCCTGTCATGATCTTCGAGAGCACCTGGACGCCCGTGAAGCTGCCGGTGAACATCTTGGCGGTGCTCTCGATGTCGACGTGCGGAAGGAGTTCCCCGCACTCCTTCGCGCGGGTGAGCAACTCCGCCGTGTGGTCGATCCACCCCTGCATGGGGATGCGGCGGTCCAGGCCGTCGATCGGGGAACCCTGGTCCACCGTCAGCCGGATGCTGCCCCGGACCATCGGATCGCCCTTGCTCAGCAGGTAGGCGAGGACCAGCGCCTCGTCCAGGTTCCGCTGCAGGAACAGTTCCGTTTCGGGTACCGGCGGCAGGGCTCCCACCTGGCCGGCCAGCACGGCCTGGGCGAGCTCTTCCTTCGCGGTGAAGTGGAAGTAGAGCGCCCCCTTGGTCACCCCGGATCTGTTGAGCACCTCGGAGATCGTCGCGGCCTCATAGCCGACCTCGTCGAACAGCTGTGCCGCTGCGACCAGGATCTTCTGACGTGTACGAATGGCTCGCTCTTGCCGCGCCATACACCCTCCGCTGCCATCCGAGCCAGAACAAACCGCGAGGTTCGCACTCTCCCGTGCTTACATGACGTGACCGGCTTGTCACCGTCCGAGATCATCCCTGTTCAGTCTAATTCTGACCAGGTACCCCTGACTATAGCGTCAACATTTCGCAAGAACAAAACCAGGTCACCGGTTTTTACCCGAACCCCCTTGTAAACAAAACCGGTTAGTTCGTATCTTTGGCCCCTGCCGCAACCTGCACTTCGGTTCCTGATGGGGGATGTTCCGATGTCCGCACTGACGCTTGGGTACGCGGAAACCTTTCGAAGCAGCACGGGCGGTGGGGGTGACCACCCCACCACCCCGATCAGCCTTCTGCCTGTTCAGCCTGTTCAGCCGAGCTCGACCAAGCCCGGCCCCAGGTCTGCCACTCGGGAACTGACCCACCTGCTCTTCGACCGCGACGACCGTGAGCGGGTCCACGGGGGCTGGCGAAGACTCCTCGCCGGCTCGCTCTTCCCGTACCTTCCGGACCTCACTCCGGCTGAGCGGACGGCCGTTTCCTACGACCGTCTGCGCCTGGTCAACAGCACGGTCGGCGACCCGACGGCGCTGGCGCACGACGCCCGTCTGCTGGCCGGGCTCCACGAGTGGGCCGGGTTCGTGGACGGCGGCCTGTGCACCCTGGCGAGCATCCACTACAACCTCTTCATAGGGAGCCTGCTCGACCACGACCGCTACGGACGGGACCTGTCCGCCTTCACCTCGATGCAGCGCATCGGGACCTTCCTCTGTACCGAGATGGCACACGGCAACGATGTCGCCTCGCTGCAGACCGTGGCCGTCTTAGACCCGACGACCGGGGGTTTCGTCCTCAACACCCCCAATCCGGGTGCGTGCAAGTTCATGCCCAACACCAGCCTCATCGGCGGCCCGAAGACCGCGGTGGTGGCGGCGCGGCTCATGGTCGACGGCGAGGACCAGGGCATCTTCCTGTTCCTGACCCCGCTGAGCAACGAGGACGGGCACCTGCCGGGGGTCACCGTCCGCCAGCTGCCGCCCCGCACGGGAACGCCGGTCGACCACTGCCTCACCTCCTTCGACCACGTATGGCTGCCGCGCGAGGCCATGCTGGAGGCCGACCACGGTCGGCTGGACGAGGACGGCACGCTGACCAGTTCCCTGGGGAACCGGCGCAAGCGCTTCCTGCGCTCCGTCAACCGCGTCACCATGGGCAAGCTCTGTATGAGCGCCGGGACCCTGGGCATGGCCCGGGCCGCCCTGGCCATCGCGGTGCGCTACGCGCACCACCGGCACGTCAGCGGCCCGAAGACCGGACAGCGCATCCCGGTGGTCAGCCACCGCAGCCACCACGGCCGGCTGCTGCACTCCCTCGCGAACGCCTACGCCATGACCTTCCTGCACCGGGCGGTGATGGACCGCTTCGTCGCGCACGAGGAATCGGAGCGCGAGGAGGTGGAGCGCATGATCGCCATCGCCAAGGGCTGGATCACCTGGCAGGCGCGGGAGATCACCACCGAGTCCCGCGAACGGTGCGGCGCACAGGGCCTGTTCCCGGTGAACCGGATCTCGGACCTGCCCGGGAACATAGAGGGCGGGATCACGGCGGAGGGCGACAACCTGGTGATCTGGGTGAAGGCCGCCGCCGAGATGCTCTTCGAGAACCAGCCGGACCCCCTCGCCTCGGACACCCTGCCGGCCGGGGAGCGCGACCTCACGGACCTGCGCTTCCTGCGCGACCTGCTCGCCTCCGTCGTGGGGACCTGGCAGACGCGCGCCCGCACCGCGCTGCGCCAGGGACCCTCCGGGGACCCGATCGGCCGCTGGAACGAGTCCTCCGGCGCCGCGCTGGAGATGGTCTCCGCCCATGCGGGCCGGATGGCTGCCGACGCCTTCCTGGACGCGGCCGAGCAGGCGACCGATCCCGCGACCCGCAAGCTGCTCACGAACCTGTGCTGGCTGTTCCTGCTCCAGCAGCTGCGCCAGCACACCGGCGACCTGCTCGCCGAGCAGCGGCTGACGGTGCAGCACGTACTCGGGCTGCACCAGACCATCGACACCGTCCTCGCGGAGCTCGCCCCGCACATGATGACGCTCGTGGACGCCTTCGACCTGCCGGACGAGTTCCTCGCCGAGGTCCCCATCGCGAACGCGGACTACCTCGACCACTACCGCAGGACCGCCACCTCCTGACCCGGCCACCGCGAGTCGCGCCGCCGACTCGCTGCTCGCGGTGCACGGGTAGCGCAGAATTCGCGCGACACGGCAGGACGGCTCTGGAACGCTGCGGCCATGACCTTCGCACTCGACGCACCGGTCCTGGACGGCACGCTCGTACGGCTGGAGCCGCTGGAGCAACGCCACGCGGCAGACCTGGCCGTGGCCGCGGAAGAGGACCGCGGCTCCTACGGGCACACGTGGGTGCCCACCGCGGACCGGGTCGGGGCGTACATCGATGCCCAGCTCGCCCGTCGCACCGCGGGGAAGCTGGCCCCGTACGCACAGGTGGAGCGGGCGTCGGGGCGAGCGGTCGGGGTCACCGCCTACTGGGACCCGCGGCCGTGGCCGACCGCGGAGGGACTGTATGCGATCGAGGTCGGTTTCACCTGGCTCGCGGCTTCGGCCCAGGGCTCGGGGCTGAACACCGAGGCCAAGTACCTCCTGTTCCGGTACGCGTTCGAAAACTGGGGCGTGGCTCGGCTCGACCTGAAGACGGACGCCCGCAACGCCCGTTCCCGCGCCGCGATCGAGGGGACCGGCGCACGCTTCGAGGGCGTGCTCCGCAACTGGTCCCGGTCGTGGGCACCGGGCGAAGACGGCCTGCTCCGCGACTCCGCGATCTATTCGGTCACCGCGGCGGAATGGCCCGACTGCCGCAAGCTGCTCGAGGAGCGGATCGCTCGCATCGCCGGACGCCGGCGGGCCGGGGCGTGCCCGCCCGCCCCGGCGCGGCCCCCGTCCTGACGTCAGGCCGCGGGCGCCTGCGGCCGGTTGCGGGGCAGCCAGTGCTCCGCGTAGGCAACGGCGTCGGCCAGGGCGAACAGCCGGACCTCCGCGCCGCCCACCTTCCCCCGTAGCACCGGGCGCTCCTCCTCGAAGGCCGCGCCCAGCTCCTCGAAGTCGTCCGAGGAGACCGAGGTGTCGCGCACCGTGATCCAGCGTCGGCCCTGCGGGGTCGTGACCGCGAAGGAGTTGTCGACCTGCGGCGTGGGAACCCGGTACTCGGCCAGGTGGAACGCCGTGCAGGACTCGAAGCCCGCGCCCAGCAGCAGGACCCGCGCCCCGGCTTCCTCCAGCCGGGCGAGCGGGCTGCGCTCGCCGAGCCGGCAATCCGGCGCGTGGCCGTCCGTGATCGTGGCAGCGCGCGGGCCCACCGCGGCGAACGAGGTCTGCGGATGGCCGCTGCGCAGGGCGCCCGGCCAGGTGCGGACGGCCTCGGGGACCGCACCGACGCCGCGGGTGGGCGTGGTGCGTGCGTCGAAGGGGGGCATCGAGGCACGGATCTCCGCCCACCACGCCTCGGGCACCGGCGGGTTCCCCCACTCCGCCGGATCGGAGTTGTCGCCGGAGTGCGTCGGCACGACCAGGGTCCCCGCGTCGCCGAGGGCATCGCGCAAGGCCGTGACCACTGTGGCGGCGCCGCCGCAGACCCAGCCGAGCGAGCTGAGGGAGGAGTGCACGAGGAGGGTTTCACCGGGGTGCAGACCGATCCCGCGCAGCTCGGCGGCGAGCGAACCGCGCGTACAGAGGGGCCCGGCCTGAAGGTTCATGGACACAAGGGGTCAGTGTCGGGGGCCCCGCTCCCCCGCACCACCGAATTCCCGGACGCCGGGCCCGCCCCGGTCATCGTGGGCTCCTCCGGCGTCGGGCCACGGCGAAGGCCGCCAAGCCGGCGGCGCCCAGGGCGACGGCCGTGCCCGCGAGCCAGGGTGCACGCCCCGGGGCCGGTTCGGCGGCCCGGTCCCGGCATGCGGGGCGGTTCGGGTCGGCGGGCCCCGCCACCCGGTAGCGGGCCCAGACCTCGTCCCTGCCTGCCCAGCGGACCTCGTACAGCCCCGGCCCTGCATCGCAGCGGATCATGGCTGCGGCCGTCACGACCGCCTTGGCCCCGCGCATGACGGCCTTGCCGGTGAACCCGGGCGAGGTGAGGGTGTCGCCGTACCCCGCCGACGCGTCGGAGGCCGTCGGCGTCACCTCGTCGCCGGGCCGGAAGGTCCGTACGTCCCAGGGCGACTGCGGCCAGGAGCGCCCGGCGGGCCAGTGCTCCTCCGGCTGTTCGGGGGGAAGGGCCGCGACCTTCCCGGGGCAGGCCTCGCGCTCGGCCGCGCCGATGTCCGCGACCTCGACGCTCACCCAGGGCTCGCCCCGGGTGCCCTCGGTGGGCCCGCCGGGGCCGGTCTGCCGGACCGGGTAGACCCCCGGAGCGGTGTCGCAGGCCACGGTGGCCACGGCGGTGATGACCGGATCGTTCATCCTCAGTGTTCCGGGTCCTACGAAGATCTCGGAGACCACCCGGTTCCCGTTCTTCCCCGGCAGGGAGGCGGGGAGCGTGAACGTGAGCCGCTCTCCGGGGTGCGCGGACAGCCGGGCCCCGGCCGGGAGCGGGGTGGGCTGATCCGCCGTCCGGACCGCGAACGCGGTTCCCGCCGACGGCATCAGGAGCAGCGCCAGCGCGGCGACCCCACCCGCGGCGATCTTCGTCCTGCCCATGTGGTCTCTTTTCTTGTCTATCGACGATCTTGTGGCCCGGCTGGTCCGACGCTTCGGATTTCGCCCTTCGCGCGGTCACCCCGTACAGAAAGTAAGTTCTTTGAGATCCAGATGGTTCACCGCCTTCGCTGTCGGCGTGATGGCGGCCGCGGTGGGTAGCGGTCCCGCGCTCGCCGCGACCGTCCCTCCGAGCACCACCGCCAAACCCGGCGCCACCGCCAAACCCGGTACCACCCCGAAGCCGAGCTCCACACCGAAGCCCGGTGCCACCGCGAAGCCGAGTGGCACCGCGAAGCCCCGCACCACCCCGCCCCCGCCGTCGTCCTCCGCCAGGGTCAGCACCGAAGAGGCGTTCTGGACGGCCGAGCGCATGGCCGCCGCCGTGCCCGTCGACGACGCCCGGGGCCGGGGTACGACCGGCGGACCGGCCGGCCTGCAGAACAGGACCCTGTCCGCCGCTCCGTCCGGCACCCCGACCGGCACCTACTTCGACGGCATGCCGATGGTGGGGACCTTCTTCTACCAGGAATCCGACGTCGGCAAAGCCGACACCTCCTGCACCGGCAGCGTGGTCCGCAGCGCCGGCAAGAACATGGTGCTCACGGCGGGCCACTGCGCGGACGACATGGCCGGCCCGAAGAACCACGCCATCTTCGTGCCGCAGTACCGCCACGGCAAAGGGCCCGGCGCCCAGCCGTTCGGGATCTTCCCGGTCAAGGCCAACGGCGTCTACATAGACCCCCGCTACGAGTCGAACAGCAAGGCCGCCATCTCCGACCTGGACCTCGCCTTCGCCCTGGTCGAGCCGAACACCCGGGGGAGCATCGAGAACGTCACGGGGGCGCTGACCTTCACGCCGGGGAGCGGCTACGAGCACAAGGTCACCGTCGTCGGATACCCGTCCGCCTCCAGCGTCAACAAGGACCACAAGGCCTTCCGCTGTGATGTGCCCACCACCCGGCTGGGCGGCTTCCGCCAGATGCAGATGCTGTGCAAGGGCTTCTACGGTGGCGTGTCCGGCGGCCCCTGGATCAAGGACTACGACGCGGCCAACCGCACCGGCAAGGTCGTCGGGAACACCGGCGGCTACTACGGCGGCGGCAACGACGCCAACGACTCCTGGGTGACGTACGCGCCGGTCTACGGCAAGGACGCGCAGGACCTGTACAACGACGCCAACGCCGGTCGCGATCCCGGCGGCATCACCCGGCCGCCCTACCAGGGTTCCGCGGACAGCCCCCTGCTGCCCGGTCTCGGAGACCTGTGGACCCATGCCAAGCAGATCGCCTCCGGCGACTTCACCGGCAGTGGCCGCAGCAGCCTGCTCGTCGTCTGGACCGACGGCGAGGTGACGCTCTTCCCGGGTGACGGGAAGGGCGGCTTCCTGCCCGAGCGGCAGCTCGCGGCACCGAACGCGGGCTGGAAGCCGGTCGCCACCATCACCGCCGGCGACTTCACCGGTTCGAACCAGTTCGACCTCATGGTCCGCTGGGACGACGGCCGGATGACCCTGCACGGCGACGTCGGCTCCAACGGCCTGGGATCCGTCACCGAGATGGCCCCCTCCGGATCCGTCTGGAAGTACGCCGCCCAGATCGCCGCCGGACGCTTCAACGCGACCACCTACGTCACCGACCTCATGGTCCGCTGGTCCGACGGGGAGCTCACCCTGTACACCAACGTCGGCGCCGGCACCCTCGGCCAGGAGTACAAGCTCAAGGACCCCGGCGACACCTGGAAGGGCGCGACCCTGCTCACCTCCGGGCAGTTCTCGGGCAACCAGAAGTGGGACCTCATGGTCCGCTGGTCCACCGGCGCTCTCAACAACTACGTCGGCACCACCACCGGCGGCCTGGGCACCGAGCAGCCCGTCCACGGGCCCAACAGCACCTGGACCCACAGCGTGATCATGACCACCGGTCAGTACACCGGTGACCCCCTCACCAACGACCTCGTCATCCGGTGGAGCGACGGCGAGACCACCATGTACAAGGACACCCGGACCAACAGTCTCGGCACCGAGCGCATGCTCGTCCCCCCGCGGGCCTGACCGGGCCCGGACGGGGATACGCACCCGCAGGCCGCTTGTGGGGGAAGAGCGGCCTGCGGGTGGTCGGGGGGGGCGGCGGGTCAGCCGCGGATCCACCCGGTGAAGGCCGGGGCCGACAGCGCGGTGTCCAGGGCTTCGAGGACGGCCGGGGCCGGGGTGTCGTCCGGGGCGGTCAGGGACAGGGTCGCGGAGCGGGTGGTCATGGAGAGGGGGACCACCGTCCACGACAGGGGCAGGCAGGACACGAGGCGTACGGCCGTGGTCTCGGGGGCCGCCGAAGAGGGGGCCTCCTCGGTCATGCTGATGCTGACCGTCAGGTGGGTGGGCATACGGGGCTCCGTAACGTGCCGGGGGTGGGATTCAGCGGGCGGCCGGGACGGGCGCCGCCGGGACCGGGGCGGGCAGGTAGGGCAGGACGGCCGTGCGCGGCGCGGTCAGCGCCGCCAGGACACCTGCGGAGCCGGTGGCCAGGTCCGTGGACAGGCGCAGCAGGTGGTCGCCGAGGAAGCCGGTGGCGTCCGGGTCGTTCTCGTGGGCCACCGCGAACGGTTCCAGGCCGGAGCGGAGTTCGGCCAGAGCCCCGGCGGTGGCCGCCGAACCGTCGTCCGTGCAGGTCAGCGCGGCGAGCGCGCCGGCCCGGCCGGTGAACAGGCCGCAGGCCGGGTGGAACTGGGACGTGAGGTCGGTCAGCAGCGCGTCGTGGACGGCCGTCAGGTACGGGTCCCGGTGCGCGGCGAGGTAGTGGTGGACGGCGATGGCCTGCCCGGCTCCGCCGTGGGCGAGCTGGACCCGGTGCCAGGGGGTGGGCAGCGGCTGCCGGGACAGTTCGAGGTCGTGTACGAGGGCCACGCGGGCGGCGTCGTCACGCCCGGCGGCGAGCAGGAAGAGGGCCTCGCCGCTGGCTCCGCGGAGCAGGCCGGGGCGTTCCTCCAGGGTGGGGCTGTTGACGAGGGCGGCGGCGAGTTCGCGGGCGGCCGCGTCCTCGCCGAGGTGCAGCAGGGCCAGGCCCAGGCCCGCGATGCCGCCGGAGAGGCTGCGGTCGGGGCTGCCGTCGCGCAGGGTGGCGGTGGGCAGCAGCCCGTGCGCCCGGTCGAGGAGGGCGGCGGCTTCGTCGGTGCGCCCGAAGTCGTGGAGGACGCAGGCGATGCCGGCCAGTCCGTCGTAGAGGCCCGGCCGCGGGGTGGTGACGGCGCGGGCGGCGTCCGCCAGCCAGTCGAGGTGGGCCTCGGGGACGGTGATCCCGGCGCCGCGCAGGGCCCACAGGACCCCGGCGGCTCCGTTGGCGATGTTGAGGCCGCCGTCGCCGTGCAGGAACTGGTCGGCGTCGCCGGGGAAGAGGCGGTCTTCGCGCTCGGGGGTGGCGCAGGTCAGGATGCCGGTGGCGATGCGCTCGGGGGTGGCCAGCGGGCCGCCGGCGGGCGCCGGGGCGTGTCCGAGGTCGGCGCGGACCTGGTCGGCGTACCCCTCGGGCACCGGGAAGAAGGCGGCGATCTGGGCGAGGAGGTCCTCGGAGCGGCGGCGGGTGAAGGACATCACCGGGGTCAGCGGCAGGAACAGGCTCAGCCGCAGGCAGCCCAGGGCGTAGCGGTCGACGGCGGTGCCGGTGGTGCCGGCGGGGGCGCAGAATCCGGGGGCTCCGATGGCCTGGCCGGTGTGGCCCTCGATGGGGAGGGTGGTCTCCAGGTCGATGAAGGCGACGGTGCCGTCGGGGCGGATCAGGACGTTGTTGGGGTGCAGGTCGCCGAAGACCAGGCCGCGTTCGTGCATGGCGGTGACGGCGGCCTCGATGCGGTCGAGGACGTCCAGGGCCCAGGCGGTGTACTCGGCCACGGGCATGGCGGTGTCGCGGGCGGTGACCGGGTGGAGCATCGGGTTGCGCTCGGCGGTCTCCTTGGTCAGGGCGTTGCCGTCGACGAACTCCCGTGTCAGGAACCAGTGTTTGGCGCCGCGGCGCCAGTCCAGGACCCGCGGGAACCAGGGCAGTCCGTCGAGGGCGGCCAGCGCGTCGTGCTCGCGGCGCAGCCGCTCCACGGCGTCGGCTCCGGCGTCGTCGAGGCCGGCGTGCGGGCGGCCCTCCTTGACCAGGACCTCGTGTCCGTCCCGGGTGTCGGTGGCGCGGTAGACGCCGCCGCCGTTGGAGAAGTGCAGGGCCTGGGTGATCTTGAAGGGAAAGTCGCCGAGGGAGCCGCCGCGGCTGCGTTCGGCCAGCGCCCGCACCACGCACGGCGGCAGCTCCAGCCAGGCCGGCGGGCGGAAGGAGGGGCCGCGCACGTCGGGGACGAGGTTGCCTTCGGGATCCTCGATGCAGGGCACGGGGGCGCCGTTCGGGCCGGGGCCCAGCTTCAGCTTGAAGCCTCCGTAGCGCAGGTACAGGGGGCCCGCGCCCCAGCGCAGGTCGCTGAGGACGGCCGGTCCGGGGCGGCCTTCGAGGAGGGCGTCGAGCTCGGTCAGTACGGTCTCCAGCTCCGCCTCGTCGCGGGGGTAGAGGGTGATGAACTTGCCGCTGCTGCCCCGGTCCCCGTACTTGCTGTTGCGCAGCATCAGCATCGAGGGGCTGGTGAGGAACTTGAAGAGCAGGGAGCGGGAGGTGCAGTACGCGCTCACGATGTCGAGGACCTCGGGGGCCGTCCGCTCGGTCGCCGAGACGTGGATCTTCCAGCCCTGGCCGGGGAGTTCGAGTCCCGGCGGGGTCAGGACGGTCCACTCCCCCATCGGCTCACGGGTCCACCCGGCGGGGGCCTCGGCGGTGGCCGCCGGGAAGGCGTCGGCGCCGGTGATCGCGGCCGGACGGTCGTAGAAGGGGGTGCCGGGCGGGCAGTGGGCAACGTGTCGCAGGGACATGGCGGGCCTCCGTGGGCGGCGTACGGGAGAAGTCAGGGGAGCAGCGGGCCGAGGTAGGAGACGGCGAACCACTTCCAGAGCGGGTGGTGGCCCGCCTGGACCTCGGCGACGCCGGTGCGGTCCGTGCCGTCCGGCGCGGGGGTGGCGGTGACGCGGTGCAGCGGGTACGCCTTCATCTCCAGCCAGGGGCGGTCACTGGCGACGGGGAGCATGGCGGTGACCGGGGCGAGGACGTCGTGGCCGGTGGGCTCGCCGAGGGTGGCGGTGCCCGTCTGCGGCCGGGAGAAGAGGCCGGAGCGGCGCAGGGTGACCGTGGTGCCCTCGGTGAGGTCGAAGCCGCCGCCGCCCCGGGGGACGAGGAGGCTGAGGCTGCCGTCCCGTTCGGTGGTGTAGCCGGCCGAGACGGTCGCGGGGATCTGTACGAGGGCGGCGGCCAGGGCCAGTCCGGCGGTGGCGAGCACTCCCGCCGCGGCGATGCGGGCGGGGCGGGCGCCTGCCTGGACGGCTTCGCGGACCAGGGTGACGGCGCCCTTGCCGAGGCGCCACAGCAGGTAGCCCAGCGCGCAGACCATCATGCAGGAGCCGGCGATGCCGAGGCGCTGCAGGATCCCGGACCAGAGGGTCAGGGCGCTGGAGACCAGGTACAGCGGGAAGAGCAGGCAGGCGATGCCGTACGGGACGGACCAGCCGCGGCCGGGCAGTTCGCGCTGGTAGCCGCGGCCCCCGAAGACGATCCGGGCGATGGCCCGGCGGGCGTCGGTCATGGCCTTCTCCCGCAGGTGGGAGATGTCCAGGTGGCTCATGAGGGCGAGGTAGCCGTCGAGCTTGACCAGCGGGAGGAGGTTCACCACGCAGACCATGTAGTTGACGAGGGCCACCAGCAGCAGGGTCTCGCGGGCCGGTCCGGCGGGGACGGCGAGGGCCGCGAGGGCGGCGGTCCCGGCGGCGACGGCCTGGATGGCGATGCCGGCGAGGGCGACCTGGACGCGCTGGCGGGCGCTGGGCAGCCGCCAGCCGTCGGAGACGTCGCAGAAGAACGCCGGCGACATGTAGAAGAGCATGAAGCCCATCCGGCTGGGTGTGCCGCCGTGATGGGTGAGGACCGCTCCGTGGGCCATCTCGTGGACGGCGGTGGTGGCGACCACGCCGAGCATCACGCAGGCGTACGCCCACAGGGGCATCGGGCGGGAGAGCGCCTCGCCGAGGGTGGCCCCGCTGGCGGCGAGGGCCAGGACGCCCAGGAGGACGACGGCCGCGGCCGCGCCGAGGACGGCGCGGTGGCCGAGCGGTCGGACCAGCGGGGCGAGGCGGCGCAGCATCCGCTCGGGCTTGACCAGGGTGAACTGGATGGTCAGCGGGCCCGCGAAGCGGACCCTGGCCGGCTTCTTGACGGGCCGTCCGTCTTCCAGGAGGTCGGAGTCGGCGAGGCTGCGGACCGCGCGGCCGATGTGGCCGGGGGTCCAGGGGGAGCCGAGTTCGGCGGCGAGCTGGTCGTGGTCACGGCTTCCGTCGAGGAGGCGGACCAGGCGGGCGAGGTCCTCGCCGGTACGGAAGTGCTTGTGCTCCCCGCGCTGGATCACCCAGGGGGCGTCTTCGGTGAGCGGTTCGCGCACGGCCACGTCGTCGGCGGTGCGGGGCCGCTCCAGATCGGGTGCGAAGGCGGTTTTGGCGGACATGGTGGAAGCACCTCTGCTCAGGGGGGCGGTGAGGACGTGTCCGGTGGGTCGGGGCCGGACGGACCGGTTCTGCCTGATCCGAAGGACACGCCCTTACGCGATGTCGCGGGTGCGGACCAGGTGGCGGCCGGCGACGAAGGCGGCGGCGAGCCAGGCGGCGATGACCGCGTACGCCCAGGGCAGCGACAGCAGGTCGGGCTTCACGTCCCGGTAGACGGAGCTCATCGCGATGGTCAGCAGGTACTTGGAGACCTCGGGGACCAGCCGCTGCAGCCCGGGGTCCACCAGGAGCGTGAGGCCGATCAGGGTGGCGACGGCGCCGGTCTGGTTGCGGACGATCCAGCCGATGAGCGCGCCCCAGGGGGCGGCCAGGGTGCAGCAGGCGAACACGCCGACCAGGATGAGGGCGGTCTCGCCGTCGGCTGCGGCCTCGAGGCCGAAGGGCAGCGGGCCGAGGTAGACGCTCACGGCGCCGAGCGCGGCGGCGATCAGGCCGAAGGCGGCTCCGGCGGCGGTGGCGACGGCGAGCTTCGCGCCGAAGAGGCGGGAGCGGGAGCCGGCCAGGAGCGCGGAGCGCACCATGGTGCCGGAGGCGTAGTCCCGGGTGACGTGGACGGCGCCGAAGACGGCCGCCAGCAGGAACATCATCATCCAGGAACGGGCCACGTCCTGGCCGACGGCCAGGGAGGTGGCCCCGTCGGCGATGGCCTTCTCGCCTCCGGAGACGTATCCGAAGGTGGTGATCAGGCACAGCCAGGCTCCCGCGAGCGGCAGGGCCCACCAGGCGCGGCCGGTCAGGGCCTTCCGGGTTTCGCCGGCGATGAGGTTACGCACGGGAGTAGTTCCTTTCCGGGGTGCGGGTGCCGGTGGCGCCGGCGGTGGGTACGGCCGTGGGAACGGCGGTGGCGGCCGGGTCGACCAGCTCGAAGAAGCGGTCCTCCAGGCGGGCCGCGCCGTGGCCGGTGAGGTCGTCGAGGGTGCCGGCGTAGCGCAGGGAGTGCTGCATGATCACGACGTCGTCGACGGTCTGCTCGAGCTCGGCGAGCTGGTGGCTGGAGACGATGACGGTGCGGCCGCCCAGGGCCAGGGTGCGCAGGGTCGCGCGCAGCCAGCGGATGCCGTCCGGGTCGAGGCCGTTGGCCGGCTCGTCGAGGATGAGGATCTCCGGGTCGGCGAGCAGGGCGGTGGCCAGGGCCAGGCGCTGGCGCATGCCGGTGGAGCAGCCCTTGACCGGGCGGTCGGCGGCGTAGTCGAGGCCGGTGTACTCCATGACCTGGTCGGCGCGGCCGGCGGGCAGGCCCAGCACGGTGCACCAGATGCGCAGTTCGCCGCGGACGGTGGCGCCGGTGACGCCGCCCATGCCGTCCATGCTGACTCCGATGCGGTGGGCCGCGTCGGGGAGTTCGGCGTACGGCTTGCCGAGGATGGTCGCGGTGCCGGCGGTCGGGGTGGCGAGGCCCAGCAGCATCCGCAGGGTGGTGGTCTTGCCGGCGCCGTTGCGGCCCAGCAGGCCGGTGACGCGGCCGGCACGGATGTCCACGGTCAGGGCGTCGACGGCGCGCAGGCCCTTGTACGTCTTGGTGAGACCGTTCAACGAGACGGCCGGGTCGCTGCTGCTCATCGCTGCCGCGTCCTTTCCGGGGTGGGTGGGTGGTGCGGTGGTTCTTCGGGTGCTGCGGGTGCTTCGGGTGGGGCCGAGGGCCGGGCCCCGGCCGGGAGATTCCCGGCCGGGCCCGGTCCGCATCGATCCGGAGTGCGGCTCCACGTCCGTACGTTGCCGCGTACGGGCTGCTGCCGCGGCCGGATCAGGTGGCGATGGTCACCGTGGAGATCGCGATGCCGATGGACACGCCCTCCCAGAAGCCGGGGGCCTCGAGGACCTCGAGCTCCTGCAGGCCCAGCTCCAGGCCGTCCTGCGCGACGACCGCGGTGTTGTCGAACTTCTGCTCGCTCATTGCGTTCTCCTTCGTGTGTCGAGTGGTGGTGTGGTGCGTGGGTGGTGAGGGTGGATCAGGTGGCGATGGTGACCGTGGAGATGGCGATGCCGATGGACACGCCCTCCCAGAAGCCGGGGGCCTCGAGGACCTCGAGCTCCTGCAGGCCCAGCTCCAGGCCGTCCTGCGCGACGACCGCCGCGTTGTCGAGGATCTGCTCGCTCATGGCTGTTCTCCTTCGTGTGTCGAGTGGTGGTGGTGTTGCTGCGCGGTACTGAGGGTGGATCAGGTGGCGACGATGGAGACGATGGAGATGCCGACGACGACACCGCCGGTGGTCCACCAGCCCGGGGCCTCCATGACCTCGAGCTCCTGCAGGCCGAGCTCCAGGTGGTTCACGTCGGCCGCGGGGGCCTCGAACTTCTCGTTCATGACTGGCTCCTTCTCTGTGAGTGGGTGTGCGACGGGGGTGAAGCGGGTGGAGCTGATCCGGGTCGGATCAGGTCATGACCACCGAGACGAGGGAGATGCCGACGACGACGCCACCGGTCGTCCACCAGCCCGGGGCCTCCATGACCTCGAGCTCCTGCAGACCGAGCTCCAGGTGGTTCACATCGGCGGCGGCAACGTTCTCGAACGTGTTGTCCATGACGGTTTCCTTTCGTGGGAAGCGAGGTGGTGCGGTCCCCGCGCCAAGCCGGCGCGGAAGTCTGTGGGTGCGGAGCGGGAGTTCAGGCCGCTTCGCTGAGCAGGGCGTTGACGTCGGCCGCGCGCAGTCCGCCGAGCATCGGGAGGCCGGCGCCCCAGGCCCGTACGGTCCTGCGGGCCACCGCGTCGAGCAGCTGCGGGGTGACGGCGATGTCGCGGGCGATGCCCCAGCGGTTCATCAGGGCGCTGATGCCTGCCACCGGCTCGGCGGGCAGCGGGTCGCCGCTGCTGTCGGCCGAGCGGAGCAGTTCCCAGATCCCCCGCAGGCGGGCGGCGGAGCCGAGCCGGGTGTCGCCGGCGAGGACGGCCCGCCACAGGGCCGGCAGGATGGCCGCGACGGCGGTCATCTTGCGGATGCCCAGGGCGCTGGAGAGTTCGTTGGCGATCATCCAGCCCTCGGTGCTGAACAGGTCCCTGCCGTAGCAGAGCCAGGTGGACTGGGTCAGTCCGCTCAGCCGGGCCAGGTCGGTGCGGAGCGTGGCGTCGGGGGCCTGTCCGTCGGCCAGTTGCCGGGCCAGTGCTCCGCCGAGGCGGACCAGCTGGGTGGCGGCGGTCTGGGCGAGGGCGTCCTCGACGGCTCGGTCGGTCAGGTTGCCGACGTAGGGGCCGACGGTGCGGAAGACCGCCTCGAGGGCTCCTTCGATCAACAGCTCGCCGGGCAGGGTCTCGGTGGCGGCCGGGTCCAGCAGGGCCGCGTCGGGGGCGAGGGCGTCGCCCATGACGAGCCGTTTGCCGCTGTTGTGCGGCAGGCAGGCGACCCGGCTGAGTTCGGATCCGGTGCCGACCGTGGTGGGTACCGCGAGCAGCGGACGGGTGCGGCGGGTGCGCGGGTCCAGGGTGAGCAGTCCGCTGCGGCCGGTGGTGCGCAGGGCCGCGCGGGCCCGCTCGTCCCCGTGGGCCACGGACAGGAGCTTGGCCCGGTCGAGGAGGGCGCCGCCGCCGATGACGGCGACGAGTCCGGCGCCGGCGGTTGCGGCGGCCAGGGCGAGGATCTCGTCCGGGCCTCCGTCTCCATCGGGGACGATGGTGTGGGTGGTGTGTCCCGCCCGGTCCAGTTCCGCGGTCACCAGGGCGGTGATGCGGGAGTTCGCGACGGCCGGGTCGAGGAGCAGGGCGGTGACGGGACGGCTCCCCCCTGCCGGGTGGGCGTCGTCGAAGTCCGCCAGCCAGTCGCTGAGCCCTTCGGGGCCGATGAGCAGCCGGGTGGATCCGGACCAGGCGATGTTCACCGCAGTCCTCCGGAGAAGTTTTCGACTCCGCGGCGGACGGCTTCCATGAGGGCGTCGATCTCGGCGTCCGTCGCGGTGAGCGGCGGCATGATCTGGATGCCGTGGACGCCGGCGTGGACGATGGCGCCCGCCGCCCGGATGGCGGTGATCTGGGCGAGGACCCGGGCCTGCGGGAGGGGTTCGCCGCCGGCCGTGACGATCCGCAGGGAGCGGAAGAGGCCGCGGCCGTCGTGGGAGTCGAAGAGGGGGTGTTCGGCGACGAGCCGGTCCAGGTGGGCGCCGAGGGTCTCGGCGGCGCGCCGGCCCCGGGAGACGGCGTCGAGGCGGCGCATCTCCTCGATGGTGGCGATGATCGCGGCGCAGGTGACGGGGGTGCCGGCCTGGGTTTCGCCGTGGGTCAAGGTGGCGTCGGCTTCGCGGAAGGCGTCGGCGATCGTCCGGGAGACGATGACGGCGGCGGCCGCGCAGGTGCCGTTGGTCAGGCCCTTGGAGGTGACCAGCAGGTCGGGGCGTTCGCTCCACCGCTGGGAGGCGAACATCGATCCGGTGCGGCCGAATCCGGTGGCCACCTCGTCGGCGGCGAGCAGGAAGCCGTGTTCCTCGCGGAGCCGGAAGAGGGTCTGGAGGTACTCGTCGGTGAGGGGGACGGCGCCGCTGCCGAGGACGGGTTCGACGACGACGGCGGCGATCTGGGAGCCCTGGGCTCGCATCAGCTTCTCGATGTCGGCGGGGTCGTTGGGGGTGACGTGGCGCACCAGGCGCTGGTCGACCCCGTAGACCTGCTGGCCGAGGTTCTCGCCGGTGAGGGCGAAGCCGCCGAAGGTCAGGCCGTGGTAGCTGCCGCGCAGCCCCACGATGATCTTGCGCTTCTCGGCGCCGCGCAGGGCGTGGTAGTGCCGGGCGGTCTTCATGACCAGGTCGTTGGCCGCGCCGCCGGAGGTGGAGAAGAGGACGCGGGCGAAGTGGTCGGCTCCGCAGAGTTCCACCAGGGCCTCGGCGGCCTGCCGGGCGTAGGGGTGTTCGTAGCGGAAGACGCTCAGGTACGAGGCCTTGAGCAGGGCCTGGTGGCAGGCCTCGGCGATGTGCCGGTTTCCGTGGCCGAGGTTGGCGTTCCACAGGCCGGAGTCGCCGTCGAGGAGTTCGCTGCCGTCGGCGAACCGTACGTACATCCCCTCGGCGGAGACGGCGCAGATGCCGTCGTCGCCGTGGGCGGAGGGCGGGAGCAGGGAGGTCCACAGGGCCGGGTGGCCGTGGTCGGGAGCCTCGTCCTGTCCGGTCAGGGTGGGCAGGGCGGTGGTCATCACAGGGCCTCGGCTTCCAGGAGGACGTCGTGGTGGCGGCCGCCGCCGGGGATGGGCGTGGTGGAGCGGATGGCGAAGCCGGCGGCTTCGAGTTCGGCGACCAGCAGGGGTGCGGGCATCACGCCGATGGTGGTGGTGGCGACGTGGACGGGGCCTTGGGCCGGCGGGTCCGCGGGGATGACGGTGACCGTGCGGGAGCTGTTGCCCGAGGTCCACTGTTCGATCATCCGGTAGGAGCGGCCGGTGATCTCGCCGGGGGCGAGGATCTCGCTCTCGTCGCTCCCGTCGTCGGCGGCGTCCACCTCGACGGTGGTGAGCAGGAACCTGCCGCCGGGCGCCAGGTGTTCCCGTACGCACCGGTAGAGGCCGGGGCGGGCCTCCGGCGGGAGGAGGGAGATGGAGGTGGTGCCGAGGACGACGGCGCCGAAGCGGCGGCCGAGCGAGAAGTCGCTCATGTCGGCCTGGACGGGGGTGCAGCGGCCCTGGAGGGAGGCCGGGGTGGCGGCGAGCCGGTCCCGGAGCAGTCCGATCATGTGGCCGGAGAGTTCGAGGGCGGTGACCTCGCGGCCGAGGGCCAGGAAGGGGAAGGTCAGCCGGCCGGAGCCGGCGGCCAGGTCGAGGACCGGGCCGGGGATGCGGCGCAGGGTGGTGAGGAGTTCGCGGACCTCGTGCGGGGTGGTGCCGGCGATGTCGTGGTAGACGGGGGCGCCGGCCTCGTCGTAGAGGTCGCACAGGACGGCCCGGTCTCCGAGTTCGGCGACGGCCTCGGCGGCGCGGCCGGTGAGGCCGGTGCCCGCGGCGGCGGGGCTGAGCAGCATGGCGCCCATCAGCGGGTCGCTCCTTCCGCGGCGTCGGGGGTGGCGGTGCGGGGGGCGGCGGACTCGGTGAGGGGCAGTCCGATGCCGGAGAAGTAGGCGGCGACGGCGTCGACGGTGGCCGGGTCGGCGTAGTCGGCGGCGGCCCGGGCGGTGCCGGTGACGAGGAGGGCTTCGGCGGCCTGGGCGGCGTCGAGGGAGAGGGCGATGGTGCGGCGGTCCCCGGGGTGGTGGATCAGGGCCTGTTCGGCGTTGAAGAGCAGCACCGGAGTGTCGCCGGAGGTGTCCTGGGGGGCGGCGTGGGCGGCGAGGGCGGGGACGAGGCGCCCGCCGAAGCCGGAGACGCGGGGCTGTTCCAGGCCTCGGGTGACGGCTTCGCGGATGGCGCCGACGGCGGCCAGGTAGCGGGAGATCCAGGGGCGGGCGGCGAGCCGCTCGCGGCGCAGGTCCTCGTCGAGCACGCCGGCCAGGGCGCCGGTGGAGTCCTCCCAGGCCCGGTGCAGTTCGGCGGCGGGGGTGCCGACGGGGCCGAGGGGTGCGGCGCCGGGGGCGACGCTGACGGCGCCTTCGGCATCGACGTAGAGGCGCAGGGCCGGGCCGTCGCCGTCGCCGTTGCCGCCGAGCGCTCCGAGGTCGGCGAGCTGGACCGAGGGGTGGGTCAGGAAGGCGGAGAACTCGCCGTCGTTCAGGGCCCGGTCGGCGTCTTCCAGGAAGGCCTGGAAGTCGGCTTCCTCGACGATGCGGACCAGGGTGGGCCCGAGGACGGAGAGGTAGGGCGTGATCGAGTAGGCCTGGACCTGGAGGTAGAAGTCGGGGTGCAGGCCGGCCTCCGCGCCGGGTTCGCCCAGGGAGCCCTGCCAGACGATGACCTGGGCGCCGGTGGCCTCGTGCGGCTCGGGCTCGGCGGTCGGTTCGTCCCCGGGGACCAGGACGACGGTGCCGGGGCCGGCCACTCCACTGCCGAGCAGGGCGTCGAGGTGGGCGGCGTCCTCCAGGACGACCGTCGCGGTGAACGGCGGGCGGGGGGCGAGTGCGGCCAGGGGGCGTCCGGTGCCCCACTGCAAGGCGTGGGCCTTGACGGAAGTGAGTGTCATGAACATGCCTAACGTGAGTGCGTGGGTGGACGCGGGCGCCTGATGACGCGGAGGAAGGGGATCGGCCGGGCGGCCGGAAGCCTGAGCGGGTTACGGGCGGGCAGGGGCGCCGGAGCTACGGAGCTGCGGGCGCGGGGCCCGGGCCGCCTCGGGTCAGGAGGCGAGTCCGAGGAGCGTGAGCAGCGAGCGCAGTTCGCGGCTCGCGGCCTGGGCGCCGTACAGCTGGGCCACGCCCGTGACGTTGAGGACGATCTCGTCGACGCCCGCCTCGCGGAAGGCCTCGAGTTTCGCGAGGAGTTCGGCGGGCGCCCCGTAGAGGAAGGCGTCGCCGGCGACCAGGGCCGCGCCCCGCGCACCCTCGTCTTCGGCCTCCGAGCCGGTGGCGGCGGGGAGTTCCACACCGCCGCGCCGGAGCATGTCCTGGTAGTGCGCGGCCTTCAGGTGGTGCCGGTTGGAGGCGAGGGCGAGGCGTACGGGGTCCCGGTCGGGCGCCGCCAGGGCGATCGGCACCATGGCCACCACCTTGGGCGCCGGCCGGTCCGCGCTCTCGGCGCTCTTGCGCACCTCGGGCACGATCGTGTCGGCCAGGTAGCGGGCCGGGGTGAGCCAGCAGATCGCCGCGTCGGCCACCTCGCCGGCCACCCTCGCCATGCCGGGGCGCAGGACACCGAGGCCGATCTCGACGGGTGGTCCGGGCACCGGCGGGAGCAGCGCCTCCTGGTGCAGGTACTCCCCGTCCAGGACCGCGTCCGTACCGTCGAGGGCGGCGCGTACGGCGGTCAGGTACTCCCGGGCGGCGGTGAGCGGGCTCCGGTACGGGGCTCCGAGCAGGGCCTTCTGCACCGCGGGGGCTCCCGGCCCGTAGCCGGCGAGGACCGGCTGCCCCGTCATCAGCGCGAGGGAACGGGCCTGGAGGGCGGCCTCCGTGGGGTGGCGCAGCGGCATCAGGGTCACTCCGAGCCCGACGGGGACCCGGAATCCGGCGCCGGCGGCGTGGGCGAAGGCCTGGTGGGTCTCGGTGACCAGGCTCTGTCCCTGCCAGAGGCGTTCGGCCCCGGTCCAGTGGACGAGCCCGGCGAAGGGCAGGAGCTGCTCGGGGCGGCTCGGTACGAAGGGGACGAGCACCGAGTAGGCGGTCATCGGACTTTCTCTCCTTGTGCTCGGGGGCCGGGAGTTCGTTCCCGGGAGCCGGATGATTGAAGATCGAAATCGTCGAGGAAGATCGAATACCGCGAGAACGGGCCACCGGGGGGAATTCCGGGTCGGAGATCATGTGCCGATCTCTTCCGGAAGGACCCTCCGGGAGGAGGTGCTAGTCCCAGTTGTGGGTGTCGCGGCCCGGGATGATCACGCAGACACCGGGGAGCGGGAGACCGGCCGGAACCGGTACGCAGACCTGGGTACCGGGGGTGGGAAGCGGGGCGGGAGCGTCGGCGCTCGCGGTGCCGGCACCGGCAAGACCGATCAGTACGGCGGCGGCGAGAGTGACGCTGAGGCGCTTCATCACGGTGGTTCCCCCTTGATTTGCGGTCCGTACCGGACCCGGCCTTTTCCCGCCCGGTCCCGGTGGCCTCCGGTGTTTTCCCGGCGGCTCCTTGTGACCACAACTCTGCCGTTCGCAATGGCTTCGTTCGAGGGCTCTCACGCGCAGCTTGCTGCGTTCTGCGAGGTCACTTACTGCACCGTCCGCGGCACCCTTCCGCGCCGGGACCTGGAAGCGGAATGGATCATTGCCGTAGCCTCGACCCGGGGTAACAGGTAGATCTAGGCCAGGTAATGACCGGCCACGGCGTTGGGGGAATCCATGGGGGATCCGGATCTGGCGTTTCTCGATATCGATCCGGAGGACGAACGCTTCTACCGCGTCCTGCTCAGGAGCGGCGGCGCCGATCCCGAACAGCTCGTGCGGCACGCCGATCTGGACGAGGAGGCGGTGCGCGTCCTGCGGCAGCGGGCCACGGCCCTCGGTCTGGCCGCGATGACCGACGGGCTGCTGCGCCCGGTCAGTCCCGCCAAGGCGGTGCAGCACCTGATCGACGCACGGCTCGCCCGGATGCGGCAGGAGCTGGAGACGAGGGCGGCGGCGGACGCGATCGTGGCCTCGCTGCTCGCGGAACGGGACGCGGCCACGACCTCGGACGCGATCGCGGGGGCGGACCGGCCCCCCATGGAACGGCTGATGGGCATCGAGCAAGTGCGGGGGGCCATCGACGAGCTGACCTTCTTCACCCGGTCGGAGTCCATGACCACCTGGCCCTCCGGGGTGATGCGGCCCGAGATCATCGAGACCTCCCGGCCGGCCGACGCCCGCATCCTGCGGCGCGGGATCCGGATGCGCAGCCTGTTCGGGGCCGCCGCGCTGGACGATCCGGCCACGATGGCGTACCTGCGGGAGATGGTCGGCAAGGGGGCGGAGGTGCGGGTGTCCCGCCTCGACCTGGAGCGCATCCTCATCTTCGACCGGGCGGCGGCGCTGACGCCGATCGATCCCTCCGACAGCAAGCGGGGAGCGCTCCTGACCCGTGAACCGGGCCTGGTGACCACGCTGGTGTCCCTCTTCGACCGGATGTGGGGCCAGGCGCAGGAAATACCGGCGGCGGCGGACGAGGAAGGGCCGGCGGTGTCGGGCGAGCGCCCGACCGAACTGGAGCGCCGGATCCTGGAGTCGCTGTGCACGGCCGACAAGGACGAGAACGGGGCGCGGGACGTGGGGATCTCGGTGCGGACGTACCGCAAGTACGTGGCGACGCTGATGCACCGGCTCGACGCGTCGAACCGGTTCCACGCGGCGCTGCTCGCGCGGGAGCGCGGCTGGATCTGAGCGGGGCGGCCCCGGCGGCCGCCCGGTAAGCACGGAGTCCGCGTCGGAGGTGCTCCTCCCACGCGGACTCCCGCTAAGACGGCCACGGCTACGCGCGGGACCGCTGGAGCGCGCGGGCGCAGGAGAGCACGCCGACGGCGAGCACACCCATGACCACGTACCGCGCGGTGCCGTCGAACAGCACGGTGGACGAGGCCAGGAGGGCGATCAGCACACCGGTCGTGACGGCGAGCGGGTTCTTCTGGGTCTGGGCCATGGTGGTGGCTCCTTCGGAAGCGGGGATGGCCATTCCACTCTGACAGCGGGGTCCGTCCGCCCGGCCCCGTTACCGGTGCAGCATCCGGCATTCCGGCTCGCAGCATGCTGCGAGCCGGCCGCGCGAGAACGCCCTCCCGGCGCGGTCACCGCCCCTCGCCGCCGGATCAGCGGTCGGTGCGCGGCGCGTGCAGGCCCGTGACGACCATGTGCGTCAGCAGGGCGTAACTCTCGTCCAGGGCCTCGGGCAGCGCGAAGCCGCCGCCGGTCTCCAGGGAGACGAAGCCGTGGGCGGTGGCGCGCAGGCAGCGGGCCGCGTGGACGGCCGCGGAGTCCTCCAGGCCGTAGGCGCGCAGGGTGGCGAAGAGGATGGTGATCAGCCGTTCCCCGGCTTCGGCCGTCCGCGGCTCGGGGCTGTGCAGCAGGGCCGCGTACCGGTGGGGGTGGTGCAGGGCGTAGGTGCGCCAGGCCGTCATGAACGCGCGGATCGCCTCGTCGGCGGAGCGGCCGATGACCGCCACGCCGATCTCGTCCGCCATCTCGTTCATGATCCGCGCCGACAGGAGGTCGCGGAGCTCGGCGAGGTTGCGCACGTGCTTGTAGAGGGAGGGCGTCGCCACGCCCGCCAGGCAGGCCACCGCCGACAGGGTCAGGCCCGCCGGGCCCTGCGCGTCGACGAGGCCCAGCGCCACGTCGACCACCGCGTCGGCCGAGAGCGAGGCCCTAGGCACGGGCGGCCTCCTTCAGGAAGGACACGATGGCCGCGGCGGTTTCGGCGGGGAACTGCGCGTGGGCGTAGTGGCCCGCGCCCGCGATCGTCACGAGGCGCCCGCGCCCCTCGGGCAGTTCGGCGACGATGGCCGCGCCCTCGGCGACCGGGTCGGCCCAGTCGCAGTCGAGGCCGCCCTCGACGATCAGCGCGGGGCACCGGACGTCGCCGAGGCGGGCGCCCGCGTCGGTGGGGGCGGACATCCCCATCTTGGCGACGACGGCCATCCGGCCCGGCCGGCTCAGGTCGGCGTCGAGCGCCGCGAGGTGGGCGGCGTGACCGGCCGGGCGGGTGCCCGGGTAGGCGTGGTCGAGGTAGCGCTTCCACAGGCCGGCGCTGCGCAGGATGCCGGTGCCGAGCAGCAGGAGCATGCCCTTGCGGTAGCGGGCGTTGGAGCCCAGGGCGCCGAAGTCGATCTTCTGGGCGCGGGTGAACGGGCTGATCTCGACGATCGCGTCGACGAGCGCGGGCTCCTGTGCCGCCGCGATGGTGGCGGCGCCGCCGGCGAAGGAGTGGCCGACGATGACGGCCGGTCCGCCGAGGTGCCGGATCAGGGCGAGCAGGTCGCCCGCCACGTCGGTGCGGGTGTACGAGGCCCAGCCGGTGCTCGATTCCCCGTGTCCGCGCAGGTCGGTGGAGGCGACGCGGTATCCGGCGGTGACGAGGAGGGCGGCGGTCTCGCGGTAGGCCGCGCGGTTGTCGCCCATGCCGTGGGCGAGCACGACCAGCGGGCCTTCGCCCGTGACCTCGTAGGCGAGCCGCCCGTCGTCGGTGCTCAGAAACTCCGTCATGACCCGTCCCCCGAAGCTGTGATCAACACCTGCGGCTAATCCCTGTTGCCTGTAAGCTAATACCATTAGCCGTCAGGGTCAACTCCTACTTCGGGTCACTGTTGAACTTCGCGGCCGACCAGAAGTAGCCGAGGACGGTGAGGGCCAGGCACCAGGCGACGGCGAGCCAGCCGTTGTTGCCGATCTCGGTGCCGAGGAGCAGGCCGCGCAGGGTTTCGATGGCGGGGGTGAAGGGCTGGTACTCGGCGATGGGCTGGAACCAGCCCGGCATCCCCTCGACCGGAACGAAAGCACTCGACAGGAGCGGCAGGAGGATCATCGGGAGCGCGTTGTTGCTGGCGGCTTCCGCGTTGGGGCTGATCAGTCCCATACCGACCGCGATCCAGGTGAACGCCAGGGCGAACAGCACCAGCAGCCCGAGCGCCGCGAGCCACTCCAGCGCCGTCGCGTCCGTGGAACGGAACCCGATCGCCACACCGACGCCACCCACCAGGACCACGGACGCAATCGACTGGAGCACACTGCTGACGACGTGTCCGATGAGTACCGCACCCCGGTGGATCGCCATGGTGCGGAAACGGGCGATGATGCCCTCGGTCATGTCGTTGGACACCGACACCGCCGTACCGATCGTGGTCGACCCGATCGTCATCAGCAGCAGACCCGGCACCAGATAGGCGATGTAGTCGGACCGGCCCCCGCCCCCGATGCCCGCACTCATCACGTCTCCGAAAATGTAGACGAAGAGCAGCAGGAGCATGATCGGCGTGAGCAGCAGGTTCAGGGTGAGGGACGGGTAGCGCCGGGCGTGCAGGAGATTACGGCGCAGCATCGTGGACGAATCACGGACCGCGAGGGACAGAGAGCTCATCGGACGTTCTCCTTGGACTGGCTGGGCAGGGACTGGTCAGGGGTGCCGGTCAGGGCGAAGAACACGTCGTCGAGGTCGGGCATGTGCACGGTCAGCTCGTCCGCCTCCACACCCGCCGAGTCCAGCCGGTCAAGGACCGAGCGCAGCGCACGCTGACTGCCGTCACTGGGGATCTGCAGGACCAGCGCCTCATCGTCCCGGCCCGCCTCGCCGAGTACCGCGCCGGCCGACCGGTAGGCATGCGGATCGCAGAACCGCAGGCGCACATGCCCGCCCGGGATCATCCGCTTCAGCTCTTCCGCCGTGCCCTCCGCGACGATCCTGCCGCCGTTCAACACCGCGATCCGGTCCGCGAGTTCATCGGCCTCCTCCAAATACTGGGTCGTGAGGAAGACCGTCACACCACCCGCCACGAGCTCACGGATGATCTGCCACATGTTGTGCCGGGACCGCGGATCAAGACCCGTGGTCGGCTCATCAAGGAAAATGATCCGCGGATCACCCACCAGCGTCATCGCAATGTCCAGCCGACGCTTCATCCCACCCGAATAGGTAGACGCAGGCCTCTTCGCCGCCTCCACCAGATCGAACCGCTCCAACAACTCAGCAGCGACCCGCCGCCCCTCCACCTTCGGCAAATGATGCAGATCCGCCATCAAAAACATGTTCTCCTCACCCGTGATCAACCCATCCACGGCCGAGAACTGCCCCGTCACCCCGATCGCCGCCCGCACCCCGCCCGGGGAGGCCGCGATGTCGTGGCCCGCGACCTGGGCCTGACCGCCGCCGGCGGTGATGAGCGTGGACAGGATCTTCACAACGGTGGTCTTGCCCGCGCCGTTGGGGCCGAGCAGGGCGAAGACGGAGCCGGCCGGGATGCTCAGGTCGATGCCGTCGAGGACGGTCTTGTCGCCGTAGGACTTGCGCAGACCGACGGCGGAGACGGCTGCCGGAGACGGGTGACCGCCACCTCGGCGTGATGTGGACATGACAGAAGAAGGCATGAGGCCCTCCATTCGAAGGCTGAAGCGACAGGGGGAGAGTCGAGAGGAGAGTCGGGCGGTCAGGCCCCGGCGGTGGCGCGACGGACGTCGATGTTGCCGTACTTCGTACGGGCGCGGACCTTGACGGTGTCCGCGCCCCCCTCCGGGCTCCCGGACGCGGTGAGCGTGTTGCGCACCTGGCCGGAGCCCGAGCTGACGTCGAGCCAGGCGGCCGTGCCCTCGCGGACGCCGACCTCGATGGCCCCGTACGAGGTCTCCAACTCCACGGTGCCGCGGGCGACTTCAGCCACCCGCAGGGTGCCGTGGGCGGTCTTGGCGGTGACCGAGTCCTCTGCGCGCCGGATCTCGATGTCACCGTTGGCACCGCTCACCCGCAGCTCGCCGATGGCGGCTCCGACGGTCGTGGTGCCGTGCGAGTTCTTCAGGACGGCAGGGCCGTCGACGAAGCCGAGGCGCAGGCTGCCGGAGCTGGTGGTGATCTCGGTCGCCCCCTCGGCCCGGTCCACGGTGATCGAGCCGTGCGACGCGGTCAGCTTGAGCGGGCCGGTGGTGTCGAGGCGGACATCACCGGACGAGGTCTTCACCCGGACCTCGCCGAGCCGGCCCTCGCCGAGCACCTGGGTCCAGGAGCCGGTCGTGTCGACGTGCGAGCCCGTGGGCAGTTCCACCGTCACGTCGACGATGCCGGGCTTGCCGAACGGGTTGGACTTGGGCGTCCTGACGGTCAGCACGCCGCCCGCGAACGCGACCTCGGTCTGCTCGGCGGTCCGTACGTCCTTGTCGCGCTTCGGGTCCCGGGGCTGCACCGCGACGACGGTGTCGAGGCGGTCGCCCGCGGTGAACTGGATGGAGCCGGCCTCCACGTGTGCGGTGACCGAGATCGCTTCGGAGGTGTCGAAAGAAGGCATGGCTGTCCCGTCCTCTTGAGTCTTCTGGGCGTCCCCGCTGGTGGGACGTGGTGTGGGAGAACTGATGCGGTGCGGTGATGGAGCCGGACTAACGGACCCAGCCCGTGAAGCTCTGCCCCACGCTCTGGGACTTCTCCGCCGTACGCGGCCGGGCGCCGCCGTCGACCGCGGCCGACACGGCGCGCACCAGCCACGCGTTGACCGACAGCCCCTCACGGCTCGCGGCCTCCTCGGCGCGGGTCTTGAGGTGGGCCGGCAGCCGCAGGTTGACGCGGGCGGTGCCGCCCTCGTCCCCCTCGGGGGATGCGTGCGGCGCGAGCGGTTCGGCGAACGCAGCGGTGGTGGCGGGCTCCACGGGGGCGTGAATCTCGACCGCCGGAACCGTCACCACGAACTCGGGGTCGAGCCCGCGCAGTCGTACGTCGACCGAGCCCGGGGCGAGTTCGCGGGTGATCTCGTCCATCGCGGCGGAGAGCACGTTGAGCAGGGTCAGCCTGGTGGCCGACTCCAGAGGGGCGGTGAGCCTCTCGGCCAGCTTGCGGGCTTCGTCGCCGCCGGCCTCGGCGGCGACGGCGAGCTCTTGGCGGAGGGTGGCGACGTAGGGCGTGAGGTCCATGTCGCACAGCATGGCACAGACGTGGCGCCATGTCGAGCCAATGTGGCGCCACTCTGCCGTGCGGCGATGTCGCGAACCATGAAATGCCTGGTCAGCGCGATGGCGCCATCATGCACCATCGTGGCGCTAGGGCGGCATCATCCCTCCTCGGGGCAAGGCCCTACCCGCCCTGCGGGCAATCCAGCCGCGTGCACGTACAGGCCGACGCCAGGAAAAATCCAGCCCCTCCGGCGTTTGAGGAGCGGGGGTCCGGGGGCTGGCCCCCGGAGACGGCGCCGCACGCGGCAACGGGCCCGGGGTCAGGACGGGGACGCCGTCCGCCGCGCGTAGTGGCGGGCCGCCTTCGCGCGGTTGCCGCAGCCCGTGCTCGTGCACCAGCGGCGGGTGCCATTGCGGCTGACGTCGTGGAAGCGCAGCCCACAGCTCGGGTTCGCACAACTCCGCACCCGGTCCCCCGCCGTGCTGAGCAGCCGGAGGTGGTCCGCCGCCGCGAGGTACCCGAGCAGGCGGCCCGAGTCGGGCACCTCCAGCCGCTCGACGGGCCCGGCGGCGGTGAGCAGCCGGCGGATGCGGCCCGCGTCGAGCAGCCGGTTGAAGGCGTCGAGCGCCCCCGGCCCCGCGTCGGCGCGCCCGACCACGCCGGCCAGCGCGGAGCGGGCGGCCCGGGCGGCGGCCAGGGTGGCCCGGTCGGCACGCAGCTCGCCGCCGGCGTACGCGGCGGCCACCCGGGACCCGGCCAGCCAGCACGCGAGGCCGTCGGTGGAGTCCAGCAGGTCGTGGCGGCCGTACCGGTCGTGCCAGTCGGTGTTGAGGAGGTCCAGGCTGAGCGGCTCGCCGGTCAGCGGACGCGGATCGGGTGCGCCGGCCCCCGTGATCGGTACGCCGGCCCCCGTGATCGGCGTGCCCGCCCCCGTGATCGCCGCCCCCGCGCGGTCCACGCTCATCCCCTCGGCCCGGTCATCCCCGCGGCCCGATGCGCACGGCTTCGGGGACGGTCACGAAGGCGCAGTACGGCGACGAGCCCTCGACCCGGTACAGCTCCACGGCCTGCGGCGCCGCGAGGATCCCCGGCAGGATCAGCTGCCACAGCCGGGTCAGGTGTCCGCGCAGCGGCCCGCAGGAATCGCCAGGGCGGTGTTTCTCCCCGCGCAGGCACACGTCCATCCCGATCAGGGAGTGCACGAGTTGCGCGGCCGTCCCCCAGGGGTCGGCCGCGCCGGCCAGGGCGTCGGCCAGCTCCTCGCGGACGGCATCGGTCCAGGAGACGCTGCCGTCGGGGTAGTGCACGAACTCCCGGGTCAGCCGCGCGCCCGCCCGTACGACGGGGTCGTGACCGAGTCGCCCGGCGACGGCGTGCGTCATGTCGACGGCGGCTTGCAAGGGCCGGATCCCGCGGTGCGGTACCGCGGCCAGCGCGCCGACGACGGTCTGCCGGGCTTCCGTGCGCACCGCTCTGACCAGGTCGTCCTTGGCGGGGAAGTGGTACATCAAGGCACCCTTGGTCACTCCCGCGGTGGTGCAGATGACGGCGAGCGAGGCCCCTTCGTAGCCGTAGAGGTCGATGGCCTTGGCGGCGCCGTTGATCAGAGCCCGGCGCGTCCGCTCGGCTCGCTCCTGCTGCGCCATGGGCGCTCCTCGTGCGTAGGGGATGGAGACGTACGGGTGGTGCGGCCGGGGCGGGCCCGCCCCGGCCGCACCACCCGTACGGTCAGGCCGCGGAGCCGGCCGGGACGGAGGCCAGGCTGTCCTCGAAGCTCTTGCGGAGCTGGGCGCGGCGGAGCTTGCCGATGCCGGTCTTGGGGATCTCGGACCGGTCGACGGGCAGCAGGTGCCGTACGTCGACGCCGAGCCGCTCGCGGACGCGCTCGCGGATCCGCTCGCCCTGCTCCCCGGTGAGGGTGCCGGTGCGCGGGCTGAAGAAGACGGCGAGCTCCTCGGGGCCGCCGGGCTCGGCGGTGACGAGGGAGGCGACGGTGTACGAGGGCTCGATGAAGTCGAGTTCCTCGACGGCGGCCTCGATCTCGTGGCCGTGGTAGGCGATGTCGCCGAGCTGGATGACGTCGTCGGTGCGGCCGGTGACGGTGAGGATGCCGTTCTCGACGTACGCCAGGTCGCCGGTCTTGAACCAGCCGTCCTCGGTGAAGGACTGCCGGTTCTGCACGGGGTTGTCGTAGTACCCGGAGGTGATGGTCGAGCCGGTGACCTGGAGGCGGCCGGTGATGCCCCAGGGCACGAGCTCGCCGTGCTCGTCGACGACCCGGATGCGGGTGCCGGGCTGGGGGCGGCCGACGGGCACGTAGCGGTCGTCGCCGGCGGCGGCCTCGGTGAACTGGCAGTCGGCCACACCGGCGGTGGTCTCGGACATGCCCCAGCCGGGGAACATGGCGGTGGCGGGCAGCCCGTAGGGGGCCAGCAGGTCCAGGAAGCGGCGGACGACGCCGGAGCGGACTGCCTCGCCGCCGTTCATGATGTAGCGCAGCGGGCTCAGGTCCCAGCCGCGGCCCTCGAAGCGGTCGGCCTGGTCGTTGACGAGCACGAAGGCGAAGTTGGGCGCCCAGGTGGTGTCGGCCCGGTGGGTGGAGACGGCGTCGAGCCAGCGCAGCGGGTCCTCGAGCACCCACTGGATCTTGGCGTGGACCTGCGCGGCGCCGAGGAAGACGTCGCGGGCGTGGAACATCACGAGCCCGCCGATGTGGTCCAGCGGCATCCAGTTGAAGGTGCGGGTGTCCGCGTCGAGCTTGTTCGCGCGGGAGGTGGCCGCGCTGCGCGTGAGGATGTTGCGGTGGGTCAGGGTGACGGCCTTGGGCACGCCGGTGCTGCCGGAGGTGAGCAGCAGCACGGCCGGGTCCGCGGCGTCCGGCTGGTGCGGGGCGAGGTCCGGCTCGTGGGCGGTGCGCAGGCTCGCCACGTCGCCCAGGTGGGCGGCGGTCCAGCCGGCATCGGCGGTGACGGCGGGCGCGATCTCCTGGCCGGTGCCGGTCAGCACGCGGGGGCGGCCGTACCCGCCCCAGACGCGCTCCAGCAGGCCGGGGCCGTTGACCGCGTCGGCGCTGACGGGCAGCGGCAGGAAGCCGCCGAGGACGCAGCCCCAGAAACCGGCGAGGAGGTCGGCGTCGTCGGCCGACTGGAGGATGATCTTCTCGCCGACCACGGCGCCGGAGGCGCGCAGGCCGGCCAGGACGCGCGAGGCGTCGTCGAGCAGCTCGGCATAGCTCTGGTGGACCTCGGTGCCGTCGGCGCGGATGTACGTCACCCCCCGGCCCTCGCTCCCGGCGACGGCGCGGGCGAGGGCGGCGCCGAGGTGCCCGACGCCGGTTTCGGGGGCGGGCCCGCCGTCGAGCAGCGATATGCCGGTGCCGGTCATGCCTGGTTCTCCTCTTGCTGAGCGGTGTCGGACGCGGTGGGGGCGGTGCCGGCGGGGGTCGCCGTGGCCACGATGACGAGCGGGCCCCGGCCGTGGAAGGGCGCGGGCTCCTTGCGGAACCCGCCGTACTCGGCCGTGATGGTCAGTCCCGCCGCGGCCAGCAGTCCGCGCACCTCGGGCCCGGTCAGGACGGCCTGGTCGAAGAAGTTGTCGTACATGGCGACCGTGCCGTCCGCGGTGCGGACCAGCAGGGTCTCCTCGTTGCGCCAGTTCGCGGCGTGCGCGTTGATGAACTGGCGGGCGAGGCGGGTGATGAGCACCCCGTCCCGGCGGTGGTGGCCGATGCTGTCGGGCTGGAAGGAGTCGACGAAGTTCAGCAGGTGGCCGAACTCCAGGACGACCTGCCCGCCGGGGGCCAGCAGCTCGCGGAGGGAGCGCAGGACCGCCGGGAGCCGGTCGCGCTCCAGGTAGTTGAGCGTCATGAAGAGGCTGTAGACGAGGTCGTAGCGCTCGTCGGTGCGGTACTCCTCGGCGCGGGCCTCCACGTAGGAGATCCCCGCACCGCCGGCGGTGCGGGCGTACTCCAGGAACGCGGCGCTCTGGTCGACGCCGGTGCCGCGGTGGCCGCGCTCGCGCAGGGCGCGCAGGTTGGATCCGGTGCCGCAGCCCAGGTCGAGCACGGTGCCCGCGTCGGGGAGCAGGGACGCGAGGAACTCCGTCTCGGCGTCGAGGTTGCGGAAGTCCTTGCGCATGATCTCGTAGTACTCACCGGGGAATTCGAAGCTCGTGCCGGTCAAATCCGTCATCCTCCTCGGATGTCAGTGCTCGTCGGTCGTCGGTGCGCGGTACTCATCGGCGCGCAGTACTCATCGGCACTACGTGGGCACGGCCTCGCGCATGGTCCGGTAGCCGCGCGGGGTGAGGCCGTACCGGTCGCGGAAGAGGCGGCTGAAGTGCGAGGCCTGGTAGAGGCCGGACCGTTCGCCGATCACCCCGACGGGCAGGTGTCCGAGCCGCGGGTCGCGCAGCTCCGACCTGCAGCGGGCGAGGCGCTCGTCCCGGATCCAACGGGCGGGGCTGGTCCCGTGCTCCTGGAAGATCCGCTGGAGGTAGCGCAGCGAGATGTTGTGGTGCTCGGCGACCGCCTGCGGTGTGAGCTCGGGGTCGGAGAGCCGTGCGCGGATGTACGCCTGGATGCCCAGCATGAGGTCGTGCCGGGCCACCTCGTCCTCGGCGGCCACGTGGCGCAGCCGGTCGGCGAGGACGGCCGCGGCCAGGCCCGCCACGGTGGCGCCGACCCGGTCGACGGCGGAGTGGATCTCGGTGCCGTGGTCGTGGAGTCCGGCGAGGAGCTGGGAGAGCAGGGCGCCGGCGCCCATCCGCCCGCACCAGCCGGTGGCGGTGAGCTTCGCGGTGTCCCCGGCCGACATGCCGAGGTGCCGGTGCGGGAGCTGCACTTCGACCAGGTGGAAGGGCCGGGGCAGCAGGAGGCGGTACGGGCGGCTGGTGTCGCAGCAGATGATCTGCGGGCCGCTCGCCTGGCCCCGGCGGCCGTCCTGGTGGACGTGGATCTCACCGGCCAGTGCCCGGAACACCCGCAGGGACTCGGAGGGGTCGGGGCGGATGTGGCGGCCGGGGCGTACGGCCTCGTGGGCCTCCCCGGTGACGAGGGAGATGGTCACGTCGCCGAAGTCGCGGCGGACGGTGGTCCCGTACACGGACTCGCCGTGTGTGCGGATGACCCGCGCCGTGCCGGGGACGGGCGCGGCGAGCGGTGGACTGCGGTCCGGCACGGATGCGCTCGGCCCGCGGAGGGGCAGCATGTCCATCGTTCTCCTCGCTCCGGGAAGCGTCATGCCCTCGTGACAGGCAGGCCCATAAAAACATACGTGCATGCAGGTACTAGCACGCCATCAGATGTTGTAATCAGCAGGGCCCAGGACCGGCTTTCGTGCGTAAACAGGCCATGAACAGGCGCATTTACGCAAGCCGACAGACAGGTCGGCCGGTACAGTTGAGGGTGAGGACTGGCCGGACAACGCGGCTTCACGTGCGGTCATGGATGTAGTTTCCGAACGAGGGGTATCACGTGACGATCAAGGTCGGCATCAACGGATTCGGCCGCATCGGCCGCAGCTTCTTCCGCGCCGCCCTTCAGCGGGGCACCGGCCTGGAGGTGGTCGCCGTCAACGACCTCACCGACGCCGCGACGCTGGCCCACCTGCTCAAGTACGACAGCACCCTCGGCAAGCTCGGCCACGACGTCCGCGCGGCCGAGGGCAACCTCGTCATCGACGGGCGCACCATACGCGTGACCGCCGAGCGCGACCCGGCCAAGCTGCCGTGGGGCGAGCTGGAGGTGGACGTGGTCATCGAGTCCACGGGTGTGTTCACCGACGCGCACAAGGCACGCGCCCACCTGGAGGCCGGTGCCCGCAAGGTCATCATCAGCGCGCCCTCGAAGAACGAGGACCTGACGATCGCCTTCGGCATCAACGACGACCTCTACGACCCGGCCGTGCACGACATCGTCTCCAACGCCTCGTGCACGACCAACTGCCTGGCCCCGCTGGCCAAGGTCCTCGACGACGCGCTCGGCATCGAGCACGGCCTGATGACCACGGTCCACGCCTACACCGCGGACCAGAACCTCCAGGACGGACCGCACACCGACCTGCGCCGCGCCCGCTCGGCGGCGACGAACACCGTGCCGACCACCACCGGCGCGGCCAAGGCCATCGGCCTGGTCCTGCCGCAGCTCAAGGGCAAGCTCGACGGGTACGCGCTGCGCGTGCCGATCCCGACGGGCTCCGCCACCGACCTCACCGTGCGCGTCGGCCGCGCGACGACGGTCGAGGAGGTCAACGAGATCTTCGCGAAGGCCGCCGAAGGCGCTCTCGCTGGCATCCTCACCTACACCGACGAGCCGATCGTCTCCAGCGACATCGTCACCGACCCCGCGTCGTGCATCTTCGACTCGGGCCTGACCAAGGTGATCGGCGACGGGCGCCAGGTCAAGATCGTCGGCTGGTACGACAACGAGTGGGGCTTCTCCAACCGCGTTGTGGACACCGCCCTGCTGATCGGCGCCCGCTGACCGGCGCCCGTAGCCGGGCGCCCGCCGACGGCCACCCCGTCGGCCGCGGCGCCCGTCCCGACCGGAGGTTCCCGATTCCCGTGATCAAGACCCCCCACCACGAGGGTGAACAGGCCGTCCAGAAGCAGGCCGGCGAAGGCGGTCCCGGCTGGGGCTCGCCGATGTTCGACGACGTGATCCAGCCCGGCTTCGACCAGTACCTGATGCGTCAGCGCATGCTCTTCCTGGGCGGCGCCGACGCCACGGGCGCCATGTGGTCCTCCCTGGTCACGGGCGACCCCGGCTTCGCCCTGCCCACCAGTCGGCGCACGATCACGCTGTCCTCCCTGCCCGTGCCCGGCGATCCGCTGGCCGGAGCCTTCGCCGAGACCGCCGACATCGGACTGCTGGCCCTCGAACCGCACACGACGACCCGGATCCGGATCAACGGCGTGGCGCGGCGCGAAGGGGAGTCGCTGCACATCCGCACAGAACAGGTACTGGGCAACTGCCCCAAGTACCTCCAGGTGCGGGTCCCGGTCGCGGACGGGCCCGCCTCCGCGCCCCGGGAGACCCGGGACGGCGACGCGCTCACGCCCGGGCAGGAGAAGTGGATCACCGGGGCGGACACCTTCTTCATCGCCAGCCAGGCCGACGGCTACGGCGCGGACTCCTCGCACCGGGGCGGCGACCCCGGTTTCGTCACGGTGGCGGGACCGCGCAGGCTCGTATGGCCCGACTACTTCGGCAATTCCTTCTACATGACCCTGGGCAATCTGCAGCTCAACGAGAACTGCGGACTGCTCTTCCTGGACTGGGAGTCCGGCCACACCCTGCAACTGACGGGCAAGGCACGGATCAACTGGGCCGAGGGGGACCGGGCGGACGTGCCCGGAGCCCTGCGGATGTGCGAGTTCGACATCGAGCGCGTGGTGCAGATCGACGGGGCGACCCGGCTGCGCTGGGCCTTCGGCGGTCCCTCGCCCTACAACCCGCCGGCACCGGCGCGCGGCTGACCCCCCGCGGCCCCGCGCCGTCCCCCTCCCCCGCTTGACCCCCGGTCACCGTCCGGCCGTGCCGCCTCCCCCGTCGGCACGGCCGGACGGTGTTGTACGCCCTGCCCGCCCCCGCGCTCTTCCCCGTCCCCGTCCCCTTCGAAGGACTCCCACCCTTAAGGATTGCGCCATGCCCGATGCCGACGATCCGTACACGACCTCCCCCCGGCTCCGCGCCGACGTCTCGACGCTCCCCGCCTACGTGCCGGGCCGCGCGGCCCGCGACGAGTTCGTCGACAAGCTCTCCTCGAACGAGAACCCGTACCCGCCGCTCCCGTCGGTCATCGCCGCGGTCGAGACCTGGCTGGGCCGCCTCAACCGCTATCCCGACCCCACCGCGGCCGAGCTCATCACGGAACTCTCCGGGCGCCTCGGCGTACCCGCCGGCCACCTGGTGCTGGGCACCGGCTCGGTCGGCATCACCCAGCACCTGGTCGCCGCCGCCGCGGGCCCGGGCGACGAGGTCGTCTTCGCCTGGCGCTCGTTCGAGGCGTATCCGCTGCTGGCCTGGGCCGCCGGGGCCACCTCCGTACAGGTCCCGCTGCGCGACGAGACGCACGACCTGGACGCACTGGCCGACGCGGTCACCGACCGCACCCGCCTGATCTTCGTCTGCAACCCGAACAACCCGACCGGCACCGCCGTACGCCGCGCCGAACTGGAACGCTTCCTGGACCGCGTGCCCCCGGACGTGCTGGTCGTCATCGACGAGGCCTACCGCGAGTTCGTCGACACCCGCGAAGACGTCCCGGACGGCATCGACCTCTACCGGGACCGCCCCAACGTGGCCGTGCTGCGCACCTTCTCCAAGGCCTACGGACTGGCCGCGCTCCGCGTCGGCTACGCGGTGGCCCACCCCCGCGTGACGGCCGCCCTGCGCGCCTGCTCCGTACCCCTCGGCGTGAGCGGCCCCGCCCAGGCCGCCGCCCTGGCCTCGCTGCGGGCCACGGAGGAACTCCGCGAGCGCGTGGCCGACCTGGTCGCGGAACGCGATCGCGTCAGCGCCACCCTGCGCGCCGAGGGCTTCGAAGTCCCGGAGAGCCACGCCAACTTCGTCTGGCTGCGCCTCGGCTCCCGTACCGCCTACTTCGCGGACGCCTGCGAGGCTGCCGGCCTGATGGTCCGCCCCTTCGGCGAAGAGGGCGTCCGCATCACGATCGGCGCCCCGTCCGCGAACGACCGCCTCCTGAAGACGGCGGCCGACTGGAACCACTGAGCCGGGCACGTACGAACGAGGCGGCGCACTCCGACCTGCGGGTCGGGGTACGCCGCCTTCGGACGGGACGGGACTGCACGTCAGAGGCTGCGGGCGGTGATGTCGCCGTAGGCGGTGGTCGCGTGGATGTCGAGCCTGGCGGCGGCGCCCTCGGCGTTGCGCAGGGCGTTGTGGATCCGGCCGAGGGCGGCACCGGCGTCGAGGGTGGCGCTGACCCCGCGCCCGGCGCCGACCACGATCTCCCCGTACTCGGTGTGCAGTTCGACCGTGCCGCCCAGCGCCTCGACGATGCTCAGGTCGCCCTTCTGGGTGCTGATCCGGGCGGAACCACCCAGACGACCGACCGAAACGTCACCGGCCGCCAGGGTCACCTGGGCACTCGCAGCCTCATCGAGCTTGACCGAGCCCTGCGCGGCCTCGAAGACCACGTCACCGAGACGTCCGACGCCCCGGAGCTCGGCACCGGCCGCCTTCGCCTCGACCCGGGAACCGGCGGGCAGCTGAACGGTCACCTCGACGGCGCCGGAGGCACCCAGGAGCTGGCTCTTCGCCGAGGCCGTGATCCGCAGCACCCCGCCCCCGAACTCGACCAGGGTCTGCTCGGCCGCCTTCACATCGCGGCCCTTCGAAGCGTCCGCGGGCCGGACCTCGACCACGGTGTCCGCACGATCCGCGGCGATGAACCGGACGGCGCCGGCGGGGATGTCCAGAACGGCGGAGATCGGGGCGGTGGTGGCGAACTTCTGCATAATTCTCTCCTGCGACTCGTTGTTTCCGATGAAGGAAAAGCTACGTTGCTTTCCAAGTTCCAGCAAGAAGTTCGTTGCGATGAACCATGATATCCGCAGGTCAAAAGCCCACAATCATTGCGAAGGGCTGAAGTCAAATGCAACGACAGCCACTCAGGACGTTGCAATGAGGTGAAAGTGAACGCTATACTGGAGGCACGACGACCCAAAAAGGAGACCGCGATGCCGGGAGGCAGGCTCACCCAGCAGGAACGCCGGCAGATCGCGCTGGGAGTGGCCGATGGCCTCGCCTACGCGGAGATCGCCAGACAGCTGGACCGACCGACCTCGACCATCACGCGCGAGGTCATGCGCAACGGAGGCCCCAGCGCCTACCGCGCCGATCTGGCCCACCGCGCCACCGAAGCCCGCGCGCACCGGCGCAAGCAGACCGCGCCCCGCGTACCGCAGGCCGCCCCGCAGGCCTACGGACGGGACGCCGAGGCCGTACGCGCCTACGAGGAGGTGTTCACCACCGTCATGATGGCTTCGGGCATGCCCACCATGACGGCCCGGGTGATGGCCTGCCTCACCCTCACCGACACGGGCAGCCTCACCGCGTCGGAACTCGTCCAGCGCCTCCATGTCAGCCCGGCCTCGGTGTCGAAGTCGATAACGTTCCTGGAGGGACAGGGCCTCATCCGACGGGAACGCGAGGAAGGCCGCCGCGAGCGCTACGTCGTCGACGACGACATCTGGTACCAGTCGATGATGGCCAGCGCCCGCTCCACCGCCCAGATCGTCGAGACGGCGCGGCAGGGCGTCACCGTCCTCGGCGCCGGCACCCCGGCCGGCACCCGCATGGAGAACATCGCCCGCTTCCTCGACTTCGTCTCCGAGAGCATCGCCCGCGCCGCGGAACAGGCCCGCGAGATCCTCCACACGAAGCCGCAGGCCCCCTCGGACGCCGGTGACGCGGGTGATGCGAGCGACCCCGAAAGGAATGTCGCGAAGACCGATGAGTTTCCCGGGGAGCCACGGTCTTAGATCATGAAAGGCGCGCCACAGCGGCCACGCACGTGGCCGCAGGGCGTACCGGACGACCTGACGAACCTGACGATCCGCCGAGAGCCCGCCACTACAACCCGAGGAACACACGATGCGCACCCTGATCAGCTCCGCCTTCATCTCCCTCGACGGCGTCGTGGAGGCTCCCGGCGGCGAGCCCGGCTACCGGAACTCAGGCTGGACCTTCAAGAACGTCGAGTTCCTGCCCGAGGCGTTCGAGATCAAGGGCCGGGAGCAGAAGGAATCCGCCGCGATGCTGCTCGGCCGGACCAGCTACGAGGCGTTCAGCCCCGTGTGGCCCGGCATGGAGGACTTCGCCGACTACAAGGTGATGCCGAAGTACGTCGTGTCCACCACCCTCGCCGAGGACGACCTGGTGTCGGACTGGGGCGACACCACGATCCTGCGCTCGCTCGACGAGGTCGCCGCGCTGAAGGAGACCGAGGGCGGCCCGATCATCATGCACGGCAGCGCCGCCCTGAACCGGGCGCTCTCCGACGCCGGCCTGATCGACCGGTACCACCTGCTGGTCTTCCCGCTGCTCCTCGGTGCGGGCAAGCGGCTCTTCAGCGCCACCGACAAGGACGCGCAGAAGCTGAAGCTCGTCGAGCACGCGGCGTACGACAACGGCCTGCAGCTGAACGTCTTCGACGTCGTCCGCTGACCCGAGCCCGTCCCCGCACGCCGTCAGCCGAAGGTGCCGAAGAGCCGCCGCAGTTCCTCGTGGAAGCCGGGGAAGGTCTTGGCCACGCAGGCCGGGTCGTCGAGGGTGCTGCCGGGTGCGCGCAGGCCCAGTACCGAGAATGACATCGCGATGCGGTGGTCCCGGTGGCAGGCGACCGTCGCCGGGGCCGGGGTGCCCGGGTGGACGGTGATGCGGTCCGGGCCGTCCTCCACCCGGATGCCGAGCGCGCGCAGGTTCCCGGCGACGGCGGCGATGCGGTCGGACTCCTTCAGGCGGGCGTGCGCGATGCCCGTGATGGTGACGGGGGCGTCCGTGAGCGGGGCGATCGCGGCCATCGTCATGAAGGTGTCCGAGATGTCTCCCATGTCGACGGTGAATCCGCCGCGCAGCGGGCCGGTGCCCGTGACCTCGGTCCAGTCGGCGGTCCTGGTGACCCGGGCCCCGGCGCGCCGCAGCACCTCCACGAACGCGGTGTCGCCCTGGAGGCTCTCCGTGCCCAGGGCCTGGACCCGTACGGTGCGTCCGGTGACGGCCGCCGCCGCGAAGAAGTACGAGGCGGTCGAGGCGTCCGGCTCGATGTCGAGGTCGGTGGGCCGGTACCCGCCCGGGTGGACCGTGATCGCGCTGCCCTCCTCCTCGACGCGGGCGCCGAACTGCCGCATCAGGGACAGGGTCATGTCCACGTACGGACGGCTGACCAGCCTCGGCACGTCCACCGTGAGCGGCCCGCCCATCAGCGGCGCGGCCATCAGCAGCCCGGAGAGGTACTGGCTGCTGAGCCCGGAATCCAGCTCGACGCGGCCGCCGGCCAGCCCCCGCGCGGTGAGGGTGAAGGGCAGGCCCGTGCCGCGCACCCGCGCCCCGAGGCCGGTCAGCGCGTCCAGCAGCGGCCGCAGCGGGCGGGCCCGCAGCTGGTCCGAGCCGTCGAAGGCGATCTCCCCGCGCCCGGTGGCCGCGAAGGGCGGCAGGAAGCGCGCGGCGGTGCCGGCGTCGGCGCACCAGACGCGGCCGGGGCCGGCCGGTCCGGTGCCGCGCCCGGTGACCTCCCACACCTCGCCGGAGCCGTCTCCGTAACCCGAGCCGTCGCCGTACCCGTAGCCGCTGTCGCCGATGTCGCGCACCCCGGTGCCCAGGTCCGTGAGCGCGGCCCGGAAGGCGAGGGTGTCGTCGCTGACCAGGGGCGCACCGAGGCGGCTGCGCCCGGGGGCGGCGGCCGCGAGGAGCAGCGCCCGGTTGGTGATGCTCTTGGAGCCGGGGATCCTGGCCTCCAGCACGGTCGCGGCGCTCATCGGGCCGTGGCCTTGCGCTGGGCCCGCTCGACGCTCGCGCGGGCGGCCGCGGCGACCTTCGGCGCGGTCAGGCCGTGGAGTTCGTACAGGGACTGGTAGGGCGCCGAGGCGCCGAAGGAGTCGATGCCCAGTGAGGTGCCGGCCGCGCCGACCAGGGCGTACCAGCCGAGGCTGGAGCCCGCCTCGACGGAGACCCGGGCAGCCACGTCGGTGGGGAGCACCTCCTCGCGGTACTCCGCTTCCTGTGCCTGGAACCACTCCAGGCACGGCATGGACACGACGCGGGTGGCGACGCCCCCGTCCTGGAGGATGCGGCGGGCGTCGAGGGCGATGGGCACCTCGCTGCCGGTGGCGATGAGGATGGCAGCGGGGCACCCGCCCTCGGCCTCGGCCAGGACGTACCCGCCGCGTGCCGCGCCCTCGGCGGGGGACAGCCCGCTCTCCTCGGTGCGCTCCAGCACGGGCAGGTTCTGCCGGGACAGGCACAGGCCCGCCGGGCGGTCGTCGTTCTCCAGGATGGTGCGCCAGGCGACGACGGTCTCGTTGGCGTCGGCGGGCCGGACCACGTCGAGGCCGGGAATGGCGCGCAGCGACCAGAGGTGCTCGATCGGCTGGTGGGTGGGGCCGTCCTCGCCGAGACCGATGGAGTCGTGGGTCCAGACGTAGGTCACGGGCAGCTTCATCATCGCCGCGAGGCGGACGGCCGGCCGCATGTAGTCGGAGAAGACCAGGAAGGTGCCGCCGTAGGGGCGGGTCCCGCCGTGCAGGGCGATGCCGTTGAGGATGGCGCCCATGGCGTGCTCGCGGATCCCGAAGTGCAGGGTCCGCCCGTACCGGTGCCCGGCATACGCCTCCGTCGACAACTCCTCCGGAATGAAGGACGGTTCACCCTTCATCGTCGTCAGGTTCGACTCCGCGAGGTCCGCGGAACCGCCCCACAGCTCGGGCAGCGTCGCGGCCAGCGCGCTCAGCACCTCGCCCGACGCCTTGCGGGTGGCCATCTGACCGCCCGCCTCGAAGACGGGCAGCGCGTCCGTCCACCCCGCGGGGAGCCGGCGCTCGGAGAGCCGGTCGAAGAGCTCGGCGCGCTCGGGGTTGAGGGCGCGCCAGTCGGCGAGGGTCTTGTCCCACTGGCGGTGGGCCCCGGCGCCGCGGTCGGCGACCCGGCGGGCGTGGGCCAGTACCCCGGCGGGGACCTGGAAGGAGAGCGAGGGGTCGAGGCCCATCGCCGCCTTGGCGGCCGCGGCCTCCTCGGCGCCGAGGGCCGATCCGTGGATGCCGCCGGTGTTGCGCTTCTTCGGCGCGGGCCAGCCGATGATCGTCCGCAGCGATACGAGGGAGGGCCGGTCGGTGGTCTCGCGGGCGGTGACGAGCGCCCGGTACAGGGCCTCGACATCCTCTCGGTACTCCCCGCTCGCGGTCCAGTCGACCTCCTGCACGTGCCAGCCGTACGCCCGGTAGCGGGCGAGGGTGTCCTCGGAGTGCGCGATCCGCCGGTCGTCCTCGATGGAGATGCGGTTCTCGTCGTAGAGGACGACGAGGTTGCCCAGGCGCTGGTGACCGGCCAGCGAGCTGGCTTCGTGCGCGACGCCCTCCTCCAGGTCGCCCTCGGAGGCGACGGCCCAGACGGTGTGGTCGAAGGGGCTCTCGCCCGGTGCGGCCTGCGGATCGAACAGACCGCGCTCGCGGCGGGCCGCCATGGCCATGCCGACCGCGTTGGCGAGGCCCTGGCCGAGGGGGCCGGTGGTGGTCTCCACGCCCGGGGTGTGCTCGTACTCGGGGTGCGCCGGGGTCAGACTGCCCTCCGTGCGCAGGCCCTTGAGGTCGTCGAGGGTGAGCCCGTAGCCCGACAGGTAGAGCTGCGTGTAGAGGGTCAGGCTGGCGTGGCCGCAGGAGAGTACGAACCGGTCGCGGCCGGCCCAGCGCGGGTCCTGGGGGTCGTGCCGCAGCAGCCGCTGGAAGAGCAGGTAGGCCGCGGGCGCGAGGCTCATGGCGGTGCCGGGGTGTCCGTGTCCGGCTGCCTCGACCGCGTCCACGGTCAGGGCGCGGGCGACCTCGACGGCCCGGCGGTCGGCGTCCTCCCAGAGCAGGTCGGACGCGGTGCCCTGCGGGGCTGTGGCGACGGTCATCTCGGGCCTTCCTGTTCGGGGGATTCGGGTACGGGTGCGCGTGCGGCCCGCTTCACCGGGAGATCCGCTCGTAAGCGGCCCGGAGCAGGTCCTCGTCGGGGGCGGTGAGCAGCGCGGGGCGGCCGATGGCGTCGAGGACGACGAACCGCAGCCGGTTGCCCCGGGTCTTCTTGTCGATCCCCATCGCGTCGCGCAGCGGGGCCCAGGCTCCGCCGTGCGTGGTGGGCAGGCCGGCGGCGGCGAGGAGGGCGCGGTGGCGCTCGGCATCGGCCGTGGGCAGCCGGCCGTCGAGCCGGGCGAGTTCGGCGGCGAAGACCATGCCGGCGGCCACCGCGTGGCCGTGCCGGACGCGGTAGCCGGAGACCCGCTCGATGGCGTGGCCCAGGGTGTGGCCGTAGTTGAGGTGCTCGCGGCGGCCGTCCTCCCGGAAGTCCTCTGTGACCACCTCGGCCTTGACGCGGATGGCGCGCTCGACGAGCTCCCGGGTGTGGACGGCGCCGGCGGGGTCCTCCTCGACCAGGCGCAGGATCTCCGGGTCGGCGATGAACCCGGCCTTGATGACCTCGGCGAGGCCGCTGACGCGGTCGGGGGCCGGCAGGGTGTCCAGCAGATCCAGGTCGCACAGCACCCCGGCGGGCGGGTGGAAGGCGCCGACGAGGTTCTTGCCCTGGGGCAGGTTGACGGCGCTCTTCCCGCCGATGGCGGCGTCGACCATGCCGAGCAGGGTGGTCGGCACCAGGACCAGCCGCACGCCGCGCAACCACCCGGCGGCGGCGAACCCGGCGAGGTCGGTGGTGGCGCCGCCTCCGACGGCGACGACGGCGTCGGAGCGGGTGAACCCGGCGTCGGCGAGGGCCCGCCACACGCCCACCACCACGGTCATGTCCTTCGCGGCTTCGCCGTCGGGCACTTCGAGGGAGACCACGATGCGTCCCTCGTGGTCGAGTTCCCGGGCGATCCGGCGGGCCGTGGCCAGCAGGGTCCGGGAGTGGATCACGGCCACCCGCAGCGGTCCGGCGCCCGGTCCCCCCAGGAGACGGCCGGTCTCGCCGGTCAGCCCGTGGCCCACGAGGACTCCGTAGGGCCGGTCCCCGCCGACCGGGATCCTGGTGCTCCCCGCCGGCGCCGGCTTGCTCCCCGCCGGCGCCGGCGTGTTCAGCGCCGGCCTGTTCAGCGTCGGCGCGCTCACCGGACGGCCAGGTTCTCGAGGTAGCCCCGGTGGTTGCGGGCGGTCTCGGCGAGGGAGTCCCCGCCGAACTTCTCCAGCGCGGCGTGCGCGAGGACCAGCGCGGTCATCGCCTCGGCCACGACCGCCGCCGCGGGCACCGCGCAGACGTCGGAGCGCTGGTGGTGGGCGACGGCCGTCTCGCCGGTGGCGACGTCGATGGTGGCCAGGGCGCGCGGCACGGTGGCGATGGGCTTCATGGCGGCGCGCACCCGCAGCGGTTCGCCGGTGGTCATGCCGCCCTCGACCCCGCCGGAGCGGGCGGTGCGGCGGCGAAGGGCGCCCGCTTCGTCCCGCTCGATCTCGTCGTGCGCGAGGGAGCCGGGGACCTTGGCGAGGCCGAAGCCGTCGCCGAACTCGACGCCCTTGATGGCCTGGATGCCCATGAGGGCGGCCGCGAGCCGGGAGTCGATGCGCCGGTCGCCGTGGACGTAACTGCCCAGGCCCGGCGGAAGTCCGTACGCGAGCACCTCGACGATTCCGCCGAGGGTGTCGCCGTTCTTGTGGGCCCGGTCGACCTCGGCGACCATCGCGGCGGATGCCGCGGGGTCCAGGCAGCGCACCGGGTCCGCGTCCACGCGCCCGGTGTCGTCCGGCCCGGGCACCACGCCCTCGGGGGCGGCGGCCGCGCCGAGCGCGACGACGTGGCTGACGATCGTGATCCCGTACGCCTGCGACAGGAAGGCGCGGGCGACCTCGCCGACGGCGACACGGGCGGCGGTCTCGCGGGCACTGGCCCGCTCCAGCACCGGCCGGGCGTCGCCGAACCCGTACTTCTGCATCCCGGCGAGGTCGGCGTGGCCGGGGCGGGGGCGCGAGAGCGGGGCGTTGCGCGCCCCGCCGGCCGGTACCTCCGGGTCCACGCCGTCGGCGGCCATCACCGTCTCCCACTTGGGCCATTCGGTGTTGCCGACCTGGATCGACACCGGTCCGCCCTGGGTGAGGCCGTGGCGGACGCCGCCGAGGAAGGTCACCTCGTCCCGCTCGAAGGCCATCCGGGCGCCCCGGCCGTGGCCGAGGCGGCGTCGGGCGAGGGAGTCGGCGACGGCCTTGGTGGAGATCTCCACCCCGGCGGGCATGCCTTCGAGGACGGCGGTGAGGGCGGGGCCGTGCGATTCGCCCGCGGTGAGCCATCGCAAAGTACTCAAGGGTGATCCTCTGTCGTGCGGCGTGGTGTGCCGGAAGGGGTCGTACGGGGATCTGCGGACGCGGGGTCAGACTCCGACGGCCACCGGCGGAGCCTCGATCGGCCCCATCCGCTGGACCCGCCAGCCCGCGCTCATCAGGCCCTGGGACAGGGTCACTGCGGTCCCTCGGGCGACCATCAGCTCGACCAGGCCGCTCTCGTCGCCCGGCGAGTGGTCGATGGTCATGTCCTCGATGTTGACGCCGAGTTCGGCGGCGTTCGCGAGGAGCCGGGCGAGCTCGCCGGGCTGGTCCCCGATCAGGACGCGGACCGGCGCGCAGGCGGGTACCGGGTGTCCGTGCTTGCCGGGGATGCGGTCACGGCCGCTGATGCCGCGGCCGAGCAGGTCGGCCAGGAGCGTGGTGCCCTGGGCCCGTTCGTCGGCGTCGTCGGTGGCGAGGCCCCGCAGGGCGGCCACCGTGACCTGGAGGTCCTCGGCGAGTTCGGTCAGCACGTCGGCGACCGCGGTGGCGTTGGACTCCAGGATGTCGCTCCACAGCCGGGGGTCGCCCCCGGCGATCCGGGTCACGTCGCGCAGCCCCTGTCCGGCGAGGCGGCAGGCGTCCTCCTGGAGGTGCTGGAGGCGGGCGGCCATCAGCGAGGCGACCACGTGCGGGGTGTGGGAGACGCGGGCCACGGCCCGGTCGTGCGCGTCGCTGTCCATGACGACGGGCACCGCCCCGCACAGGGAGACCATCATGAGCGCCATGTTGAGCGCGTCGCGGCCGGTGTGGGCCGTGGGGGTCAGCACCCAGGAGCGGCCCTCGAAGAGGGTGGCGCAGGCGGCGAGCGGGCCGGAGCGCTCCCGGCCGGCCATGGGGTGTCCGCCGATGAAGGTGACGGGGTCGGCGCCGGCGGCGAGGACCCCGATCTCCGGCTCGGTCTTGACGCTGGCGACGTCGGTGTACGAGCGGGCCAGGCCCAGCCTCTGCTGGGCGGCGAGCACGGTGCCGACCTGGGCCGGCGGGACGGCCAGTACGGCCAGGTCCACGGTGGTCTTCGGGGCGCCGAGGGTGCCTGCGCCGAGCGAGGCGGCGGTGCGGGCGGCCGAGTCGTTCTCGTCCATGAGGTGGACGGCCACCCCGCGGCGGGACAGGGCCAGGGCGATGGAGGTTCCGATGAGGCCGGTCCCCACCACCGCGGCGGAGCGGATCATCTGGATTCCCCGGCGGTGACCAGGTCCTGGCGCAGGGCGGCCGCCCCGCCCAGGTAGATGTGCTTGACCTCGGGCCTGGGCAGGTCCGTCTCGGCGTAGGCGAGGATCCGCACCACGCGGGGCAGGGACCCGGCGATGTCCAGTTCCTGCGCGCACATCAAGGGCACGTCGACGATGCCCAGTTCCCGGGCGGCCACCGCCGGGAACTCGCTGACCAGGTCCGGGGTCGCCGTGAAGAGCACGCTGACCAGGTCGTCCTGGTCGAGCCCGTTGGCGAGGAGCATCTCCTGGAACAGCGTTCGGACCCCGTCCAGCAGGTGGCCCCGCTCGTCGACTTCCAGCTGGATGGCACCGCGCAGGGCACGCACGGACATGGGCTTCTCCCTTTGCTTCGGACGGTACGTCGATCGGTCGCTCGGGATCAGGCGGCGGCCGGTACGGCTTCGCGGCGGGCCGCGACCGCCGTTCCGCGGTTCCGGTACAGCTCGGCGACCCGGAAGGCCAGGTCGAGCGACTGCTTGCGGTTCAGGCGCGGGTCGCACGCGGACTCGTAGCGCTGCCCGAGGTCGGCGAGCCTGACCTCGGCGCCTCCCCCGACGCATTCGGTGACGTCGTCGCCGGTCAGCTCGATGTGGATGCCGCCGGGGTGGGTGCCGAGCGCGCGGTGGACCTCGAAGAAGCCGGTGACCTCGTCGAGGACGTCGTCGAAGTGGCGGGTCTTGTGGCCGCTGGGCGCCTCGAAGGTGTTGCCGTGCATCGGGTCGCAGATCCACGCGGGGCGCGCGCCCTCGGCGGTGACCTTGCCGATGAGCTCGGGGAGGATCTCGCGGATGTTCCGGGCGCCCATCCGGGTGATGAAGGTGAGACGGCCGGGCAGGCGCTCCGGGTCCAGCTTGTCGATGAGGCGCAGTGCCTCGCCGGCGGAGGTCGTGGGGCCGAGCTTGACGCCGATGGGATTCTGCACGCCGGCGGCGAACTCGACGTGGGCGCCGTCCAGTTGCCGGGTGCGCTCGCCGATCCAGATCATGTGGCCGGAGACGTCGTACGGCTTCCCGGTACGGGCGTCGACGCGGGTGAGCGCGGCCTCGTAGTCCAGGAGCAGAGCCTCGTGGCTGGCGAAGATCTCGGAGGAGTGGACGGCGGCCGGGTCGGCGCCGCAGGCGGCGAGGAAGGTGAGGGCGTCGTCGATGTCCCCGGCGAGTCGCTCGTAGCGCTCGCCGATCGGGGAGGCGGCGACGAAGTCGCGGTTCCACTCGTGGACCTGGCGCAGGTCGGCGTAGCCGCCGGTGGTGAAGGCCCGTACGAGGTTCAGGGTGGCGGCGGAGGAGTGGTACATCCGCTTGAGCCGCTCGGGGTCCGGGGTGCGGGACTCTGGGGTGAAGGCGAGGCCGTTGACGGAGTCGCCGCGGTAGACGGGCAGTTCGACGCCGCCGCGGATCTCGGTGGGCTTGGAGCGCGGCTTGGAGTACTGTCCGGCGATCCGGCCGATCTTCACCACGGGCACGGAGCTCGCGTAGGTGAGGACGGCGGCCATCTGGAGCAGGGTGCGGACCTTGTCGCGGACCTGGTCGGAGCTGACGGCGTCGAAGGTCTCGGCGCAGTCTCCGCCCTGGAGGACGAAGGCCTCGCCCCGGGCGACGTCGGCGAGCCGGTCGCGCAGCCGGTCGCACTCGCCGGCGAAGACCAGGGGCGGGTAGGAGGCGAGGTCGTCGAGCGCGGAGCGCAGGGCGACCGGGTCGGGGTAGGACGGCTGCTGGGCGGCGGGCAGCAGCCGCCAGGAGTCGACGGCCGTGGCGTGCGTGGCGAGGGTCATGGTGGCTGTGCCTCGATCGGTTTCGGTGGAAAGGGAAGAGGTGTGGGCCTGTCGCCGCCCGGGGTGGCGGCCCCGGGGTGCCGGGGGTCCGTACGGTGGTGCGGCCGTACGGACCCCCGGTGGGCGATCCGTTGCGGGATCCCGTCTCGCCAGGGGCCTAGACCGGCTCGCGGACCTCGGAGGACCGGGCCGAAGGGGCCTGCTCCCCGGGCACCGGAGCGCCGGCTTCCTCGCCGGCGGCCTGGTGGCCCTTGGTGAGGCCGAAGAAGAGCAGACCGCCGACGCCCAGGACGGCGATGACGATGCCCATCGGAACGGCGCTGTCCTCGCCGGCGAGACCGACGAGCGGGACCACGGCCGCGCCGATCAGGTGCTGGGACAGGCCCAGCAGCGCGGCTGCCGAGCCGGCCACGTCGCCGTGGTCCTGGAGGGCCAGTGCGAAGGAGTTCGGCAGGACGAGGCCGACGCTGGCGACGACCAGGAAGAGCGCGACGAGCAGCGGGGCCAGACCGGCGTCGGTGAGGACGACGGCGAGCAGCCCGAGGCCGCCGACCGCGGAGACGGCCAGGCCGGTGGCGAGCAGGGCGCGCGGGCCGGTCTTGTGCACGATGCGCCCGCTGACCTGCGCGGCGATGACCAGGCCGAGGGCGTTGACGCCGAAGACGACGCTGTAGGCCTGCGGGGACATCCCGTGGATGGACTGGAGCACGAAGGTCGAGCCGGAGATGTACGCGAACATCGCGGCGAAGGCGAAGCCGCAGGCCAGGTTGTAGCCGACGAACACCCGGTCGCCGAGCAGCCGGCGGAAGATCGGGCCGGTGGCCTTGAGGCCGCCGCGCACGCGCCGTTCGGCGGGGTGCGTCTCCGGCAGGGCTCCGGCGACGCCGAAGAGCATCAGGGCGCCGATGATCGCCAGCGCGATGAAGATGCCCTTCCACGAGGTGACGAGCATCAGCTGGCCGCCGAGGACGGGGGCCAGGATCGGGGCGATGCCGGTGATGAGCATCAGCATCGCGAAGAACCGGGCCGCGGCGGGCCCGGTGTGCCGGTCGCGCACGACCGCGGAGGCGATGACGATGCCTGTGGCGCCGCCGAGGCCCTGGAGGGCGCGCAGCCCGACCAGCGTCCAGATGTTGGGGGCGAAGGCGCACAGCAGGGCGGTGACGGCGAACAGTGCCAGTCCGGCGATGAGCGGACGGCGGCGGCCGAGCGCGTCGCTGACGGGTCCGGCGATGAGCTGGCCGATGCCGAGGCCGAGCAGGCAGGCGGTGAGGCTGAGCTGGGCCGCCGAGGCGCTCGTGTTCAGGTCCTCGGCGATCTGCGGGAGGCCCGGCATGTAGGCGTCGTTGGCCAGCGGGCCGAGGGCGGTGAGTGCACCGAGGATGATGGCGAACCGGACGATGCCGGCGCTCTTGGGTGTGGCGGGTGAAGTCATGTTTCTGATCCCCTCCGGGGAACGCGGAATCAGTAGGCGACGGTGATGCGGGACTGGATCGCTTCTCCGCGCTCCAGTACGTCCGCGAAGGCGACGGCGTAGTCCGCGATGCTGATCCGGCTCTTGCCTTCGGCGTCCACCAGGAGCTGCTCACCGCCGACGCGATAGGTCCCGGTGCGCTCACCGGGCTCGATCTGGGCGGCCGGGGAGATGAACGTCCAGTCCAGGGAACCGGCCTGGCGGTAGAGGCCGAGCGCCTCGCTCTGGGCGAGGGCGTTCTGCTTCCAGACGGCCGGGAAGTTCGGGTTGTCGATGACCTTGACCCCCGGGGAGACCTCCAGGCTGCCGGCGCCGCCGAGGACCACGACACGGCGTACGCCGCTGCGCGTGAGGCCCTCGATGAGCGCGTTGGCCGCACCGACGATGATCTTGTGGTCGTCGTCGACGCCGAGCTTGGGGCCGACGGCCGAGGCGACGGCGTCGTAGCCCGCCGCGGACAGTTCGGCCACGGTGTCCGCGTCGGTGGCGTCACCGGCGATCACCTTCAGGCCCTCGTGGCCGTTGCCCGCGATCTCGCCGGTGCGGGTCACGCCGGTGACGGCGTGACCGCGGGAGAGCAGTTCGCCGGCGATGGCGCTGCCGATGTGCCCGCTGGCTCCGAAAAGCAGGATGTTCATGGTGGTGCCTCTTCTTCCTCGGTGATTCTTCGGGGGTGGTGCCGGACGAGGAGACGTCCCGCGGGCTAGTCCTCTTCGAGGAAGTCGGGCTGCTCGCGGATGATCTCGTCCCAGAGCAGCTGGAAGCTGAACCAGCCCAGCTGCTCGTTGCCGAAGCCGTCCCCGGCGGCGACGGCCTGCTCATGGGTGAAGCTCTTGGGCGTGCCCGCCGCCCTGGCGAGCAGCTGCACCTGGGCGCAGCTGTCGTAGGTGAAGAACCAGTGCACGGCCTCGTCGAGCGATCCGCCGACGGTTATCAGGCCGTGGTGGCGCAGCAGGATCGCGCGGTTGTCGCCGAGCTTCTGCGCGATGTCGCGGCCGAGTTCGGCGGAGACCGAGGGGCCCTCGTACTCCTCGTAGAGGACCTGGCGGTTGTAGAACGCCGCCGATTCCTGGTCGATGGGGTCAAGCAGGCGGCCCAGGGCGCCCAGCGCGCGGGAGTGCGCGGTGTGGCCGTGGGCGGCCGCCGTGGCGCCCGGCTGCATCTCGTGGATGGCCGAGTGGATGACGAACGCACTGGGGTTGACCCGGTGCTTACCCTCTACGACATTGCCCGCCGAGTCCACGCAGATGAGGTCGGCGACGCGGACCAGGTTGAAGGAGACGCCGAAGGGGTTCACCCAGAACCGGTCCTCGTGCTCCGGGTCGCGGACCGAGATGTGGCCCGAGATGCCCTCACCGAAGCCGTACTTGCCGAACAGCCGCAGTGCGGCGGCGAGCCGCTGCTTTCGGTGGCGGCGCGTTTCCTCGTGGGTGGCGAAGACCGGCTCGCTCGGGATCGGCAGGCCGGTGTGCGTGTCCGCCAGGTAGGCGGGCCGGTCGGTCTCGGTGACGCTCATGCTCGGGGTCCTCATCTCCGGAATCTCCGGATCGTTTTCCGGTGGCGTACGGATGCGGGTGCGGGCGGGGATGCGGGCGGGGATGCGGGCGGGGCTAGACCGTGAGCAGGACGTCCTCGTTCTCCTGGGTCGCGGCCGTGACGGTCTCGGCGTGCTGCAGGATCGCGCCGACGATGTCCTGGCTGCGGTCCACCAGGGAGGGGATGCCGAAGGTGAAGAAGAGGGAGCCGGCGGCGATGTTGCCGAGCCCGTACAGGCGCGGGTCGGGCCGGCCGTTGGTGGTGAGCTGGCTGGTCGGGCGCGCTATGTGCAGGCCGCCGTGGGGGTGCCGGCTGGCGACGCGGCTGCGCATCAGCGAGGTGACCAGGGGCGCGGCGCTGGTGGGGATGCGCCCCTCGGAGGCGTTGACCGCGCTGATGACGCGGTCGGCCGTGAAGTCGTGTCCCTCGGCGGTGACGACGTCGAAGCCGGCCTCGGGGTGCGGGGTGATGTTCTGGAGGCCCGCGACGATCTCCAGCTTGTCGGCCTCTACGAGGTCGAGGAGGACTCCGGCGCTGCCGGGCGGCATGGGGCAGCACAGGCTCATGATCGTGCGGTAGTGGGCGCGCAGCAGCTGGACCTTGTCCTGTTCGCGCAGCATCGGCCAGACGTCGGGGCCGGTCTCGGGGACGGCGCGCTGGAGGATGCGCAGGCCCATGTGGGGGGAGTCGACCTCCTCGATCTGCCGGCGCAGCCGGTCGACCGGGTCCTCCAGGTCGACGCGGATGATCTCCGAGACCACCGCGTCGAGGTCGGCGCCGACATCGCGGAACTCGGCCCGCATGATGGTGGCGATGTCCTCGAGGGTGACCTCGGGGTGGATCGCGGCCAGCTCCTCCATCCGGTGCGGGGTGAAGTGCCGCAGCTCGAAGGGGACCGCCTTCTGCCGTACGCCGGGCAGGACCCCGCGCCGCGACAGCAGGCTGATCTTGCCCTGGTGGCCCTGGGCGGCCAGCGACAGGATGATGTCGATGGCGGTCAGGCCGCTGCCGATGATCGCGACGTGCTCCCGTTCGCCGACGTCGGCCAGCTTGTTGACGATCGGGTACGGGTCCCCGACGAAGCCGGGGGTGTCGCCCAGACCGTAGACGTCCTTGGGACTGTCGCCGCCGACGCACAGGATGGCGTAGTCGAAGGCGCGGGCGCGCCCGTTGCCGGTGCGCAGCAGGACCCGGTTGGCGGCGCGGCTCGCGGAGGTGACCCCCTCGCCGACGAGGTCGACCCGCCAGCCCTGGCGGCGCAGTTCGCCGAGCGCGGCGTAGGCGGTCTGCTCCAGGTACTCGCCGTAGACGGTCCGGGGGGCGAAGCGGCTTCCGGACCAGCGGTCGACTCCGGTGCGGACCCCTATGACCTTGTCCCGCGTCTCCAGCCAGTTCTCGAAGTGCCGGAGGTCGCCGGCGCGCACGGACATGTCGTCGGGGGTCGCGTTGACCTTGAGGGTCTCGGTGTCGACCTGGTAGGCCCGCCCGCGCCACAGGTGCGGTGACGGTTCGAAGACCGTGAGGCTGCCCGGTTCGCCTTGTGTTCGCGACAACGCGTCGATCAAGCAGACTGCAGCCGCGCCTCCTCCGACGATGCCGATCGAGAATCCACGGGACATGTGTCAGTCACCTATCAATTCGTGGAAGGCGCGGGGTCGTCGTGCGCCGGCCTTGCTGTCCGCGATCACGGTGGCCCTTTCCTCGCCTGCTCCGGGGATTCAGTGGGAGCCGCCGGCCACCCCCGGTGCGGCGGGGGTGGAGCCGGTCGGCCGATGACTCGGTTCTCTGCGACTCAGGAGGCGGAGTTCTTGAAGTTCTTCATCGAGACGGTGAAGTCCCCGCGGTTGGCGCGGTAGTCGATGCAGTAGTCCTGCGGGTACCAGCCGGCGATCTGCCACTCCTGCGGCTGCTTGACCGGCCAGCAGCGGCTCGGGTTGACCCCGGCGGCGATGCCGTCGAACCAGGCCTTCGTGATCATCGGCTCGAGGAAGGTGATCTTGGCGTCGTAGGAGCCGTAGATGAAGGTCTGGGTGAAGGCGGTGGATCCCCACTCCGGCGAGGTCAGGTCGACCAGGTGGTTGCCCATGGCGGCCTCGGCCACGCCCTTGTCCGTGTAGTCCTTCGGCATGTACTGCGGGGCGATCGGCTCGGTGGCCGTCGCGTAGTCGTCGCAGTTGATGGCCAGGCCGCAGGGACCGCTGCGGATCGCGTCGCGCTCCGCCTTCGACTGCGTGTAGAAGTGGAAGTCGAAGTGCGGGTGGTCGTATATGTGCTCCGGGCCGTGACCCATCGGGTTGAAGTTGACCAGGGCCCACTTGAGCGGCACGCCAGGCAGCGAGGTGAGCTGCGAGGGCAGGTCCAGCGGGCGCTCGTGGCCGCCGACGCACTCGGTGTGCTCGTTGACCGAGCCGTCACCGTTCATGTCGTAGCAGTGGTGGCCGTCGGTCATCGTGGTCGGCATGCCGGTCAGCGTGGACTGGGGGAAGACGATGCCGACCGTCTGCGGCTTGGAGTCGGAGATCTGCGCGTACGTCCGCAGGTTGCCGTTGCCGAGCGCGCTCGGGGTGCCGTACGAGGCGCAGGGGCCCGCGTAGGAGAGCGTCTCCCGGAGCAGCACCTGCGAGGCCCACGGCGCGACCTTCACGGTGCGCTCGCGGGCCGGGGCGTCCCGGGTCACCAGGCAGACGGTCACCGGGCCCGCGGTGCGCGCCGCGGTCTCCGCCGCGGACGCCGTGGCCTGGGCCGGTATGCCGGGCAGGATCAGCAGGGTCAGGGCTGATGTGGCCAGGGCCGCCCCGAGGAGCACCCGCCAGCTCGACAGCTTCTTCGCGCGCACGTCACACCTGTTCCAGTTCGAATCTGTGGAATCCGCCCTGAAGGAAGATCAGGGGGGTCTGGGTCTCGCGGGCACCCATGGCGAGGACTTCGCCGATGACCATCACGTGGTCGCCCGCCACCACGTGGTCGCGCAGGCTGCACTCCATCCAGGCCGCCGCGTCGAACAGGAGCGTCCCGGTGGCCTCGCCCGGCGCTCCGGCCACCTCGGTCAGCGCCTGGTCGCGCTCGGGGCGCCGGCGTGCGAACGCGCGGGCGGTGGACTCGCCCTCGGCGCCGAGGATCGAGATCCCGACGACGCCGGTCCGCAGCAGCTCGGCGAAGAACTCCGAGTCGTGACGGAAGCTCAGGGACACCAGCGGCGGTTCCAGGGAGACGGAAGTGAGCGAGTTGACGGTGATCGCGTTGTGGGTGCGTACGCCGTCCTGGTCGGTGTAGGTGCTGACGACGCACACCCCGGTGGCGAAGGAACGCATCACGTCGCGCAGGTCGTGGTTCATGGCCGGGCCTCTCTGCTGGGCGCGGACGGGTGCGCGCGGCGCGTCGGCCGCGGGCACCCGTCCGTACGCGGGCTTGGCGGTCAGTTGTCCTGGGCCCAGCGGCCGCGGGTCCAGCCGTCGAGGTCGTAGTCGTCCATGGCCCTCTGGACGAGGTCGCCGTAGTTGTCGAGCAGACCGGCTCCCCGCGACCAGTTCAGGGTGTCGAGGCGCACCTGGTCGGGACCGCCGGCGTAGTTGAGCTCGTACAGCTCGTGGCGGGCGCCGAACTCGGTGCCGATCGCGTCCCAGGCCAGCTTGAAGAGCTTGGTGCGCTCCTCGGCGGTGGCGCCGGTGCCGCGGTAGTAGCGGTCGAGCAGCGGGCGCAGCTCGGGGTTCTGCAGGTCCTTGCCGCTGGATGGGGTCATCAGCAGCGCGCCCGCGAGGTGCTCCTCGAAGAAGCGGTGCGTGCGCTCCCAGCTGAGCGGGGCGAGGGCCCGGTAGCCGGCCGAGTAGTCCATGCGCGGCAGGACGGTGCCGGCCGGGCCGGCCTCCGGGTCCAGGGCCATGGCGCTGGTGACGGCCCAGGTCTGGTGGCGCCAGGCGAGCAGCTCGCCGAGGCCGGCCTGGACTCCGCGGAAGCCGTCGGTGCCGTTGATGCGGGTGCCCTTGTCGAGGATGCCCGCCATGAACTCGAGCTTGACCGACATGCGGATCGCGCCCTGGAAGAAGCCGCGGGAGAGCAGGCCGGAGCGCGGGAAGTACTGGTGGATCTTCTCGGTGTCCCGGTAGATCAGGACGTTCTCCCACGGGATGAAGGCCTTGTCGAAGACCAGCACCGCGTCGTTCTCGTCGAACCGGCTGGAGAGCGGATTGTCGAACGGGCTGGTGGCCTTCCCCTCGTACGAGGTGCGGCAGACGACCTTCATGCCCGGGGTGTTCAGCGGGGCCATGAAGGCCAGCGCCATGTCCTCGGCCTTGCCCTTTTCGAGGTTGGCCAGGTGGATCTGGCCGACGAAGGCGACGTTGCTCAGCGCGGAGGCGGTGGCCATGAGCTTGGCGCCCTCGACGACGATGCCGTCCTCGCGCTCCTCGACGACCTTGAGGTAGACGTCGCGGATCTCGTGCGCCGGCTTGTTGCGGTCGACGGGCGGGTTGACGATCGCGTGGCTGATGGAGAGGCCCTGGCGGGCGTACTTCTCGTACCAGGCGCGGGCGTTGTCGCCGAAGGGCTCGTAGAAGTCGTGGGTGACGGCCAGGCCGGCCATGAACGACGCCTTGTAGTCGGGCGTGCGGTTCATGAAGCCGTAGCTCAGGCGGGCCCAGTGCTCGATGGCGTCGCGGGCCTTGACGAGCTCCTCGGGCGAGTGTGCCGGGGTGAAGAAGCGGTGGACGCGGTACCCCGTGTACCGGTCGACCGTCGTCATCAGGTCCTTGGTGTCCGGGTGGTGGAGCGCGTCGTAGAGGTGCGCCGTCGACCTCGCGGCATTGGCGAAGGCCGGGTGCGTCGTCACGTCCTTGACGAGCTCGCCGTCCACGAAGACCTGGCGGCCGTCACGCAGGCTCTCCAGGTAGGAGTCGCCCGTCATGAGGTCGTTCGGAGCCTCGACGGCCGACTGATCCGCTATCGGGACCTGACCCATTTTGGTGTCCTCTCCAGGGGTAATACAAGCGACCGCTGCCGGGCGCACAGTTCGATTGCCCCGAGCGTAGGCTCGGCCGCCGATCCGCTCTTGTTGGGCTGCGCACGGACAATTGCCCATCTACGCCAACCCTGGCGCCATCACGCTCCAGGGGATACGTCAACAACGAGGCGGAGAAGGCTTGTCGACGTCACGGAGAAGGTCAGGTCACGCTTCTCGACTATTGCGGAACGATGAATTCCGAATGCCCGGAAATAACTTCGGCCCGGCATCGTTCCAGGTAATTCGGATACACGGCCGGGCCGAATGGAGAAGGATTACGAAAATATGTCCGGCGGCCTGTCAGGCGGCGGGCCGGGTACGGCCGGCGGAGGCCGCGTCTATACAGGCGGCCTCGGCGATCAGAATGATCTTCTCCGCGTGCGGCAGCAGTCGTACGCCCGCCTCGGTGAGCTGGACCCGGCCGCCGGCGCGATGGAACAGGGCGGCCCCGATGTAGTCCTCGAGGTTCTTGATGTGGGCGGTGACGCTGGGCTGCGAGTAGTGCAGGTTGCGAGCGGCGCGAGTGAAGCTCATCTCGGCGGCTACTTCACGGAACGAGCGTAACTGCTGAAACTGCACGGCAGGGGCTCCCTTCTGCGAGGCTCAGAGCCTCGGAGACTAGAAACATACCATGGTGCAGGTATAACTTCGCTAGAGGATTCGCCGTCCAGCTTGACGAACGGCTGCGGACATACCTGTGGCCATGCCCTCGGAGAGGGCATGGCCACAGGTCAGCCGCTGCTTCGTGGTTGACAGCGGGTTGGGCGGAGTGGACTAGTCGGACATCTCCATCGGCGAGAGGAGGTCCCTGGCGATCTGCGGGAGCAGACGGTCGATCAGCAGGCCCGTGCGCGCGGATCCGTCGGCCGCGCGCGGGATCACGTCGACGGCCACCGCGTGCGAGAGCACCCACGGCATGCGCCGCTCGCAGGCGGCCAGCGCGGCCTGGCGCCCGCCGGCCTCCTGGTCCTCCTCGGGAAGCGGTACGAAGGCCACCACCAGCGTCTCGCCCACCTCGGGCAGCCGGGTGCGCATCACCGCGACGTCCTGGACGCAGGGCAGGTCGAGGAGTTCGAGCTCGAGTGCGAAGAAGGCCGTCTCGAAGTCCTCCACCAGCAGCTCGTCGTACGGCTGGTCGTCGAAGGAGGGCAGGTTCACGCGGACATCTCCTGTTGCATCGACTGCTCAAGCTGCAGGTTCAGAGTGATGATGGGCAGCACCGCGTCGAGCAGGTCCCCGGTGCGGATGCGGCCCGTCGGGCTGTACGGGATGGTGTCGACGGCGATGACGTGCGCGGGCAGTGACGGCACCCGGCGGGCACAGGCCGCGCTGAGCGCCTGGTACCCGGTGGCCTCGCGACCGACCGCCACGGCGATGAAGGGGACCACGATCGCGTCGCCCAGCACCGGGCTGCTGACCCGCATGACGGCGGTGTCGCGCAGGCAGGGCAGGTTGAGCAGGTCCGACTCCAGCCGGAACAGCTCGGTGTCGACCGCCGAATCGCGGACCACCACGGGCACTTCGGTGACCCGTCCGGTGACCAGCAGCCGGCCGGTCTCGTCCACGTGCCCGGACTCGTCGGTGACCAGGAAGCGCTCCGCGCCCCAGCCGAGGTCCAGCTCGGCGAACCGGGTCTCGCCGTCGAGGTAACCGTCCATGACCTGGTGACCGGCGAAGGCGAGGCGGCCGCTCTCGCCCTGCGGCACCGGCTGCCCGTCCTCGCCGAGGACGGCGACGGCGGTGCCGAGCGTGGTGTGGCCCGAGCGCGGCGGCGAGACCAGCAGCTCCTCGGGGCCCATGACGGCGGTCAGTCCGGTCTCCGCACTGCCGAGCGCGGTGTGCAGCACGGGGCCGAGGCGCTCCCAGGCCGTGTTGACGGTCCACCGGCCCAGGTGGGCGCCGGGAGTGAGGAGGAACCGCAGGTGACGGGTGCGCGGCGAGGGCTCGGCGGTCTCCGGCAGTCCGAGCACTCCGTGCAGGGCGGACGGGGTGATCACACCGGTGCTGACGCGCTCGGCGACGAGCAGCGCGGTCAGGGTCTCGGGGCCGGCTCCGTCGGCGAGGACGACGGTGGCGCCGATGCCGAGCATCGTGCGGGCCAGCGCGAGGGCCGTGGGCTCGGTCGGCGGGGCGGAGACCAAGTGGACGTCGTCCCGGTTGAGGCCGAACTCGTCGACGAGATCGACCAGGTGGCGGCCCTCGGAAGGGGTGCGGCGCACGGCGATCCGGGAGGGGCCCTCGCTGCGCGCACCCACCGCGAAGGATTCGTACGGCCGGGGCGCCGGAAGGCTGCGCAGGGGTTCGGCCGCGGTCAGCAGGTCGAAGTTGAGCGCCTGGTGCTTGCCGGGGGCCGCCGGGGCACCGGGTGCCGTGATCCCGTCCAGCAGGACGTGCACGGCCTGCGGACCGCTGGGCCAGACGAGCCGGTCGAGGGTGGCGCGGTGCTCCGAGGTCACGAAGACCACGGACGGCTCCAGCCAGGAGAGCAGCTGGCCCAGGTCGTCCGTGCCGCTCTGCGGATCGAGTCCGGTGCAGGAGACGCCGAGGGTGGCGCAGGCGCTCATCGCGACGGTGAGCTGCCAGCTGTTCCCGGCGAGGAAAACCGCCCGGACCGCGCCCTCTTGGGGCAGGTGCTCGGTGAGTCCGGCCGCCGTCCGCTCCACGGTCTCGGCGAACTGGCCCCAGGTCAGCCGCACCTGGCCGTCGACCAAGGCATCCCGCGTCGCGCCGCCCGCCGCGTGCCGGCGGATGTCATCGAGCTTGATCATGTGGGTTCTCCGTGGTCGGTCAAGAGCCTCGTATGTGGCTCGGGGCCGCGCCCATGGAAACAAACCTGCATGAAGGTAGGCAACCGTCATCGGAAGATCTGATGTCGCCGCCCGGAGCGCCGACCGGGGCGCGGAAAGCCCTCCGCCGGGCGTCGAGGACGCCCGGCGGAGGGAAACGGGGAAGCCGTGTGGTCGCCGGGACTCCCCGGCGACGGGACGTACTAGGCCTGGAGCTCTGCCGGATCGGCCGGATCGGCCGGATCGGCCTGTTCGGCCTCGGCCCGCTCCCGCAGGTGCTTCTCCAGGTCGGCGGCGACCCGCTCGGCGCGGCCGGGAGCCATGTCGAGCTCGGCCAGCACGGTCGGCAGCGCGATGATCGGCATGATGTGCCTGAGCAGCACGGATACCCGTACTTCCAGGTCATCCCAGTCGGACACCACCTCCGAGAGCACCTGCACCCCGGTGAAGCCGCCGACGATGAGGTTGGCGACCGCGTCCAGGTCCACGTGCGCGTGGAGTTCGCCGCACTCCCGGGCCTGACCCAGGGCGAGCCGGTTGTGGTCGATCCAGTCCTGGTAGGGCCGCAGGCGGTGCTCATGGTGGCTGCCGCGCTCCAGGGAGAGCCTCAGGCTGCCCTGCACGATCGGATCGGTGCGGATCTGAACGGCGAAGAGCATGCCCTTGTCGATCATCTCCTGGAGGCGGGTGCTCCGCGGCAGGATGGGGAAGCCGACCGTGTCGATCTGGCTGGCCAGGACGGCCTGGGCCAGCTCTTCCTTGCCCTTGAAGTAGTAGTAGAAGGCACCCTTGGTCAGGCCGAGTCGCTGGTAAACGTCCGCGATCGTGGCCCCGTTGAAGCCCTTCTCCGCGAACACGGCGCCGGCGGCCTCGACGATCAGTCGCCGGGTGCGCCGAGAAGTCTCCCTCTGAGACACCTTCGCTCCTTCCACGATGCTGGCGGCCACCGATGCACCTCCTCGGAGGTATGAGCATGTCACCGAAAACAGCCGTTGCAAATTATACCAGGCAGCACGTATCTTGCGGCGAACCAAGACATACCACGAGTGACTCGAATATGCCTCGAAGTACAGAGGAGACATCATGTTAAGCACCGCGTATGCGAGTGAAAACGCCCAAAGACCGTCGGTCGGGGTCTCACATGCAAGGCCTCCGGCCGTACCCAACTGGCTTGTGCACCGTCCCGACACCTCCGAGGTGTTCCTCTCGGCCTGGGAACGCACCGCTCCCGACCGATTCGACGTGACGCTGCGTTGGCCTGAAAGCCACCCGTTCCATACCGCGCTCCACGGTTTCCGTTCGCCCACCGTCATCGCGGAGGCCATCCGCCAGACGGGCATCCTGCTCTCCCACGCCGAGTACGACGTCCCCCTCGGGCACCAGTTCCTGATGTCGGACATCCACTACCGGATCGATCCCGGAAGCCTGGCGGCGGACAGCGGCTCCCCCATCCACATGGATGTCGTCTGCACCGAGGTCAACCGCCGCGGCACCCGCTTCTCCGGCATGGTGTGCCACATGACCGCGGTGCAGGACGGCCGGGTCATCGCGACCGGCGGCGGCAACCTGACGTGCACCTCTCCCGGCGCCTACCGCCGGATGCGCGGTGAACACGCGGACGCCCGGCCGCTCCTGCCCGTGCCCGAACCGGTGGATCCCTCCCTCGTCCTGCGGACCGAGCCGAGCCACGTCCTGCTGGCCCCCACCATGGACCCCCGGTGCTGGACCCTGCGGCCGCACACCGCGAACAAGACGCTGTTCGCGCACGAGAACGATCACGTCCCCGGCATGGCCCTCCTCGAGGCCACCCACCAGGCCGCCTTCGCCGTCGCGGGCACCACCCGGCTGTACCCGACCTCGCTCCACCTGACCTTCGACAGGTACGTGGAGTTCCATTCCCCCTGTCTGGTCCAGGCGCAGCCGGTGACGCAGAACCGGGACGACACCCTCTCCCTGAGCGTGTCCGGCCATCAGGGCGGCCAGCGGGTCTTCTTCGCCTCGCTGGACGCAGTTCCCGTTTCCGGCTGATCTTCTCCCTTTCCTACGAAATGGCCGTCGATTTCCTGCGATCCACTGGCCGAGACACCTCTGCGCGAAGTGGCGGGAAGGTCGCGAGCGTGCCAGCCTGTGACGTCATCCGACTCACCGTCACCAGCAGTTGTAGGAGGGATACTCCTGTGAGCAGGCAGTGCCCGTTCGTCATCGATCCGCTCGGCCAGGACATCCACGGAGAGATCAAGGAAATACGCTCCCTGGGCCGGGCCGCGCGGGTCGTACTTCCTGGCGGAGTGGAGGCGTGGTCCGTGACCGACTACGCACTCGTAAAGCGCCTGCTCACAGATCCCCGGGTGTCGAAAGACGCCTACCGGCACTGGCCGGCGTGGATCAACGGAGAAGTCGACCAGGAGTGGCCACTGGCCATTTGGGTCTCGGTCCAGAACATGGTCACCGCCTACGGCGAGGAGCACGCGCGCCTGCGCAAGCCGGTGGCGGGGGAGTTCACCATGCGTCGCGTGGCGGCCCTGCGGCCGCGCGTCGAGGAGATCGCGGCCGGGCTGCTGGACCGCCTGGAACGGGCCCCGGCGGGACGGCCCGTGGACCTCCGCAAGGAATTCGCCCACTTACTGCCCCACGCCGTCGTCTGCGAGCTCTTCGGAATTCCGCACTCTGCGCGCGATCCCCTGCAGAAGATCATCGACAGTTTCTTCGCCACCTCGATCACCCCCGAGGACGCGATGGCGAATGGCATAGCCATGTACGAAATCCTGAACGACGTCGTGGCGCACAAGCGGGAAAATCCTTCCGACGACCTGACCTCCGGCCTCGTCGTCGCACGCGACTCGGGTGCGGCGGACATGAGCGAGAAGGAACTGCTCGACAATCTCATCCTCCTCTTCACCGCCGGCTACGAGACGACGGTGAACCTCATAGACAACGCGGTCGTCTCCCTGCTCACCCACCCCGGCCAGCTGGAACTCGTACGCAATGGCAAGGCCTCGTGGGAGGACGTGATCGACGAATCCCTGCGCGTGGACCCGCCCGGCGCGCACAGCATCCTGCGCTACGCCGTCGAGACGATCGAGATCGACGACGACGTTCGGATCCCGCAGGGCGACGCGATCGTCGTCTGCTTCGCCGGAGCGGGCCGCGACCCCCTGCACCACGGGGCCGGGGCCGACCTCTTCGACATCACCCGCGACACCCGCGCCGATCACGTGTCGTTCGGGTACGGAGCCCACCACTGCCTCGGCGTGAACCTGGCGCGGATGGAGGTCGCCATCGCCCTGTCGGCGCTCTTCGAGCGGTTCCCCGACATCGCCCTGGCCGTGCCGGCCGATGAACTCCGGCCGAAGTTCTCGTTCGTCTCGAACGGCCACCGCACGGTTCCTGTGCTCCTGGGCCGGTCCGGCCCGCGCGAAGGGTCTTTTTCCGGCCAATAGTGTCGGTCGGCCCCTCCCCCTGAAGACTTCATCGGGCCGGCCCGGCCCGGACCGCAACGCACCGCACCGGTCGCCCGGCCGGGCGACGCCCGACGGAAGACGGAGGACTCACCATGGCGGGAAAGACCGGCCTCCTCGTGGGCAGGCGCGCCCTGATCACAGGGGCGAGCAGCGGTATCGGGGCGGCCGCCGCCCGGGTGTTCTGCGAGAACGGGGCCTCGGTGCTCCTCACCGCCCGGCGCGAGGAGCAACTGGCCGCGATCACACGCGAGTTGACGGACGAGGGGTTCATCGCCGCCTACGCCGTCGTCGACGTGGCACGCGCCGATGAGGTCGAGGCGGCGGTGGGCAAGGCGGTGGAGCTCTTCGGGGGTCTGGACGCCGCCTTCAACAACGCGGGGCTGGGGACCGTCCCCGCGCCGCTGCACCTCACCGAGAACGCGGACTTCGAGGCCGTCATGGCCACCAACGTCCTCGGCACGTGGAACTGCATGAAGTACGAGATCGCCGCGATGCTGCCGGGCGGCGGTGCGATCGTGAACAACAGCAGCGTCGCGGGCCTGGTCTGCACCCCGGCCTCCGCCGCGTACATCGCGGCGAAGCACGCCGTCATCGGCCTGACAAAGGCCGCCGCCGAGTACTCCGCCCAGGGCGTCCGGGTCAACGCCATCGCTCCCGGCACCACCCGCAGCGAAATGATGGCCCAGTGGTTCGACCTGAACCCGGGCCTGGAGGAAGAGCTGCACGCCATGGCCCCGCTGCCGCGTACGGCGGACCCGCGCGAGATCGCCCACGCGGCCGCGTGGCTGCTCAGCGACCAGGCCTCCTTCGTGGTCGGCGCGACCGTCCCGGTGGACGGCGGCTGGACCGCCCGCTGAGGGGTCCGCACGGCGGTGTCGGATCACGCGGCCGCAACCCGGTGTAGCTCAAAGGCCGAAGAGCAGAGAAGAGCCGTACGCAGGCATCGGAGCAGTCGGCCGGGCGGCGTACCCACGTCGATGAAATCGAGCCCATGCACTTATCCGAGAGACCCCATGTGATCGTCCTTGCGGGAGCCACCGGTTTCATCGGCTCGGCCGCACTGGAGGCCCTGGCCCGCCGTCCCGACGTCCGGGTGCGGGCCCTCGCCCGCAGCCCCGGTACGGCGCGCGAAGGCGTGGAGTGGATGCCTGCGGACCTGTGCGACCCCGGCTCGCTGCGCGGGGTCTGCGAGGGCGCGACCGCGCTGGTGAACCTGGCCTCCTACATCGGACGGGACGCCGAACGCTGCCACACGGTCAACGTCCTGGGCGGCGCGGCCCTCCTCTCGGAGGCCCTCCGGGCGGGGGTGCGCCGGATCGTCCACCTGTCCACGGCCGCGGTCTACGGGAACATCCCGCACCGCGGCATCGAAGTCGACGGGGTCGCCCCCGATCCGGTGTCCGCCGCGAGCCGCAGCCGGCTCGAGTCGGAAGCCCCGGTGCTGGCCGCCGGCGGGACCGTCCTGCGGCCGGGGCTGGTGCTGGGCGCCGGTGACCGCTGGGTGGTCCCGGCCCTGGCCGAGCTGGTCAACCGGGTCCCCGCCAGCTGGAACGGCGGGCGAGCGCTGTTGTCCGTGGTCGACGTCGGCGAGCTGGCCCGCCTGATCGACGCCCTGGCCACGGTCCCGGACCCGCCCGGGGGCGGGATCCACCACGCGAGCCACCCCGTCCCGGTGACGAGCGCCGCCCTCGTATCGGCCCTGGCCGCCGAAGGGATCCTGCCCGAGGTGCGGGAGGAGTGGCCGTGGGACCTCTGCCTGGAACGACTCCGCGAGCGCCCCGGCCGGGTGACGGAGCGGCAGTTCTCCCTGCTGGCCCGCGACTACCACCAGCGCGCCGACCCCATCTGGCAGCTGACCGGCCTGCGCCCCACGCCCACGCCCCTCGCCCTGCTCCCCTCCGCCGCCCCCTGGTACCGCGCCCACCTCGCCCGCGCCTGAAGGGCGCCGCCGACCGGCCGGGTCAGCCCGGCCCCTCGCCCACGCCCTCGCCCCCGCCGTGCAGGACCCGGAAACGGCCGGTGTCCTGAGGATCCCGGTCGACCACACGGACCGGTGCCCAGACCCACTGCCAGACGCCGCTCCCCGGCGTCCGGGAGAACCGGACGGTCCCCCGGGTCCCCTCGACCACCACCCGCGGCCAAGCTCCGGCGATGTCCGCCCGTTCCATGCCGTGCGAACGCAGTACCTCGGCGAGGACGGTGACGCTGTCCCAGCCTTCGAAGGCCACGAACGAGGGCTCCTCGCCCAGCCGTTCGCGGAGCTCCTCGCCCACCCGGTCGCCGAGCGGACCGAGCCGCTCGGGCAGGTAGCGCAGGAAGGGGATCCCGGCGCCGTCCGCGCCCAGCGCCCCGGTCCAGCCGGCGAACTCAGGCTGTCCGGCCGGGGCTCCGATGAGGACCTCCCCGAGCCGCCGGTCCCGCCGTACGGCCCTGACGATCGCCGCCGCCGGCTCCGGATACCCGGCCAGCAGGAGGAGCGCCGTCGCACCGTGCTCGGCGAGCGCGTCGCACAGGCCTTCAGGGGTGAGCGCGTTGGCGTCGAACTCGACGAGGGTGCCGCCGCGGGAAGCGAGGTGGTCCCGCAGGATGCGGGTCCCGGAAGCCCAGTAGACGCTCGGCTGGGTCGCCACCGCGATCCGCCCGTGGCCCGCCCCGAGGAGGAAGTCCGCGTACGTGCGCCAGCCGTGGGACTGGGCCGGAGCCAGGCGGGCGACCCACTCCGTCGGCTCCTCGGTGAGCGCGTCGAGCACGGCGGAGGAGCAGAGGAACGGCACGCCGAGTCCGTCGGCCCGGGAGGCTGCGGCCCGGGCGACGACGCTGTGGTACTCCCCCACCACGGCGGCCACACCCAGAGCGGCCAGTTCCTCCACGGCCGCCGCGGCCCGCTCAGGATCGGCCGCGGTGTCCCGGACCACGAGCTCCAGCGGCCGGCCACCGACCCCTCCCGCGTCGTTGACCTCGTGCACGGCCAGCTCGAGTCCCGCGAGCAAGTGCCGTCCCGCATCGGCCCAGCCGGGGCGCGTCAACGGCACGAGAGCCCCCAACCGCACGGCCGGCCCGCCGACCAGCTCCCCTGATGACGGCCATGCCGACGCGTTCACTCTGTGGCGCTCCTCTGTCCCCGCGCCGATGCGACCGAAGTCCGCCCGACCGACGCGCCCGTTTGATCATCGCGCCCATTGGATCCGCTCCCCCCGCTCCGGGGCAACCGCTTACCCCCCTGACGCACACCGCGCGGGAACCGGCTCCGGACCCCCGGCGTCGTCGTACCCACCGCAGGTCACACCGCACGCCCCCGAACGGAACAGGCAGGAACGGCCCCATGACCCAGGCGAACCCGGGCCCGACTCCCGGCCCTTCCGAAGGTCCCACCACCAGACCTCACCCCCTCCTCCCCCGCCGGCCACCCCGCCCCGGCCGTCGCCGACTCCCCTGGACCACGCCCCTCCCCGCACTCGTGCCCGTACTCGTCTCCGTACTTCTCGCCGCCCTCCTCACCCGTCCCTCCCTCGTCCCCGACGCACCCGGCCACCCCGGCAGCCTGCTGGAAACCTTCCTCCCCTGGCTCGGCCTGGCCGTCCCCCTCCTCCTCGTCCCGGCCCTCCGGCGCCGCTCCGCCGCCACCGCCCTGGCCCTCCTGCTCCCCGCCGCCGCCTGGCTGGGCCAGTTCGGCGGCCTCCTGCCCCACCCCGCCCCACCGGCCGCCGCCCGCCCCGCCCTCACCGCCGTCCAGCACAACATCAGCGACGAGAACCGGGACCCCTCCCGTACGGCCAAGGCCCTCGCCGCCGCCCACCCCGCCCTCATCGCCGTCGAGGAGCTCACCCCCGCCGCCATCACGGCCTTCACCGCCACCCTGGCCGCCGGCCACCCCCATCACGCCACCCACGGCACGGTCGGCTTGTGGTCGGCGTACCCGCTCACCGACGTCCGCCCCGTCGACATCAAACCGCCTGCCCTCGCCGGCGACCCGCACTGGAACCGCGGCCTGCGCGCCACCGCCGCGACCCCCGACGGTCCCGTCGCCGTCTACGTCGTCCACCTGCCCTCCCTGCGCCTCGGCGCCTCGGGCTTCGGCTCAGCCCGCCGTGACGAGAGCGCACGCCTCCTCGGCGCCGTCCTCGCCGCGGAACCCGCCGAACGCGTCATCCTGCTCGGGGACCTCAACGGCACCACCGACGACCGCGGTCTGGCCCCCGTTCGCACCGCCCTGGCCACAACGGCGGCGTCCTCCCCCGGCTTCGCCTTCACCTGGCCGGCAGCCTTCCCCCTGGCCCGGATCGACCAGATCCTGGCCCGCTCGGGCACCGTCACCCACGTCCGTACGCTCCCCGCCACCCCGAGCGATCACCTGCCCCTCACCGCCGACATCCAGTTCGATTAACGTACGTTCATGACTGAATTCGTACTGGTGGCAGGCGCCTGGCTGGGAGCGGCGGCATGGGACGAGGTGGCAGCCGAACTCCGCACCGCACTGCGCGCCACGGGTGACCGTGACCACGAGGTCCACGCGCTGACCCTGTCCGGCCTCGGGGACAAGCAGGGCGTCGCGGCCGGCCAGCAGACGCACGTCACGGACATAGTCGATGCCATCGACGGACTCGGTCTGCGCGATGTGGTCCTCGTGGGCCACAGTTACGCCGGCATCCCGGTCGGCCAGGCCGCCGAGCGGATCGGCGCCCGCCTGAACCGGGTGGTCTTCGTCGACGCCAACGTCCCCACCCACAACGGATCGTTCGTCTCCGCCTGGCCGGACGGCCGCTCCGCCGTGGAAGCCTCCCTCGCGGCGAACAACGGCTTCTGGCCGCCGCAACCGGCCGCCGAGTACGAGGGCCAGGGCCTCACCTCCGAACAGATCGCCCGGCTCCTCGCCGGCGCGACCCCGCACCCGGGCGCCACCCTCACCGAACCTGCCGTACTGACCCACCCGCTCGCCGAGCTCCCCGCGACCTACGTCAAATGCCTGCTGGACGGCGCCGAGCCCCACCCCGACGTGGCGGAGCTCCTGTCCACCGGCCCGGACTGGCAGCTGGTCACCCTGGACACGGGCCACTGGCCGATGTTCTCCGCCCCCTCCGCCCTGGCCCGCGTCCTCCTCGAGGCCGCCGCCCAGGACACCCCGCCGCCGGCTTCCGCCCTGCGCATCCACCCTGTGCACGCCGCCTCGGAGGCCGCCCTGCACGACTGGCAGCACGTCCACAACACGGTCATCCCGACGGCCTTCCTCTCCCTCGAAGACGTACGGGAACGCTCCGCGCGCCACGTCCTGCACATCGCCCACTTCGGCGACACCCTCGTCGGATGCACGACGCTCCGGCCCCCCGCCGCGGGCTCCACGACCGCCACCGTGATCGCGCGCGTCCTGCCCGCGTACCGCGGACGGGGGTTCGGCCGGGAGCTGTACGCCTCCGCACTCGCCCAGGCACGGACCCTCGGCGCAGAGGTGATCGAGACCGTGGTCCTCGCCTCCAACCCGGAGGGCCTGGACTTCGCACGACGAGCCGGCTTCACCGAAGTCGACCGCTACGTCCTCCCGGGCGACACCGTGCCCTTCGTGGACCTGCGCCTGACATGACCGCAGGTCCCCCGGCCTGGGCGCGTCTTGCCCTAGGCCGGCTGGCGTCGCCGCCTCCGGGAGACGGCGACGCCGGCCAGGCAAACCGCACCACCGAGCAGGGTCAGCGCGGCCGGGATCTCGTCGAGGGCGATCCAGGCGATGAGCACCACGACCGCGGGCACCGCGTAGGTGGTCGCGCCCATCTTTCCCGCGGTGGTCCGCGACAGCGCGTACGTCCAGGTGGTGAAGGCGAGCGCGGTCGGGAAGAGCCCCAGGTAGAGCATGTTGAGGACGGCGTCGAGCGGGGCTCCGGGAAGCTGGTCGACGAGCTGTCCGACGAAGGGCAGGGTGACGGCCGTACCGACGAAGCAGCTGTACGTGGTCACCTGGACCGGGCTCGCGTACGCCAGCGCCGGCTTCTGCGCGACCACCCCGGCCCCGTACGTGAGCGCGGCGACCAGGCAGAGCAGGACCCCTCCCAGCGAGGCGCTCCCGCCGTTCGAGGTGGACAGCCCGACCAGCACCGCTCCGGCGAAGGAGACCGCCATGCCCGCCAACAGCATGGGCGGGAACCCCTCCTTCAGCAGCCAGCCGCTGAGCAGAGCGATCACGATCGGGCCGATGTTGACGATCATGGCCGCGGTGCCGGCGTCCACGAGCTGCTCGCCCCAGTTCAGCGTCACCATGTAGAGCCCGAACCAGAGCACCCCGGACACCAGGATCCCGGGCCACGCCTGCTTCGGCGGCGGCGGCACCCGCTTGACGACCAAGACCAGCCCGAGCGCGACCGAGGCGGTCAGCAAGCGTCCGAACGCGAGTGCTCCGGGCCCGAAATGCGCGGCCGCCGAGCGGATGGAAACGAACGCGGAAGCCCACAGCACGACGGTCACTCCGGCGGCTACCAGCGCCCACCGGTCGGCCCTGACCTGATCAGACGTCTTGTCCATGCGAGCAAGCTACCTGCCCCGCCCGAAAGGCCCGTCGCCCTTTTCCGGCGCCCCTACGCTCCACCCGGAGCCAGCACACCCCGCAGCAGCTCCGCATAGCCCCGGGGGTGCGTGGTGTTGCCGTTGTGGCCGCCCGGGAAGACCCGTATCTCGGTGTCCAGCAGGGCCGCGAGTGCCGTCGCGCACCGGTGGTCGAAGACGGTGGGCGGGGTGGCGGTGCCCACCGCCGCGATGATGCGCGTCCGGGTCCGGGTGAGGGCGGCCGCATCGAGGGTGTCCTGGACGATCGCCGTGAAGTCGTGCTCGATGAAGTAGCCGAAGTTGGACCGAAGCGGAAGGCCTTCCGGAACTGACCCGCGCCCTGGAGGTCCTGGCCCGCCACCTGGTCCCCCGCGACACCCACTGAATGGGGGTCCCCAGGAGGGGGGCGGGCCCGACAAGTCCCGCCCGCCCCGACCCACAACCGTCAGGCGTCGCCCGACAGCAGCAGCTTCTTCTGCGGCTTGCCCATCGCATTGCGCGGAATCGCCGCAACGAACCGCACCTCGCGCGGCCGCTTGTGCACCGACAGGTGCGCGGCGACGAAGTCCGTCAGTTCCGGACCCGTGACGCCCTCGGCCACCACGAAGGCCACGATCCGCTGCCCGAGGTCGGCGTCCGGAAGCCCCACCACCGCCGCCTCGCTCACCTTGGGGTGATCCAGCAGCGCGTTCTCGATCTCGCCGGCGCCGATCCGGTACCCACCCGACTTGATCATGTCGATGGAGGCCCGGCCGACGATCCGGTGGACCCCGTCGGCCTCGTCGACGGCCGCGATGTCTCCCGTACGGAACCACCCGTCCTCCGTATAGGCCGCGGCCGTGGCCTCGGGGCGGCCCAGGTACCCGGAGAACAGCGTCGGCCCGGTGAGCTGGAGCTCGCCGATCTCGGAGCCCGCCTCCGCCACGATCCGGGTACGGATGCCGCGGAGCGGAGTGCCGACCGTACCGGGCCGCACCTGCCCGCCCGCGCGCCCGCTGACGGTGATCAGTGTCTCGGTCATCCCGTACCGCTCCACGGGCCGCAGCCCGGTCAGCCGCTCCAGGTCCCGGAAGACCGGCGCGGGCAGCGCGGCACTGCCGGAGACGAGGAGCCGGGCCCCGCCCAGCGCGGCGGCCGCCGCCGGCGCCCCCGCGATACGGGACCACACGGTCGGCACCCCGAAGTACAGGCTGCCCCCGGCCTCCGCGTAGGCCTCGGGGGTGGGCCGCCCGGTGTGCACGAGACGGCTCCCGGTACGCAGCGCTCCGAGCACCCCGAGGACCAGCCCGTGCACATGGAACAGCGGCAGCCCGTGCACGAGGGTGTCCTCGGCGCTCCACTGCCAGGCTTCGGCGAGGGCATCGAGATCGGCGGCCACGGCCTCGGCGGTGAGGACGACCCCCTTGGGCGGCCCGGTGGTCCCGGAGGTGTAGAGAATCAGCGCCGGCTGCCCGGGGCCCGCCACCACCCCCGCACCGCCGTCTGCGCGCCGTGCGAAGTCCACGTCGACGAGCACCGCGCCGGAGTCCCGCAGGATGTGCTCACGCTCGGAGGGCCCCGCGTCGGGCGGCAGCGGTACGAAGGGAACTCCGGCCAGCAGCCCGCCCACGACGGCGGCGACGGTCTCCAGCGAGGCCGTCGCGGTCACCGCGAAAGCGGGCGCCCCGGCAACATCGGCAGCCACGGCACGGGCCGCACCGAGCAACTCCTCATAGGAGGCGTCCCGCCCGGCCACCCGCAGAGCATCGGCCCGGTCCCCATACACCCCGGTAAGCGCGGTCAGCACTGATCCCCCAAAAGTCGATCACCATCAACCGCCCACCCTACGACCACCCCACCGGTCCCACCCCAGCCAGCTCACCCCAACCGGCCCACCCCGGCCCCGCCGGCATTTGAGGCGCGGGGTCCGGGGCGGAGCCCCGTGAGGCCCGGGCGCAGCCCGGTCTCCCAGCGGTCCGGGCGCAGCCCGGGGAACGGAGGAAGGGCGGGTAGGGGACACATCCGCACAGCGGCACCCCCGACCCGCCCCAACCCGCCACCTCAGCGCATCAGCGCATCAGCGCACCCTCGCGCCCCCGCATCAGATCAACCCCTGCGCCAACATCGCGTCCGCCACCCGCTCGAACCCAGCAATGTTCGCCCCGGCCACATAGTCCCCGGCGGAGCCATACCGCTCGGCGGTCGCGTACGACACCGCATGGATGTCCCGCATGATCCCCGCCAGCTCCGACTCGACCCGCTCCGCGCTCCACGCCACACGCCCCGCGTTCTGCGCCATCTCCAGCGCGCTGACCGCGACACCGCCCGCGTTCGCCGCCTTGCCGGGCCCGAAGGACACCCCGGCCGCCTGCAGCAGGTGCACCGCCTCCGGCGTGGTCGGCATGTTCGCGCCCTCCGACACCGCCTTGATCCCGTTGGCGATCAGCGTCCGCGCGTCATCCGCGTTCAGCTCGTTCTGCGTGGCCGACGGGAAGGCCACCTCCGCCGCCACTTCCCACACCCGCCCGCCCGGCACGAACCGCGCCGAGGGCCCGCGACGCTGCGCGTACTCGCTCACGCGCCCGCGCTCGACCTCCTTGATCTGCTTGAGCAGCGCGAGGTCGATGCCCTTCTCGTCCACCACATAGCCCTGCGAGTCGGACGCGGTCAGCGGGTTCGCCCCCAGCTGCTGCAGCTTCTCGATCGTGTAGATCGCGACGTTGCCCGAACCGGAGACGACGGCCGTCAGCCCATCCAGCGACAGCCCCCTGACCGCCAGCATCTCGGCGGCGAACAGCACGCTGCCGTAGCCCGTGGCCTCCGGGCGGATCAGCGAGCCGCCCCAGCCCTGGCCCTTGCCGGTCAGGACCCCGGCCTCCCAGCGGTTGGTGATGCGCCGGTACTGCCCGAACAGATAGCCGATCTCACGCCCGCCCACACCGATGTCACCCGCCGGCACATCCGTGTGCTCACCGATGTGACGGTAGAGCTCGGTCATGAAGGACTGGCAGAAGCGCATGACCTCGGCCGCCGACCGCCCGCGCGGGTCGAAGTCGCTGCCGCCCTTGCCGCCGCCGATGCCGAGCCCGGTCAGCGCGTTCTTGAAGACCTGCTCGAAGCCGAGGAACTTCACCACGCCGATGTCCACGGACGGGTGAAAGCGCAGGCCGCCCTTGTACGGGCCGAGCGCGCTGTTGAATTCGACGCGGTAGCCACGGTTGACGTGGACGCGACCACGGTCGTCCTGCCACGGCACCCGGAAGATGATCTGCCGCTCCGGCTCGGTGAGCCGCTCCAGCAGGGCCACACCCGGATCCGCGTACTCGGGGCGCGCCGCGAACACGGGGGCCAGGGTGTCCAGGACCTCCCGTACGGCCTGGTGGAACTCGGGCTGGGCGGGGTTGCGGCGCTCGATGTCGCCGCGCAGCGCGTCCAGCCGGCCCTGCGGGTCCTTGGGGTCCGTCACGGTCTGTTCCTCCTGGTCTCTACGCCGGGACCGGCTCCGAGATGCGGCTCGAAGCTACGGACCAGACTTCCGCATCGCGGAATTCATTATCCGAGCACAGTCCCAGCCGGAGGGTACCCCGCCCGCCGACCACGACCACGAGCCTTTCCGGCCTGCTCGGCTCGGCCCCTACTCCACCGTGGACCACTCGGCTCCCACTCCACCATGGACAGAACCGGGAGCAAGGACATAGACAGGCCGTATGGACATCGCACGGGTCGCCGCCCTCGTCGCCGCGACGCTCACGACGGGCCTGATGGCCGGCCTCTTCTTCGCCTTCGACGTCTCGGTGATGCCGGCCCTCAAGCGCTCCGACGACCGGACCCTCATCTCCGTGATGCAGCGCGTGAACACTTCCATCGTCAATGGCTGGTTCATGCTGGCCTTCCTGGGCGCGCTCCTCTTCACCGGCCTCGCCCTCGGGCTCCACCTGCCCGCCGGTGACCACGCGCCGCTTCCCGCGCTGGCGAGTGCCCTCGTCCTCTACGTACTCGCCGTCGCGGTCACCGGCCGGGTGAACATCCCGCTCAACAACGCCCTGGAGGCGGCCGGCCCCGCCGAGCGGATCGCCGATCCGGCCGCCGTGCGCGCGGCATTCGAAACGAAGTGGGTACCCGCCAACCGCTGGCGTACCGCCCTGTGCACGGCCGCCCTGGCCTGCCAGTCCTGGGCCCTCCTGGCAACCGCGGCTTAGGGGGGCGTCCTCCCCCTCAGCGGCCGGACACCGCCGACGCCGCCGAGGCACCCGCCGCCGAAGCCCCCGTCGCCCGCCCGTACAGCAGGAGCGCCCGCGCCAGGGCGGTCAGTGCCGCCGCGCAGAGCAGGGTGCGCACGATGTTCGCCGTCTCCCAGGTGCCCTTGAACTTCTCGACGACCGAGAAGTCGGTCAGCTTCGCCGCGTCACCCAAGTCGGCGAGCTCGTTGTTGAGCGGGATGTTGACCGCGAAGGTGACGACGAGCACGACGAGGTACGCCGCCGCGGCCACCGCGGCCCACAGAGCCACCGCGCGGCGCCCGGCCCGCGCCTCGACGAACGCCGCGGCGAAGGCGGCGAGCAGCGCGACGACGAAGACCGTCCCGAAGAGCGGGTTGCCGTCGATGACGGCGTTGAAGCTCTGCATCGCCGTGACGTACGTACGGTCGTCGGTCTTCGCCAGTCCCGGCATCACCGAGACGTCGAAGGCGAAGAACAGCCCCGCCATCAGGCCGACCAGTACGGTCGACAGCACGAGCAGTGCGGTGGAGAGTCTGGTGCCGTTGGATCCCATCAGCTGTGCCCCCGTATGTCCGAAATCCAGAACGCCCCGGGAGGCTCCCATCGCCCCCCGACGGCTGTCGATCGTGCCACCGCCCACGCGATCGGGCCAGTGAACCTTCAGCACCGCGCAGCCCCCGCCGACCCGCATGTACCGCACACGTAGGCTGCGCGGATGAGCACATCCGTCAAGTCCCTCCGCCTGGCCCCGGTCACCCCCGACAACTTCGCCGCCGTCCGCGCGCTGTCGGTCCGCCCCGACCAGGAGCACCTCGTCTCCCCGGTCGCAAAGTCGCTTGCGGAGGCCGAGGCCCACGGGGAGACGGCCTGGCCCCGGGCGATCGTCGACGGCGACGAGGTGGTCGGCTTCGTGATGGCTTTCCTCGACATCGCCTGGAATCCGGCCGAGGACCCCCACGACATCCGCTCCGGCCTCTGGCGCCTGAACATATCGGCCGCCCACCAGTCCAAGGGCTACGGCCGCTTCGCGGTCACGGCGGTCCTCGCCGAACTCCGCCGCCGCGGCACCTCCCACGCCTACGTCACCTGGCACCCGGGCCCCGGCACCCCCGAACCCTTCTACCTCTCCCTCGGCTTCCGCCCGACGGGCGAAGAAAGCGACGGCGAAACGGTGGCCGTCCTGGATCTCCGGACCCCCTGACCCAACCCACTGGCCCCCACCCCTAACCCGCCGCCCCCGCCACCGCCCCCGCCCGGTACTCCCGCGGACTGACCCCCCGTACCCGCTTGAAGGCCGTCGAGAGTGCGAACGCCGAGCTGTAGCCGACCCGGTGGGCCGCCGAGGCGAGCGTCATCGACGGGTCGCGCAGCAGGTCCGCCGCCATGGCCAGGCGCCAGCCCGTCAGATAGGACATCGGGGGTTCACCGACCAGCTCGGTGAAGCGGCGGGCCAACGCGGCCCGCGAGACGCCGACTTTGCGGGCCAGCAACTCCACGGTCCAGCCGTACGCGGGGTTTTCGTGCAGCAGCCGCAGTGCCGGCCCGGTGACCGGGTCGTTTTCGGCGCCGCCGCGCTCCGCGAGCCAGCCGCGTACGACGCCGATCAACAGCAGGTCCAGCAGCCGGTTCAGGACGAGCTCCTGAGCCGGCTCCGTACGGGAGATCTCGACGCCCAGCAGCCCGACCAGCGTCGGGTCCACCGGCCCGACCAGCACCGGCGGAAGCGCGGTGAGCAGGCGGCTGCCGATCTCGCCCGGGTCCTGGTAGGTGCCGCTCAGCAGCACCGCCGAACCTGCCGCCGCGCCCCAGGTCCGTACCCCGAGGGCCATGGAGTCGGACACGTCCTCCCCGCCGTCCACCCTGCTGCACCGCTGGTCCGGACCCACCCGGATCTGCGGGGGTGTGTCCTTGGCGTCGGCGAGGGTGTACGGAACCGGTCCGCGCACCAGGGCCGCCTCACCCGGCGCGATGAGCACCGGCTCGGCCCCGTCCGGCAGCAGCCACGCCGATCCGTGCACCATCGTCATCACCGACAGAGGAGCCCGGTCCTCGATCCGGGCCGACCAGGGCGGGTCGAACGCGCACTTGATGAGGAAGGCGGATTTGGCTTTGGGGCCTTCGAGCAGAGCCGTCAGCGTGTCCATCGGCCCATTCTCCCCACCCGGTCCCCGCCCGCCCACTGCTCGCCCGCCCACACCCCGCAGGCCCACACTCCGCTCGCCCACCGCCTACACGTCCCAGACCCCACGAGCCGCCGCCTCCCGCGCGAAGTCCGTGAAGTCCCGCGGCTCGCGGCCCAGCACTTCCGCGACCCCGTCCACGAGGTGCGCGTTGCGCCCGTCCAGGATCAGGGTGAACAGCTCCAGGAACTCCTCCGGCAGCCCGTTCTCCCGCAGCATCTCCCGGTAGGCCCCGGTCGAGACCGGAACGTACGAGATCTCGCGCCCGGTCGCCTTCGACAGCTCGGCCGCGACGTCGGAGAAGCTGAGCAGCCGCGGGCCGGACAGCTCGTACGTCCGGCCGATGTGCCGGTCGTCGCCCAGCGCGGCCACCACCACGTCGGCGATGTCCCCGGCGTCGACGAACGGCTCGACGGCGTCGGCCGTCGGCAGGGCGATCTCGCCGGCGAGCACCGAGTCCAGGAAGAAGCTCTCGTCGAAGTTCTGGTTGAACCAGGCCGCGCGCACCACCGTCCAGTCGGCCCCCGACTCCTTCAGCGCCTCCTCGCTCCGCTGCGCCGCTTCCTCGCCGCGGCCCGAGAGCAGCACCAGCCGACGCACCCCGGCGGCCACCGCCACCCGGGCGAAGGCTCCGACCTGCTCGGCGGCGCCGGGGAAGCCGAGGTCGGGGTAGTACGTGACGTACGCGCGGTCCACGCCCTCGAGGGCCGGTCCCCAGCCCTCGGGCTCGTTCCAGTCGAAGGCCGGCTCGCCGGAGCGCGACCCGATCCGGACCGGACGGCCCAGGGCGGTGAGCTTCTCTGCCACACGCCGGCCCGTCTTGCCCGTGCCGCCGATGACCAGCGTGCGGAGGGTGGTGTCGTTCTGCGTCTGCTGCGTTGTCTTCGTCATGAGAACCAGTCAACTCCCCCGGCCTGAGACGGAACATCGCCGAGAAGCTCAACCGCATACGCCTGCGTCCACGCCCCTCGCCCACCCTCCCGGGCGGCTCCCCCCTACCGCTCGTCGAGCGTGTGCTTCACGAGCGCGTTGGCGTGCCCGTGTCCCATCGCGTGCTCGCTCTTGAGCCAGGCGACGAGCTCCATGTGCTTGGTCAGCGGCGAGGTGCGGATGAGCTCCTGCCACTCCGCGATCGGACGGCCGTACTTCTTCTCGATGGAGGGGAAGTAGCTGGCGGGGCCCTTGGCCGGCTCGGTCATGACGGTCCTCTTCCTCACGGTCTTGGCGGCTGCGACATACAAGGGGTAGACCGGGACCTCCGCGAAAACTCATCGGTCCCACCAACGAGAATGCCGGATGATCTCCGCATCATGTGGACCGAGGGCACCGTCACCCGAGCCGGCGTCCGCCTGACCTGCCGTGACCCCCGTACGACCGTGTCGTTCACCAGGACATGATCAAGCGCATCGTCACCACGGCCCTCATCGCCGGTACCGCGGCCCTCGCCGTCGCCGCCCCCGCCATGGCCGCCGAGCCGCCGCTCGCCGACGCCGTCACCAGCACGGTCGGAGACGTCCAGAACACCCAGGACGTCCAGGACATCGCGGGCCTGGTGCCCGGCCAGGCCGGCGACGACCTGACCGACTTCTCGGGCGCGTTCGACGCGTTCACCGCGGGCAGCGCCCAGCAGACCGTCTCCCACCGCTGACCCTCACGACCACCCGGGCCCAGGGCCCCAGGCCCCCGGACCAGCCCCGGTCCGGGGGTTCGTCATGTCCGGCGCCTCGGATACGTCCGCCGCAGCCGCCGTCACCTGCACGTCAAGCAATATGATCACATTGCGGTATGACCACGACGAAGACGCTCTACCTGCTGTGCTCCGCCGCCCCGCCCGTCTTCGACGTGGCCCATGTCATCGAGGACGCCCAGTCCCGGGGCTGGGACGTCTGCCTCGGCCTCACCCCCACCGCCGCCCACTGGCTGTCCAACAGCCTCGATGGTCTCGCCGCTCTCACCGGCCACCCCGTCCGCTGGCAGTACAAACTGCCCGGTGAGCCCGACGTGTGGCCGCCGGCCGACGCCCTGCTCTTTGCCCCGGCCACCTTCAACTCGGTCAACGCCTGGGCCCTCGGCCTGACCGACCGCTTCGTCGTCGGGGTCGCCTCCGAGGCCATCGGCAAGGGCACCCCCGTCGTCACCATGCCCTGCGCGAACTCCGCCCTAGCCGCCCATCCGCAGTTCGACCAGTCCCTCGCCGTCCTGCGCGGCGCCGGCGTCTCGGTCCTCTTCGGCGAGGGCGGATTCACCCCCGGCCCTGCGGGCCCGGACGCCCCGGCGCACTTCCCCTGGGCGGCAGCCCTGGCCGAGGTGGACCGCGCCACGGCATCCGGCGCCTAGCCCTCCCCGGGGGGACGGGCCCCACTCCCTCACGCCTCTCCCCGTTCCCCCTTGGCGCCGCTACTCCCCCGTGGTCCCGTCGATCGCCTCGCGCAGCAGGTCCGCATGCCCGTTGTGCCGGGCGTACTCCTCGATCATGTGGGCCAGTACGTAGTGCAGGGAGTAGGCCTGGTCCCCGTAGGAGCCGGTCACGTCCAGGGATTCGGCCGCGTCCACGATCTCCCGCGAGCGGGCGCAGGTGTCCTCCCAGATCTTGAACGAGCCGGCGACGTCCGCGTCGTCCACGTGGAACTCGGTCCACTCTCCCGCCTCGTTCTTCGGGAAGTAGCCGCGCACCTCCTCGCCGCCCACGACGTTGCGGAACCAGCCGCGCTCGACCTCCGCGAGGTGCCGCACCAACCCGAGCAGGCTCAGCCCTGAGGGAGCCACCGCCCTGCGCCGCAGCTGTTCGTCCGACAACCCGGCGCACTTCATCATCAGGGTGTCCCGCTGCCACTGGAGAACGCTGGTCAAGGTGGCCCGTTCGTCGCCCACCAGCACGGGCGGGGTTCGCTGCTCATCGATCATCGAATGATGATCACAGCCCTACGGCGGCCCCCGCACGCCGATTTCACATCCCGGCCGCCCCGGCCGTCCCGACCGCCGCGGCCCCTCCCGTTCCCCACCCCACCAGCCCCGCCACCTTCTCCGGATTCACCTGCAACCGCAGGTTCACGACCCTCCCGTCCACCGCGTCCAGGTCGTAGGTCAGCGCCGCACGCGCGACTCCCGCGTGTACGAACACCACCGACTCCTCCCCGTTGACCCGCGCGGATTCCAGGGTCACCGCCTGCAGCGAGGGCTTGGCCAGCATTCCGAGCAGCCAGCGCGCCACGTGGTCGGCACCGTGCAGGGGCCGCCGGGCCGCCGTCACCTTGCCGCCGCCGTCCGACCAGGCCGTCACCTCGGGGGCGAGCAGCTCCATCACCGCGTTCAGGTCCCCGCCCGCACACGCCGCCAGGAACCGCCGGGTCACTTCACGGCGCTGCCCCGGCTCGGCAGCGAACCGCGGCCGCCGTGCCTGCACATGGGCCCGTGCCCGGTGCCCGGTCTGCCGTACGGTCGCCTCCGCTCGGTCCAGTACCCCCGCCACCTCCGCGTACGAGTACCCGAACACCTCCCGCAGCACGAACACGGCACGCTCCAGCGGACTCAGGCTCTCCAGCACCACCAGCATCGCGGTCGACACCGTCTCGGCCCTCTCCACCTCCTGCGCGCCATCGGGCACGGCAGGCAGGGACTCGGTCACCAGCGGCTCGGGCAGCCACGGCCCGATGTAGGTCTCACGGGTGGCGCGGGCGGAGGTGAGCCGGTTCAAGGACAGGTTGGTGACCGTGCGCACCAGGTAGGCCCGCGGGTTGAGCACCGCCGACCGGTCCGCCCGGTCCCAGCTCAGCCACGCGTCCTGGAGGACGTCCTCGGCGTCGACGACGCTGCCGAGCATCCGGTAGGCGACGTCGAACAGCAGCCGGCGATGGGCGGTGAAGGGGCCGAGGGCGTCGAAGGAGGCTCCCGGGAGGTGCTCAGCAGTGCTCACGAACGATCATGCTGCCGCCGCCTCCGCGGCTTCCGCAAGCGAACCGGCCCCGTCCGCACTGCTCGCGTACGTCGGAGCCCAGCCCAGCTCACGCCCCGCCTTGGCATTCGACAACCTCAGGTCCGTCCTCATGATGGTGTGCGCGAGCGGGGCCGGCTTCAGCACCCACAGCGGTACGGTCATCGGCGCGGGCGTCCCGAACGCCGCGGCCACCGCCCGCATGTGCGCGTCCCACCCCAGCGGTTCGTCGTCGACGATGTTGTACGCCTGCCCGGGCCGCCCCGACTCCACACCGGCGACCACGGCAGTCGCCGCATCGGCCACGTCGACCCAACTCAGCGCCCGCCCCTTGGCCGCCACCACCGGCAGGGCGCGCTTGCGCAGCATCGGTACCACGTGGACATCAGTGACACCGGCCCCGTAGAACAGCCCGAAGCGCAGGCTGACCCCCTCGATCCCGTCGGCGGTGAAGGCCAGCTCCTCCTTGGTCCGCATCGCACCCACGTGCCGCTCCAGCCAGGCGTTCGCCCCCTGCGGCCCGAAGCCGTCGTCCTCGCCGAGCACCGCCCCGCCGTGGTCCCCGTATCCGTAGCCGAACATCATCGACTCCACGACGAACCGCCGTGCCCCGGTTTCGCGCGCGGCGGCAAGCAGGTTGGCCGTCCCCTCGGTGCGCAGCGCATTCGTCCCGACCATGTCCTGGTGCCGGGCCATGGTCTTCCCCGACAGGGCCGTGGCCGCGTGCACGACCGCGTCGAAGCCGAGCCCATCCACGGCGCGCAGCAGTCCCTCACGGTCGAGCAGGTCGGCTCGTACGTCCATCCCGGCACCCCGGCCCAGACCGGCGACCTCGTGCCCGGCCGCGCGCAGAGCCCGTACCGCCCGCTGCCCCAGAACCCCGCTCGCACCCGCCAGCAGAACCTTCATGGCCGTCTCCTTCTTCACTCGTTCCTTGCGCCGTCATCCATGGGACAGACGAGCGGCCCGGAACGTGACACGAAGCAAAAGTGACCGCGGTCACCAGCAGAGGAGCAGAAGCCCCGCCCGCCGCCCACCAGCTCCGGAACCACCACCGCGGGAAAGAACCGGCAACGGCACGAAGCGGCCCCGGGACCGCTACGCCCCTCCAGCGTTAACGCCGTTAATGCCCCGGCAGCCAACACCCACGGAGACCCGGGCCCTCACAGCGTTAACGCCGTTAATGCCCGCGCCCACCCACGACGCACACCACCGACACCAGCGCTCCCGCCCCCTCCGGCGTTAACGCCGTTAATGCCTCGCGCGCCGCCCCGCTCCCACCCCACCCCACGACCAAGGCGTCAACGCCGTTACGGCGTAAGCCCACCCACCCGCTCCGCCACCAGCAGTCCGAGCCCGTCGAGGATCCGTTCCAACCCGAAGTCCAGCGCCTGGTCCTGCCCCCCGGCCTCCGCCACGGAGGCCAACGCGGCCCCCAGCGCCGGGTACTTCTCCCCGTGCAGCCGCATCACCTCGCCGAGCACCGAAGTCAGCTGCGCGTCCGGCCCCTCCCCCACGGCCCCGCCCGCCATCGCGCGTTCCTGCTCCGCGATCCCGCGTACGTGCCCCGACACCAGTACCACCGCGTCGATCGCCTCGGCCCCCGTCAGCCCGCACCCGTCGAGCGCGGCGAGTGCCCGCTCCATCCACCCCACCTCGACCGGCCCCATCACCCGCGCCCCGACCGTCGCCTCCAGCAGCCACGGATGCGCCCTGAATCCGGCCAGCAGCTCCCGCGCCCACACCGCGAGCCGCTCACGCCAGCCCTCCCCGACCGGACGGCCGTCCAGCACCGAGGGGTCCGGGATCGCGGCCTCCACCATCAGCGAGACCAGCTCCGCCTTGCCCGGCACGTACCGGTACAACGCCATCTTCGTGACCGCCAACCGCCCGGCCACTCCCTGCATCGATACGCCGGCAAGCCCCTCGGTGTCCGCGAGGGCGACCCCCGCACCGGCGATCCCTTCCAGCGTGAGCCCTCGCTTGGGCCCGCGCGCGGGCTTCACCGGCGGCCCCCAGAGCAGCCGAACGGCCGCACCCCACTGCTCGTCCACGTCCGTCATGGGATCCCCTCACACTCGCCCCGCCATTAAACTGCGTCCACCGTACACGTTAACGGCGTTAATGCCGTTCTGGCGTTAACGCCACCACTCCACCTACCGCCCACCCGCGACCCCACCCGCCCGCCCACCCACCGCGTTAACGCCGTTAATGATCCACTTCCATAAAAAGTACTGGTCGACTGGTTTTTTTAAGGACCGTCTGCCTAGATTGGCCCTGGCCGAACCATGTGGTGACCACCTCCCCGGTTCCGCCCAACTACCGCGATCCCAAGGAGAACCCGCATGGCGAGGGCCAGACAGGAACGAGCCGAGATCACCCGGCAGGCGATCCTGGACGGCGCGGCCATCGCCTTCGACCGGACCGGTTTCCACGGCACCAGCCTGACCGACGTGGCCGGGCGGGCCGGCGTCACCAAGGGCGCCCTGTACTTTCACTTCTCGTCCAAGGAAGCCATCGCCCGGACCCTGATGGACGAGCAGTTCCAGGTATCCGATGGCCTGCCCGGACTCGCGGAGCCGGGTCTCCAGACCGCCATCGACCTGACCCACCGGATGGCGTTCGGTCTCCGTTCCAACATCCGGGTCCGCGCCGGGATCCGGCTGGTCATCGAGTTCGGCTCCTTCACGGACCCGGACCCGAGCCCGTACAACGCCTGGATCGACACCTCCCTGAGCTGCCTGACACCGGCCCAGGAGCGCGGCGACATCCTGCCCTCGGTCAACGCCCACGACCTGTCGACCATGCTCGTCGCCGCGTTCTCCGGCATCCAGGTGACCTCGCACGTACGCACCAGCCGTGCGGACCTGCACGCCCGGGTCATCGACCTGTGGAACTTCGTGCTCCCGGGAATCGTGCCCGCGGACCGCATCTCCCGTTTCGACCCGGCCGGCTCGCCCGAATGCCGGTCCGAACTGGGCCTGTCAGCCATGGACGCTGCTCGGACCCCGGACTCCGCTCCGGCCACCACCGCCTGACGACGCGTCCAGGGCGGCCTCGCACGCGCCGTGGTGAACCACGGGGGTGCTCACCACGGCGCGTGCGAGGCCGCCCTGTCCCAACACCCCGCCCCCACCCGCAAGGCACGCAAGGCACGCAAGGCACGCAAGGCCGTTCCAGGGCCGTCTCAGGGCCGATCCACACCACTTCGTTAGCAAAACTCAAGCGTGGTGCCCACGAACACCCTTGAACGTTAGTAAAGTCCCTCGCATGACTTCTCCCTCATCGAGCGACCGCGAGAAGGTCGTCTCCAAACTCCCCCCGTGGCTGCGCCAGGAGCTCAAGATCCGCACCGCCCAACTGCGGGTGGACATCCAGGACGCCGTCCACCAGGGCATCGCCCACTGGAGCGCGCTCGCCTCTTCCCCCTCCCCCGTCGACACCTCCGGGGCCGAGTCCTTCTCCACCTGGCTGCCCGGCGGCCAGTGGGAGTCCTTCCGCACCGACTCCAAGCACCGCGGCGTCTCCCTCATCCAGGGACTCGCCCAAGCCGTCTCCCTCTGGCTGGAGATGAACCCGGCCCCCACCGTGAAGCGGCCCTCGGTCGTCCGCCGCATCGTGGTGTGCAACCAGAAGGGCGGTGTCGGCAAGACCGCCATCACCGCAGGCACCGCCGAAGCCCTCGCCGAGGACCCCGGCAGCCTCCACCCGGTCCGCGTGGCCCGCCAACTGGCCCGGCTCTCGGCCGTCGAGGACGGAGACGATCCGGGCCAGGAGGGCACCGCGTCCGCCCCGCCCATCGACCTGGAAGACCTGCCCGGCCTCGGCATGCGCGTCCTGCTCGTCGACTTCGACCCCCAGGGGCACCTCACCAAGCAGCTCGGCCGGCAGCCGCTGCCCATCGGCGGCGACAGTCTCACCTGCCACATGGCGGGCGAGGCCAAGGGCCCCCTCGCCGACCTGATCGTCCCCATCCCGGACGAGCGCTTCGGCGACCGCCTCCACATCCTCCCGGCGTGCACGGACGCGTTCCTCCTCGACGTCCGGCTCTCCACGGTCCGTGCCCGCGAGGCCGCGCTCGAACGGGCCCTCGCCCCCGTCGAGGCCGACTACGACGTCATCCTCATCGACTGCCCGCCGAGCCTGGGTCTCAGCATGGACGCCGCCATCTACTACGGCCGCCGCCGCGACGCCGAACAGCCGGGAGCCTCCGGCGCACTGATCGTGGTCCAGGCGGAGGACTCCTCGGCGGACGCCTACGACCTCCTGACCTCCCAGATCAACGACCTCCGCGACGATCTCAGCCTCGACATCGACTACCTCGGTCTCGTCGTCAACCTCTACGACGGCCGGCGCGGCTACATCGCGACCTCCTCCCTCCAGGCCTGGATGGACATAAAGGATCCGCGCGTGGTGGCCATCGTCCCGGACCTCAAGGAACAGCGCGAAGCGGTCCGCGTGAAGCAGCCCCTGTTCGTCTACGCACCCAAGGGCGAGCAGGCGGTCGCCCTCCGCGCCCTCGCAAGGGAGATCTCATGAGCAAGGCCGACAAACTCGGAGTCTCGAGCTCCTTCGCCCGAGCCCAGCCCGTAGGCGTCAGTTCCCGCCGCGCGGCCATCGCCGAAGTCACCGGCGCTCCCACCTCCGGCGTGGTCCCGCCCTCGGAGGTGCCGATCGAGGCGCTCGCCCACAACCCCTTCAACCTCCGCGAGGACCTCACCGAACTCCACGAGCTGGCCGCGTCCCTGACGACCCGGGGGCAGCTGCAGCCCCTGGCGGTCGCCACCCGCATGGCCTTCATGGAGGCGCACCCCGGGAACACCGACAGCCTGGGCCGCGCTCCGTACGTGGTCATCGACGGCAACCGCCGCCTGGCGGCGGCCCAGCGCGCCGGCCTCCGCACCATGCAGATCCACGTCAACGACTCCCTCGCCTCCTCGGCGGCGGACATCCTGGAATCGGCGCTCATCGCCAACGTCCACCGCGTCGACGTGGCGCCCATGGACCAGGCCCGCGCCCTGCAGCAACTCGTCGAGGTCCACGGCTCCCAGGCCCAGGTCGCCAAGCGCCTGGGCAAGACCCCGGCCTGGGTTTCCCAGCGCCTGACCCTCCTCAACCTCACCCCGGAACTCCAGGACAAGGTGGAGACCGGCGAACTCAAGGTGGAACCGGCCCGCCGCATCGGCCGCCTCCCCCAGGAGGACCAGGCCTCCGCGGCAGACGAAGCCGTTAACGCCGTTAACCCCCCACGCCAGCGCACCCGCCCGACCCCGAACCCCGAGGCCTCCCCCGAACCCTCCCCTTCTCCCTCCCCTTCTCCCTCCGCTCCCACCTCCCCCCGCCGCATCACGATCGCGGCGGACTCCCCGGAAACGATCGCGGACGCACTCACCGCCCACCTCACTCCGGACGACCTGAAGGCGGTGACGGAACTCCTCCTGACGCGCATCTGACGCGCGTCTGCCCCACACCAGACCCGACCCCACCCGACACGAAGGGGGCGTTGGCCCGGTCGGACCACCACGCCCCCCACGTGTGTTTCACGTGCGTTCCATGGTGCGGTTCGCATAAGCTGCGCCTGGAGGTGCCCATGCCCAACGCGCACGAAAACGAACAGACCACGCTCTTCGCCGCGGTCGATGCCCTTTTGGAAGAGGCCGCGGCACAGGACGCCCTCCCGCACCCGGACGAGCGCAAGCGCCTCCGCGAGGCGGCAGGCCTGAGCCAGGACCAGATCGCCCAGGCCCTGGCCGTCCGCCGCGAAACGGTCACCTCCTGGGAAACCGGCCGCACGGCCCCCCGGCCCCCCAAGCGCGCCGCCTACGCCCGCCTCCTCAACGGCCTGGCAGACCTCCACGGCATCAACACCGTCAACACCCCGCAGGCCCCCGCCCCGCAAGCCCCCACACTGCAGCCCCCCACACTGCAGCCCCCCACACTCCGGGCCCGCGCCGAAGACGCCGGGCCCACCCCCAGCGGCGCCGCACCCGTTAACGCCGTTAACGCCCCCTCCCACCCGGGTAACGCCGGCCCCGAAGCCGCGACCCCGCACCCGCAGCCGGAGCCCGGTCCGGAGCCCCAGTTCCGTGAAAGCGCCGGCAGGGGAACAGCCCCACAAGCCCGCACCCCCCAGCCGCCAACGGGACCGGGAACAGGAACGGCCACACCCACCCCCCGCACAGGTGCCGCCAAATCCACCCCCCCACCCCTCCTGGAGGGCAACGGACCCCTGGCCGTACTGGACGGCACAGGAAAGGCCCACGCCGCCCGAGGCGCGGTCCTCACACCCCCCACCACCCTCCCCGCCCTCGTCGAATGGGCCCTCACCCCCGCCGCCAACCTCCGTTCCCCCCGCCTCCACCGCAACGGCAAGGACGGCGACCCCCTCCTCGTCCTCACCCCCGCCGCCACCGAGGCACTCGGACTCCCCCTGGTCCTGGAGGACCGCCGCGGTCTCCGCCTCCCCGACGACCACCCCGTCATCAAGCAGCTCACCAAGGCGAAGTGGCAGCTGACCCGCCGCGGCTTCGGCCCCTGGCCCCGCATCTACCGCCCCGCCACCCCCACCACCGGCCGCCAGTGCGTCCAGCTCGCGATCCTCCCCTGGGGCGCCCTCGACCCCCGCGCCTGGGGCGAGCACACCGCCGGCCTCCCCGCACCGGAACTCGCCGAGCTGCTCACTTCCTACGCGACCCGTGTCCTCACCCCCCGCGGCTCCACCGCCGTCTCGGGCCTGGAGCTGATGACGGCGCTGCGGCCGCCCACCCGCGCCGCCCGCGACGAGTCCACGAACACCTGGGTCTCCGCCCCGGTCCCCGGCTCCCTCACCCGCCCCGTCGACCCCGCTCCCCCGGAGGCCCCCGACGAGCACCCGGTCGTCGCGGCCCTCTACCCCCGCTCCCACCAGCGCACCCCGGACCAGGTCCTAGACGAAGAGGCCTACGACTGGATCCGCGACCCCCAGCTCCTCACCGACGCCGAGTGCACCCGCACCCACGCCGTGGGCATCGACGTGAACATGGCCTTCGCCGCGGCGGCCAACCGCCTCCTCGTCGGCACCGGCCCCGCGGTCCACACCGACGGCCCCCGCTTCGACCCGAAGCTCCCCGGCTGCTGGCTGGCCGACCTCTCGGCCGAAGCCGCCGCCATGGATCCCCGCCTCCCCAGCCCCTTCACCCCGCACGGCCGCCCCCCCACCGGCCCCGCCTGGTACGCCACTCCGACCCTCGCCTACGCCAAGGAGCTCGGCCTCACCGTCCGGCCCACGGAGGCCTGGCTCCGCCCGGACCACGGCCCGTACCTCGACGCCTGGTACACCCGCCTGCGCGACGCCTACATGGCGACGATGGCGGAACTCGGCGTCCACGCGGCCCTCACCGACGCCGAGTTCCTGAAGGCCATGGCGGAGTACAAGGGGGACCCCGACACCCCCGCCCCGCAGACCGCGGTCCTCTCCGCGATCAAATCCACCGTCAAGGGCGGCATCGGCAAGCTCCGCGAACGCCCGCAGGGCGCCGGCTACCGCCCCGGCGAGAGCTGGCCCGCCCTCGAACGCCCCACCTGGCGCCCCGACATCCGGGCCGCCGTCATCTCGACGGCCCGCGTCAACATGCACCGCAAGATGCAGAAGCTCGCAACGACAGCAGACCTCCACCCCATCGCGGTCCTCTCCGACTGCGCGGTCTACCTGTCCGACGGCCCAAGCCCCCTCGACTTCCTCCCCCGCACCCCCGAGGGAAAGCCCCTGCCCGGTGGCTTCCGTCTCGGCGTCAGCCCCGGCATGGTCAAGCACGAGGGCACCCAGCCCCTCCTCTGGGCCGTTCAACTCCTCGACGAACGCCACAACCCCGCCCGCCACATCAAGGGCCACGACGCCGCGGCCGACGGAGAGTAAGAGCCACCCATGTCCGAGATCAGCGACAGCCTCGACCGCGCCGACGAACAGAACTTCACCCGCCCCATCCCCAAGTCGGCCGGCGCCCAAATCCGATACCTCGTAAAACAGCTCAAATCAACGAAGGCCGTAGCGGACCTCCTCGCCATCTCCCGGCGCACCGTCGAGCGGTACGTGAAGGACCAGATCAAGCAGCCCAAGCCGGCCCTCTCCGCCCGCCTGGAGCGCGAGGTACGCCGCCGCTGGCAGCCCCTCGTCCGCAAGCGGGCCCGCGCCAAGGCCGCGAAGCAGACCGGCCTCGTGATCGAGACCCGCGCCCGCTTCGGCTTCAGCGCCGCCCCCGGCACGACCGACGACGGCCGGATGCGCCGCATCACCCAGCACCTCCCCCCGGAGTACGCCTCCCGCCTCTTCACCGCACACGAGGCCGGAGCCACCGAAGCCCAGCTCCGCGGCATCACCGCCGAAGGGCTCCAGGAGATCTACTTCAAGGACCACGGCGCCCGCGCCCAGGGCCTCCTGGTCGAGTTCACCGACATCGACTACGTGGAACTCAACTTCTGAAGAACCCTCACATGAGCCCGAACCCCCACACGCCCCCCTGAGCCCCTCAGAAACCACAAAGGGCCCCGGACATTCCGGGGCCCTCACAAGCCCCTGAGCACCCCTCAGAAGCCCTACAAACACCACCTACTCAGCCAACCGCGTGCAGCGCCCTACGCCGCTTCGATTCAGCCGCCTTCTTGGCCACGGCCTGAGCCGCCCTCTTCTTGCGCTGTTCGGCGAGCTGGTCCTGATACGCCGCCACCGCCCGGTGGTAGCTGGCCACATAGCCCCGCGCGTCCAGCCGCTCCTCCGCGTCCATCTCGTTCACGGCCGCGACCGCATCCTCGAACGAGGTGTACCCGGCGAGCATCGGGTTGATCTGGTAGACCCCGTTCCGGATCTTCCGGACCAACTTCGCCAGCTCCAGGCTCCGCAGCGCGGCGTTCACGCTCGGCCGGCTCAAGTCCAGCATCCCGCCGACCGTCGCCTGGTCGATGAGGATCCGCCCGCCCGGCTCACTGAGCGAACGCAGCTTCAGCAGCACCCGGTACGCCGCCGGCGGCAGGTCGAGGTCGGAGAGCAGCCCGTCTGCGTTGACCGCAGCGAATCGCAAGGTACTCACTGAGCCGTCCCTTCTCCCGTGCGCTTCGTCCGGCTCACCCGACGCGCAGCGCGCTCTCTTGCCCGTTCGGCCCGCAGTTCCGCGATGGCCTGCCTCATGTGGTCCAGTGAGGGGAAGCGAACCAAGTCAGGCAGGCTCGTATCGCTACGAATCTGCGAGATGGTCCCGTGCTGCTCCACCTTCACGAACTCACCCGTCATCTCGGTACCCGGGATGAACTCCGCCACCCGGTAACTGTAGGGCGGGTTGAACTGATACACACCCCGCCGCACCTTGAAGACGATCCCATGAGACATCACCGTGTGCAGAGCTTCCGACGTCTTCGTCCGGCTGACATCCAGGATGGTAGCCATCTCCTCCTGGGTAAGTGGAATCCGCCCCCCCGCCCGCTGACAGGCGATGAGCAGCAGGATCAGCCTGAGCGGCAGCGCTTCACGGAAGTACTGGGCAATCACGAGGAAGAACTCGAGGCTGTCCATCGAGAACGCATTCGGCTGATTCTCGGTCCCGTAGAACTCCAGCGGCTTGCGCTCACCGTCCAGTGTCAGCTTCCGCGTCGGGTACCGCTTCGCGAGGCTGTCCAGATCCTTGACCGGAGCCAGGGGCTGACTCCACGCGGAGATCGCGTCGTCCACCGGCAGATCGGGACGCGGGGTCCCTACCGGATTGCCCCGGCGGCGCTGTGGCTCTGATGACACGAGGCTGCTCTCCACTCCGTTGATCTGCGGAGATCAGTATGTCAACAAGGGTGACACAAGTGTCACGCTCGTTGACGTTCGGCGTGTCTTGTGTCCCCTCACAGGTGACATATCTCAGCCACACCGTTCTCCGAGCCCCCTCCCGCCCCTCCCCCGCCAACCCCACCCGCCCCGCCACCAGTTAGCCGGCAGATCTCCCCCAATACGTCAGCCCCCCCGACGTTTTAGCGCATTTTACGTCAGTGTCACTGACATTTTGCAGCCGTTGTGTCCCCCTAGCAGCGACACAACCCCCGAGATATGTCCCTCCTGAGGGGACATATCTTTTCCCCTGCACCCCCTCTGACCTGCGACGACGCATCTCCGTACCTTCTATAGGCCGGTGGTCGCTCCCGCCCAAGCCCTCAACGCCGTCTCAACCAGCAGGCAAGCCCTCCCAAGCGCCCCAAAAAACAAGCACCTCCCCCACCTCCTCATCCCTGACACAAGCCCCCTACCGCCCAGCCACAACCCCAGAATCTGACTGATTCCCGTCTCTATCCACACCACATTTTGAAGCAAGCCTCCCCTTCACCCCTTAACTCGGTTAACACCCCAAACCCCCACCCGCGTTAACGCCGTTAAGACCACCACCCAAAACCCCAGCTCAAGCCCCTCCAAACCATCCCGCATCCCTCAACACCACAAAAATCAACCTTCACCACTGCGAAGAAGACACTCGACCCCCACGAACACCCGTAAACCCTCAGAGAACACCTATGGCTGATTCCAAGCCCAGGCATCTGATCCAAGTTCTACAAGCAAGCCCAACCCACACAACTAAGAGACCTCAGTCCAAACCCAGCAACACAGCTCCGTACGACACCTGTACTCAGCGAAGGTCTCACTCTGAAGTCCCCAGCCCTTCAGAACAGGCAAGGTCCGAGCGGAACGTAGGGCCGTCTCCTACTAAAGACCGGACCGTAAAAAAAGCCGGCTGAGCACAGCAAGGCTGCCCCAGTCCTAAGCACGTAGCTCTTCAATACCCCCTGGGGCTAAGGGCCCTCAGCCTGGAGCGAAGCGGAAGGCTCACTCCCTCGAAGAAGTACTGGTCCCCAAGGAAGACCTGCCCCCAAGTACAGCAAAGCGGCTTCAGATCGAGGCTTACAACACTTCGGAACCTCTAGGACCTTTGGCTCCGAAGACCGAAGCAAAACAGAAGGCTCCCTCGCCGAAGACGAGGCTCCAGCCTCCAAAGCAGGTCCCCAAACAAAGCTAGGAACCTCATTCCGAAGAGCCTAGCCCTTCGGAACTCCTGACGGTCAATGACGCCCAACCCGGAGCGAAGCGGAGGGCACACCTTGCCCGAGAGCACAAGTTATTGGCCCGCGAAGCGGGCCTCCCGAGCTCAGCGAGGCTGTTTCAGTCCGAAGCGCGCAGCGCTTCGGACCCCCTCAAGGCCAAAGGCCTTCAGCCCGGAGCGAAGCGGAGGGCTCCTTCCCCCCAAGGAGAGAAAGGCATTGGCCCGCGAAGCGGGCCGGCCTAGCGCAGCCAGACCCCCTCAGTCCGAAGCGCGCAGCGCTTCGGTACCCCTGGGGGCCTTTGGCCCCCAGCCCGGAGCGAAGCGAAGGGCTCCCCTCCCCGAAGGGGAGGCACCAGCTCCGCGAAGCGGAGCCCCCGAGCGCAGCGAGGGGCATCAGTCCGAAGCGCGCAGCGCTTCGGTACCCCTGGGGGCCTTTGGCCCCCAGCCCGGAGCGAAGCGAAGGGCTCCCCTCCCCGAAGGGGAGGCACCAGCTCCGCGAAGCGGAGCCCCCGAGCGCAGCGAGGGGCATCAGTCCGAAGCGCGCAGCGCTTCGGTACCCCTGGGGGCCTTTGGCCCCCAGCCCGGAGCGAAGCGAAGGGCTCCCCTCCCCGAAGGGGAGGCAC
>NZ_JBIAHN010000017.1:0-90235 GCF_042870555.1 Streptomyces sp. NPDC006487
CCCGAAGCCTTCGCCGCTTCCGGCCGGGCCCGGTCCCGTCTTCCCCCGGTCCCGCCCGGCTGGGCGGTCTGGTCCCGCCTCGGTGCCGAGGGGGGCGGGTGGGCAGCCACCGGCCCGGGGTGGAGCGCGAGGGGGCAGGGACCCCGCACACGCCGGAAGCCGTACGCCATCAGGTCCCGCACACGCCGGAACCCGTGCCGCACCGCCCCACGTCACAGGTGGGCTGCAACCCACCGCCACCCGGGACGGGGCCGCGCACGGCCCTCGTAGAATCGCCGGGTGGACACGACCCTGGATGACCCCCTCGTCGGGCAGACGCTCGACGGCCGCTACCGCGTGGACGCCCGCATCGCGGCCGGCGGCATGGCCACGGTCTACCGGGCCGTCGACACCCGCCTGGACCGGGTCCTCGCCCTGAAGGTGATGCACCCGGCCCTCGCCGCCGACCCCGGCTTCGTCGACCGGTTCATCCGTGAGGCAAAGTCCGTGGCCCGGCTGGCCCACCCCAACGTCGTGGCCGTCTTCGACCAGGGCACGCACGGCCCGTACACGTACCTCGCCATGGAGTACGTCTCCGGCTGCACCCTGCGCGACGTGCTCCGCGAGCGCGGCGCGCTCCAGCCGCGTGCGGCCCTCGACATCCTCGAACCGGTGCTCGCCGCCCTCGGCGCCGCGCACCGCGCCGGCTTCGTGCACCGGGACATGAAGCCCGAGAACGTGCTGATCGGCGACGACGGCCGGGTCAAGGTGGCCGACTTCGGGCTGGTCCGGTCCGTGGACTCCGTGACCAACACCACGGGGTCCGTCCTCGGCACCATCTCCTACCTCGCCCCCGAGCAGATCGAGAACGGCGTCACCGACACCCGCGTGGACGTCTACGCCTGCGGCGTCGTCTTCTACGAGATGCTCGCCGGCTCCAAGCCGCACACCGGCGCCAACCCCGCCCAGGTGCTCTACCAGCACCTCAACGAGGACGTCCCGCCCCCTTCGGCCGCCGTGCCCGGCCTGCCCGCCGCGCTGGACGAGCTCGTCGCCCAGGCCACCGCGCGCAACCCCGACCTGCGCCCCTACGATGCCGCCGCCCTCCTCGGGCTGGCCATGGACGCCCGCGCCCAGCTCGGCGACGCCGAGCTGGATGCCGTACCGCCGCAGGCCCGGGCCGCGGAGCGGACCGCCGCCGAGGACCGCACCAGTGTGATCCCCCGCCCGGTGACCTCGCACGCCTCGCACGCCGTGCACGCCTCGCACGCCGAGCCGGTGTCCCACACCTCCCGGCTCGCGGCTCCGCCCCTGCCCCCGGCGCCGGCCGCCTCCCGGATCCGCCGCCCCGGCGGCGCGCTGCTCGCCGTGATCGGCGTCCTGCTCTGCCTCGGCCTCGGTACGGGGGTCTGGTACATCAGCTCCGGCCAGTTCACGAAGGTCCCCAATCTGCTCGGCAAGACCGAAGCGGAGGCCAAGTCCCAGCTGTCGGCGGCCGGGCTCGGGGTCAAGCGGGTCGACCGGAAGTTCAGCGCCGCCTTCGACAAGGGGACCGTGATGAACACGGACCCCGCCGGCGGCAAGCGCATCCGCGGCAACGGCGCGGTGACGCTCACCATCTCGCGCGGGCCCGAGGTCGTCATCGTTCCGGACCTCAAGGGCAAGCCCCTGGAGGCCGCGAAGGCCGAGCTGACCTCGGCAGGCCTGACCCCGGGCGCCGTCACCCAGGCCTTCAGCCAGGACGTGGCACAGGGCTCCGTGATCAGCACGGACCCGACGGGCGGCCAGAAGCGCGCCCTCGACACCCTGGTCGCGATGGTGGTCAGCAAGGGCCGTCCGGTGCCGGTCCCCCGCGTCACGGGCATCTCCCTCGACCAGGCCCGTTCCACCCTGGAGGGGCTCGGCCTGAAGGTGGAGACGGCCCCGGAGGAGGTCAATTCCCCCTCCCCCGCCGGTACGGTCGCCAACCAGTCGATCGGCGCCGGCACCCAGGCCGCCGCGGGCGACACCGTCACCCTCACCGTGTCCAAGGGCCCCCGCCAGATCCCGGTCCCGGACGTCACCGGTCAGGAGGCCGACGCGGCCCGCAAGACCCTGGAGGGCCTGGGCTTCAAGGTGAAGGTCGACAAGCCCTTCCTCTCCTTCAGCAACACCGTCGACTCCCAGTCGGTCCCCGCGGGCCAGAACGCCGCCGAGGGCAGCACCATCACCATCAGGACCAAGGGGCTGTAACAGCACGCCATGAACAACAATTCAATGGGCCGCAATCCGGTGGGCGGGCACGTGCCCGTCGCGGGCGGGCTCGCCTCGGTCGGGCTCGCGTACGCCCGCGAGATGGGTGCCGAGGCCGTACAGGTCTTCGTCGCCAATCCGCGCGGCTGGGCCACCCCGGTCGGCAATCCGGCGCAGGACGAGCTGTTCCGCGAGGCCTGCGCCGCGCAGGGGATCCCGGCCTACGTCCACGCGCCGTACCTGATCAACTTCGGCTCGCACACCGAGGCGACCGTCGAGAAGTCCGTGGAATCGCTGCGGCACTCGCTGCGCCGGGCCCGTGCGATCGGCGCGCTCGGGGTGGTCGTGCACACCGGCTCGGCGACCGGGGGGCGGCCGCGCGAGGCCGCGTACGCGCAGATCAGGGAGCACATGCTGCCGCTGCTGGACGAGCTGACGCATGACGACGACCCCTTCCTGCTGCTGGAGTCCACGGCCGGGCAGGGTTCCTCGCTGTGCTCGACGGCCGAGGAGTTCGGCCCGTACTTCGACGCCCTCGACCGCCATCCGATGCTCGGGATCTGCCTCGACACCTGCCACATCTTCGCGGCCGGGCACGATCTGGCGGAGCCGGGCGGGACGAAGCAGACCCTGGACCTGCTGGTGGACACGGTGGGCGAGGGCCGGCTGAAGCTGGTGCACGCCAACGACTCCAAGGAGGGCGTGGGCGCCCACAAGGACCGGCACGAGAACATCGGGCAGGGCCACATCGGCCGCGACGCCTTCGCGGAACTGTTCACGCATCCGGCGATGGCGGGCGTCCCCCTGATCACCGAGACGCCGGGCGGCAAGGAAGGGCACGCGGCCGACGTGGCACTGCTGAAGGAGCTGCGCGAGCTCGGCTGACCCGTTGAGGAATACCCCGGGGGGGTATACGGTTCTGTCCTATCGACCGACAGAGCCGCTATCCGGCGTTCCTCGCCAGGGGGTTGTCATGGAGCACTCACACGAGCAGCAGGGACAGCAAGGCCAGCAGCACCAGGGTCACGCGGGGCACGAGCACCACGGGCACCAGCACGGCCAGACCGCCGGCGGCGGGAAGGTCACCTGGGCCGCCGCCGCGCGGGCCACGCTCCACTGCCTCACCGGGTGCGCCATCGGCGAGGTGCTCGGCATGGTCATCGGCACCGCGCTCGGCTGGGGGAACGCCCCGACGATGGTCCTCGCGATCACCCTCGCGTTCTTCTTCGGCTACGCGCTCACCCTGCGCGGGATCCGCTCCGCCGGCCTGGACTTCCGTACGGCCATCCGGGTGGCGTTGGCGGCGGACACCCTTTCGATCGCCGTCATGGAAGTGATCGACAACGGGGTGATCCTGCTCTGGCCCGGAGCCATGGACGCGATGCTGTCGGACGCGCTGTTCTGGGCGGCGCTCGGGATCGCGTTCGCGGCGGCCTTCGTCGTCACGACGCCGGTCAACAAGTGGATGATCGGCCGCGGCAAGGGTCACGCGGTGGTCCACCGGTACCACCACTGAGCCGTCGAACCGATGAGCTACAGCTCGGGTCCGTCCCCCGGCTCCTCCTGGTAGGAGTAGCGCTGCTCACGCCAGGGGTCGCCGATGTTGTGGTAGCCGCGCTCCTCCCAGAAGCCGCGGCGGTCGGCGGTCATGTACTCGATGCCGCGGACCCACTTGGGGCCCTTCCACGCGTAGAGGTGGGGCACGACCAGCCGGAGCGGGAAACCGTGCTCGGCGGTGAGCAGTTCACCGCCCTGGTGCGTGGCGAAGACGGTCCGCTCGGAGGCGAAGTCCGCGAGGCGCAGGTTGGAGCTGAAGCCGTACTCGGCCCACACCATCACGTGCGTGACCTGCGGGGACGGCGGAGCGAGGGTGAGGATCCTACGGGCGAGAACGCCGCCCCATTCGGCACCGGTCATGCTGAACTTCGTCACGCAGTGCAGGTCCGCCTCGACGGAGTCGAACGGCAGGGCCGCGAACTCCTCGTGGTTCCAGCAGTGCTTCTCACCGTCGGCCGTCGCGCCGAAGACGCGGAACTCCCAGCGTTCGGGCTTGAACTTGGGTACGGGCCCGTAGTGGGTGACCGGCCAGCCGCGCTGCAACCGCTGCCCCGGGGGAAGCTCCAGTTGCTCTGATCCCGGAGATTCCCGGCTTTCCGGCTGACCCATGTCTCCATGGTGACAGACTTGGCGGGGTGGTCATGACCAGCTTCGCCCGGATTCGGGCAAGTCACGGTAACTCCCACTAAGGAGGCACTTACTGGACGGCCTCCTGCGGCGGTGCAAGGATGCGCGCACCTGCCCCGTCACATTGCTGTGACATTGCTTTGGAAGGAGCCTCTGCGATGCAGGGCGACCCCGAGGTCCTTGAATTCCTCAACGAGCAGCTGACCGGCGAGCTCACGGCGATCAACCAGTACTGGCTCCACTACCGGATCCAGGACAACAAGGGTTGGACGAAGCTCGCCAAGTACACGCGCGAAGAGTCCATCGATGAGATGAAGCACGCGGACAAGATCACCGAGCGCATCCTGATGCTCGACGGTCTGCCGAACTACCAGCGCCTCTTCCACGTCCGGGTGGGCCAGACCCTGACGGAGATGTTCCAGGCCGACCGGCAGGTCGAGGTCGAGGCGATCGACCGCCTCAAGCGCGGTATCGAGGTCATGCGCGGCAAGGGTGACGTCACCTCGGCGCGGCTCTTCGAGGAGATCCTGGAGGACGAGGAGCACCACATCGACTACCTCGACACCCAGCTGGAGCTGATCGAGTCCATCGGCGAGGCGCTCTACATCGCGCAGCTCATCGAGCAGCCCAGCTAGCAGCCGGCATACCGGCCGGCCCTTGCGGCGCCCTGCGCGGTTGCGGCGTCCTACGCGGCTTCGGCGAGCTCCGCGCCCGCGGGAACCAGCGGATCGGCCGCGAGCACGGCGACGGCATCGCCCTTCTCCAGCAGCTCGCGGCGCGGGCAGGCCCCGCGGCCGAGGAGGCCCTGGATGGTCCGCACGCAGGACCCGCAGTCGGTGCCGGCCTTGGTGGCCGAGGCGATCTGGCGGGGGGTGCAGGCCCCGGCGGCCGCGTGGTCCTTGACCTGCTTGTCGGTGATCCCGAAACAAGAGCAGACGTACACGCGGTTCACCTCCCTGTCCGGAACGGGTCGACCACCTCTTCCCGCATTCGGTGAGGCTTACCTAACCGTACCCAAACTTAGGGTTCCCTAAAAGACCCGGGTACGACGATGGGGCGCGGATCACATTCGATCCGCGCCCCATCGTCACGAGGTGCTCACACTGCGCCGACGCTTACTGGTCGCGGTACATCTCGGCGACCAGGAACGCCAGGTCCAGGGACTGGCTTCGGTTCAGGCGCGGGTCGCAGGCCGTCTCGTAGCGCTGGTGCAGGTCGTCGACGAAGATCTCGTCGCCGCCGCCCACGCACTCGGTGACATCGTCACCGGTGAGCTCGACGTGGATGCCGCCCGGGTGGGTGCCGAGGCCCTTGTGGACCTCGAAGAAGCCCTTGACCTCGTCGAGCACGTCGTCGAAACGGCGCGTCTTGTGGCCGGAGGCCGCCTCGAAGGTGTTGCCGTGCATCGGGTCGGTGACCCAGGCGACGGTCGCACCGGAAGCGGTGACCTTCTCGACGAGCTCGGGGAGCTTGTCGCGGACCTTGTCGGCGCCCATGCGGACGACGAAGGTCAGCCGGCCCGGCTCGCGGTCGGGGTCCAGGCGGTCGATGTAGGTGAGCGCCTCGTCCACCGTGGTGGTGGGGCCGAGCTTGATGCCGATCGGGTTGGAGATCTGCGAGCAGAACTCGATGTGCGCGTGGTCGAGCTGGCGGGTGCGCTCACCGATCCACACCATGTGGCCCGAGGTGTCGTACAGCCGGCCGGTGCGGGAGTCCGTACGGGTGAGGGCTCCCTCGTAGTCGAGGAGGAGCGCCTCGTGGGAGGCGTAGAACTCGACGGCCTTGAACTCCGCCGGGTCGGTGCCACAGGCCTTCATGAAGTTCAGCGCGTTGTCGATCTCCCGCGCGAGCTGCTCGTAGCGCTGCCCGGACGGGGAGTTCTTCACGAAGTCCTGGTTCCAGGCGTGCACCTGGCGCAGGTCGGCGTAACCGCCGGTGGTGAAGGCGCGCACCAGGTTCAGCGTGGAGGCCGACGCGTGGTACATGCGCTTCAGGCGCTCGGGGTCCGGGACGCGGGACTCCTCGGTGAAGGCGAAGCCGTTCACGGAGTCGCCTCGGTACGTCGGCAGGGTGACGCCGTCGCGGGTCTCGGTGTCCTTGGAGCGGGGCTTGGAGTACTGGCCCGCGATGCGGCCGACCTTGACGACCGGCACGGAGGCCGCGTACGTCAGGACGGCACTCATCTGGAGCAGCGTCTTCAGCTTGGCGCGGATGTGGTCGGCGGAGACGGCATCGAAGGCCTCGGCGCAGTCGCCACCCTGCAGCAGGAACGCCTCGCCCTTGGCGACGGCTCCCAGGCGGGCGCGCAGCTGGTCGCATTCGCCCGCGAAAACGAGGGGAGGATACGACTCGAGGTCCGCGACGACAGCGCGCAGGGCCTCGGCATCGGGGTACGAAGGCTGCTGCGCCGCGGGAAGGTCTCGCCAGGTCGCCTTGGAGGCGGGGGCTTGGGTTTCTGCGTTCACGGTCACCCCACACACATTACGGCGTCACACCGCACCTCCCGGTCGACGACCACTACGTGAGACGGATGTCTCTCCCTGTGTTACTGACCCGTTTACCAGCCCCGGCCGGACCGGTGGGCTAGGGTTCAGGGCATGTACGCGCACTCGAACCAGAACTGGTGGTGGCCCGCTCCCGGCGGCCCATCTCTCTCGCGTACCTGAAGACACGAGCGAAACGAAGGCCGCCCCGAGGGGCGGCCTTCCGTGTTTCCGCTGGAACACCGGGCCGTCCCACCCTCCGAAACCGGATAGGACGCCCACTCCATGCACGCGCATTCACACCTGCACTCGCACGCGCACCCGCTCCTGAGCCGCCTGCTCGACGACACCTGCCCGCCCTTCGCGCTGCTGCGCCGCCGCACGCCCGGCCGCGACCACGACACCGTCGAGGTGCTGATCGGCCCGGTCCACGAGGCCGGGCTCCTGGCCGACCTGCCCGTCGGCGAGCGGCCCGCCCTGGCCCTCGTCCCCTTCCGCCAGATCCGGGAGCGGGGGTTCGACGTGCGCGACGACGGCACGCCGCTGAGCGTGCTGGTCGCCGACGAGGCGTACGAGATCCCGCTCGCCGAGGCGCTGGCCGCGCTGCCGGCCCACGAGGTACGGGTCGACGGCGGTGGCTTCGACGTTCCCGACGAGGAGTACGCACAGACCGTCCGGCGGGTCATCGAGGACGAGATCGGCCGGGGCGAGGGCGCGAACTTCGTCATCCGGCGCACCTACGAGGGCCGGATCGAGGGCTTCGGCCGCGCCGACGCCCTGGCGTTGTTCCGGCGGCTGCTGGAGGGCGAGCGGGGCGCGTACTGGACGTACGTGGTCCACACCGGGGACCGCACCCTCGTCGGGGCCAGCCCCGAGGTGCACGTGCGGATGTCCGGGGGCACGGTCGTGATGAACCCCATCAGCGGTACGTACCGCTATCCGGCCGGGGGGCCGACGGCCGGCTCCCTCCTCGCCTTCCTCGGCGACCGCAAGGAGACCGAGGAGCTGTCCATGGTGGTGGACGAGGAGCTCAAGATGATGTGCACGGTCGGGGACATGGGCGGGGTGGTCGTCGGTCCCCGGCTCAAGGAGATGGCGCACCTCGCGCACACCGAGTACGAGCTGCGCGGCCGCTCCTCACTGGACGTCCGCGAGGTGCTCAAGGAAACGATGTTCGCGGCGACGGTGACCGGATCGCCGGTGCAGAACGCCTGCCGGGTCATCGAGCGGTACGAGCCCCTCGGGCGCGACGGGGTGGCCCGCGGCTACTACGCGGGCGCGCTGGCCCTGCTGGGCCTCGACGCCTCGGGCGCCCAGACCCTCGATTCCCCCATCCTCATCCGCACGGCGGACATCGCGCCGGACGGCGCGCTGCGGGTGCCCGTCGGGGCCACCCTCGTCCGGCACTCCGACCCGGCGAGCGAGGTGGCCGAGACGCACGCGAAGGCGGCCGGGGTGCTGGCGGCGCTGGGCGTGCGCCCGGCGGCCGCGCGGCCCTCCGCGGCCGGGGCGGCCGGGCCCCGGCTGGCCGACGACCCCCGGGTGCAGGCGGCCCTGGCCGCACGCCGCGAGGACCTGGCGCCGTTCTGGCTGCGGATGCAGGAGCGTCCGGCGGAGGTGACGGGCCACGCCCTGGTGGTGGACGGGGAGGACACCTTCACCTCGATGCTGCGGCACGTGCTGCGGGTGTCCGGGCTGGAGGTGACCGTACGCCGCTACGACGATCCGGGGCTGCGGGCGGCCGCCCTGGCCTGGGACGGGCCGATCGTGCTCGGCCCCGGCCCGGGCGACCCGGCGGACTTCGGTGATCCGAAGATCCGGACGATGCGCGAGCTGACGGCGGAGCTGCTGGCCTCGCACCGGGGCGGGCTGCTCGGGGTCTGCCTCAGCCACCAGCTGCTCGCGGCCGAGCTGGGGCTCCCGCTGGTCCGCAAGGCGGAGCCGGCGCAGGGGGCGCAGACGCGGATCCCGCTGTTCGGGGCGCAGGAGGTCGTCGGCTTCTACAACACGTACGCGGCGCACTGCTCCGCGGAGCGGGCGCGGTCCCTGGCCCTGCGGGGCATCGAGGTCTCCCGGGACCCCGCCACCGGCGAGGTCCACGCGCTGCGCTCCGCCTCCGGCGGCTTCGCGGGGGTCCAGTTCCACCCGGAGTCGGTCCTGACCCTGCGCGGCGCGGAACTGGTCCGCGACCTGATCGCCGGAGTCCGGGCTGCGGCCGAGGCCTAGCCGGTCGCCTTCGGCGCGGCGCCGGCGCCGCGTCGAAGGGAGCGGACCAGGCTCCAGGTGAGGACGGGGCCCAGCAGGAGCGTCCCGTAGAAGGCCGCCCGCATCTCGCCCAGTGCGAGGGCGACGGTGAGCGGGACCGACAGCGCGTGGTCGGCGAAGGTCAGCCACGGATCGGTCCGGGCGCCCCGTTCGGCCCGGAGCGCGCGCGGCAGCGCCCGGGCGGCGTGGAAGAGCAGTACGGCCGCGAAGACCAGCAGGAGCCAGAAGAAGACGGGAGGTATGGACACGCGGCCGAATCTAGCGGTACGAGGGGTGCTTCACGATGGTGAGAGGGTGTTTTCCGAGCGTCGGCCCGCCAGGTAGTCCGCGACGTTGGCGACGGTGGTGTCGATGATCTGGCCCACCGCGTCGTGGGTGTAGTACGCCTGGTGGGAAGTGACGACCACGTTCGGGAAGGTGATCAGCCGGGCCAGGGTGTCGTCCTCGACGACCACCAGGGACTTGTCCAGGAAGAAGAGCCCGGCCTCCGCCTCGTACACGTCGAGGCCCACCCCGGCGAAGCGCCCGGACCGCAGCTCCGTGACCAGCGCGTCCGTGTCCACCAGCCCGCCGCGGCTGGAGTTCACCAGGATCGCGTCGTCCTTCATCGTCTTCAGCGCCTCGGCGCCGATGATGTGGTGCGTGGACTCCAGCAGCGGAACGTGCAGGCTGATCAGGTCCGAGGACGCGAACAGCTCGTCCTTGTCCACGTACTTCATGCCCAGCTCCACGCAGGCCGGGTTCTGCGCCACGTCCCAGCCCAGCAGGTTCATGCCGAACCCGTGCGCGATCCGGGTGAACGCCTCACCGATCTTGCCGGTGCCGAGCACGCCCACCGTGCGGCCGCGCATGTCGCGGCCCATCAGGCCGTTCAGCCGGAAGTCGAAGTCCCGCGTCCGGTTCGAGGCGCGGACGATCCGCCGGTTCACGGCCATGGCCAGGGTCCACGCGAACTCGGCCACCGAGTACGGGGAGTAGTACGACACCCGGCTGACCGTCAGGCCCAGCTGCCGCGCGACGTCCAGGTCGATGTTGTTGAAGCCGGTGGAGCGCTGGGCGATCATCTTCGTGCCGCCCGCCGCCAGGGTCCGCAGCACCCGGCCGCTCAGGTCCGCGTTGACGCTCGACGACACGATCTCGTACCCGGCCGCGATGGGGGCGGTGTCCTCGCTCAGGAAGACGTCCAGGCAGCGCACCTCGTGCTGTCCCGCGAAGGCCTTCTCGATGAGCGGCCTCTCGTCCCCCTGCACCCCGAATGCCAGGATTTCCACGTTCGCTCCCGTACTGCGCAAAGAATTGGACCATGGGTCGTTTGTCACCTTACGACCCATGGCCCGCACCCGCGCTCCCGGCCCGGCCGGACTCAGCCGAAGAACACTCCGGCCTCCTTGTACAGCGCCGGGTCCACCGTCTTCAGCTTCGCCGTCGCCTCGGCGATCGGCACCCGCACGATGTCCGTCCCCTTCAGCGCGACCATCTTCCCGAAGTCCCCGTCGCGCACCGCGTCGATCGCGTGCAGCCCGAAGCGGGTGGCCAGCCACCGGTCGAAGGCGCTCGGCGTACCGCCCCGCTGGATGTGCCCGAGCACGGTCGTACGGGCCTCCTTGCCGGTCCGCGCCTCGATCTCCTTGGCCAGCCACTCGCCCACGCCCGACAGCCGCACGTGACCGAAGGAGTCCTTCGTCGCGTCCTTCAGCACCATGTCCCCGTCCTTGGGCATCGCGCCCTCGGCCACGCACACGATCGGCGCGTAGCTCGCCTTGAACCGGGAGTTCACCCAGGCGCAGACCTGGTCCACGTCGAAGCGCTGCTCCGGGATGAGGATGACGTTGGCGCCGCCCGCGAGTCCCGAGTGCAGGGCGATCCAGCCGGCGTGCCGGCCCATCACCTCGACGACCAGCACCCGCATGTGCGATTCGGCGGTGGTGTGCAGCCGGTCGATGGCCTCGGTGGCGATGCCGACGGCGGTGTCGAAGCCGAAGGTGTAGTCGGTGGCCGACAGGTCGTTGTCGATGGTCTTCGGGACCCCGACGCACGGGATGCCGTACTCCTCGTAGAGCTTCGCGGCCACGCCCAGGGTGTCCTCGCCGCCGATCGCGACGAGGGCGTCGACCTCGTACTTGGCGAGGTTCTCCTTGATCTGGCGGACGCCGTCGTCCAGCTTGAACGGGTTGGTGCGCGAGGAGCCGAGGATGGTCCCGCCGCGCGGCAGGATCCCGCGGACGGCGGGGATGTCGAGGGGGACGGTGCGGCCTTCGACCGCGCCGCGCCAGCCGTCCTTGAACCCGACGAAATCGTAGGCGTACTCCTGCACGCCCTTGCGCACCACGCTGCGGATCACCGCATTGAGCCCGGGGCAGTCGCCGCCGCCCGTCAGCACTCCGACCTTCATGGAATTTCCCTTCGCCACAGGGCCCGCTGAGGCCGCGGGGCCCGCATGACGGTCACGCTAGTGGTGACTCAGGTCACAGCAAGATGCCGGGAAGGGTCAATTCCGGGGGAATTGCGGGGCGTTGCCTACGCCCGTTCACTCGTACGAGCGGCTGCCGCGCCCCCGGCCCGCCCTACGCGTCGTCGAGGCCGCGCTCTATCGCGTACCGGACGAGCTCCACCCGGTTGTGCAACTGGAGCTTGCCCAGGGTGTTCTGCACGTGGTTCTGCACGGTGCGGTGGGAGATGACCAGCCGTTCCGCGATCTGCTTGTACGAGAGCCCCTTGGCCACCAGCCGCAGCACCTCGGTCTCCCGGTCGGTGAGCTGCGGTGCCTTCGGCTCGTCGGAGGCGGCCGGCGCCGGGTCGGTGGCGAGGCGCCGGTACTCGCCGAGGACCAGGCCGGCCAGGCCCGGGGTGAAGACGGGGTCGCCGGCCGCCGTGCGGCGCACGGCGTCGATGAGCTCCTGGGCGCCCGCTGACTTGAGCAGGTAGCCGGTCGCGCCGGACTTCACCGCTTCCAGGACGTCGGCGTGCTCGCCGCTCGCGGAGAGTACGAGGACCCTCAGGGCCGGGTTGGCGCCGACCAGTTCCTTGCAGACCTGGACCCCGGGCATGCCGGGGAGGTTGAGGTCGAGGACCAGGACGTGCGGGGCCGCCGCGCGGGCCCGGCGGACGGCCTCGGGTCCGTCGCCGGCGGTGGCGACCAGGTCGAAGCCGGCGGCGGACAGGTCACGGGCGACCGCGTCCCGCCACATCGGATGGTCGTCCACGACCATGACCTTGATGCCGGCCAGGTCGTTCTGCCCGCCCGGCCCGCTCTGCCCGTGCTGACCGCTCTGCCCGCTCGACTCGCTCGACTCGTTCACTTGGTGCTCCCCCTCGGTACTTTCAGTTCCACTTCGGTGCCCTGCCCCGGGACGGACACCAGCTCGGCGCTGCCGCCGAGGTCACGGAGCCGGCCCCGGATGGACAGGGCCACTCCCATCCGGCCCTCGCCCTCCGCCTGGTCGAGCCGGCCGGCCGGGATGCCCGGGCCGTCGTCGCGGACGGTCACGATCACCTCGTCGCCCCAGTCCTCGACCAGGATCCAGGCACTCGCCCCCTCGCCCGCGTGCTTGCGCACGTTGTCGAGGGCGGCCCCGACCGCCGCGGCCAGCTCCCGCGCCGCGGGCACCGGCAACGGCACCGGGGTGCCCGGTTCGGCGAAACTCACCCGCGAGCCGGCGTGCGGGGCGAGGAGGCTCCGCAGATCCAGCTCGCCCTCGTCGGCGCCGGGTTCCTCCACCTCGAAGGCGGCCACGATCGCGCCGAGTGCCTCGTCGCGGGAGATCCGGGAGGGGCGGGCCAGCCCGCTGGAGACCAGGGTGCGCAGCGCGACCTCCTGCTCCCCCGCCATCCGGCCCAGCTCCGCGGCCTCCCCGCCCAGTTCGCTGCCGCGCCGCTGGACCATCGCGAGGACCTGGAGGACCCCGTCGTGGATGTCGCGGGCGAGGCGTTCGCGCTCGCGGGTGGCGGCCTCGATCTCCAGGGCGCGGGCCAGGGTGGCTTCACTGGCCCGGGCCACCTCGACGACGTAGCCGATGGCGATGGAGGCCACCCACACCAGGAGCACGTTGTGCAGGGTGTCCCGGGTGGGCTCGCCGCGCTGGACGAGGTTGGCGGCGGCGACGAAGCTCGAGGCGAAACAGGCCCAGCGCCAGCCGCCCTTGATGGCGAAGGCGAGGACGGAGCCCGCGGTCCATATCGAGGGAAGGGTGGGCCCGCCGTCCACGATCCGCGCCTGGGTGTCCGCGAGCGGGGTGAGCAGGATTCCGACGCAGGCGACGGTGAGGTCGGCCCCCAGGAAACGCTTGGTGCAACTGGCGGCGTTCGCCACCTTGGGAAGGGTGGCCAGGGTCCAGCCCGCCAGGAAGGCGAGGTAGGACGCCGCGATCCAGGGGCGGTCGAACTGCTTGTAGGCCGAAGCGAACAGCAGCGCCGCGTAGACCGTGGTGAGCAGCCGATAGGCCGTCAGAGCACGCCACAGCGGCTGCTCGACCGACATGCGTACGACGCGCTCGCGCTTCGCCATCTCCCCCACCCCGTACGGGCGGTCCCGCCCGTGTGCTGCTACTTGTCGCTGTCCGCGGCGGCCGGATCGGCCTTCGCGGTGCTTTCGGCGCCGTCGGCCTTCTCGGCCTTTTCGGCCTTCTCGCTCTTGGCGGCGGCCTTCTCCGCGTCGGCGATCTGGCGCTTGGCGGCCGTCGCGTAGATGTCGACGTACTCCTGGCCTGAGAGCTTCATGATCTCGTACATGACCTCGTCGGTCACCGAGCGGAGGATGAAGCGGTCCCCGTCCATGCCGTGGTAGCGGCTGAAGTCCAGCGGCTTGCCGATCCGGATGCCCGGGCGCATCAGCTTGGGCACCACCTTGCCGGGGGGCTGGATCTTCTCCGTGTCGATCATCGCCACGGGGATCACGGGCGCGCCGGTGGCCAGCGCCACCCGGGCCAGACCACCGGGCTTGCCGCGGTAGAGCCGGCCGTCGGGTGAACGCGTCCCCTCGGGGTAAATACCGAACAGCTCTCCGCGCTCGATGACGTCGATGCCGCTCTTGATGGCTGCCTCGCCGGCCCCGCGCGCACCCGAACGGTCCACCGGGAGCTGGCCGACGCCCTTGAAGAAGGCGGCCGTCAGCTTGCCCTTGACCCCCGGGGAGGTGAAGTACTCCGCCTTCGCGATGAAGGTCACCTTCCGGTCCAGCACGGCCGGGAGGAAGAAGGAGTCGGAGAAGGACAGGTGGTTGCTCGCGAGGATCGCCGGCCCCTCTGCGGGAATGTTCTCGAGGCCCTCCACCCACGGCCTGAAGGCGAGCTTCAGGGAACCGCCGATCGAGAACTTCATTGCGCCGTAGATCAACTCGAAAGCCTTCCTGTGTCTGTCGAACAGACCATATCCCCTGGCCGCACCCGGAGCCGTCCGACGACCCTGGTCGGTGCCACCCCCGTCGCGTACGGTGAAGTCACACAGCGCTACGCACCCCACGCCCCCCTCTAAGGAGACCCTGGTGCCCGTCCTCCCTGGAGCCGAGCCGTTCCGCCACGAGGGCGGAAAGGTCGGCGTCCTCCTCTGCCACGGCTTCACCGGTTCCCCCCAGTCGATGCGGCCCTGGGCCGACCATCTGGCCTCGCGGGGACTGACGGTGTCGCTGCCCCTGCTCCCCGGGCACGGGACGCGGTGGCAGGACATGCAGCTCACCGGCTGGCAGGACTGGTACGCCGAGGTGGACCGCGCGCTGCGGGAGCTGCTGGAGCGCTGCGAGCAGGTGTTCGTGTTCGGCCTGTCGATGGGTGGCGCGCTGACGCTGCGGCTGGCGGCGAAGCACGGGGACGCCATCAGCGGGATCGTCCTCGTCAACCCGGTCAACAAGATCCACGACCCGCTGGCCGTGGCCCTGCCGGTGGTCAAGCACTTCGTCCGCTCGACGCCGGGCATCGCCAGTGACATCGCCAAGCCGGGCGCGGACGAGGTCGGCTACGACCGGGTCCCGACCCGGGCCGCGCACTCGCTGCGCACGTTCCTGCGCATGCTGGACACCGAACTGCCGCAGGTGACACAGCCGCTGCTGCTGCTGCACAGCCCGCAGGACCATGTGGTGCGGCCTGCGGACTCGGCGCGGATCCTGGCGCGGGTGTCCTCCACGGACGTCACCGAGACCCTGCTGGAACAGAGTTACCACGTCGCGACGTTGGACCATGACGCGGAGCAGATCTTCGCGGACAGCTACGCGTTCGTCGGGCGGCTGTCGGAGAGCTTGGGCAGGGAGGGGGCGGCCAGCGGTGGCTGAGCACGAGGAGTCCTCCGGGGGTGTTCCCCCGCTGGACGAGGAAGCGGCGTGGGCGGCGATCGTGGCCGGCTACGGCCAGGAGCCCGCGGACCCGCCGGGCGCGAGACCGTTCCGGCCGATCGAGAACCTCCTCCTGCCGGAGGAGGACGTCAAACCGGCCGCGCCGGCGCCTTCGGCCGACCCCGCGAACCCGGCCACCCCGGCTCCTCCCGCCACCCCGGCCACCCCGGAACCGCCGTCGGCGGCTCTGGGCAGCTCGGTGGTGTTCGCCCCGGGCGTGGGCGGCGCGGGGCCGCGGGACCACTCCCTGGCCGACCCCGACGACGCCCCCGGGGCCGCGAAGGACGAGGGCCACTTCGTCCCCCCGGAACCGGAGCTGCCGGAGGCGGACGCGACGTCGAAGTTCGCCTGGCTGGCGGTGGTCGGCGGACCGGTCCTGCTGCTCCTGGCGGTGCTGCTCCAGTGGGAGATGACCTGGTGGCTGACGACGCTGGGCGTCGGCGGCTTCCTGGGCGGCTTCGCCACGCTGGTCGCGCGGATGTCCACGGGTGAGGACGATGACGACGACCCCGGTCGGGGCGCGGTGGTCTGACTCTTTTGCGCGCCGCTCGCACCACTCGGCCCTGGCGGGCCTCCCGGGCTTCGTGCCGCTGCGCCGGACTCCGCCCGGCGGTGCCCGGGCGGGGCCGGCGCCACTGCCGTCCCGGCGTGGGGCCGGTGGGCGGGCGCGCGTCAACGAGGTGCCAGCCGGAGGGCGGCCAGGACCGGGAGGTGGTCCGTCGCGCGGGCCAGGTCCGCGGAGGTGACTCCGGGGAGTCCCTCCGGGACACCGCAGGCGAGGACCTCCACCCCCGCACTGGCGAAGACCGCATCGATGCGCCGCGGCGGCGAAGACCGCACCCACGTGTGCTCCCCACCCCACGGCGCCACCGCCCGGCAGTCCTGCAGGGCCCCCGCGAGCCGGCGGAAGGCCGCCCCCGACGGCCCCTCGTTGATGTCTCCCGCCGCGATCGCGTGGGGCACGTCCATCCCGGCGAGCCGGTCCAGGAGCAGTTCCGACTGGACCAGCCGTTCGGGCCCGTCCAGCGACAGGTGCGCGCTCAGCACCCCGACCCGGACCCCGCCGAGCCGTACGACCGCGGTGGCGAAGCCCCGCCGGTGGCGGCCCGGCGTCAACGGCAGCAGGATGTCCTCGGTCCGCTCCACGAAGGCCCGTAGGGAACACAGGAGCAGCGGTCCCGCCGCCGTCGCACCGCCCGACAGGACCACCAGGTCACACTTCGAGGCCAGCCGCGCCGCGTGCTTGCGCCACCGGAAGAACCGCGGCGCCTCCTGGACGCACACCAGGTCGGGGGCGCAGGCACGGATCACTCGCGCCAGCGCGTCCTCGTCGTCGCGCAGCGAGCGCACGTTGTAGGAGAGCACCCGGATCACGGCGGAACCATCGGCTTCGGTGCGGGAGTTGGGCAGCTCGGCGAGTTCCATACGAGGCAACATAACGAGACTGCCCGCCGCACCCCAGAGGGCGCGGCGGGCAGTCCGCCGATACGGGTGGCCGCGGGGCTCAGCCCTGGCGCGCCAGGTCGGCCGCGCCGACCAGACCGGCCTTGCCGCCGAGCTGCGCCGCGAGCACCTGCGCGTGCGGACGCCACGCGCCGCCGATCAGCCAGCGCTTGAAGGACTTGCGGATCGGGTCGAGGACCAGGTCGCCCTCGTCCGAGACGCCGCCGCCGACGATGAACGCCGACGGGTCGAAGAGCGAGGCCAGGTCCGCGAGACCGGCGCCCGCCCAACGGGCCAGCTCGCGGAAGGAGTCGATGGCCACCAGGTCGCCGGCGCGGGCCGCCTCGCTGATGTGCTTGCCCTCGATGCCGTCGGGGGTGCCGTCGCCGAGCGCGAGGAGGGCCTTCGCGTTCTCGGGGGTGGCGTTGGCGCGCTGCTTGGCGTAGCGGACGAGCGCGCGCCCGGAGGCGTACTGCTCCCAGCAGCCCTGGCTGCCGCAGCCGCACAGCAGGCCGTCCGGGACCACCCGGATGTGGCCGAACTCGGCGGCCACGCCGAACCGTCCGCGCCGGAGCTTGTTGCCGATGATGATGCCGCCGCCCAGGCCCGTGCCGAGCGTGATGCAGATGACGTCCTCGTGGCCCTGGCCGGCGCCGAAGCGGTACTCGCCCCAGGCGGCGCAGTTGGCGTCGTTCTCGACGACCACGGGCAGGCCGATGCGCTGCTCGACCTTGTCCTTCAGCGGCTCGTGCCGCCAGTTGATGTTGGGCGCGAAGAGTACGGTCGCGCGCTTGTCGTCGACGTATCCCGCGGCGCCGATGCCGACCGCGTCGATGGTGTGGCTGGCGCTGACCTCGGAGACGGCGGCGCAGATCGCGTCCGTCACTCCGTCCGGGGTCGGCGGCGTGGGCACCTTGTACGTCTCAAGGATGGTGCCGTCTTCGTCGACCACGCCGGCCGCGATCTTCGTGCCGCCGATGTCGACGCCGATGGTGAGTCCCATTAGTCCCTCGGTTTCCGGTCAAACCCCGCCGCTGTCAACCGTACCCGAGGGAGGAGGGGGTTCAGTCGAGATCGATCCGCTCCGTCGGGCCGCCGTCTCCCTCGTCACGAGGGTCCTCGGGGTTCCCGGCTGCGTTTCCGGCGGTCCCGGTGCTCCCGCTCCCCGGCCCGGAGGCCGGTTCGTCGCGCGTCCAGCGGCGCTCGTGGCCCTCGACCGCGGAGCGGTAGGCGGCGAGCAGCTCGGAGCCGGCCGCCGCGAGGTGGTCGAAGACCTCCGGGTTTCGCTCGACGACGGGTTTGGCGGCGCTCTTCGCCTGGTTGACGAACTGGCGTACGGCGCCCTGCGCGGCGACGCCGAACAGGGGGTTGTTCAGCGCGGAGACCTTGTCGGACACCTTGTCGGCGACGGCCTCGAAGAGCTTGAACAGCTCCTCGGCGGCGGTCCCGGTGCCGGCGCCCGCGGAGGCGCCCTGCTCGGACCTGCGGCGCTCCCGCTCGGCGGCGAGGTCCTCGGCGCAGGCCTCGGCCCAGGCGTCGTCCCCGGCTGAGGCATCGGTGGGGCGGTCGGTGGCCTCGCTCATGGCGGACTCTCCTGCGGCGGCGGCTGGGCGTGCGGTACGGACTCCTACTACCTCCGACGTTACCCGAACGGCGGTACGCCCCCCAGGCCGCCGAGGCGCCGTCTACGCCTTCCCGGCCCCTCGGGGCCACAGGTCCGGGTCCGGGGTGAAGCGGATGCGGAGCTCTTCGTCGGCGAGGGCCGCGCCGGAGACGGTGCAGCGGCGCAGCGCGGCGGGGAGCGGAACGATCCTGCGGTACGGGCCCACCGTGAGCAGCAGCTCGTCGCCGCGCCGGACCAGGCCCAGCTCCCGCTTCTCGGCGCCGGGCAGCGGGACCCGCCAGAGCAGCACCCCGTCCTCGGCGATCCGGTCCTCGACGGTCCAGGCGGGGCGGGGAGCGATCGCCGGGGCGGGGGCCGGGGCCAGCTCCGCCAGGTCCTCGGGGCCGTGCGGGTCCCGGCCCAGGTGGGGTACGGACAGCACCGGGAGGCTCGCGTCCCCGGCCCACCGGGCGGCGTACTTCTCCTGCTGGGCGGCGAGTCCCGCCAGCCACGGGTCGGGGGATCCGGTGGGCAGCATCCGGTTGGCGACGAGCGCCGAGACGGGCAGCCGGAACAGGGCGAGCCCGAGCCTGCCCAGGCGCAGCGCGGCGTCGGCGGCGGGTCCCGGTTCGGCGACGAGCCGTACGGAGGTGGTGGGGGCCTCCAGGACGTCCTGGACGGCCGCGAGGTCCTCGTCCCAGCGGGCGGCGGCCTCGTACAGCCACTGCGCGGGCATCGGGACACCGGCGAGCTGGGCCAGTACGGGGCGCAGGGCGCGGGCCGCCTGGCGCTCCGCGGGGAGCAGCCGGGCGAGGTAGCGGCGGAGCTGGGCGGGGAGGGCGAGGGTGGTGATCGCCTGGTGCAGCGGAGGCAGGTCGACCACCACGAGGTCGGTGCCGGGCTCGTCCGCGGCCCGCCGCAGGGCACGGAGCAGGGCGAACTGCTCGGCGCCGGGCAGCTCGGTGATCTCGTCGGCGTGCAGGGGGCGGGCGCCGAGCATCCCGAGCACCGCGGAGCCGCGCTCCTGGAGCGAGACCAGCTCCCGGCGGAACTCCTCGCCGGACTCGACGCGGGCCACCCTGAGCGTGCCTTCCGGGGCGACGGGCGGGTCGGCGGGGCCGGCGCAGAGCAGGAGCACCCGGTGGCCCTGCCGGGCGGCGGCCAGGGCGGTGGCCGCCGCGACCGTACTCCGCCCGGCGCCGCCGGGGCCGGTGACGAGAAGGGTGTGCATGGTGCTCCTAGCTCCGCGTGTGCCTGGCCGCCGCATCCCCGGCGGGGCCCTGGCCGACCCCCGCCAGCCTGCCACGCCCCCGGAGCCCACCCGGCCCTGACCCTGGGCCCTGGCCCTGACCCTGGGCCCTGGCCCTGGCCCCGGCCCTGACCCCGGCGCTGACCCCGGCCCCGGCCCTGACCCCGGTGCTGGCGCTGGCGCTGGCGCTGGCCCTGGCCCTGGCCCCGGCCCTGACCCCGGCCCTGGCCCTGGCCCTGGCCCTGGCCCCGAGAGCCTCCGCCCTGCCTCTTCGGCGGACGCCGGGCCGCTAGGGCGCGGCCCTGGCTGCGGGGTGCCGCTGCGCGGGGCGGAGTTCCCCTACCCGCCCTTCCACCGTTCCCCGGGCGCTGCCCGGACCCCCTGGGGCTCCGCCCCAGACCCCGGTCCTCAAGCGCCGGACGGCTGAAAAGACCCAGGCCCCGCGCCTCGAAGGCCGGCGCCGTATGCGCAGCTCACGGCACGCTGGCGCAGGGGTCCGGGGTCCGGGGGCCGGCCCCCGGCGACGGGTCCGGGCGGAGCCCGGGGAACGGGCGAAGGGCGGGTAGGGGAACCCGCCCCGCAGGGCCCGGCCACCCGCACCCGCCCACCGGACCCCACGCCGGGACGGCGGTGGCGCCAGCCCCCGCCCCGCCACCGCCGGACGGAGTCCGGCGCAGCGGCGCGAAGCCGGGGAGGCCCGCCAGGGCCGCACCGCGCGAGCGGCGCGTCAGAAAGGTGCGCGGCGCGTCAGGAAGGTGCGCGGCGCGTCAGGAAGAGGTGCTCTCCACGCGCTTCTTCAGGCCCGCCAGCGCACGGTCGATGATGACCTTCTCCGCCTTGCGCTTGATCATGCCGAGCATCGGGATCTTGACGTCCACGGTCAGCGAGTACGTCACCTCGGTGCGCGCACCGCCCGCGACCGGCGCCAGCTGGTAGGACCCGTCCAGCTGCCTCAGCATCTGGGACTTGTCCAGCGTCCAGCTGACCGTGTTCTCCGCCGGCCAGGTGTACGCCAGCGTGTGGTCGTCCTTGATCGCGCCCGCGTCGAGCAGCAGGCGGACGAGGGAGGCCCGGCCGGCGTCGTCCTTCGCCAGGACCTCGGCCTCCTTCACCTCGCCGGTCCACTCCGGGTAGCGGGCGAAGTCGGCGATCACGGCCATGACGTCGGCAGGGGTCGCCTCGATCATGATGCTCGAGCTGGTGTGTTCCGCCATCGCGGTCGCTCCTCCGGGGGGAGTTCGAGGAAGTGTGCGGACGGCACTGGGCCGCCGCGTGAAGGCTATCGCGCGTCAAGACCTCACCACTCCAGGGCCCACGGCCTTCCCGTGGCGGCGAAGTGTCCGACGTTCACGCACTCGGTGGCGCCGATCCGCATCCGCCGGGCGAGCGGCTGGTGGACGTGGCCGAAGAGCGCGTACCGGGGCCGCATCCGGCGGATCGCGGCGAGCAGCGCCCCGCTCCCCCGCTCGAAGCGCCGCGCCACCGTGTCGTAGCAGAGCTCCGGCACCTCCGGCGGGATGTGCGAGCACAGGACGTCGACCTCGCCCAGCGCCTCCACCTTGGCCGCGTACTCCTCCTCGGGCACCTCGTAGGGGGTGCGCATCGGCGAGGGCAGTCCGCCCCCGACGAAGCCGAAGACCCGGCCCCCGATCTCGACCCGCTGCCCGTCGAGCACGGTGAGGCCGGGGCCTGCGTACTCGGCCCAGAGTCCGGGGATGTCCACGTTTCCGTACGTGGCGTACGTCGGCCGGGGGAAGGCGGCGAACATTTCGGCGTACTGGCGCCGGACCGCGCCCTCGACGAGCCGTTCCCGGTCCAGCCCGTCCCACAGTCCGCGGGCGAAGTCCCGGGCCTCGTCGAAACGGCGGGCGGTGCGCAGAGCGACGATGTGGTCGGCGTTCTCGACGCCGAAGAGGTCGGGGAAGATGCCGCGCGAGTGGTCGGCGTAGTCGAGGAAGAGGACGAGGTCGCCGAGGCAGATCAGCGCGTCGGCGCCTTCCCCGGCCCGCGCGAGCGCCTCGGTGTTGCCGTGCACGTCGCTGACGACGTGAATTCGTGTCCGGTTCTTCGTACCACCCATAGAGCCACCCATGCGGCCACCCTAGGCGCGCCGGGCCACCGTGGGGAGGGAATCAGGTCAGGCGGCCGGACCTGCGGTTACTTCCGAGTCGCAAACCGGGTCGACTACTGTCGACGGGAAACGGCCGCGACATGTGACGCAGGGAACATCTGGCCGGTTCCCTCTATCCGGAACCCCCTACCGGTGGGTAACGTCGCGTCGGTCCACATGGTGGCGATGGCGCCCAGAGGAGCAGCAGTCTTGCGCGAGTTCAGCCTTCCGGCCCTGTACGAGGTCCCGTCGGACGGGAACCTGACGGATCTCATCCGCCGCAATGCCGCGCAGCATCCCGACACCGCCGTCATGGCCCGCAAGGTCGGCGGCGCGTGGCAGGACGTCACCGCGACCGAGTTCCTCGCCGAGGTCCGCACCGCGGCGAAGGGCCTGATCGCGGCCGGCATCCGGCCCGGCGACCGGGTCGCCCTGATTTCCCGCACCCGCTACGAGTGGGTGCTGATCGACTTCGCGATCTGGAGCGCGGGCGCCGTCACGGTCCCCGTGTACGAGACCAGCTCCCCCGAGCAGATCCAGTGGATCCTCGGCGACTCCGGCGCCGTCGCCGTCGTCGTGGAGTCCCCCGGGCACGCCGCGGCCGTGGCCGCCCTGCGCGACCGGCTGCCGGAGCTGCGCGAGGTCTGGGAGATCGAGCAGGGCGCCCTGGAGACGCTGAAGGCGGCCGGCGCCGAGGTCTCCGACGCCGAGGTCGACGAGCGCAGCGCGCTCGCGGGCGCCGACGACCCGGCCACCATCGTCTACACCTCCGGCACCACCGGGCGCCCCAAGGGCTGCGTGCTGACCCACCGCAGCTTCTTCGCCGAGTGCGGGAACATCGTGGCCCGGCTGCGTCCGCTCTTCCGGACCGGCGAATGCTCCGTGCTGCTCTTCCTGCCGGCCGCGCACGTGTTCGGCCGCCTGGTGGAGGTGGCGGCCGTGCTGGCGCCGATCCGGCTGGGCTGCGTACCGGACATCAAGAACCTGACCGACGAGCTCCAGTCCTTCCGGCCCACGCTGATCCTCGGCGTGCCGCGCGTCTTCGAGAAGGTCTACAACTCGGCCCGCGCCAAGGCCCAGGCCGACGGCAAGGGCAAGATCTTCGACGCGGCGGCCGAGACGGCGATCGCGTACAGCCGCGCGCTGGACCTGCCGGGCGGGCCGTCCCTCACGCTCAAGCTGAAGCACAAGGTCTTCTCCAAGCTGGTCTACAGCAAGCTGCACACGGTCCTCGGCGGGCGCGGCGAGTACGCGATCTCCGGCGGGGCCCCGCTGGGCGAGCGGCTCGGCCACTTCTTCCGCGGCATCGGCTTCACCGTGCTGGAGGGCTACGGCCTGACCGAGTCCTGCGCGGCCACGGCCTTCAATCCGTGGGACAAGACGAAGATCGGTACGGTCGGCCAGCCGCTCCCGGGCTCCGTGGTGCGCATCGCCGACGACGGCGAGGTGCTGCTGCACGGCGAGCACATCTTCAAGGAGTACTGGAACAACCCGTCGGCCACCGCCGACGCGCTGACCGACGGCTGGTTCCACACCGGTGACGTCGGCACGCTCGACGAGGACGGCTACCTGGCGATCACCGGGCGCAAGAAGGAGCTCATCGTCACGGCGGGCGGCAAGAACGTGGCGCCCGCGGTCATCGAGGACCGGATCCGGGCGCACGCCCTGGTCGCGGAGTGCATGGTGGTCGGCGACGCGCGGCCGTTCGTGGCCGCGCTGGTCACCATCGACGAGGAGTTCCTGGGGCGGTGGGCCGCGGAGAACGGCAAGCCGGCCGGTGTGACGGCGGCCCAGCTGCGCGAGGACGCGGACCTCATCGCCGCCGTCCAGCAGGCCGTGGACGACGGCAACGCGGCGGTTTCCAAGGCGGAATCGGTGCGGAAATTCCGCATTCTGCCCTCCCAGTTCACGGAGGAGTCCGGGCACATCACGCCTTCGCTGAAGCTGAAGCGGAATGTGGTGGCGAAGGACTTCGCGGACGAGATCGAAGCCCTCTACCGGGGCTAGCGGGGACTGGCGCCCCGCGGCCGGAGGCCGCTGATCAGCGGGGGTCGGAGAGGACCCGCGCCATGTTCCGTTCCGCGAGGGCGGTGACGGTCACGAAGGGGTTCACGCCGAGCGATCCGGGGATCAGCGAGCTGTCGGTGACGTAGAGGCCCTGGTAGCCCCGGACGCGTCCGAAGTCGTCGGTCGCGTCCCCGAGGACGCAGCCGCCCAGCGGGTGGTACGTGAAGTTGTCGGCGAAGTTCTTGTTGTCGCCGAAGAGGTCGTAGCGGTAGATGGTGAAGTTGGCCCGGTTGATCCGGTCGAAGAGGCGCTTGGCGGCCTGCACGGACGGGGTGTTCTGGTCCCGGGTCCACTGGAGCTTCGCCGAGTCGCTGGCCGCGTCGTAGGTGAAGTGCCCGCGCTCCGGGTTCTTGGTGATGGCCAGGTACATCGAGATCCAGTGCTCGAACCCCATGGGGAGCGGGGCGATCTCGGCGAAGACCGGGTTCGAGGCGTTGTCCCAGTCGTCGATGCCGAGGGCGGGCATGGTGGCCTGGTTGGCGCCGACGGTGTCCCACAGGTGGTTGGCGCGGGCGGTCATGACGTTGCCGTTGTGGCCCCAGCCGAGGCCCACCTTGTCGTTCAGGGCGGGCAGGGTGCCGGTCTCGCGGGCGCGCAGCAGGATCTCGGTGGTGCCGAGGCTGCCGGCGCCGAGGAAGAGCTGTTTGCAGCCCAGTTCGCGGACCTGGGTGACGCGGCCGGTGAGGTCGCTGGTCCGCACGGTCAGGACGTAGCCGCCGGCCGGGTCCTGCCGTACGCCGACCACGCGCTGCATGGTCTCGATGGTGACGTTCCCCGTGCCCAGGGCGGCGGCGAGGTAGGTCTTGTCCACGCTCTTCTTGCCGTGGTTGTTGCCGTAGATGACCTCGCCCGCGAGTGCGGATCTGGTGGCGGTCCCGGCGGCCTCGCGCTTCATGTACTCGAAGTCGTAGACGTTGGGGACGAAGGTGGTCTTCAGGCCGGTCTTCTGGGCGTGCTTGCGGGAGATCCGGGCGAACCGGTACCACTCGGTGGACTCGAACCAGGCCGGGTCCATGTCGTTGACCCCGAGCATGGCGCGGGCCCGGGGGTAGTAGGTGCCGTACATCTCGTCGGCGTCGACCCGGGGCAGGATCTCGGTGAAGTACGAGCGCTTCGGCGTGGGCGCCATGCCGCCGTTGACGAGGGACCCGCCGCCGACGCCGCGGCCCACGTACACCGACATGTCCCCGTAGTTCACCCGGTCCAGGACGCCGGGGTACGGGCTGATGTTGCGGTTGACCACGTCCAGCCAGAGGAACTGGGCGAGCGGGGCCTCGGTGCGGTTGCGGAACCACATCGAGCGCTGGTCGGGGGCCGAGGTGGCGGGGAAGACCTTCCCGTCGGCGCCCGGGGTGTCCCAGAGCCGGCCCATCTCCAGGACGACGGTCCGCACGCCCGCCTGCCCGAGCCGGAGCGCGGCGACGGCGGATCCGTAGCCGGAGCCGACGACGATGGCCGGTGCGTACGTGGCGGCCGCGGGCTCGGCGGCGGCCGCGGACTGGAGCCCGATCCGGGTGAAGCCGAGGGCCGCCGCGGTCTGCAGGGCGCCGAGACCGAGAACATGACGACGCGTCAGGTTTGGTGTCATGGCCGCATCATGAGCGGATTCCGCTCAACCGGCCATAACCCGCACTGACACGCTTCTGAGTAACAGTCGGACATGGCTCGACCGTAGGCGGGCCCCACCCCGGCCCGTACGGTTTGATCGACTCTGCCCGCGATCGGGCCCTCGGGGGCGATAATCCCCCTCCGTGCGGAAAGGGCCCCCGGCGCCGGGATCGGCCTCGCGCCCGGCGCGCAGGACTACAGCAGCTCGCGCAGCCGCTCCGCCAGCAGGTCCCAGCGCCACTTCTCCTCGACCCAGGCACGGCCGCGCTCGCCCATGCGCGCGCGCAGGGCCGGATCCCGGAGCAGGGCGACGACGCGCTCGGCGGTCTCGGCCGGGGCCCCGCCGCGGACCACCCAGCCCGTCTCCCCGTCCAGCACGGCGTCCGGGGCGCCGCCGGAGTCGCCCGCGATCACCGGCAGGCCGGTGGCGGAGGCCTCCAGGTAGACGATCCCGAGGCCCTCCACGTCGAGCCCGCCGCGCCTGGTCCGGCAGGGCATCGCGAAGACGTCACCGGCCCCGTAGTGGGCGGGCAGTTCGGACCACGGGACGGCGCCCGTGAAGACGACGGACTCCGCCACCCCGGTCGAGGCGGCCAGTGCCCGCAGGTCGGCCTCGTAGGGGCCGCCGCCCACGATCAGCAGGACGGCGTCCGGCAGCGCCGCCAGGATCCGCGGCATCGCCTCGATCAGCGTGTCCTGGCCCTTGCGGGGGACGAGCCGCGAGACGCAGACGACCACGGGCCGGTCCGTCAGGCCCAGCCTCGCCCGGACCTCGGCGCCGCCCGAACCCGGGTGGAAGGTCTTCTCGTCCACCCCCGGCGGGAGCTGCGTCATCCGCGCCGCCGCCCGGTCCGTCAGCGCCGGGGCGATCCGCGAACGGGTGTACTCCCCCAGGTAGGTCAGGGTGTCCGTGCCCTCGCCGATGCGCCGCAGCAGTTGGCGCGCCACCGGGAGCTGCGCCCAGCCCGCCTCGTGCCCGTGCGTGGTCGCCACGATCCGGCGCGCTCCGGCCCGGCGCAGCGCGGGGCCCATCAGGCCCAGCGGGGCCGCCGCGCCGAACCACACCGACGAGCAGCCGTGTTCGCGCAGCAGGCCCACGGCCCGGCGGGTGACCCGGGGGGTAGGCAGCAGCATCGTCGTGCGGTCGCGGACCACCTGGAAGGGCTGCTCCGCGTCGAAGGCGGCGGTGGCGGCGCGGGCCTCGGCGGAGTGCTTCCAGGTGGAGGCGTAGACCACGACCCGGTCGGGGTCCAGGCGCAGCGCCATGTTGTGCAGGAAGGCCTGGATGCCCCCCGGCCGCGGCGGGAAGTCGTTGGTCACGATCAGCGTCTTGTCCATCGCCTGCCGACCCTACCGGAGCGGCGCCTGCGGGGCTCCGACCGGCGTACGGGGCTGCGTGCGCGGGCCAGGCAAGATCCGAAAGAGACGGCCTAGCGGAACTCCCTGCGCAGTTCCTGCTGCCAGGCGGACGTCAGCCCCGCGGGATCCGTCCCCAGGGTGTCCGCCAGCGCCGTCGGGAGGGACTCCCGGCCGGACTTCTCGTAGAGGGAGACCAGCGCCGCGTCCCCCCACCGGCGGGCGACGAGCCGGCAGGCCAGCCAGGAGCCCTCGTAGGCCCGCGCCAGCGCGTCCGCGTCCCCGCCGAAGGCGAAGGCCCCGGCCGCGGGAAGCTCCCCCGGCAGGTCGCCCCGCCGCACCGCGCGGGCGAGGGAGGGCGCGGCTTCGGCCGGGGTGCGGCCGCTGTCGCGGTAGGCGGCCCAGTCCGCGAACCCCTCGGAGAGCCAGAGCGGGGTCCGGGCGGTGGTCGCCGCCCGGGTGGCCACGTGGGTGGTCTCGTGGGTCAGGATCACCTGGCGGCCCTCCGCCGTGAGCTGCCCGTACCCCTCCGGGTTCACCACGACCCGGTCGGCGGGGGCGGGGCCCGCGCCGGTCCGCCCGGTGGTGACCGCGCCCAGGCCCCGGTACTCGTCCGCGGGCCGCCCCAGCAGCGCCGCCATCGCGTCCAGCGAGCCGGGCACCAGCACCACCACCCGGCCCGCCCACGGCCGCGGCCAGGCCGCGCTCGCCGCGGGCACCGCCTTGTCGGCCTCGGCGGCGATCTCGGAGAGGGACCCGGAGCTCTGGCCGGAGCCGCCGAGCACCAGGGCGTGCGCCCCGCGCTCCACGGACACCGGGCCCTGGTCCCACAGCTGCGGCAGGGCTCCCGGGGCGGGCCGGTCGGCGGTCACCGCCCAGGAGCCGCCGCCCCGGGTGAGCTCCACCTCGCGGGCGGAGCCTGCCGGCGCGGTGTCGTAGCCGGTGAGCCGGTAGCGCAGCTCGGCGCGCGCGAAGGCCCGCACACCTTCCACCCGGACCGCGGAGACCTCGTACGCCCAGCCCTCCAGCGGGATCGCCGCGAGGGCCGCGGGCGGGGCCGCCGACCAGTCGGCCACGGCCCGCCGGACGTCCCGTTCGACGGAGTCCGCCGACGGTACCCCGGAGCCTGTACCGGACCCGCCGAGCCCGGACCCGCATCCGGCGAGCGGCACGCACAGCACCAGCAGGCAGAGCAGCACCAGCGACAGCGGGCGAGGGGTCGGGCCCAGGACCGGGAGCATCACCCGATCGTACGCAGCGCAGGGGCAGGGGGGCGTCTCGCCGATCGGGGCGGATCAGGGAGCGGGGTCCGGTGCCCTGCATCGCAAGGCGGAGGGGGAGTCGACGCGGAGCGTCGGCGAGTGACGACAACGCGGCGAGGCGCGGCACCGGACCCCGCGAGCCCGGCCTGACCGGCCAGACCGGCCAGACCGGCCAGACCGGCCAGACCGGCCAGACCGGCCAGACACCCTAGGGCCTGGTCACCGAGGACACCGGCATCATCCCGACGGGGTCGTACCGCACGCGCGCCCCCGGGTACGGGGCGTGCACCACCTGGCCGTTGCCGACGTACATGCCGACGTGGCTGGCGTCCGAGCGGTACGTCACCAGGTCCCCCGGGCGCGCCTCCGACAGCGGCACCCGCCGTCCGGCGTGCCGCTGCGCCTGCGAGGTGCGGGGCAGGGCCACGCCCGCCTGCCGGTACGACCACACCATCAGGCCGGAGCAGTCGAAGCCGGAGGGGCCGGTGGAACCCCATACGTAGGGCCGCCCGACGGCGGACCGGGCCGCCATCACGGCGGTCGCGGCGCGGCCGGAGGAGGGACCGGAGGCCGCGGCGCCGGGGAGCTCGGGCAGGGCGTCGGGGCGGCCACCGGAGCGCGAGGCCCGGTCGAAGTCGGCGCGCTCCTGCGTGGGCATCGCGTTCAGCAGCCGGCGGGCCGCGGCGAGCTTGGCGGTGACGGCGCGCTTCTCCTTCGCCACATCGGCGCGCAGGGCGTCGAGTTCGGAGAGCTTGCGGGAGGCCTCCTGGCGTTCCTGGCCGAGCCGGCGCTGCTCGGCGCGCAGTTCGTCGAGCCGGCGGGCCTGGCGGCCGGAGAGCCGGTCGAGGGCGGCGGCCTTGTCGAGGTAGTCGTCCGGGTCGTCGGAGAGCATCAGCTCGACGGAGGGGTCGATGCCGCCGGCCCGGTACTGGGCTCCGGCGTAGGCACCGAGCACCCCGCGCATGGTGTTGATGCGGTCCTGCCCGCGGGCCACCGCGTCCTGGACCCGGTCGACTTCGGCGCGCAGCCGGCCGGCGCGCTCGCCCGCCTGGTTGAAGCGCTCGGTGGCCTGTTCGGCCTCTTCGAAGAGCCGGTCGACCTGGGCGCGGGTGCCCGCGGAGGGCTCCTGCGGGAGGCCGGGAGCCGCACCGGCGGGTGTGCCCGACATGAGAGCCGCCGCTCCCGCCGCCGCGGCGGTGAGGACGGTGACCTTGGTGTTCCGGTCGAGGGCGCTGGGCCCGGACCGGCGATGGGACGCCACGTGAAACCGCTCCCTCCTGCTGAGCGGGACCCGGGTCCGCCCTCCGTGGACGGCCGTGTGCCGGGGTTCCGCGCTGGCAGACAGTAGCCGCGCGGGAGGGCACCGGCCAACGACCTCCGGCGGGCACGCACAGTGACGCCCCGTCGGAGACGCAGGTCACCGGCGGGGCGTGTGGTCGGAGCGGGGCCTCGGAATTCGCCCGGATGGGCGGTGTGCGGCGCGTCCGCTCGGCCCCCGGGCGGAGGCACCGGGGGCTCGGGGGCGTCAGCCCACGCGAACGCCGAACTGGAACGGCATGTTGTCGATCGATTCGTACTTGACGCCGCTGCGCGGGTTCGAGGCGTGGAGCACCGTGTTGCCGCCCGCGTACAGGCCGACGTGGTGCAGGTCGCCGTAGAAGAACACCAGGTCGCCCGGCTGGAGCTGGCTCCTGCCGATCCGGGTGCCGTCGTTGATCTGCGTGAACGTGGTGCGCGATATGGACACGTTCGCCTGCTTGTACGCCCACTGGGTCAGGCCCGAGCAGTCGAACGAGTTGGGCCCTTCGTGCCCGGATATGTACGCGCTGCCGATCTTGGTCTTGGCGGCCGCGAGGGCGGCGCCGGCACGGCCGGAGGGCTTCACGTTGCCGAGATCGGGGGCGCGTCCCTCGGCGCCGCGGCTGGCGCGGGAGTCGTCGTCCTTGATCTGCTGCCGCTCCTGGGCGGTCAGGGAGTTGAGGAGGGCCTGGGCCTCGGCGAGCTTGTCCGAGGAAGCCTTCTTCTTCTCACCGAGCTCCTTGCGGGTGGCCTCGAGGTCGGTGAGCTTGCCCGCGGCCTCCTGGCGCTGCTGCGCGAGGGTGCGCTGCTTGGCCTGGATCTTCTGGACCGCTTCGACCTGCTGACCGCTCAGCTGCTCCAGGGTGGAGGCCTTGTCGAGGTAGTTGTCCGGGTCGGCCGAGAGGAAGAGCGCGAGGGACTGGTCGATGCCGCCGCTGCGGTACTGGGCGCTGGCCATCGAACCGAGCGTGCCGCGCAGCGCGTTGAGGTCCGCCTGACCGCGGGCGACCTGGTCCTGGAGCTGCCCGATCTCGGTCTCGAGCTTGTCCTGGCGCTCCTGGGCCCCGTTGAACTTCTCGGTGGCCTGCTCCGCCTCTTCGTAGAGGGCGTCGACCTTCGCCTTGACCTCGTCCTTGTTCGGCTTGGCGGGGGCGGCGTGAGCGGCCTGCCCCGAGAGGACCACGGCGGCTGCCGCGGTGACGCCGAGCACGGTCGTGCGCATGCGGGTCGGCTGCTTGGGTCGACGGTGGGACGCCACGAAGGCGATCTCCTTCTTCCTAGAGCCGCCGAAGGACGCAATCCGTCCTAGAGACTCAGCGACACCTTCGCTGCCACCCCGAATGAGTGAACTACCGCACGAAGGTTTGACTGACCCTAGTGACCCATCTGTGATCAGTTCAAATCCTGTCGGCAAAAAACTCGCCGTGCGACCAGGTTCTTTACCTACAGCGCACGCTCTGTGTCGATGACTTGACGGTACGTTCCCGTGAGGCCCTGCCAATTCCGGCATTGGGCCCACCAGTTACGAAACGCGCGAAAGCCGCTTCAGCAACAAGGCGGACGCCACCGGCCGCGCTCCGGCCTTGGCCACCCCGTCGGCGACCTCGCGGTCGGTGGAGACCACCACCACCGGACGGCCCGCCGGTTCGGCGCGCACCAGCTGGCGGATCAGCTCGTCCGCCGTCACCCCGGCCTTGGAGAACAGCACCCGCACCCCGCGCGGCGGCGCGAGCAGCACGGGGGCGGCCAGCTCCGCCCCGTCGAAGACACAGGTCATCTCGGCGCCCGTCTGCGCGGCGAGCATCGACAGCCCGCCCAGCAGCCGCAGTCGCTGCTTCTCCAGCGGCATCGTCGGGTAGCCGGTCTTGGTGACGTTGTAGCCGTCGACCACCAGATGGGCCTGCGGCAGCGCCAGCAGCTGGTCCAGCAGCGCCGGGTCCGTCTCCGACAGGGCGCGCGCCGCGATGTCCTTCGGGGTCATCCGGCCCGGCTCCACGGCCTCCACCGTGTCGGCGGGCCGCGTGGAGACCGGCGGCAGCGCAAGCTCCCGGCGCAGTCCCGCGGCCGCGTCCAGCACGGTGTCCAGGAGCAGCCGCAGCCGCATGTCCTCGATGCTGCGCCCCTCGCGGGTGGCCCGGCGCGAGGTCTCCAGCGCCGATTCCACCTCTGCGAGGCGGGACTTGAGCCGCCGGCTCTCGCTCTCCGCGGTGGTCACCCGGGCGGCCGCCTCGGCGCGGATGCCGTCGACCTCCGCGTTGATCTTGCGCAGGGCGGCGTCGCCCCGCTTGACGTCGCTGAGGGCGCTGCGCAGCTTGCGCTGAAGCGATTCCGCTTCCTTGCGCGCCGCTTCCAGCTCGGCCCGCACCTGGTCGACACCCGTGCGCTGCAGTTCCCGTACGTGGGCCAGCTCCTCGCGGAGCCGCTCCATCTCGCGGCGGGCCTCCTCGTCGACCCGCTCGGCGTCGGCGCGCTGCGCCTCCTCGCCCGCGGCGGCGACCAGCTTGACCCAGCCGGCCGGCCGCAGGACGTACGCGGCGGCCGCGACGTCCAGCGGATCGGCGGCGGCGGGCGGCGCGCCCGACTCCAGCGCGGAGGCCAGGTCGGCCTGCGCCTCGCGGAGCTTCTCCGCGACCCGGCCCCGGAAGACGGGGTCGCTCTCCACGGCCGTGGCCATGGCGTTGCCCGCGAACTTGGCGCGCCGGGTCGGGGTGAAACGGGCGTACTGGCGCAACTGCGCCGGGAGGTCCGCGACCGTCAGCCCGCCGAAGGCGTCGGAGACGAGTGCGACGACCCGGCGCCGCACGCCTTCCGGCAGCGGGCGGTCGAGCACCTCCGCGGCGTCGCCGGCCGCGTCGGCCGGCTCAGCGCCGCTTGCTGGCTCCACAATCCGTCACCCCTACCGTCATTCACCTGTGGGCGGGACTCGTCAGGAGTCCGCGCCCGGCCTGTCGACGAGCTCGATCTGGTCCACCGCGTTGCACCAGCGACAGCGGACCGACTCGATGGTCTCATTGACCACCTCGCGCTCCTCGACCTTGGGCTCCCCGGCGAGGTCCAGGTGGACGTACTCCACTACCTTCGACGAACGGGTGACGTCGAAGCGCGTGAGGTTGCCGCACAGGGTGCAGCGCCACCGGGTGGTGTCGGTCGGCAGGGGAACCGTCATCAGGCCGCTCTCTCCTTCTATCGCTCACATGGAGCAAGCACGGCACCCTCCCGTGTCGTCACGGGTGGCGCGCGCGTGCGTGCGTAGCTCGTAACCCTACGGCCTGCCGCACCCGCTGGTGGGCCCGGCTGGGTCATGCTCGGTCGCATGATCGTAAGGTGGCAGGCCGTACGCGAGGCCGCCCGGGGCCCGGTGGTCACCCACGCGCTGATCGCCGGCTGCTGCGTGGTGTTCGTGCTGAGCCCGGCGTCGGGGCTGAACCCGGTCTACGGGACGGGCGATCAGCTGCTCGCCAACGGGACGGCGTACTTCCGGCGCTGGGGCGTGGTCCCGGACGAGCTGTTCACCGGCTCGGGCAGGGCGGCGCTCACCCCCCTCACGGCCCTGTTCGTGCACGGGAGCTGGCTGCACCTGCTGGGCAACATGCTCTTCCTCCACGTCTTCGGGGCGATGACGGAGCGGCGCATGGGCCGGGCCGGGTTCCTCTGCTTCTACGTCTGTACGGGCTACCTGGCCCTGGCGGCGTACGCGGCGGCCTACGCCTCCTCCGACCAGACCCTGGTCGGGGCCTCCGGGGCGATCTCCGCGGTCCTGGGCGCCTTCCTGTACCTCTTCCCCAAGGCGCGGGTGACGAGCCTGTTCCCGTTCCTGTTCTTCCTGCCGCTGCGCTTCCCCGCGTGGATCGTGCTGATGTTCTGGTTCGGGCTCCAGTGGCTGGCGGCGCACCGGGCGGCGAGCGGACCCGGAGTCGCCTATCTGGCCCACGTGGTGGGCTTCTCGGTGGGCTTCCTCTACGCGTGGGCCCGCTACCGGGGTGGGACTAGAGTGGGTCGACCAGTGACAGTAGGCGAGGGAGACAGCCAACCGTGATCACCGCACTCGTGCTCATCAAGACCAGCGTGGACCGGATCCCCGAGATCGCCGAGGCCATCGCCGCGCTGGACAGCGTCAGCGAGGTCTACTCGGTCACGGGTACGTACGACCTCATCGCCATGGTGCGGGTGTCCCGGCACGAGGACCTGGCCGACATCATCCCCGGCAGCATCAGCAAGATCCCGGGCGTGGAGGCGACGGACACGCACGTGGCGTTCCGCACGTACTCCCAGCACGACCTGGAAGCGGCCTTCGCGATCGGCCTCGACGCGTAGCGGCTTCAGAGCACGGGCAACGCCTCGCCCGGGCGGGCGGGGCGGCCCTCTTCCTGCCGGAAGAGACAGCCGCGCAGGTGGCCGGCGAGGTCCCCGTCGATGTGGGCGACGTACGCGCGGGCCCCGCCGGCGCTTCCCGCTCGTCCTCCCGGCGCGACACCGACCACTTCCGGTCCAGCGCCACGGCCCGCTCCCGCACGCGGGCCCGGTCGCGCCACCACCCGCGGATCAGCTCCGGGGTCCGGTGGTCGTCACCGTCCCGGGCCCGCGGCCGGTATCGGATCCCGGTGGGTCATGCCCCGAAGGCTCTCTCAGACGGCCGGGACGCAGCGGCCCTCTTCGGTGCGGTACTGCCACTTGGCGCCGTCCGCGACGAGCTCCTTGACCGCGCGGACGAAGCGGTCCACGTGCTCGTCGGGGGTGCCGGCGCCGAAGCTGACGCGGATCGCGTTCAGCGACCGCTCCCCCGGGGCCGCCTCCGGGGCTCCGCACTCGCCCTGGGCCTGCGGCTCGCTGCCGAGCAGCGTGCGGACCAGCGGGTGGGCGCAGAACAGGCCGTCGCGGACGCCGATGCCGTACTCGGCGGAGAGCGCGGCCGCGAAGTGCGAGCTGTTCCAGCCGTCGACGACGAAGGAGATGACGCCCACGCGCGGGGCGTCGTCGCCGAAGAGGGACAGGACGCGGACCGCCGGGACCTCGGCGAGGCCTTCGCGGACCTTGGCGATGAGGTGCTGCTCGCGGGCGACGAGGTTCTCGAAGCCTGCCTCGTTCAGCGCCTTGCAGGCGGAGGCGATGGAGTAGACACCGATGACGTTCGGGGAGCCGGCCTCGTGGCGGGCGGCGGTGGTGTGCCACTCGACGTCCACGCCGCCGTCCTCCCGGCGGGCCACCTTGCGGGAGGCGCCGCCGCCCGCGAGGTACGGCTCGGCCTCCTGCAGCCAGTCGGCGCGGCCGGCGAGCACGCCCGAGCCGAAGGGGGCGTAGAGCTTGTGTCCGGAGAAGGCGACCCAGTCCACGTCGAGGTCCTGGACCGAGACGGGGTGGTGCGGGGCCAGCTGGGCGGCGTCCAGGACGATGCGGGCGCCGTGGGCGTGCGCGGCGGCGGCGAGTTCCTTGACGGGCCACAGCTCGCCGGTGACGTTGGAGGCTCCGGTGACGCAGACCAGCGCGGGGCCGTAGGGGTCCCGGTCGGCCAGGGCGCGCTCCAGGGTGGCCACGGCCTCGTCCGGGGTGCGGGGGGCGTTGAGGTAGGTGACCTGGGCGTTCGTCCACGGGAGCAGCGAGGCGTGGTGCTCGGTCTCGAAGACGAAGACCTGGCAGCCGGCGGGGAGCACGGCGGCCAGCAGGTTGAGCGAGTCGGTGGTGGACCGGGTGAAGACCACCTGGTCGCAGGGGCGGCAGTCGAGGAACTCGGCGACCGTGACCCGGCTCTGCTCGAACAGGTCGGTGGAGAGCTGCGAGAGGTACCCGGCGCCGCGGTGGACGCTGCCGTAGTACGGGGCGTACGCGGCCACGTCGTCCCAGACCCGCTGGAGCGCGGGGGCGCTGGCCGCGTAGTCGAGGGCGGCGTAGGTGACCTCGCCGCCGGTGACGAGCGGCACGGTGACCTCGCGGCCGAGAACCGCCAGCGGCTCGGCACAGGCAGGGCCCTCGGCCGCGGAGGTGAGGGCGGCGGCAGTGGTGGTGGCGCCAGAGGCGAAGGACGCGGACAGGGTTGCGGACATGGCGGTATCTCCCGGCAGGCAGGTGTGAATGGCTTCGGTGTGCCCGTACGCGGATACGGCGCTGCGGCCGTTCGGGGTACGGGAGTGCCCCGGGAACGCGGATCGGCCGCCGCACACGGATGTGCTGCCGCAGGTGTGCTGCGGGTACGCGGAAGTGACCCTGTTCCGAGGGGTGAAGAAGGGGCGGAGTCGCCCTATCGCATTCGCTTGCTCACGGAAAACGCTCCTCGAGAGACCAGGACCCCTGGTGTTCGAGGGATCCGCGCTTGCCGTAGGCCTCACTGCCTACGACCTGGTCATCACCCGGGGCACCCCGCCACGGAAGGAGGGTTGCCGGACAGCAAGCCGGGGCCTAAACGCTGTCACTCGTGACCTGAGGAGCATCCTGCCACATGATCTTCCGAACGCAAGACCCCGGTCCACATGGCGGACCGGGGTCAGTGCCGGATCTTGGCCGGATCCCGTCGGAACGGTCAATCTTCCCGGCGGCTACGCGTTGCTCGCCGCCACCCAGCGGGCCAGCGCCTCCCGGGCCGCGCCCGAGTCCACCGACTCCGCCGCCCGTACGACACCGGCGGCGAGCTGCTCCTCCAGCGTGCCCGTGCCCGGGTCCAGGGCGACCAGGGCCGCCGCCGAGTTCAGCAGCACAGCGTCGCGCACGGGGCCGGTCTCGCCGGCCAGCAGGCGGCGGGCCACGTCGGCGTTGAACGAGGCGTCCGCCCCGGCCAGGGCGGAGACCGGGACCAGCGGGATGCCGATGTCGCGCGGGTCGAAGCCCTGCTCCCTGACCTCGCCGTCACGGACCCACCAGACCCGGGAGGTCGCCGTGGTGGTGAGCTCGTCGAGCCCGTCGTCACCGCGGAAGACCAGCGCCGAGGAGCCCCGCTCCGCCAGGACGCCCGCGACGATCGGGGCCACCCGCGCGTCGGCCACACCGGTGGCCTGCGCCCGGACCCGCGCCGGGTTGGTCAGCGGGCCGAGGAAGTTGAAGGTGGTCCGGATGCCCAGTTCCCGGCGGGCCGCCGCCACGTGCCGCAGCGCGGGGTGGAACTTGACGGCGAAGCAGAAGGTGATCCCGGCTTCCTCGGCCACCTCCACGACCCGCGCGGGGGTGAGGTCGAGGTTGACGCCCAGCTTCTCCAGGACGTCCGAGGAGCCGCTCGCGGAGGAAGCGGCCCGGTTGCCGTGCTTGACCACCTTGGCGCCCGTGCCGGCCACCACGACGGCCGACATCGTGGAGATGTTGACCGTCTTGGCCCCGTCGCCGCCGGTGCCGACGATGTCCACCGTCCGGCCCGGCACCTCGATCAGGTTGGCGTGTTCGTACATGGCGCGGACCAGGCCGTTGATCTCGGCCACGGTCTCCCCCTTGGCCCGCAGGGCGACGGCGAAGCCGGCGATCTGGGCGTCGGTGGCCTCCCCGCGCATGATCCGGTCCATGGCCCAGGCCGTGTCGTCGGCGCCGAGGTCACGGCCGGTCAGCAGGGCGTCCAGAAGGCCCGGCCAGCCGCGGGCCGCCACGCTGTCGCCGCCTGCCGGGGTCACCAGGTTCATGGTCCGCTCCTGCTGCTCATCGAGGATTCCACGTCGGATGGGAAGGGGATCAGCCTATCCAGCCCCGGGGACGGCAAAGAGCCCCGTCCAGACACTGGACGGGGCTCTCGCCGTGGCGACACCAGGACTGACCGAAATCAGTCCCTCAAGCAGTCATGCGTGGTGCGTACTGCGCCTGCGTGAATCTTGAAGCGTGTGAAGCGTGTGAAGCCGTGATGCGGGAGATCAGTGGTGGCCGTGGCCGCTCTGGATCTCCTTGTACTCCTCGACCGTGGGCTTCGGGATCTGGTTGTTCTCCCCGAAGTAGCCCTTGCTGAGCTTGACGCGGAGCTTCTCCAGCGGCTTCACCTTGCGCTCGACACCGTTCTCGTCGACCGTGGGGCCGATTTCGGCGGGCGCGTACTGCTCGTGCGAGGTGAGCGTGTGCAGCTTGCCCTGCGAGAGCGGCTCGTGGACCTCGACGAACTCACCGTGCGGCAGGCGCTTGATGACGCCGGTCTCGCGACCGTGCAGCACCTTGTCGTGGTCCCGGCGCTGGAGGCCGAGGCAGATCCGCTTGGTGATGACGAACGCGATGACCGGACCCACGAAGAACCCGATGCGGGCGAACCAGGTGATCGAGTTGATCGACAGGTGGAAGTACTGCGCGAACATGTCGTTTCCACCGGCGATCAGCAGGATGACGTACCACGTCAGCCATGCCACACCGAAGGCCGTACGCGTCGGGGCGTTGCGCGGGCGGTCCAGGATGTGGTGCTCGCGCTTGTCCCCGGTGACCCAGGACTCGATGAACGGGTAGACCGCGATCACGGCCAGGACCAGCGGGAAGATCACCAGCGGGATGAAGACACCCAGGACGAGGGTGTGGCCCCACAGGTTGATCTCCCAGCCCGGCATGGCACGGATCAGACCCTCGGAGAAGCCCATGTACCAGTCCGGCTGCGCACCCGTGGACACGTGGTCCGGACGGTACGGGCCGAGCGCCCAGATCGGGTTGATCGTGGCGATCGCCGAGACGACCGCGATGACACCGAAGACCAGGAAGAAGAAGCCTCCGGCCTTGGCCATGTAGACCGGGAGCAGCGGCATGCCGACGACGTTCTTCTCGGTCCGGCCGGGGCCCGCGTACTGGGTGTGCTTGTGGTAGATCACCAGGATCAGGTGGGCCACCAGCAGGCCCATCATGATGCCGGGCAGCAGCAGGATGTGGACCGAGTAGAACCGGGCCACGAAGTCGCCGCCGGGGAACTCTCCGCCGAACAGGAAGAACGACAGGTACGTGCCGACGACCGGCACGGCCAGGACCGCGCCCTCCATGAAGCGGACACCGGTGCCCGAGAGCAGGTCGTCCGGCAGGGAGTAGCCGGTGAAACCGGTGAACATGCCGAGGACCAGCAGCAGGAAGCCGAAGACCCAGTTCACCTCGCGCGGCTTGCGGAACGCGCCGGTGAAGAAGACGCGCATCATGTGCACGAGCATCGCCGCGATGAAGATCAGCGCCGACCAGTGGTGGATCTGCCGGATGAGCAGGCCGCCGCGGACGTCGAAGCTGATGTGGAGCGTGGAGCGGAAGGCCTCCGACATCGCGACACCCTGCATGGGGATGTACGAACCGTCGTAGTGCACTTCGTTCATGCTCGGGTGGAAGAACAGCGTCAGGTACACACCCGTGAGGATGAGGATGATGAAGCTGTAGAGGCAGATCTCGCCCAGCATGAAGGACCAGTGGTCCGGGAAGATCTTGCGCATGTTGGACTTGGCGAGGCTGTAGATGCCCAGCCGGCCGTCGGCCCAGTCGGCTACGCGCTCGCCGGCCGGAGCCTTGCGCTCTTTGGTTTGAGTGGCAGTGCTCATCCGCGCTCCCAGAAAGAGGGACCGACGGGCTCTTCGAAGTCGCCGAGCGCCTCGAGGAAACCTTCGTCATTGACGCCGATCCGCAGCTGCGGGAGCGCGTGACCAGCCGGGCCGAAGATGACTCGGGCGCCGTCGGAGAGGTCGAAGGTGGACTGGTGGCACGGGCAGAGCACGTGGTGCGACTGCTGCTCGTACAGGCTGATCGGGCAGCCGACGTGGGTGCAGATCTTGGAGTAGGCCACGATCCCGTCGTGGGACCACTCCAGTTCCTTCTTGTCCTTGATGTTCTCCGGCTGGATGCGGACGATCATCAGGGCGGCCTTGGCGATCTGCGTCTGGAAGTCGTGCGCGTCCTCCTCCAGGCCTTCCGGCATGGCGAAGGTCAGCGACCCGACGACGATGTCCTCGGGACGGAGCGGCTCCATCGTGTTCTGGTTGATGAGCATCTTGCCCTTCGCCCAGATGGTCTTGCGCAGCTTGTCCTCGGGCAGCGGGCCGAGGTCGCGCAGGATCACGACGGCGGAGAGCGGCAGCAGGGCCAGCGCACCGAACATCGTGTTGCGGATGAGCGGGCGGCGGCCGATGGCCGACTCGCGCGCGCCGTCCGCGAAGTCCTGCATGACCTGCGCCTTGAGCTCGGGCGAAGCCGCGATCTCGTGGCGCTCGTCGGCGACCTCCACGTCGGACATCAGGGTGCGGGCCCAGTGGACCGCGCCCGCGCCGATGCAGAAGAGGGCCGCGCCGAGGCTCACGCCGAGGGCGAAGTTGAGAGCGCTCACCTTCCCGATGGGGAAGATGTAGACGATCTTGTCGACCGGCAGGATCACGAACGAGGCGATGAAGGCGACCGTGGCCAGCATCGACAGGGTGAACAGGAAGGCCACCGTGCGCTCGGAGCGCTTCGCGGCCCGCTCGTCGATGTCCTGGATCCGCGGCCGGTGGACCGGCAGGCCGGGGTCGGCGAACGGGTCGCTGTCCGGCACTGCCGCGGCACCGTGGTGCGCGTCGCCCTGCTCGCTCGGCAGGTGCTTCTCTTCGGGAATGTCTTGGCTACTCATGACTTCTTGGCCTTAGCGGTGTGGGCCGCGACCCAGACGGCGACAGCGATCAGCGCACCCAGTCCGAAGATCCAGCCGAAGAGGCCCTCGGAGACGGGGCCGAGGCCACCGAGCTTGAGGCCACCGGGGCTGGTCGACTTCTCGCCGTTCACGTGCTGGAGGTACGCGATGATGTCCTTCTTCTGCTTCTCCGGCATGGTGCTGTCGGGGAAGGAGGGCATGTTCTGCGGGCCGGTGAGCATGGCCTCGTAGACGTGCTTCGGCTCGACACCCTCAAGGTTGGGGGCGTACTTGCCGTTCGTCAGTGCGCCGCCCTCGCCGGTGAAGTTGTGGCACTGCGCGCAGTTGTTGCGGAACAGTTCGCCACCCTTCGCGATGTCGGCGCCCGCCGGGTCGTACTGCTTCTCGGACGGCACGATCGGGCCGGCTCCGAGGGACGCGATGTACGCGGCGAGCTGGTCTGTCTGCGCCTGGGTGTAGATGACGGGCTTCTTCGGCACCTGGGCGCCGGGCTGCTGGGCGGGCATACGGCCCGTCATCACCTGGAAGTCGACGGCAGCGGAGCCGACGCCTACCAGGCTGGGGCCGTCAGAGGAACCCTGACCGCCGGTTCCGTGGCAGCTTGCGCAGCCGACGGCGTAGAGCTTCTGGCCCTCCTCGATGGCGAGGGACTGGACGGTTTCGTCGGCCTTCGCATTGCCCGCGGGCGCGAAGGCGGAGTACAGCCCCCCGGTAACCGCCAGCGCGAAGAGTAGAACGACGACCGCCGCCAGCGGATGGCGTCGTCGTGCGGAGAGCTTTTTCACGGATTACCCCGGTGTCAGGATCTTCTGCGTCGGTGTGTCTGGATGGAGTGCCGGGACCCGCCCGGCGACGTGTTCGCTACTTGATCAGGTAGATCGTCGCGAAGAGGCCGATCCAGACGACATCGACGAAGTGCCAGTAGTAGGACACGACGATGGCCGACGTGGCCTGTTCGTGGGTGAACCTCTTGGCCGCGTACGTCCGGCCGAGGACCAGCAGGAAGGCGATGAGACCGCCCGTCACGTGCAGACCGTGGAAGCCGGTGGTCAGGTAGAAGACCGAGCCGTACGGACCGGACGAGAGGCTCATGCCCTCGTGCTTGACCAGCTCGGTGTACTCGAACACCTGGCCGCCAATGAAGATCGCACCCATGACGAACGTGATGATGAACCACGTCCTGAGCTTCTTCACGTCACCGCGCTCGGCTGCGAATACGCCGAGCTGGCAGGTGAGCGAGGAAAGCACCAGGATCGTCGTGTTCGTCGCCGAGAAGGGCAGATTCAAGGCCGAAGCCTGTTCTGTCCAGTACTCGGCGCCTGTCACGGATCGCAGGGTGAAGTACATCGCGAAGAGGGCCGCGAAGAACATCAGCTCGGAACTCAACCAGATGATGGTTCCCACGCTGACGAGGTTCGGCCTGTTGACCGTCGGGTGCGCGTGCCCGGTATCTACTGTCGTTGCTGTCGCCACGACCGACATTATGTCGGTCCCTTATCCCGCCCTCACCCCGGGGGGTGCCGTTCGGAGTGTCAGGGGCGTGTGCAAGGCCCGAACGGCCCATCAGATCGCCCTTCGGACGCCCGCCGGCCGTCCCTCGGGCGAGGCTGTGCGAACCGATGTTGACACCGGGTCGGACGGAGTAGCATCCCGCGCAACATCAACGTGATTCACGGGACACGTGGAGGAACGAAATGCGGGCGACTGCGCGGGTTCTGGTCTACAGCGACGACGCGGGCACCCGGGAGCAGGTGCGGCTTGCGGCCGGGCGCAGGCCGGCCGCCGACCTGCCGCCGGTGGAGTTCCTGGAGTGCGCCACGCTGCCGGCCGTCCTGAAGGAACTGGACGCGGGCGGCATCGACGTGTGCGTGCTGGACGGCGAGGCGGTTCCGGCCGGGGGCATGGGCGTGTGCCGGCAGATCAAGGACGAGATCTTCCAGTGCCCGCCCGTACTGCTCCTGATGGGCCGTCCGCAGGACGCCTGGCTGGCCACCTGGAGCCGCGCGGACGCCGCGGTCACCCTTCCGGTTGATCCGGTGGACTTCGCGCAGGCCCTGGCGGGTCTGCTGCGGGCGCGGCTCTCCCCGGCGGCGTGACGGGGGCTGTGCGCCCCGCACAGCCCCTTACCGGCGCATAGCGGGGCACGGGTGCCCGTACGGACCGTACGGGCACCCGTGCCCCGGCTGTGGCCTCTCCCGGCGCTCCTGGCCCGGTGGTTACACCTGCGGGCGCAGGCGGGCCTGGTCGACCGGGCTGCGGCCCTCCTGGGTGCCCTTGAGGAGGGCGCTGCCCTCGCGCCAGTCCTTCCAGTCCATGTTCCAGTCGCCGTAGCCGTTGCCGAAGGTGTCCATGTCGTCGCCGATGCTGTTGATGACGCGGACGATGTCGCCTTCGCTGATGTTCTCGTAGAACCAGGCGGCGTTGCCGGTGCTCATGCCGGTGCAGCCGTGGCTGACGTTCTCGTAGCCCTGGGAGCCGACGGACCACGGCGCGGCGTGTACGTATTCACCGCTCCAGGTGACACGGGTCGCGTAGTAGACGGGCAGGTTGTAGTACTCGCTGCCGCCGATGCCGACCGTGTCGCCGCGCATCTGGACGTAGTACTGCTTGCCGAGGACCACCTTGACGCCGTTTCGGGTGGAGAAGCCCGGCTTTCCGGTGGTCACCGGGATGGAATTGATCACTTCCCCGTTGCGCTTGAAGGTGAGCCAGTGCGAGGAGGCGTCCGTGGTGACCTCGACGCGGTCGCCGATCTCCAGCTTCAGGGGCTTGGAGGCGGCGCCGTGCAGGTCGTCGGAGATCTTGATGCCCTCCAGGTTGCTCCGGACCGACACGGTGGTGTTGGCGGGCCAGTACTCCTTGGGCCGGTAGTGGAGCTTCTTGTCGTCCACCCAGTGCCAGGCGCCCACGGCCTCCGGCGGGGCGTCGACGACCAGGCCGCGCTCGATGACGGCGCGGGCGGCCTTGTCCTTCACGGGTTCGTTGAGTTCGGCCGTGAGGGGCTGTCCGACGCCGTACTTGCCCTCGTCCGGGCCGAATTCGACCTTGAGGACCTTCTGGGCCGGGGTGGTGTCGAAGGTGAGCGTGCGCTGCCCGGGGGCGCCCCGTTCGTCCTCGGTGCTCACGAGGACGGTGTAGCGGACGCCGGCGGCCATCGGGACGGTGCTGTGCCAGCGGTCGCCGGAGGCGGACAACTCGCCCGCCAGGCGGCGTCCGTGGGTGTCCACGGCGCTGACGTCGGTGATCCGGCCCTCGCCGCTCTTTGCGGTGACTTCCAGGGGCCGGTCCGGGTCGACCGGGCGACTGCCGGAGGACTGGTTGAGGGCGACTTGATCGCCCGCGTCGTAGGGGCGGGCGGACAGCGGGTTGTCGTCGCCCGACCCGCATGCGGTGGCGCCGGCCCCGAGGGACGCGACCAGCAGGGAGCAGCCGATAACCGTCCAAAGACGCGGTGACTGGTTCATGAAGCCAACGCTATGAAGATATGACAATTACGGCGCGCGGGGTGACTGCAAACGAGGGGCCCGGACTCCTCCATCGGAGGAGTCCGGGCCCCTGGTCTCACGCTGTGGCCTCACCGCTCGCCGGTGCGGCGGGCAGTGGGCACGGCTGCGGCTACTGGTTCTGGTTCTCGCCGCGGTAGTACTCGTACACCCAGCCCCACAGACCGATCAGGATCAGCGGCGCCGAGAAGTACATCAGCCACCAGCCGAAGATGACGCCCATGAAGGCGAAGGCGCCACCGATGGCCAGCGAGAGCGGCTGCCAGCTGTGCGGGGAGAAGAACCCCAGCTCGCCCGCCTCGTCGGCGACGTCGGCCTCCAGATTGTCCTGGGCCATCTGGTCGACGCGCGCGGCCGTGAAGGCCAGGTAGTAGCCGATCATGGCGCTCAGGCCGAAGGCCAGAGCGAGCGCGGTGGTGCCGACCGGCTCCTTCGACCACACGCCGTACACGACGGTCATGATCAGGATGAAGGCGGCGAGCCACAGGAACATCCTGCCCTGGATCTTCACTTGCCGGCCTCCTTGCCACCAGCGACGGCCTTGGCGGCCACGGAGTGGTCCTCAAGGTGGTCGAGGGCCGCGATCTCGGGGTGGTGCAGATCGAATGCCGGGGATTCGGACCGGATCCTCGGCAGGGTGAGGAAGTTGTGCCGCGGCGGCGGGCAAGACGTCGCCCATTCGAGCGAACGGCCGTAGCCCCACGGGTCGTCGACCTCGACCTTCTTGCCGTACTTCGCCGTCTTCCAGACGTTGTACATGAACGGCAGCATCGACAGGCCCAGCAGGAACGAGCTGATCGTCGAGATCGTGTTCAGCAGCGTGAAGCCGTCCGCCGCGAGGTAGTCCGCGTAACGACGCGGCATGCCCTCGGCGCCCAGCCAGTGCTGCACCAGGAAGGTGCCGTGGAAGCCGATGAACAGCGTCCAGAAGGTGATCTTGCCGAGGCGCTCGTCCAGCATCTTGCCCGTGAACTTCGGCCACCAGAAGTGGAAGCCGGCGAACATCGCGAAGACCACGGTGCCGAAGACGACGTAGTGGAAGTGCGCGACGACGAAGTACGAGTCGGAGACGTGGAAGTCCATCGGGGGCGAGGCCAGGATGACGCCGGTCAGACCACCGAAGGTGAAGGTGACCAGGAAGCCGATCGTCCAGAGCATCGGGGTCTCGAAGGACAGTGAGCCCTTCCACATGGTGCCGATCCAGTTGAAGAACTTCACACCGGTCGGAACCGCGATGAGGAACGTCATGAAGGAGAAGAACGGCAGCAGTACACCGCCGGTGACGTACATGTGGTGGGCCCACACGGTCACCGAAAGGCCGGCGATCGAGATCGTCGCGGCGATCAGACCGATGTAACCGAACATCGGCTTGCGCGAGAAGACCGGAATGATTTCGGAAACGATTCCGAAGAATGGCAGCGCGATGATGTACACCTCTGGGTGTCCGAAGAACCAGAAGAGGTGTTGCCATAGCAGCGCGCCGCCATTGGCCGCGTCGAAGACGTGTGAACCGAACTTCCGGTCGGCCTCCAGCGCGAACAGCGCGGCGGCCAGCACCGGGAAGGCGAGCAGGACCAGAACACCGGTCAGCAGCACGTTCCAGGTGAAGATCGGCATGCGGAACATCGTCATGCCGGGCGCGCGCATGCAGATGATCGTGGTGATGAAGTTGACCGAACCGAGGATCGTGCCGAAGCCGGAGAAGGCCAGACCCATGATCCACATGTCGGCGCCGATGCCCGGCGAGCGGACGGCGTCCGACAGCGGGGAGTAGGCGAACCAGCCGAAGTCGGCGGCACCCGAGGGGGTGATGAAGCCGGCCACCGCGATGGTCGAACCGAAGAGGTACAGCCAGTACGCGAACATGTTCAGCCGCGGGAACGCCACGTCGGGCGCGCCGATCTGCAGCGGCATGATCCAGTTCGCGAAGCCCGCGAACAGCGGGGTGGCGAACATCAGCAGCATGATCGTGCCATGCATGGTGAACGCCTGGTTGAACTGCTCGTTCGACATGATCTGCGTACCCGGACGGGCCAGCTCGGCGCGCATGAAGAGCGCCAGCAGACCGCCGATGAGGAAGAACACGAACGACGTGAGCAGGTACATCGTGCCGATGGTCTTGTGGTCGGTGGTGGTCAACCACTTCACGACGACATTACCCGGCTGCTTGCTCCGTACCGGCAACTCGTTCTCGTACGAGTCGGCCTCGGCACCCTGAGGCTGGTTGAGGATGCTCACAGTTTGTTCACCTCAGCATTGCGGGCCGGGTCGGTCTGCTGGATGCCGGCCGGGAGGAAGCCGGTCTGACCCTTCTCCGCGAGCTCCTTCAGGTGCGCCTTGTACGCCTCCGGGGAGACGACCTTGACGTTGAAGAGCATTCGGGAGTGGTCGACACCGCAGAGCTCGGCGCACTTGCCCATGAAGACGCCCTCTTCGGTCGGGGTGACCTCGAAGACGTTGGTGTGGCCCGGAATGACGTCCTGCTTGAACAGGAAGGGGACCACCCAGAAGGAGTGGATGACGTCGTTGGACGACAGGATGAAGCGGACCTTCTCACCCTTCGGCAGCCAGAGCGTCGGGCCCGGGTTGCCGGTCTCCGCGTTCCGGTCGCTCGGGACGCCCTTGGTGTAGACGCCTTCGGCGCCCGCCGGGAAGTCCTTGGTGTAGCGGTCCGGGATGGCGGCGAGTTCCTTGGGAACCTCGCCCGCCTTCGGAGTCGCCGCATCGCCGTCGACGTCCTCGACGTAGTTGAAGCCCCAGCTCCACTGGAAGCCGATCACGTTGATCGTGTGCGCCGGCTTGGCGGAGAGGGAGAGCAGCTTCGACTCGTCACGCGCGGTGAAGTAGAAGAGCACCGAGACGATGATGAGCGGGACCACGGTGTACAGCGCCTCGATGGGCATGTTGTACCGGGTCTGCGGGGGAACCTCGACCTTGGTCCGGCTGCGCCGGTGGAAGATGACGCTCCACATGATCAGGCCCCACACGAGGATGCCGGTGATCAGAGCGGCCGCCCAGGACCCCTGCCACAGGGAGAGGATGCGAGGCGCCTCTTCAGTGACCGGGGTGGGCAATCCGAGGCGGGGGAAGTCTTTCCATGTATACGAGCAACCAGTGGCGGTCGCCAGGACCACGCCCGCAGTCAGCGCCTGCAGCAGCTTCCGCCGCATCGGGCGCCGCGGCGAGCGGTCGGAGCCGTAGGGACTCACGTAGCGCCTTCCCGAGAGTCTCGGCCCGCGCGGCCGGCCGCGGCCGCATTCGGGTCGGTCGCCGGCCCTGACGCAGGCAGGGGTTTGGATGTTTATGCGGACCAAACCCTACTGGACGCTATTTGGGGTCGCGCGGGGAGGGTGCCCAACGCGCCGTTACTGACCCCGAAGGGATGGATCCGCCGTACGGGGGACGGCCCAACGGACCCCGAATGGCGGGGTCCGGACGGCATCTGACGGGCCCTGACCTCGGGCCTGCCGTCAAAGTGCCGTCGTCGCCCGAAGGGCGGGGCAGACGGCACTTCGGCGACAGGCCCACCGGTCGCGGCCTCGGCGCGGCGGCCGGTTAGCGTGACCGGATGCCGTACTTCGACACCGCGTCCGCCGCCCCGCTGCACCCCGTGGCCCGGCAGGCGCTCCAGGCCTCCCTTGACGAAGGCTGGGCCGATCCGGCCCGGCTGTACCGCGAAGGGCGCCGGGCCCGACTGCTGCTGGACGCGGCGCGGGAGGCGGCCGCGGACGCGGTGGGCTGCCGTCCCGACGAGCTCGTCTTCACTCCTTCGGGGACGCACGCGGTTCACTCGGGCATGGCCGGGGTCCTGGCGGGGCGCCGGCGTGTCGGCGGGCATCTGGTCGTATCGGCGGTGGAACACAGTTCCGTACTGCACGCGGCCGAGCTCCACGCGGCGGGCGGCGGGCTGGTCGACGAGGTCCCGGTGGACCGCTTCGGCCGGGTCTCCGCCTCCTCCTACGGCGAACGCGTGGGGCCCTCCACCGCGCTGGCCTGCCTCCAGTCGGCCAACCACGAGGTCGGCACCGTCCAGCCCGTGACGGAGGTCGCCGAGGTGTGCGCCGCCGCCGGGGTTCCCCTGTTGGTGGACGCCGCGCAGTCGCTGGGCTGGGGGCCGGTCCCCGGGAACTGGTCCGTGCTGTGCGCGAGCGCCCACAAATGGGGCGGTCCGGCCGGAGTGGGCCTGCTGGCGGTCCGCAAGGGGGTGCGCTTCTCCCCCCAAGGCCCCGCCGACGAAAGGGAGTCGGGGCGCTCCCCCGGCTTCGTCAACCTCCCCGCGGCCGTCGCCGCGGCGGCCTCCCTGCGGGCGGTGCGCGCCGAGGCGGACGCGGAGGCGGCCCGCCTGCGGATCCTGGTGGACCGGCTGCGGCGGCGGGTCGCCCGCCTGGTGCCGGACGTGGAGGTGGTCGGCCATCCCGACCTCCGGCTCCCCCATCTGGTCACCTTCTCCTGCCTGTACGTCGACGGGGAGACCCTGCTCCACGGGCTGGACCGGGCCGGCTACTCCGTCTCCTCCGGCTCCTCGTGCACCAGCTCGACGCTGACGCCCTCCCATGTCCTGCGGGCGATGGGGGTGCTGTCGGAGGGGAACGTACGGGTGTCCCTGCCGGCCGGGACGACGGCGGCGGAGGTCAACGGCTTCCTGGAGGTCCTGCCGGGGCTGGTGGCGGGGGTGCGCGAGCAACTCGGCGCCACGGAGCCCGTGTTGTCCGATCCCGACGCGGAGTCCCTGGAACTGGACACCCTCGGCCTGCGGTGTCCGCAGCCGGTGATCGAACTGGCCCGGGCGATCGGACGGGTGCCGGTGGGGGGCACGGTGACGGTCCTGTCGGACGACGAGGTCGCGCGGCTGGACATTCCGGCGTGGTGCGCGATGCGGGGGCAGGTGTACATGGGGGAAGCCCCGCGTCCCCTCGGTACCGCGTACACGGTCCGCCGGGCGGTCTGATCCGGCCGCGCCGCGGGCCGGCCTGCGGGCCGGGGGCGGGGTGGGGGCGGGGTGGCCCTGCGGGGCGGAGTCCCCTACCCGCCCTTCGCCCGTTCCCCGGGGCTCCGCCCCGGACCCCGCGCCTCAAACGCCGGCGAGGCTGGATGTGCCGCACCGCGGGCCGGTTCCGGGCGGAGCCCCGGGGAACGGCGGAAGCGCGGGTGGCGGACTTCGCCCCGCAGGGCAGAGCCACCCGCATCCGTCCACCGGGCCCGCCGCGGGCGGCAGCGGGACCGGGCCCCGTGAGGGGCTACGCCGGGAGGTGGGACTGGACTTCCGCCGCCGCCTCGTCGCCGTAGGCCTTCGTGAAGCGCTCCATGAAGTGGGCCCGGCCCAGGGCGTACTCCTGGGTGCCGAGGGTCTCGATGACGAGAGTGGCCAGCATGCAGCCGACCTGCGCGGCCCGCTCCAGGCCGACGCCCCAGCCCAGACCCGTGAGGAAGCCCGCGCGGAACGCGTCGCCGACACCGGTCGGGTCGACCTTCGCGGTCTCCTCGGGGCAGCCGACCACGATGGGGTCGTGGCCGACCCGGTCGATGCGGACGCCGTTCGAGCCGAGCGTGGTGACTCGGGTGCCGACCTTCGCCAGGATCTCCGCGTCGGTCCAGCCGGACTTCGCCTCGATGAGGCCCTTCTCGTACTCGTTGGAGAAGAGGTACGTCGCGCCCTCCATCAGGGTGCGGATGTTGTCGCCGTCCATCCGGGCGATCTGCTGCGAGAAGTCGGCGGCGAAGGGGATCTCCCGCGTGCGGCACTCCTCCGTGTGGCGCAGCATCGCCTCGGGGTCGTCCGCGCCGATCAGGACGAGGTCCAGGCCGCCGACCCGGTCCGCGACCGACTTCAGCTCGATCAGGCGGGCCTCGCTCATCGCGCCCGTGTAGAAGGAGCCGATCTGGTTGTGGTCGGCGTCCGTCGTGCAGACGAAGCGGGCGGTGTGCAGGACCTCGGAGATCCGCACGGACTGGGTGTCGACGCCGTGCCGGTCGAGCCAGGCGCGGTACTCGTCGAAGTCGGAACCGGCCGCTCCGACGAGGATCGGCCGGGCGCCGAGCTGCCCCATGCCGAAGCAGATGTTCGGGCCGACGCCGCCGCGCCGCACGTCGAGGTTGTCGACGAGGAAGGAGAGGGAGACCGTGTGCAGCTGGTCCGCGACCAACTGGTCGGCGAAGCGGCCGGGGAAGGTCATGAGGTGGTCGGTGGCGATGGAGCCGGTGACTGCGATACGCACGGCGTGGACGCTCCTGCGGGGGAAGGCAAGGGGACATTCAAAACTACCCGGTCCGGGGACCGTGGCCGACCGGCCGAAACTACCCCGTAGTAGCTCTTTCTTCACCCGCGGTGACGTGCCTACCGTGCCCCATGACCTACACCGATCGCTTCGGGCACGCCCGGCCCTCCGAGATCACGGCGGGCACCGAGTTCGAGCAGCTGCTGGGCGACTGCGCCCGGATGGCCCCGCACTGGCCGGTTCCCGCGGATCCGCGGCCGGATCGGGTGGCTCCCTCTCAGATCAGCGGGATCCGCGTTCCGGCGGCCTCGGCTCGCCTCATCGCCTCCACGGCGGTCTACGGCTACTAGTCCGTCTCTTTCGAGAGCGCACCCGGCCCCGGCGGAACCGGATCCGCGTCTGTTCCGTCACACCCGCATCACCCCCTGCGGGACGGGCAAAGGAGCGATGCGGTGACCAGCGAACAACCCGATGCACCCCATGCATCCGAGACACCCGAGGTGCCCGGCACCCCCGGTGCGTCACGTGCCACACGACGGCGGCAGGTCTGGGCCATCGGGTCGATCGCGGCCGCCGTCCTGCTGACCGGCGGCGGCACCGCCATCTGGGCGTCGACCGCCCACGGCGAGGGCCGTACGGGCGACAGGGCGGCCTCCGCGCCCCGCGCGGTGCCCACTCCGCCCGGGCCCGGCATCGCCCCCGGCGAGCCCGACCCCTCGGGCGGCGGGGTCACGTACACGGCCGACGTCCCCCTCCCGGACGGCCCGGCCACGGCGCCGGCCTTCAGCGCGAGCGGTGAGGTGACCTCCGCCGAGGTGGCGCGGCTCGCGACGGCCCTCGGGATCTCCGGCGCGCCCCGGCTCGTCGGGGAGACCTGGCAGGCCGGGGAGACCGCGGACGGTTCCGGGCCCCGGCTGACGGTGAACCTCAAGGCTCCCGGGACCTGGAACTTCTCCCGCTTCCAGGTCGGCGGCACCGGGGACGACTGCGTGCGCGGCAAGGACACCTGCGGACCGGCCACCCTCCCCCAGGACCTGGGCCGGGAGCACGGCGGGACCACGGGCACGCCCGTCTCGGAGGAGGCCGCCAAGGCCGCCGCCGCGCCCGTGCTGGCGGCCGTGGGCCAGGGCGCGGCCGCGCTCGACGCGCGGATCGTTCAGGGCTCCGTACGCCTGGTGACGGCCGACCCGGTGATCGGCGGCCTGCCCACGCAGGGCTGGTCCACCCGGATCGGCGTCGGGACGGATTCCCGGGTGGTGTCGGGCAGCGGCGAGCTGAAGGTTCCGGTGCGGGCCGCCGAACAGCCGGTGATCGGCGCCGTGGACGCGCTGGCCCGGCTGAACGACAAGTCCCGGGGCTCCGGCTCCACGGACCCGGGCCCGAGCGGCTGCGCCACGAGCGTCCCGCTGACCCCGGACACCCCGGACGGCGCCACGGACACGCTGCCGTGCAACCCGGAGCCCCGGCCGATGAAGCCGTCGCGGACGGAGTCGGTCCGCGGCGCCGAGCTCGGGCTGGTCCCGGGCACGGTCGACGGGGCCCGCGGCCTGGTGCCGGCCTGGCTGTTCGAGGTGGCGGGCAAGGGCGGCGGCCCCGGCCACACGGTGGCCCAGCCGGCGGCCCCGACCGGGGAGACTCCCCCGATCGATCTGCCCACCCCGGTCGACCCGCCCGCGAAGGGGCAGAGCGTGCCCGGTTTCTCGTACGCCTCGGACGACCGGACGCTGACCGTGAACTTCTGGGGCGGGGTGTGCAGCACGTACGCCCTGGAGGTCCGGGAGCAGCCGGGGACGGTCATGGTGAAGATCACGGACACCCCGAACAAGCCGGGGCAGGCCTGCATCATGCTGGCGCAGGAGATGACGGTGACGGGGAAGCTCCAGCAGCCGCTCGGCGACCGCAAGGTGGTCGACGCGACCACGGGCAAGGCGGTCCCCCGCCAGTAGGCACCGGGACGCACGAGAGGGGCCCGCCCGCGGATGTCCGCGGGCGGGCCCCTCTCGTCGGCCCTGCGAGCCCGGCCCGCCCTACGGGGCGGCCGGGCCTTCGGGGCTTAGTTGAACGAGTCGCCGCAGGCGCAGGAGCCCGTGGCGTTCGGGTTGTCGATCGTGAAGCCCTGCTTCTCGATGGTGTCGACGAAGTCGATGGACGCGCCGTGCAGGTACGGGGAGCTCATCCGGTCGGTGACGACCTTCACACCGTCGAAGTCCTTCACGACGTCGCCGTCGAGGGAACGCTCGTCGAAGAAGAGCTGGTAGCGCAGGCCCGAGCAGCCACCGGGCTGGACGGCGACGCGCAGCGCCAGGTCATCGCGGCCTTCCTGCTCCAGCAGGGTCCTGACCTTTTCGGCGGCGGCGTCGGACAGGAGGATGCCGTCGCTCACGGTGGTCTTTTCGTCCTGTACGGACATCTGCATTCACTCCCGAAGTGGGCGGCTCCCCGCCGGGAGCGGGGAAACGTCGGACTCTTGCCGTCGGTGGCAACGAGCGGGACCGCGGATTCATTCCGGGACCCGACGCGTGTTTCAGAAATTCCATGCTCGCACACCCCCGCGTGGTGGTGGGTCCCCACGAGGTCCCCGTGCCGGGCGGGCGAATTCGTCACATCGACACTATCGGCATCGTCAAAGTGACGTGAAGCGGTTATGATAGATAACGTCAAATAGACGAGAAGTCGAAGCGATGGCTTCAGAGTGGCTTCAGAAGTCCCTTGTCGCAGAACAGAAAGGGTGCGTGTCGTGACCACCGCCCAGCCTTTGGACAACCAGCCTTTGGACGTCCAGCCGACGCCCCTTGCCTTGCTGCTGCTCGGCCGTGAGGCCGACCCTAAGAGCGAGCGCGGGGTGGAATGCCCCGGCGACCTGCCCTCGCCGTCGGACCCGGACCTCGTGGCGCGCGCCCGTGCCGCCAAGGAGAAGCTCGGGGACAAGGTCTTCATCCTCGGCCACCACTACCAGCGTGACGAGGTCATCGAGTTCGCCGACGTCACCGGCGACTCCTTCAAGCTCGCCAAGGACGCGGCCGCCAGGCCGGAGGCCGAGTACATCGTCTTCTGCGGCGTCCACTTCATGGCCGAGTCCGCGGACATCCTCACCTCGGACGCCCAGAAGGTGGTCCTGCCGGACCTGGCCGCCGGCTGCTCGATGGCCGACATGGCCACCGCCGAGCAGGTCGCGGAGTGCTGGGACGTGCTGACCGAGGCCGGCATCGCCGGAGCCACCGTCCCCGTTTCGTACATGAACTCCTCGGCCGACATCAAGGCCTTCACCGGCAAGCACGGCGGCACGATCTGCACCTCGTCCAACGCGAAGAAGGCCCTGGAGTGGGCGTTCGAGCAGGGGGAGAAGGTGCTCTTCCTCCCGGACCAGCACCTGGGCCGCAACACCGCGGTCCGAGACATGGGCATGACCCTCGACGACTGCGTGCTGTACAACCCGCACAAGCCGAACGGCGGCCTGACCGTCGAGCAGCTGCGGAACGCCAAGATGATCCTGTGGCGCGGTCACTGCTCGGTGCACGGCCGGTTCTCGGTCGACTCGGTCAACGACGTGCGCGCCCGCATCCCCGGCGTGAACGTCCTGGTCCACCCGGAGTGCAAGCACGAGGTCGTGGCGGCCGCGGACTACGTCGGCTCCACCGAGTACATCATCAAGGCGCTGGAGGCGGCTCCGGCCGGCTCCAAGTGGGCCATCGGCACCGAGCTGAACCTCGTCCAGCGTCTGGCGAACCGGTTCGCCGCCGAGGACAAGCAGGTCGTCTTCCTCGACAAGACGGTCTGCTTCTGTTCGACCATGAACCGCATCGACCTCCCCCACCTGGTGTGGACCCTGGAGTCCCTGGCCGAGGGCAACCTCGTCAACCAGATCCAGGTCGACAAGGAGACCGAGAGCTTCGCCAAGCTCGCCCTGGAGCGGATGCTCGCGCTTCCGTAGCCCGGCCCGGCGGCAACGGCCGGCGGCAACGACCGAAGGGCCGCCCCTCCTGTGAGGGGCGGCCCTTCGGCGTGTGTGCGTACGGACCCCGGTCCTCAGACCTTGACCGGGCTCTCGTCCTCCGCGGAGGCGGACGGGGCCGGGACCACGGTCAGGCGGGCCCTCTTCTTCGCGCTGCGGCGCTCCTTGCGGAGCTCCAGCATCGTGTAGAGGGTCGGCACCAGGAGCAGGGTCAGCAGGGTGGAGCTGATCAGGCCGCCGATGACGACCACCGCGAGCGGCTGCGAGATGAAGCCGCCCTCGCCGGTGACGCCCAGCGCCATCGGGAGCAGCGCGAAGATCGTCGCCAGCGCCGTCATCAGGATCGGGCGCAGACGGTGGCGGCCGCCCTCGACGACCGCCTCGATCACGCCGTAGCCCTGGGACCGGTACTGGTTGACGAGGTCGATCAGGACGATCGCGTTGGTCACGACGATGCCGATGAGCATCAGCATGCCGATCAGCGCCGGGACGCCGAGCGGGGTGCCGGTGACCAGGAGCAGTCCGAGCGCGCCGGTCGCCGCGAAGGGGATGGACACCAGCAGGATCAGCGGCTGGACCAGCGAGCGGAACGTGGCGACCAGCAGCATGAACACGATCGCGATGGCCGCGAGCATGGCCAGGCCCAGCTGGCCGAAGGCCTCGCTCTGGTCCTGTCCGACGCCGCCGATGGTGGCCGTGGCGCCCGCGGGCAGGTCCAGGGCCTTGATCTTCGCCTGCAGGGTGGAGCTGACGGCGCCGGTGTTGTCGCCGACCGGCTTCGCGCTGATGGTCGCCGCGCGGGCGCCGTCGATCCGGGTCATCGCGACCGGGCCGGGGACCTCCTTGACCTCGGCGATGTCGCCGAGCTTCACCGGGCCGACGGGCAGCGCCCGCAGCTCGGCCAGGGTGGTGGCCGGCTGCGCGGACTTGATGACGATGTCCCGCTCGGTGTCGTCCAGTACGGCCTTGCCCGCCGGGTTGCCGCGTACGGCCTGGCCGACGATGGCGCCGAGCGCGGCCTGGTTCAGGCCGAACTCCGCGGCCTTGGGGGTGGCGGTGACCGAGATCCGGGGCACGGACTGGGACAGGTCGCTCTGGACGTCGGTGACGTCCTCGATCTTCGCCACCTCGGCGCGGACCTGTTCGGCGGCCCGGGCGAGGACGGCCCCGTCGCCGGCCTTGACGACGACGCTGAGGTTCTGGCTGCCGAAGCCGTCGCCGGCCGCGATGGTGGTCTCGCCTATGCCCTCGAGGCCCTTCAGGGCGGTCTCGATGTGCTTCTTGGCCGACTCGGTCTTGCCCGAGTTCTCCAGCGTGACCTGGTACGAGGCCTGGTTGGAGCCCGTACCGCCGCCGAAGGCGGCCATGAAGCCGGAGGAGCCGACGGTGACCTGGTAGTCCTTGACCCCGTCGGTCCCGTCCAGGACCTTCTCGACCTTGCGGCTCGCCTCGTCGGCGGCGGCGAGCGAGGTGCCGGGCGGCAGCTGCTGCTTGATGCTCAGGACTTCCTGCTCGCCCTGGTCGAAGAAGTTCGTCTTGAGCAGCGGGGTCATGCCCAGCGTCGCGACGAACACCACGACGGCGACGATCAGGGTGGCGGCCCGGCGGCGGGTGACCAGGCCCAGCGCCCGTACGTAGAACTGCTGGAGCTTGCTGCGGGACTCCTTCTCCTCGGCCTCGCGGCGGGCCTTGTCGATGCTCGCGGCGTCCCCCTCGCTGACGCCCTTCGGCGCGCGCAGGAACCAGTACGAGAGCACCGGCACGACCGTCAGGGAGACGAGCAGCGAGGCCAGCAGGGCCGCGGTGACGGTGATGGAGAACGGGCCGAAGAACTGGCCGACCATGCCGCCGACGAAGGCGATCGGCAGGAAGACCGCGACGGTGGTGAGCGTGGAGGAGGTGACCGCGCCGGCCACCTCCTTGACCGCGGTGATGATCGCGTGCCGTCGCTCCTCGCCGTAGCCGAGGTGGCGCTTGATGTTCTCCAGGACCACGATCGAGTCGTCGACGACCCGGCCGATGGCGATGGTGAGCGCGCCCAGCGTCAGCATGTTGAGGGACAGGTCGCGGGTCCACAGCACGATCAGCGCGAGGACGACGGACAGCGGGATGGAGACCGCGGTGACCAGCGTCGAGCGCAGCGAGCCGAGGAAGACCAGGATCACGACGACCGCGAAGACCAGGCCGAGCAGGCCCTCGGTGGTCAGGCCCGAGATGGACTTGGCGACGGCCGGGCCCTGGTCGCTGACCACGGTCAGGTCCGCGCCGGAGCCGAGGGTGGAGCGGAGCTCGGGCAGCTTGTCCTTGACCGCGTCCGAGATGGCGACGGCGCTGCCGTCCTTGTCCATGGTCAGCATGAGGGCGAGGCTGGGCTTGCCGTTGGTGCGGGTGAGGGAGTCGGCCTTGGCGGGCTCCTGCTTCACGCCCGCCACGTCACCGAGGCGGACGGCGGGCTTGCCCGGTCCGGCGGTGAGGCGCAGGTCCTCCAGCTGGGCGAGCGAGGTGAAGCCCGAACCGACGCGCACGGTGCGGTTCTTGCCCGCCTCGTCGAAGGAGCCGGCGGGGACGGTGGCGCCGCCCGCCTGGAGGCCCTGGGCCAGCGCGGCGCCGTCGAGGCCGGCGGCGGCGAGCTTGGCGTCGTCGGGGGTGACGGTGACCTGGAGGTCCCGGACCCCGTCGACGGTGACCTGGCCGACGCCCGCGATGTCCTCCAGTACGGGGACCACGGACTGGTTCAGCTGGTCGGCCAGCGCCTGCTGGTCCTTGTCGGAGGTGACGGCGAGGACCACGGTCGGGATGTCGTCGGTGGAACCGGCGATCACCTGCGGGTCCACCTCGGCGGGCAGCCGTACGCGGGCCCGGTTGACGGCCTGCTGGACGTCGGCGACGAGCTGCTTGGTGCCGTCGTCGCCGTAGTCGAAGGTCGCCATGATGAGGGCGTTGCCCTCGCTGGCGGTGGAGGTGATGCCGGTGATGCCGTCGACGCCCTTGAGCATGGCTTCGATCGGTTCGACGACCTGCTTCTCCACCACGTCGGGCGAGGCGCCCTGGTACGGCGCGAGCACGGACACCATCGGCAGGTCGATGGAGGGCAGCAGCTGCTGCTTGAGCTGCGGGATGGCTATGGCGCCGAAGAGGAGCGCGACGAGCGACACGAGGCCGACCAGCGCCCTTTGGGCGAGGCTGAAGCGGGACAGCCGGAACATGGCTATGGGGATCTCTCTGCAGGGACGCGGTGACGTCTACGAGGCATGACGGGGCCGTGCCTTCGGGCACGCGCGGGGCCCCTCAGCCTCTCGTGCGCACGGGCGCGCCGACGTCGCCCCCAGGTCCCGTCCTTATCCGGGGCATACCGCGTCCGCAGTAGGCGGGCCTACTCCGAAGTGCTCCGGACTCCCCCGGGCTACTCCGTGCGGGGCCGGACTAGTCCCGATTCGTAGGCGATGACCACCAATTGCGCCCTGTCGCGGGCACCGAGCTTGGACATGGCCCGGTTCACGTGGGTCTTGACGGTGAGCGGGCTGACTTCCAGCCGGCGGGCGATCTCGTCGTTGGACAGGCCCGCCGCCACGAGGACGAGGACCTCGCGCTCGCGTCCGGTCAGCGCGGCGAGGCGCTGTACGTGGGCCGCGCCCGCGGCGGGGGTGGTTCCGTCGCCGCCGCCCTGCGCGAGGAAGGTGGCGATGAGCCCCTTGGTGGCGGCCGGGGAGAGCAGCGCGTCCCCGGCGGCGGCGACGCGGATGGCGTTGAGCAGTTCCTCGGGCTCGGCGCCCTTGCCGAGGAACCCGGAGGCGCCCGCCCGCAGGGCCGCCGCCACGTACTCGTCCACCTCGAAGGTCGTCAGCATCACCACGCGCACGGCGGCGAGTTCGGGGTCGGCGCTGATCAGCCTGGTGGCGGCGAGGCCGTCGGTGCCGGGCATCCGGATGTCCATGAGCACGACGTCGGGCCGGGCCGTGCGCGCCAGCTCGAAGGCCTGCGCCCCGTCGGAGGCCTCCCCGACGACGCACATGTCGGCCTCGGAGTCGACGAGCACCTTGAACGCGCTGCGCAGCAGGGCCTGGTCGTCGGCGAGGAGTACCCGGATGGGCGTCGGGGCCTGGTTCAAGGTCGTTTCCACGCCCCGACCCTACGTCGTCCCGCGCGACCCGGGGCGGGACGGGCTCGGCCCGGGCCGGGCCGGGCCGGGCCGGGCCGGCCTAGCCCAGGGCCAGTGCCACCAGGGCCGTCGTCGCCGAGACCTCGGCCAGGGCTCCGAACACGTCGCCGGTGACCCCGTCGAAGCGGCGCACGCAGCGGCGGAGCAGGGCCTCCGCCGCCAGCAGGGCGGCCAGGACCGCCACCGCGTGCTGCGCGACGGCCGGCAGGCCCAGCGGCAGCGCGGCGGCGGCGGACAGGAGCACCGTGAGCGCGGCGACCCGGACGGCGGTGTGGAAGGGGACGACTCCGGCGACCGCCGCGCCCAGCCCTTCGGGGCGGGCCGGGGGGACCCCGTCGCGAGAGGCCAGGGTCATGGCGAGCCGGGCGGTGACGGCGGCGACCACGGCGGCCAGCGCACCCCGGGTCCAGCTGTCGGCGTACACGTCGGCCAGCGCCGCGACCTGGACCAGCAGCACGAACACCAGCGCCACCACCCCGAAGGGGCCGATGTCGGACTGCTTCATGATGCGCAGCGCGGCGTCGGCCGGCTTGGCGCTGCCCAGTCCGTCCGCCGTGTCGGCGAGGCCGTCCAGGTGCAGGCCTCGGGTCAGGGCCGCCGGTACGGCGACGGTGACGGCCGCGGCGAGCAGCGGGCCACCGCCGCACAGCAGCAGGAGCACCCCGGGCACGGCGGCGAGGAGCCCCACGACGAGGCCGGCGAGCGGGGCGCAGGCCATCCCGGTGCGGGCGGCGGGACGGTCCCAGCGGGTGATGCGCGCGGGCAGCACGGTGAGCGTGCCGAAGGCGAAGCGGACCCCGTCGAGCAGGGAGGCCCGGTCCGGGGGCGGGGTCAGGGGCGGGCCGTCGTACGAATCTGTCATCGGCGCGAACGCTACCCGCTCGACGGGACCGGTAAGTTACCCATAACGCCCCAAATGGTGAGGTGGTGGCATGGGTCACTGGTGGTATCGCAACATTGTGGAGCCGGGGAAGCTCCCGCTGCTCCTCGCGCTGGTCTCCTTCGTCCTGTCCTTCCTGGTCACCCGCGTGATCACCCGCATGATCCGGGCGGGCCGGGGACCCTTCAAGAACGTCACCCCGGGCGGCATGCACATCCACCACGTGGTCCCCGGCGTGATCCTCGTGATCATCGGCGGTTTCGGCGCGATCGGCAGCGCCCGGCACAGCTTCGGGGCGGGCCTGTCGGCCGTGATCTTCGGGCTGGGCGCGGGGCTGGTGCTGGACGAGTTCGCGCTGATCCTGCACCTGGACGACGTCTACTGGAGCGAGCAGGGACGCAAGAGCGTGGAGATCGTGGTCCTGACGGCGGCGATCGTGGCGCTGGTGCTGGGCGGCTTCCTGCCCTTCGGGGTCAACGACCTCACCGAGGACGAGCGGCACAACCGCGGCCTGGTCGCCATGAACACGGCGACCAACTTCTTCCTCGCCCTGATCGCCCTGTGGAAGGGCAAACCGCGCACCGCGTTCTTCGGCACGGTCATCCCCTTCGTCGCGCTGATCGGGGCGGTCCGCCTCGCCCGGCCCGGTTCCCCGTACGCGAAGAAGTTCTACGCCAACCGCCCGAAGGCCCGCGCCAAGGCCGGGCTGCGCGCCTTCCACCACGACCGCCGGTGGGCCTCGCCGCGGCGCAGGTTCGAGAACTTCATCGGCGGCACGCCCGACCCGGAGCGGAAGGCCGTCACCAAGGAGCCGCACTGACCCGGCGGCCGGTGCGCGCAGACGGTGCGCAGACGGTGCGAGGGCCCGCCCCCTCGGGGTCGGGCCCTCGCGTTCACGTCGTGCGGCCGCGTCCCGGCCCGCGTCCCGGCCCGGGTCGCGGCCTGCGGGCCGGCCCGGGATCAGCCCGGGATCAGGCCGTCGTCGCTGAGCATCTCCCGCACCTCGTCCAGTGAGGCGTCGGGGGCCGGCAGGATCAGCTCCGACGGCTCCAGTGCCTCGTCGGGCAGCGGTCTGCCGAGCCTCCGTACGGCTTCGAGGAGCTCGCCCAGCGTGCGCCGGAAGCCTGCCTCGTCACCGCTCTCCATCTCCGCGAGCAGTTCGTCGTCCAGCTTGTTGAGCTCGGTGAAGTGGCTGTCCGCCAGCTCCACCTGACCTTCCCCCATGATGCGGACAATCATGACGGGCCCCGTCCTACTGCTTGTCGAACCGGTGCTGGGTCTGCGACTGCTGGCCGGCGCCCGGGGCGCCACCCTCGATGGCCGACTGCGGGGCGGAGGTGCCGCCCGCCAGCTCGGCCTTCATGCGCTGGAGCTCCAGCTCCACGTCCGTCCCGCCGGAGAGGCGGTCGAGCTCGGCCTGGATGTCGTCCTTGGAGCCGAGGCCGCTCTGGTCGTCGAGCGCACCGGAGGCCAGCAGCTCGTCGATCGCGCCGGCGCGGGCCTGGAGCTGCGCCGTCTTGTCCTCGGCACGCTGGATGGCCAGGCCGACGTCGCTCATCTCCTCGGAGATGCCGGAGAAGGACTCGGCGATCCGCGTCTGTGCCTGGGCGGCCGTGTACGTGGCCTTGATGGTCTCCTTCTTGGTGCGGAAGGCGTCCACCTTGGCCTGCAGGCGCTGCGCGGCGAGGGTCAGCTTCTCCTCCTCGCCCTGGAGGGTCTGGTGCTGCACCTCCAGGTCGCTGACCTGCTGCTGCAGCGAGGCGCGACGGGACAGGGCCTCACGGGCCAGGTCCTCGCGGCCCAGGGCCAGCGCCTTGCGGCCCTGGTCCTCCAGCTTGCTGGACTGACCCTGGAGCTGGTTGAGCTGCAGTTCCAGCCGCTTGCGGGAGGTCGCCACGTCGGCAACGCCGCGGCGCACCTTCTGAAGCAGCTCCAGCTGCTTCTGGTACGAGTAGTCGAGGGTCTCGCGCGGGTCCTCGGCCCGGTCCAGGGCCTTGTTCGCCTTCGCGCGGAAGATCATCCCCATACGCTTCATGACACCGCTCATGGGCTTCGCGCGCCCCCTTCTAGACGGACTGTGCTCCAGGTCACCAACAAGACCCACAGTACGGGCCCTGCCTCTATTACCGCACTGTTCGAGCGGGGATGCGCTCCTCCTGCAGGACGACTGCTCGTCCGCCGTGTCAGGCGTAAGGAGTAGGTGCTTCCCCCAGGAAGGACGCCCGCCGTTGCCGGATCGTTCCCCGCCGGGATGGGGCGCGTGCCCTCAACCACGTACGCTTGGGTTTTGTGTTTGGTAGCCGATCCTCCAAGGAAGAGAAGGACGCCGCCACCGACAAGGTGAGCGCCGACCTCTCGCAGTCCCGTGACCCTCAGGCCCCGAAGGGCCGCCCGACGCCGAAGCGTGCTGTGGCCCAGTCGCAGCGCAAGGCCGTGGTGGCCTCGACCGGCAACCGCAAGGAGGATGCCAAGCGAGCTCGTGAGCGCCGCCGGGTCGAGATGACCAAGCAGCGCGAGGCCCTCGCCAATGGCGACGAGCGTTATCTGCCCAACCGCGACAAGGGTCCCGTGCGCCGGTTCGTGCGCGACTTCGTGGACTCCCGCTTCTCCGTCGCCGAGATGTTCCTGCCGCTGGCCGTGATCATCCTGGTGCTGAGCATGGTGCGGGTTCCGTCCATCCAGAACATCGCGCTCCTGCTGTGGCTCGGCGTGATCGCGCTGATCATCGTCGACTCCATCGGCATGTTCATCCGCCTGCGCAAGGCCCTGAACGAGCGCTTCCCGAACGAGCCCAAGCGCGGCGCCGTCGCGTACGGCCTGATGCGCACGCTCCAGATGCGCCGGCTTCGCCTGCCGAAGCCGCAGGTCAAGCGCGGGGAACGGCCCTGAGCCGAGGAACGCCCGGAGCGTTCGGCGGGGGTGGCTTCACGGACGGGGCCCGGCTTTGGCTCGAAGGCCTGGGCGGGCTCCGCAACGTGGTGCGCCAAGAGCTCGTCGGCCGCCAGGTCGACGAGCAGATCGCGCACCGCTTCCCCGTGGGGCAGCGGCTGCGCGTCCTCGACGTGGGCATGGGCCAGGGCACCCAGGCACTGCGCCTGGCCCGCGCCGGGCACATGGTGACCGGGCTGGAGCAGGACCCGTCCATGCTGGCCGTCGCCCGTGAGGTGCTGGCCGCCGAGCCCCCCGGGATCCAGGACCGCGTCCGCCTCATGGAGGGCGACGGCCGGGAGACCGGCGCACACTTCCTGCCCGGCAGCTTCGACGTCGTGCTCTGCCACGGCGTCCTCATGTACGTGCCCGAGCCGGACGCGATGCTCGCCGGGCTCGCCCGGATGCTGGCCCCCGGCGGACTGCTGTCCCTGCTGGTGCGCAACGGCGACGCACTCGCGATGCGGCCCGGTCTGCACGGCGACTGGACGGGCGCGCTGGCGGCCTTCGACGGCGTCGACTACCGGAACCGGCTGGGCCTGGACGTACGCGCCGACCGGCTGGCCACGCTGACCGCGACCCTGTCGGGGATCGGCGCCCCGCTGCAGACCTGGTACGGCGTCCGCGTGTTCACCGACGGCACCGAGGCCGGGGACACGCTCCCCGCCGACGCGGAACTGGAGGCGCTGCTCGCCGCCGAGGACCGCGCGGGGCGGACCGACCCCTACCGCGGGGTCGCCGCACTGCTGCACCTGTGCGGCGTACGGGGCTGAGCGCCCGAGCACCCCTGCGCACGGCAGAGCCCGGACCCCCGAGGGAGTCCGGGCTCTCGCGCACCCGGCCGGAACCGGTCGGCGCCGGTTAGAGTTCAGCGGCCTCGCGCAGGCTCATCGTGTAGAGCTGGACCCCGTTGTCGTCGGACAGCTTCACCTGTTCCGTACCGCCCTCGAGGAGGTCCTTCCAGTACTCGCCGATCCAGGATTCGGCATCCCCCTGCGTGGTGAACTCCTCCGGCACCACCGACGGGCTCGTCTCATCGCCGTCGGCCGTCTCGAACCGCCACGTCCACGCCATGTCCGCCTCCGTTGCTCGTCCGCTTCTCACACGCTTCTCGCCTTGAGTGTGCCCGCAGACTAACCGGGCGCGCAGCAGTCCCGGCGACGCGGGAGGATCATCCTGTGGAACTCACTCTGCTCGGCACCGGCACACCCGAAGGACTGCCCCGCCCCGGCTGTCCCTGCGCCGCCTGCGCGCTCTCCGTGGGGCCCCGGGCGCGCGCCGCCACCTCCGTGCTCGTGGACGGGGCGCTGCTGCTGGACCTGACCCCCGGGGCGGTGCTCGCCGGCGCCCGGGCGGGGCATTCGCTGGCCGGCGTCCGGCAGGTCCTGCTGACCCACCCGCACGACGGCCCCGCCGTGGAGCTGCCTCCGGGGCTGCCGGCGGCCGGGCGGGTGCCGGACGGGCGGGAGCTCGCGGTGATCTCGGGACACCGGGTGCGGGCCGTGCCGATGGACGCGCCGGGCACCGGGTACGAGGTGACCGGGCCGGACGGCGCCCGGATGCTGTACCTGCCGCCGGGCGGCGCCCCGGCCGGGACCTCGGGCACCAGCGGGCGGCGCCCGTACGACGTGGTCCTCGCGGACGTGCTCGGCCGGCCGGAGGCGCTGGCGCGGCTTCGGGCCAGCGGGGCGGTGGGCCCGGCGACGGACGTGATCGCCGTCCACCTGGACCACGACACCCCGCCGGGTGCGGAACTGGAGCGCCGGTGCGCGGCCGCGGGAGCGCGGACGGTGGCGGACGGGACCACGGTGGCGGCCGGGGAGTACCGGCCGGCGCCGGAGGTGCCGCGGCGGACCCTGGTCCTGGGCGGGGCCCGGTCGGGCAAGTCGTACGAGGCCGAGCGCCGGCTGACCGGCTACCCGGAGGTCGTCTACGTGGCCACCGGCGGCACCCGCGAGGGCGATGCGGAATGGGCGGCGCGGGTCGGGCTCCACCGCGAGCGCAGGGCGGCTTCCTGGCGGACGGTGGAGACCTGCGATCTGGTGCCGTTGCTGGAGCAGGACGGCCCGGCCCTGCTCGTCGACTGCCTGGCCCTGTGGCTCACGGACGCGATGGACCGGGCCGGGGCCTGGGACGACGCGGTCTGGGCGGACAAGGGCGCCGCGGAGCTGCGGGAACGGACCGCGTCGCTCGTGGCGGCCGTCCGCGCGACCCGCCGGCCGGTGGTGCTCGTCAGCAACGAGGTCGGCTCGGGCGTGGTGCCCGCGACCGCGTCGGGGCGCCGCTTCCGGGACGAGCTGGGGCGGCTGAACGCGGGGGTCGCCGGGGAGTGCGAGCACGTCCTCCTCGTGGTGGCGGGGCAGGCGCTGGTCCTGAAGCAATAGCCGCGGGCACCGGCAACGGAACGCGGGGCACGGACCGTTCGGGCGCCGCCGGGGCCTGTCCTCAAACTCCCGTCGTCGCCCGAAGGGCGGCCACGCGGCGCCGGGCGCGGGGCAGACGGGAGTTTTACGACAGGCCATAGAGGCAGCTGTACCCTCTGGCAAATGACCACGCTGAATCTCGACGACTTCTCCGATCTGATCGAGCGCCCCGACGGGGGCGTCCGGCGTGACGCCGAGGAACGCCGTGAACGGCTGGCCGTGCCGGTCGGGGCGCTGGGGCGGCTCGACGAACTCGCCGAGTGGCTCGCCGCCGCGCAGGGTCAGGTGCCGGTCAAGCCGATCGAGCGGCCCCGCGTCGTGCTGTTCGCCGCCGACCACGGGGTGGCCTCCGAGGGGGTCTCCGTGCGTCCCGCCGGCAGCGCCCACGAGCTGGTGCGCGCCGTCCTGGACGGGCGGAGCCCGGTGGCGGTCCTGGCCGCGCGGCTCGGCGCCTCCGTGCGGATCGTGGACGCCGGCCTGGACTGCCATCTCGACCTGCTGCCCCAGGAGATCACCAAGCACCGCGTCCGGCGCGGAAGCGGGCGGATCGACGTCGAGGACGCGCTGACGACCGAGGAGGCCGAGGCCGCGTTGCGCCTCGGGATGCAGATCGCCGACGAGGAGGCCGACTCCGGGACCGACCTGGTCGTCCTCGGTGACCTGAGCGTCGGCGGGACCACCGTCGCCGCGACCCTCGTCGCCGCCCTGTGCGGCACCGACGCCTCCGTGGTCACCGGCCGCGGCGGCATGCCGATCGACGACCTGACCTGGATGCGCAAGTGCGCGGCGATCCGCGACGCGCTGCGACGCGCCCGGCCCGTCCTCGGGGATCAGGTCGCGCTGCTCGCGACGGTCGGCGGCGCCGACGTCGCCGCGATCACCGGCTTCCTGCTCCAGTGCGCGGTGCGCCGTACTCCCGTGATCCTCGACGGGGTCGTCTCGGCGGCCTGCGGGCTGGTGGCCCAGCGGGCCGCCTTCCGGGCCCCGGACTGGTGGCTGGCCGGACAGGCCAGCGGAGAGCCCGGCCAGGCCAAGGCACTGGACCGGATGGCACTCAACCCCGTGCTCGACCACGGCGTCACTGTGGGAGAAGGAACCGGGGCGCTGCTGGCTCTTCCCCTCGTCCAGGCGGCCGCCGCACTCGCGGCGGAACTCCCCGAACGAGCGGCCGAGCCCACCGAATGAGTCGCAGGAGCCCGCGGCCTTGACCAGGCCGCGGTCCTCCGGAGCGAAGCACGGACCGCGATGCCCCATATCATCGCTTTTTATGGGAGAGGTCCGTTTGACCAGCGCAGAGACCGATCGGAAGACCGACCGAGGAACCGGTGGGGATCCGAACGGCAGAAACAATCCGGGGGGCGGGCGGGGGAACGCCCAGGCCAACCCCCAGGCCAATGCCGGTGCCGGTGCCGGTACCAGTGCCCAGGGAGACACCCGGGGATCCGGCCGGGGCAGCGTCCGCTCGCGGCGCAGCGCCACCTTCGCGGTGTGGTACTTGCGTGCCGTCACCTTCGTCAACCTGCTCAGCGCGGTGTGGTTCTCGCTCGGCCAGGACCTGCGCCGGCACAGCACCGCCGATTTCTACACCCCGTACCTGCTCACGGCGGGCTTCGCCTCCGCGGCGTTCTCGCTGCTGCTCACCGTCACCATGGGCCGCCGCAAACGCGCGGCATGGATCCTGAACCTCGTGCTCAGCGGGCTGCTCCTGGCGGCCTTCGCGATGGCCGCAGTGGCCTCCTTCACCCCGTGCTCGGGGGGCTCGTACGAGTTCTGCTATCCGGAGTTCCGCGTCCACCCGCAGAACTGGGTGGCCTTCGGGCTGACCGCGCTCTTCGTCGGCGCCCTGCTGCTGGGCCGCCGGGAGTTCTACGCCAAGGGCGACCGCTCCAACCCGCTGCTGGCCAGCCTGGTCGCTTCCGTCGGCCTGCTGGTGACCTCGCTGGTCGCCGCGCTGCTCGTCGGCGCGACCAACACCGACCCGGACGCCGCGGACGCCACGTTCCTGGCCCGCTGGCGGTACGGCGTGATGCGGCTGGTCACCCTGGCACCGGACGACAAGGCGTACAACACGATCACCACCCCGGGCTGGGTGGACGTGACGATCAACGTCATGTCGACACTGCTGCTGCTCGCCGTGCTGTTCGCGGCCTTCCGCTCGCGCCGCGCCGTGGACCCGATCGGCGAGGAGGACGAGGAGAAGCTGCGCCTGCTGCTCGCCCGGCACGGCGACCGCGACTCGCTGGGCTACTTCGCGCTGCGCCGCGAGAAGTCCGTCATCTGGTCCCCCACCGGCAAGGCCGCGGTCACCTACCGCGTCGTCGGCGGGGTCTCACTGGCCTCCGGCGACCCGATCGGCGACCCCGAGGCCTGGCCTGGCGCCATCGACCCGTGGCTGGCCGAGGCCCGCGAGCACGGCTGGGTCCCCGCAGTGATGGGCGCGAGCGAGGAAGCCGGGCAGATCTACGCCCGGCACGGACTGGACGCGCTGGAGCTCGGCGACGAGGCCATCGTGGAGACCGACGAGTTCACCCTGGAGGGCCGCGCCATGCGGACCGTCCGCCAGGCGTACAACCGGGTCAAGCGGGCCGGGTACACCGTCCGCATCCGCCGCCACGCCGACATCCCGGCCGAGGAGATGGACGTACTCCTGCTGCGCGCCGACGACTGGCGCGACGGCGCGACCGAGCGCGGCTTCTCGATGGCGCTGGGCCGGCTGGGCGATCCCGGCGACGGCCAGTGCGTGATGCTGGAGTGCTTCGACGGCGAGGGCGAGCTGCGCGCCGTGCTGTCCTTCGTGCCCTGGGGGCCCAAGGGCCTCTCCCTGGACCTGATGCGCCGCGACCGGGATTCCGAGAACGGTCTGATGGAGTTCATGGTCATCGAACTCCTGGAGCGGTCAAAGGAGATCGGGGTCACACAGGTCTCACTGAACTTCGCGATGTTCCGTTCCGTCTTCGAGCGCGGGTCGAAGCTCGGCGCCGGTCCGGTGCTGCGTCTGTGGCGCTCGCTGCTGAGCTTCTTCTCGCGCTGGTGGCAGATCGAGTCCCTCTACCGGGCCAACGCCAAATACCGGCCGATCTGGGAACCGCGGTTCATGCTCTTCGAGAAGAGTTCGGACCTGCTGCGGATCGGGATCGCGGCGGGCCGGGCCGAGGGCTTCCTCGAAGCACCGGGGCTGCCGAAGTGGATGCACCGCAGACATCTGGAGAGCAAGCGTTGAGCACTGCCTCACTGCGGCGGTTCGCCCGCCGCGAGTGGGGGCCCCTGTACCGGACGGTCCGGGACGCGCTCGTCCGCGACAAGTGGCGGGCGATCCCGATGACCCTCGGCGCGGTCTGCCTGACCGCGGTCTTCCAGGTCGTGCAGCAGACCTCATGGGGCTTCCAGCCGGTGCAGGACCTCGGGTCGGTCAAGGCCGTCGACCCGCTCTGGCTGGCCCTGCTGCGGACCCCGCTGTCGCTGTTCGTGCCGGCGCTGGACCTGCCGGTGTGGGGCGCGCTCGCGCAGATCCTGCTCGTCTTCGGGATCTCGGAGATCTGCATCGGCTGGTGGCGCACGCTGGTCATCGGCTACGTGGCCACCCTGGCCGGGACCACGTACGCGCGGATCGGGCTCTCGCTGGGCCCGGACCACCCCTTCGGCCTGCCCGCGTCGGACAGGATCGTCAACGACACCGGGCCCTCGGCGGCGGTGGTCGGGCTCGCCGTGTACGTCTGCTGGCGCTACCGGGCCTACCTGACCGGATCCGTCGTGATCCTGGTCATGATCGGCGAGCTGCTCTTCAAGGACAACCTGGCGGGCAAGGAACACCTGGCCGCCATCGCCTCGGTGATGCTGATCTGCCTCGTCCGGGCCAAGTGGGGTCCGGAGCGCTCCCGCGCCCCGCTCGGGCGGCGCCCGCCCGCCCCCGGGCCCGCTGCGCCTCCCGCCCCGCCGCCCCGGGTCTGAAAGCGCGCGCGGGGCCGTACCGTATCGGGGTGACGACACACCTCGGGCCGCTCGCCCCCACGCGGCAGTGGATGCGGGACCATCCGCTGGCCACCGACGCCGTACTGGCGTTCGGGGCGCTCGTCGCCATGGTCGTCGCGTCCTTCGCCGACCCGCACGGGGAGTACGGGCCGACCTTCGGGACCCGCACCCCCGAGCCCTTCTCGCTGGTCCTCATGGTGCTCGGCGCGGGCGCCCTGGTGCTGCGGCGCCGGCGGCCGCGCGCGGTGCTGGCCGTGGCCGTCGGGCTCTCGCTGCTGGAGCTGACCACCGGGGAGCCGCGGGCACCCGTCGCCATGTGCACGGTGATCGCCCTGTACACGGTGGCCTCCCGCACCGACCGGCCCACCACCTGGCGGCTCGGCCTGCTCACCATGGCCGGGCTGACGGGCGTGGCCATGCTGGCCGGGCCGCTGCCCTGGTACTCCCAGGAGAACCTCGGCATCTTCGCCTGGACCGGCATGGCCGCGGCCGCCGGGGACGCGGTGCGCAGCCGCCGGGCGTTCATCGACGCCATCCAGGAGCGGGCCGAGCGCGCCGAGCGGACCCGCGAGGAGGAGGCCCGGCGCCGGGTCGCCGAGGAGCGGCTGCGGATCGCCCGGGACCTGCACGACGTGGTGGCCCATCACATCGCCCTGGTCAACGTGCAGGCGGGGGTGGCCGCGCACGTGATGGACAAGCGCCCGGACCAGGCCAAGGAGGCCCTGGCGCACGTACGGGACGCCAGTCGCTCCGCCCTGAACGAGCTGCGGGCGACGGTCGGGCTGCTGCGCCAGTCCGGCGACCCCGAGGCGCCGACCGAGCCCGCGCCCGGGCTGGCGGTCCTGGACGACCTGGTGGGCACCTTCCGGCACGCCGGGCTCCCGGTGAAGGTGATGGTCCAGCTGGGCCCGGCCGCGTCGGTTCCGCTGCCGGCCGCCGTGGACCTGGCGGCGTACCGGGTGATCCAGGAGGCGCTGACCAACGTCCGCAAGCACGCGGGTCCGGGGGCCGGGGCCGAGGTCAGCGTGGTGCGGGTGGGCGGCTCGGTGGAGGTGACCGTGCTGGACGACGGCGGCTCCGCGGCGGACCCCTCGCCGGAACCCGGCGATCCCGGCGGCGGGCACGGCCTGCTCGGCATGCGCGAGCGGGCCGTCGCCCTGGGCGGCTCCTGCTTCGCCGGGCCCCGCTTCAGGGGCGGCTACCGGGTGCACGCGATCCTGCCGGTGGGCTGAGCGGCGGGCGCCCGGCAGGCGGTCGGCGGCGCTCAGCAGGCCTTCCGCCAGGCGCCGAGGTCGTACTTCTTCTCCAGCGAGCTGAGCTTCAGCTCGCGCGAGGCCGGGCAGAACCGGCTCGCCGGGAGCTCGTACTCCACGTGGAAGACCGCCTTGCCCGCCGCGATGAACGGGGTCAGCCGGCCGCACTCGTCGTACTGGGCGCACTGCTCGTTGACGGCGAAGTCGAAGTCCCCCACCAGCTCCGGGATCTGGTCCAGGTCGTTCTTGAGGCCGACCGACAGGCCCCGGTCGTGTGCGAGCCGGACGATCAGCCGGTTGTAGTTCAGCTGGTCGCCCGCGGTGAGCGGGAAGCCGGACTTGTTGCGGTAGGCGTCCATGTTGTCCGGCTCCACCGCGTCGAAGCCCTTGTCCCGGCACATGTCGAACCGCTTGGCGATCAGCGGTTCCAGTTCCGCGAGCCGCCGGATGTCGAGCCAGCGCTCGCCCTCCCAGCCGTTGCCCTTCCCGCGCATGGACGGCGGGAAGGCCCCGGCGTCCGGCCGGAAGTCCTCCCAGGCGCCGGTGGAGAGGTAGCAGATGGTCCGCCGGCCGGCCGCCTTCAGCTCGGCGACCTGCTCCTTGGTGGTGGTGAACCCGTCGATGTCGTAGACCGCCGCCTTCACCGAGGTGTCGAGCTTCCCGGTGAGCTGCCACTGCCAGCCGACCCCGGGCGCCGGCTGCCAGCGCTCCCCCGGTGCGGGGGCGGGCGAGAGGTCGTCGGGCACGTCCTCCTCGTCGTGGTCCCGGTCCGGTCCGGAGGTGCAGGCCGCGAGCAGCAGGGCGGCCACGACACCGTGGACCAGCAGGCGGCAGCGGCTCTTCGAGCGGGTGGGCGGGCGTCTCATCCGGCGGCCTCCAGGGCGTGGGGCAGGGTCCCCCACGGGTGCGCGCCGGTCCCCGGGACCGCGCAGTGCACCCCCGCTCCCCGCTGGGCCGCCAGCCGCTCGGCCAGTTCGGCGGCCGGGGCGCCCGGCGGGACGGCGTAGACGAGGTGGCAGAACCGGTGGGCGGGATGGTCCGCGGTCCACGGGGGGACGGCCGCGTCCCGGTAGGCGTCCCAGGGTCCCTCGAAGGTGACGAGCAGGTCGGCGAGTTCGGCGTAGCCCGGGTGCGGGTGCACTCCGTGGTTGAGGACGACCGTACGGGCCCCGGCGGCCCGCGCCGCGACGACGAGCCGCCGGTAGTGCGGCAGGAACTCCGGGCCGGCCGCGGCCTGGTCCAGGAAGGTCCCGTCGGCGGCGTACCAGTCGCGGTGGCGCAGCAGGTCCTGGACCACGGCGGCGTGCGGGCGGCGCCCGTAGTCGGTGTCGGCGTACCCCAGGACGGGCACCCCGGCCCCGCGGAGCCTTTCCGCGACGGCGGCGAACCGCTCGTCGGGGGCCTCGCCGGGCCCGCTGGCGGGGTTGAGCACCACGGAGTGCAGCCGGCCCGCGGAGCGGATGAGCCGCTCCCAGTACTCGGGGCGGTCGGCGGGGTGCTCGTAGAGGGGCACCAGGAGCATGAGGTCCTTCTTCTCGTACGGGGTCACGTGCATCGGGGGTGACTCGGCGCGGCGGCCGTGGCCGGCGGAGGGGGTCAGGGGTGGGGGTCAGCGGTGGGCCGTCGCGCGGCCGAGCAGCAGGCAGACCAGCGTGCCCAGCGCGAGCGCCGCGGCTCCGGCGACGGCGAGTTGCACGGCGCGCGGCTGGCCGAGACCCAGGAGCAGGGCCAGGCTCTGCGCGACGGCGGCCGAGGCGCAGACCACCGCGGCGGGCCGGACCGCCCCGAAGGACTGCAGGAGCAGCCCGGTCCACATCACGGCCCCGAGCAGCAGCAGGGTGGCGACCCGGACCCCGGTCAGGCCGGGCGCGCCGGGCCAGAGCAGGGTTCCGGTGAGCCCGAGGGCCAGCAGCACGGCCAGGTAGGCGGCGAGGCACCGGGTCAGGGTGGAGAGCATCCGCAGCCGGAACTGCCGGGGCGAGCGGGCCGCGCGCAGACCGGCGAGGCTGCCGCTGCGGAACCGGTGGAGCAGCCATTCGGCGGGGCCCATGCTGAGGGTGAGCGCCACCGCCGAGGGGGCCGCGACCGCCTCGGCGGGGCCGCCGGCGAGCACCTCCCCCAGGGCCGCGTACAGCACGAGCAGACCGGTGCCCAGACCGAACACCCCGTACGGGACGGAGTCCCCGAGCCGGGGTCCGCGCGGCCCGTACTCCTCCTCGGCACCGCGCAGCATCTGCCAGCGCACCGGGCCCCGTTCGCCCGGCCGGTGCTCCGTCCAGCCGCGGACGCGGAGCACGAGGGCCCGTACGCCGTCGGCCAGCGGCAGTTCCCGTACGGCCAGGGCGCAGGCGGCCAGGAGGGAGGCCGCCAGCAGGAACACCCGGACGGGGACGGGCGGTTCCAGGAAGAGCGAGAGCAGCGCCCCGGCGGCCATCGGGGCGAGCGCGGCCAGCAGCAGCCGCTCCCGCCCGAGGACGAGCAGCACGGTGGCGGCCCCGACGTACAGGGCCTGACCGGCGGCGAAGGCGTAGGAGAAGGGGGGCCCGCCGGGTACCGCCAGCGCGGCGGCGGTACCCAGGAGGGCCCCGGCGGGGGCTCCGGCGAGCAGGGTCCGCCCGGCGGCGGCCCGGTCGCCGAGGCCGAGCCAGGAGTACGCCCGGTGGGACAGGGTCTGGTCCCAGACCCAGCCGATGAGTGCCCCGGCGAGCAGGGTGAGCGTCCCGGCGGGCAGCCCGAGCCGGTCCTTGGGACCGTCCAGCAGGGGTGCGCCCAGCAGGTAGGCCAGCCCGGGCAGGGCGAAGATCACCCCGCGCAGGAGGCAGGCGGTGAGGGGCACCTTCCAGGGGTCGGGGACCTTCTCGGGCTCCGGGAAGGAGCGCGGCACCCGGGCGTAGAGCTCCTCGGCGAGACCGAAGGAGTCCTGGCGCCCGTAGGCGAGGCGGATGTGCTCGTCGGTCATGCCGTCGGATTCCAGGACGGCGGCGATCTCGTCGGGGTGGACGGCGGCGGCGATGAACACGTCGAGGCGCTCGGCGAGTTCGTCCATCGGGTCGGCGGCCGGCCCTTCGCGGCGCGGCCGGGGGATGCCGGGCAGGCCGTCGGCCGCGTTCGCGGCGGGCGCCGTACCGCGCCCGGCGGCCGCGGCGTGGCCGACGGGCACCCAGGCCCCGTCGGGGCCGGGCGGGCGCAGCCAGAGGGATCCGCTCACCACAGGCTCCCGTCGGCGGCGAGTTCCTTGTACCAGGGGTCGGCGAGGCGCTGGGTCCACTCGTCGCCCGCGTGGACGGGCAGCACGGGCTGGCCGGCGAGCTCGCGGTAGATGTGGCGGAAGCCGTCCACGGACTGGTGGAGCGTGAACTTCTCCACCACCCGCTTGCGGGACATCCGGCCGAGTTCCGCACGGCGTTCGTCGTCGCGGAGCAGGGCGAGGGTGGCGCGGGCCATGGTCTCGGGCTCGCGCGGAGGGACGACCAGGCCGGTGTCGCCGACGGCTTCGCGGACCCCGCCCACGTCGGTGGAGACGGTGGTGCGGCCGCAGGACATGGCCTCGATGATGGAGAAGGGGAAGCCCTCGCTGATCGAGGAGAGCATCACGATGGAGCCGGCCGCGTAGGCCTGCGCGACCTTCTCGATGCGGCCCTCGTAGGAGATCCCGTCGCTCACCCCCAGTTCGGCGGCGAGCTTCTCCAGCCTCAGCTTGTACTCCTCGCAGCCGGCCGGGACCGGGCCGAAGAGGCGCAGCCGCAGGGCGGGGAGCTCCTCGCGCATGAACGCGTAGGCGCGGACGAGGGTTTCGAGGTCCTTGATGGGGTCGATGCGGCCGCACCAGCTGAGGGTGGGAACCTCCGGTTCGGGACCGGCCTCGGGGAAGGCGTGCGGGTCGACGCCGTTGTAGACGGTGCGGATCCGTTCGGAGTCGGCGCCTCCGCGCTCCTCCCAGCGGCGGTTGTACTGGTTGCACGGGGTGATCAGGTCGGCCTGCCGGTAGCCCTCGGTGTTGAGCTCGCGGTAGAAGCCGAGCATGAGCGCCTTGACGGGCCAGCGCTGTTCGGCACTGCGGTAGCCGAGGTAGCGCTCGCGGAGGTAGATCCCGTGCTCGGTGAGGAGGAAGGGCACCTCGTCGAGGTACTTGGCGGCGAGCGCCGGGAGGGTGGCCAGTCCGCTGCTGACGGCGTGCGCGACGCTGTCGGGCGGGATCCGCACGGACAGCGGGCGGAGTGCGTGTTCCAGCAGGTCGGTGGCGGTGAGCGCGTCGTGGATGGTGGGCTCGGCGGCGGCGGTGACCAGGCCGGGGCGGGTCCAGACGGTCATCAGCAGGCGCAGCACCGATTCGGAGCGCAGGGCCGCGGCGAGCCGCCCGGAGCGGGCCAGAGCGGCCAGCTCGCGCAGGGATTCGGAGAATCCGCCGCGGGCGGGGTCGAGCAGGGAGAGCAGGAAGGTCTCGTAGGTCTCGGCGAAACCGCGCCGGGCCTTGCCCCGCAGTCCGGAGCGGAGTCTGCGGGCCGGCGGAGCGCCCCAGAGGGGAACGCTGGTGTGGCGGTAGACGTTGCGCGGCAACTCCCAGGTGACCGGCTCCCGTCCGGAGCCGGTCAGGGCTATGACGTTGAAGTCGACCTCCGGCATGCCGCGGACCAGTTGGTCGCACCACGTGCTGACGCCCCCGTGGACGTGCGGGTAGGTGCCTTCGGTGAGCATGGTGACATGGCGCCCATGGCTCATGCGGTGTGTCCCCCCAAGGACGGAAAAGGGGCCGGCGCCCGGGGTTCTCGGAGCGCCGGCGCTAGGTGGTACGCGTGGCTGTCCTGTACGTGCCCGCCCGGATGGTCAGGGCGTGTGGAACATCAGGGCATGTTCAGCGTGACGGCGCTCTGGAGCAGCTCGGGGGCCGTCCAGGTGGAGCGGGAGCCGGCGTAGGCGGTGCCGAAGTCCGCGGTGCCCAGGAGGAGCTGCTTCTTGGTGCCGGTGGGCGCGGTGACCGGGGCCACGACTCCGGAGGGCGCCTTGACGGTGACGACCTTGCCGATGCGGTAGGCGGTGAACTGGTTGGCTGCGACCGCCGCGTTCCACGCCGCGCGGCGCTGGAACTCGACGCCGGTGTCCTTCATGCTCTGGTTCACGATCGGCGCGGAGGGCGCGTAGAGGGTGCGGTAGGTGTCGAGCACCTGGTTGAGCACCGGGTAGAGGGTGCGGTCCTCGGCGAGGTTGGACTGGTGGACGTAGTGCGGGCGGGGGTCGTTGTTCAGGACGTGCCGCATGGCGGTCCTGGCCTCGGCCGGGACGATGTGGTCCAGGTAGCCCGAAGCGGCGTCGAGGGGGGCCGGCAGGCAGGTGGAGGTGGCGGGGTTGTCCTCGCAGATGCCGCTGCCGCCGTCGGCCCGGCTGGTGTAGATCCAGTTGTACTCGTCGGCCATCTCGGCATTGGTGCCCGTGTTGTAGTACACGTTCATCGGGTGCCGGGGGACGGTCAGCGCGGCGCCGACCGCCCGCTGCGCGGGCTCGCGGGAGTTGTCGCTGCCCGCCCACTTCACGCCGTTGTCGGCGAGCGCGCCGGCCAGGTTGGGGTTGTCCTGGGGCTGCTGCGGAAGGGTCTTGAGGCCGGAGTGCTCACCGGTGACCAGTTCGGTGCGGTCGGTGGTGATGCCCTTGGAGGCGGCCCAGTTGTTGTTGTCCCGGATCTGCGCCGAGATCTCGGCACGGCTCATGTAGTTGATCGCGCCGGCGGCGTTCTTCGTGCAGGTCCACGGGACGGTGGTGGTGTCCTGGACGCAGCCGAGGAACGGGTGGGTGTAGGTGTGGTTCATCCACCGGTACTTCGCCCGGTCGGCGACGAGCTGGGCGGTCAGGGCGTCGACCCCGCCGTTCTCGGCCTTCCACTCCTCACCGGCGCCGCCGTTGAAGAGCATGTCGAGCTTGAAGTTCTTGGTCGTCTGCCACTGCGCCGCGTACACGGCATCGGCGGCCGTCATCCGGATCGTGGACTCCTGGCCCTCGCCGCCGGCACAGGCGTAGTCGCCCGGCGTGCAGTTGAGGTCCTTGTTCCAGCGGGCGTCCGGGGCGAAGACGTCGTCGACGTGGACCGCGAAGTAGTTTCGCTCCTGGCCGAGGTGGATGCCCTGGGTCATCCACTCGACGATGCCCCGGGCCAGCAGCCGGAACTGCTGCTGGTACTGGTTGTAGCCGAAGGTGACGACCAGTTCGCTGCGCCCGTCGTGGGTGTACTCGCCGACGAGCGAGGCCCGTCCGGAGCCGACGGGGGCGTCGAGGTAGCTGGTGTAGCCCGTCCGCGGCCTGGCCATGTACCCGTAGCTCTCGGGGATCAGCGGCGAGTTGTCCTCGAAGGCCACCTGCCCCCCGAGGTAGGCGAAGGGGCCCGCCTTGCCGGCGGCGGTGACGGCGGCCTGGGTGCCGTCGAGGGTGCCGCTGTAGCCGCCGTTGTCGGTGTACTCCAGGCCGACGCCCGGGTGCGCCCAGGTGTAGGCGTCGACCTGACGGATCCCGTACGCCGTCTCGTACGCGGTGAGCGCGGCCATCTCGGCCGATCCCGCCCCGAACGGGTTCTCGTTCGGCAGCACCACGCTCTGGAACTTGGCGCGCGGCCGCCCGTCGACGGTGTCGGCGAGGAATGCCGCGTTGACGACCGGACGGCTCCCGCTGCCCAGGTCGACGCGGGTGTACGGAACCCCCGTGTCGCGGAGCTCCGCCGTGATCGCCTCGACCGAGCTCCCGCCGTCGTCGACGACGAGGACCCGCAGGTCGACTCGCGGAGTGACCGCCGCCTGCGCGGCCGCTCCGGGTACCGCGACGGATGCTATGGCAGCCGCGAGGCAGACGGCGGCGAGCCTGTTCATCCGGTTCTTGTGGACCATTTCGGCCTTTCCCCCCGCAGATCCTCGACTTCGGCCTGTGGCGTTGAGCCAGACCGGGGAGGCTCTGTGGAAATGATGCAAAGGAACCCCGCGTCCCCTTGCGAGAGTGGTCCGAGTGTTTCGGACCTCGTCAGGTCCGAGAGGCAAACCTGGAGCAGAAGCCACAGATGGGTGAACCTGCCCGCCTCGTGATCGAACAACTTGCCAAACCTTCGAGTGGCGTGCGGACGAGTACGTACGCGTAGGCTCATTTCCGGCGGCCATCGGGCCCGAATACGATCGCTACGGACGGCCGTCCACCCACTCGGCCCACACCACCAAAACGGAAGCGAGAATTCACCACCGTGACTGCTCTGACTCTCAGCACTGCCGGACCGGCGACGCTGCGCGCCGACGCCCTCGTCGTCGGCGTGGCGAAGGGCCCCAAGGGCCCCGTCGTCGCCGCGGGCGCCGAGGCCGTGGACAAGGCGTACGACGGCAAGCTCGCCGCCGTGCTCGACGCGCTCGGTGCCTCGGGCGCCGAAGGCGAGACCACCAAGCTGCCGGCCCCGGACGGCCTCAAGGTCCCGGTCGTGCTGGCGGTCGGGCTGGGCGCCCTTCCCGACACGGACGAGTCCTACGACGAGGAGGCGCTGCGCCGCGCCGCCGGCGCCGCCGCCCGTGCCCTGCACGGCACCAAGAAGGCCGCCTTCGCACTCCCCCTGGACGACGCCTCCGCCGTCACGGCCGTGGCCGAGGGCGCACTGCTGGGCGCGTACGCGTTCACCGCCTACCAGGGCGGCGAGAAGAAGGACGGCAACAAGAACGGCGGCCCGAAGCAGCCGCTCGCCGAGATCGCCCTGCTCGGCGCCAAGCCGCGCGACAAGGAGCACAAGGCCGCGGCCGAGCGCGCCACGATCGTTGCGACCGAGATCAACATCGCCCGTGACCTGGTCAACACCCCGCCGAACGACCTCACCCCCGAGGCCTTCGCCGCCGTCGCGAGCGCGGCCGCGAAGGAGAACGGCATCAAGGTCCAGGTCCTGGACGAGAAGGCCCTGATCAAGGGTGGCTACGGCGGCATCATGGGCGTCGGCAAGGGCTCCGAGAACCCGCCGCGCCTGGTGAAGCTCTCCTACACCCACGCCAAGGCGGAGAAGACCCTCGCCTTCGTCGGCAAGGGCATCACCTACGACTCCGGCGGCATCTCCCTGAAGCCGGCCGGCCACAACGAGACGATGAAGTGCGACATGGCCGGCGCCGCCGCCGTCTTCGCCTCCGTCGTCGCGGCCGCCAAGCTCGGCCTCCAGGTCAACATCACCGGCTGGCTCGCGCTCGCGGAGAACATGCCCTCCGGCTCGGCGACCAAGCCGGGCGACGTGCTGCGCATGTACAGCGGCAAGACCGTCGAGGTGCTCAACACGGACGCCGAGGGCCGCCTGGTCCTGGGCGACGCGCTGACCAAGGCCTCCGAGGAGACCCCGGACGCGATCGTCGACGTGGCGACCCTGACCGGCGCCATGGTGATGGCCCTGGGCGACCGCACCTTCGGCATCATGGCCAACGACGACGCCTTCCGCACCTCCATCCACGAGATCGCCGAGGAGGTCGGCGAGGCCTCCTGGCCGATGCCGCTCCCCGAGGACCTGCGCAAGACCATGGACTCCCCCACCGCCGACATCGCCAACATGGGTGTCCGGATGGGCGGCGGCCTGGTGGCCGGCCTCTTCCTCCAGGAGTTCGTCGGCGAGGGCATCACCTGGGCCCACCTCGACATCGCGGGCCCCGCCTTCCACGAGGGCGCCCCGTTCGGCTACACCCCCAAGGGCGGCACCGGCTCGGCCGTGCGCACCCTGGTGCGGCTGGCCGAGCGCACCGCCACCGGCGACCTGGGCTGACGTCCACGGCGTAGACCGGGCGGTACAGCGGTACAGCGCGACGCAGGCCCCGGGCATGATCAGATTTTCTGATCGGGCCCGGGGCCTGTTCACTCTCAACGAAATCCGTAGGTTTCTACGCTGCGGTAACCCCCGGTTCGGGCAGAACGACCTGACCCAGGGCAGGCCCGGCGTCCCGCGTTCCGCCGACAAATGCGAAGATGGGTTCTCGGCAGGACAGGGCCCCCACCACAGGGCCGAAGAAAAAGCGGCCGTATACCAGCCGCCGCCCGGTCACAGAGGACCGGTGCTCGGCGCACATGCATGGAGGACGTGACGTGGCGAACGACGCCAGCACCGTTTTCGACCTAGTGATCCTCGGCGGCGGCAGTGGCGGTTACGCCGCGGCGCTGCGCGCATCCCAGCTGGGTCTGGACGTTGCCCTGATCGAGAAGAACAAGCTCGGCGGCACCTGCCTGCACAACGGCTGCATCCCCACGAAGGCTCTGCTGCACGCGGGCGAGGTCGCCGACTCGGCTCGCGAGGCCGCGCAGTTCGGTGTCAAGACCTCCTTCGAGGGCATCGACATCGCGGGTGTCCACAAGTACAAGGACGATGTCATCTCGGGCCTGTACAAGGGCCTGCAGGGCCTGGTGGCCTCCCGCAAGGTGACGTACATCGAGGGTGAGGGCCGCCTCTCCTCGCCGACCTCCGTCGACGTGAACGGCCAGCGCATCCAGGGCCGCCACGTCCTGCTGGCGACCGGCTCCGTGCCGAAGTCGCTGCCGGGTCTGAACATCGACGGCAACCGCATCCTCTCCTCGGACCACGCGCTGGTCCTGGACCGCGTGCCCGAGTCCGCGATCATCCTGGGCGGCGGCGTCATCGGCGTCGAGTTCGCCTCGGCGTGGAAGTCCTTCGGGGCCGAGGTCACCGTCATCGAGGGCCTCAAGCACCTCGTGCCGGTCGAGGACGAGAACAGCTCGAAGCTTCTGGAGCGCGCGTTCCGCAAGCGCGGCATCAAGTTCAACCTCGGCACCTTCTTCGACAAGGCCGAGTACACCGAGAACGGCGTACGGGTCACCCTGGCCGACGGCAAGACCTTCGAGGCCGAGGTGCTGCTGGTCGCCATCGGCCGCGGCCCCGTCTCCCAGGGGCTGGGCTACGAGGAGAACGGCGTCGCGATGGACCGCGGCTACGTCCTGGTCGACGAGTACATGCAGACCAACGTGGCGACCATCTCGGCGGTCGGCGACCTCGTCCCGACCCTCCAGCTCGCGCACGTCGGCTTCGCCGAGGGCATCCTGGTAGCCGAGCGTCTGGCCGGTCTCAAGACCGTCCCGATCGACTACGACGGCGTCCCGCGCGTCACGTACTGCCACCCCGAGGTCGCGTCCGTGGGCATCACCGAGGCCAAGGCCAAGGAGATCTACGGCGCGGACAAGGTCATCGCCGCGAAGTTCAACCTCGCGGGCAACGGCAAGAGCAAGATCCTCAAGACCGCGGGCGAGATCAAGCTCGTCCAGGTCAAGGATGGTGCCGTGGTCGGTATCCACATGGTCGGTGACCGGATGGGCGAGCAGGTCGGCGAAGCCCAGCTGATCTACAACTGGGAAGCCCTTCCGTCCGAGGTCGCGCAGCTGATCCACGCGCACCCGACCCAGAACGAAGCGCTCGGCGAGGCCCACCTGGCCCTTGCCGGCAAGCCGCTGCACAACCACGACTGATCGTCACGGGCGCGACGACCGACCACATCCGCACATTCGTTAGGAGCAACTGAAACCATGTCGGTTTCCGTAACCCTTCCGGCGCTCGGAGAGAGCGTCACCGAGGGCACTGTCACCCGTTGGCTGAAGGCCGAGGGCGAGCGCGTCGAGGCCGACGAGCCGCTGCTCGAGGTATCGACCGACAAGGTCGACACCGAGATCCCGTCCCCCGTGTCGGGCATCCTCGCCTCCATCAAGGTCGCCGAGGACGAGACCGTCGAGGTCGGCGCCGAGCTGGCCGTCATCGACGACGGCTCGGGCGCGCCGGCTGCGGCCGCCGCTCCGGCCGCCGCCGAGGCCCCGGTCGCCGAGGCCCCCGCGGCCCCGGCCGCCGCCGAGCCGGCCCCGGTCGCCGAGGCCCCCGTGGCCGCGGCTCCGGCCGCCGCCGCTCCGGCCGCCGGTACCGATGTCGTGCTCCCCGCCCTGGGCGAGTCCGTCACCGAGGGCACCGTCACCCGCTGGCTGAAGCAGGTCGGCGAGTCCGTCGAGGCCGACGAGCCGCTGCTCGAGGTCTCGACCGACAAGGTCGACACCGAGATCCCCGCCCCGGTCGCCGGCGTCCTGCTGGAGATCCTGGTCGCCGAGGACGAGAACGCCGAGGTCGGCGCCCGTCTGGCCGTCATCGGCGCGGCAGGTGCGGCCCCCGCGGCCGCCCCGGCCGCCGCCGCTCCGGCTCCGGCTCCGGCCGCTCCGGCTCCGGTCGCCGCCGCTCCGGTCGCCGCCCCGGCTCCGGTCGTGGCTCCGGCTCCGGTCGCCGCCGCCCCGGCGCCCGTCGCCGCCCCGGTGGCCGCTCCGGCGCCCGTCGCGGCTCCGGCTCCGGTCGCCCCCGTGGCTCCGGCCGCCCCCGCCGCCCCGGTTTCCGCCGGTGACGAGGGTGCCTACGTGACCCCGCTGGTGCGCAAGCTCGCCACGGAGTCCGGCGTCGACCTGTCCGTGGTCTCGGGCACCGGTGTCGGTGGCCGCATCCGCAAGCAGGACGTCCTGGCCGCCGCAGAGGCCGCCAAGGCCGCCGCTGCCGCCCCGGCTCCGGCCGCCGCCGCTCCGGCCGCGAAGGCTCCGGCCGCCGCGGTGTCCGAGCTGCGCGGCCAGACCGTCAAGATGACCCGCATGCGCAAGGTCATCGGCGACAACATGATGAAGGCCCTGCACTCGCAGGCGCAGCTCAGCTCCGTGGTCGAGGTGGACATCACCAAGATCATGAAGCTGCGCGAGAAGGCCAAGGCCGGCTTCCTCGCCCGCGAGGGCGTCAAGCTGTCCCCGATGCCGTTCTTCGTCAAGGCCGCGGCCCAGGCGCTGAAGGCCCACGCGGTCGTCAACGCCCGGATCAACGAGGACGAGGGCACCATCACCTACTTCGACTCGGAGAACATCGGCATCGCCGTGGACTCCGAGAAGGGCCTGATGACCCCGGTCATCAAGGGTGCCGGTGACCTCAACCTGGCGGGCATCTCCAAGGCGACCTCCGACCTGGCCTCCAAGGTCCGCGGCAACAAGATCACGCCGGACGAGCTGTCGGGCGCGACCTTCACCATCAGCAACACCGGCTCGCGCGGTGCGCTGTTCGACACGGTCATCGTGCCCCCGAACCAGGTCGCCATCCTGGGCATCGGCGCGACGGTCAAGCGCCCGGTGGTCATCGAGACCGCCGAGGGCACGAACATCGGCATCCGCGACATGACGTACCTGACCCTGTCCTACGACCACCGCCTGGTGGACGGCGCGGACGCGGCCCGGTACCTCTCGGCCGTCAAGGCGATCCTCGAGGCCGGCGAGTTCGAGGTCGAGCTCGGCCTGTAAGGCACTTCGCGGCGAACCTGTCGCGCACGGCGCCCCCGCCCGGGACACACGTCCCGGGCGGGGGCGCCGTCGTCGTACCCTGGCCCCTCGGGCCGGCGGTTGTAACCAGCCTCACCCTGCGCCTCCGACCAGGAACGCATCGCCACGAGCGGCTCCGCCGTATTGTCTACGCATCAGGCCCCGCGTGACCCTGCACACCCACCAGGAGATGAAGCCCCGATGATCACCCCACCCGTCGTGCACTCGCTGCGCGAGCAGATCCGCGAGCACATCGTGGAGGGGATCGTCAGCGGGCGCTGGAAGCCCGGCGAGCGGATCGTGGAGCGCCGGATCGCGGTGGAGCTGGAGGTCAGCCAGACGCCGGTGCGCGAGGCCCTGCGCGAGCTGGAGACGCTGCGGCTGATCGAGTCGGCGCCGAACAAGGGCGTGCGCGTACGGAACCTGTCGGCGGCGGACCTGGAGGAGATCTATCCGGTCCGGGCGGGCCTGGAGCAGATCGCCGCCGAGCTGGCCGCGCCCCGGCTGGCGGCCGACTGCTCGGCCCTGGAACCGCACGTGGCGGCCCTGTGGGAGGCCGACCGCGGTGCGGACGGCACGGCCCAGGTCCGGCACACCGTGGGCTTCCACCGGGAGATGGTGCGGGCCGCCGGGAACAGCGTGCTGCTGCACACCTGGGAGTCCCTGGGCATCGAGGTCTTCACGGCCCTGTCCATCCGGTGGCTGGGAACCGTCCAGAAGTCCTACGCCGAAGAGCACGAAGCCCTGGTGGACGCCTTCCGCAATCAGGACCCGGACATCGGCCTGCTCGTGAAGCGGCACGTTCTGGGCTGCGCGCCGCGGGCTTGATCTCGCCCCTCGAGACCCACTGGACCGCCCGCTTCACCCCGATTTGCCCGGCACTGGGTGCCCATTTTCATGGCACCCGGTGCCGACTTTTGTCATATGGACGTTTCTTCGTCACTTTCATTTGATCGATCATCGATCAGCGCCTTACAGTCATCCGCGGACCCCAACCGGGTCCAACGACCCTGTCCTGCCCGTCAGGGATTTCTTCACCACCTCTCCTTTGTCCGGAAGGCGGCGCACACCGATGTCCGACCCCGTAGGAAAGCTTCCGAGCGAGCTCGACCAGCTCCCGGACCGCGACACCGAGGAGACCGCCGAATGGGCGGCCTCACTCGACGCCGTCGCCAAGGCCGCCGGTACGCGCCGCGCCGAATACCTGCTCCGTCGCACCCTTCAGCACGCCGAGGCCGCCGGCCTCGCGCTGCCGAAGCTCCTTGAGACGGACTACGTCAACACCATCCCCACCGCCGCGGAGCCGGAGTTCCCCGGCGACGAGGCGATGGAAGCCCGGATCACCGCGTGGAACCGCTGGAACGCGGCCGCCATGGTGACCCGCGGCTCCAAGTACGGCGTCGGCGGCCACATCGCCACCTTCGCCTCCGCCGCGTGGCTGTACGAGACCGGCTTCCAGCACTTCTTCCGCGGGAAGGAGGCCGACGGATCGGGCGACCAGCTCTACATCCAGGGCCACGCCTCCCCCGGCATCTACGCCCGCGCCTTCCTCGACGGCCGGATCTCCGAGCAGCAGCTCGACAAGTTCCGCCAGGAGGCCGGCGGCAACGGCCTGCCGTCCTACCCCCACCCGCGGCGCCTGCCGTGGCTGTGGGAGTTCCCGACGGTCTCCATGGGCCTCGGCCCGCTCTCCGCGATCTACCAGGCGCGCTTCAACCGCTACCTGCAGAACCGGAGCATCAAGGACACCGCCAACTCGCACGTCTGGGCCTTCCTGGGCGACGGCGAGATGGACGAGCCCGAGTCGACCGCCGCCCTGGCCCTGGCCTCCCGCGAGCAGCTCGACAACCTGACCTTCGTCATCAACTGCAACCTGCAGCGCCTCGACGGTCCGGTCCGCGCGAACTTCCGCGTGGTGCAGGAGCTGGAAGCCCAGTTCCGCGGCGCCGGCTGGAACGTCATCAAGTCGCTGTGGGGCTCCGCCTGGGACGAGCTGTTCCAGCTCGACACCACGGGCGCCCTGGTACGCCGCCTGCGCGAGGTACCCGACGCCCAGTTCCAGACGTACGCGACCCGCGACGTGGCCTACATCCGCCAGCACTTCTTCGGCGCCAACGCCGAGCTCGTACAGCTGGCCGGCGTGCTCTCCGATGCGAAGATCGCCGAGTGCTTCCACACCTCCCGCGGCGGCCACGAGCCCCGCAAGGTCTACGCCGCGTACAAGGCCGCCCTGGAGCACAAGGGTGCGCCGACGGTCATCCTCGCGCAGACCGTCAAGGGCTACACGCTGGGTGCCGGGTTCGAGTCGAAGAACGCGAACCACCAGATGAAGAAGCTGACGATCGACGAGTTCAAGGACATGCGCGACCTCCTTGGCCTCCCGATCCCGGACAGCGCCTTCGCCGACGGCCAGGTCCCGTACGGCCACCCGGGCGCGAACAGCCCCGAGGTGCAGTACCTCAACGAGCGCCGCGCGGCGCTCGGCGGCCCGGCCCCGGCCCGCAAGGTCAAGCACGTGGCCCTGCCGGCTCCGGCGGACCGTTCCTTCGCCCCGCTGCTCAAGGGCTCCGGCAAGCAGGAGATGGCCACCACCATGGCCTTCGTCCGGCTCGTCAAGGACCTGATGCGGGACAAGGAGACCGGCAAGCGCTGGGTTCCGATCGTCCCCGACGAGGCCCGCACCTTCGGCATGGAGTCCCTCTTCCCGTCGGCCGGCATCTACTCGCCGCTGGGCCAGACGTACGAGCCGGTCGACCGCGACCAGCTCATGTACTACAAGGAAGCCAAGGACGGCCAGATCCTCAACGAGGGGATCACCGAGGCCGGCGCCATGGCCGACTTCATCGCCGCCTGCACGTCGTACGCGACGCACGGCGAGCCGATGATCCCGTTCTACATCTTCTACTCGATGTTCGGCTGGCAGCGCACCGCCGACCAGATGTGGCAGCTCGCCGACCAGCTCGGCAAGGGCTTCATCGTCGGCGCCACCGCCGGCCGCACCACCCTGACCGGTGAGGGCCTGCAGCACGCGGACGGCCACTCGCACCTGATCGCGTCCACGAACCCGGCGTCGCTCAACTACGACCCGGCCTTCGCGTTCGAGATCGCGGTGATCGTCAAGGACGGTCTGCGCCGGATGTACGGCGAGAAGCCGGAAGACGTCTTCTACTACCTGACGGTCTACAACGAGCCGAAGCCGCAGCCGGCCATGCCCGAGGGCGTGGAAGAGGGCATCCTCAAGGGCCTCTACCGCTTCAACACGGCGGCGGACCTCGCGGAGGCGGCCCCGGCCGCAGACGCCCCGAAGATCCAGCTGATGGCCTCCGGTACGGCGATCCACTGGGCGCTGGACGCGCAGAAGCTGCTCGCCGCCGACTGGAACGTGGCCGCCGACGTCTGGTCCGCCACCTCCTGGGGCGAGCTGCGCCGCGACGCGCTGGAGTGCGACGAGGCGCTGCTGCGCGGGGAGATGCGCACCCCGTTCGTCACCCGTGCGCTGGAGGGCGTCACCAGCCCGGTGCTCGCCGTCTCCGACTGGATGCGTCAGGTCCCGGACCAGATCAGCCAGTGGGTCGAGCAGGACTACACCTCGCTGGGTACGGACGGCTTCGGCCTCTCCGACACCCGTGAGGGCGCCCGCCGCCACTTCGGTGTCGACGCCCAGTCGATCGTGGTGGCCGCGCTGGCCCAGCTCGCCCGCCGCGGCGAGGTCCCGGCGTCCTCCATCAAGGAGGCCCGGGAGCGCTACGGCCTGTAGGCCCCGGCGGCCCGTACGGCCGGTGTTCTCCGAACGACCGTGAGGCGGTCCGCTCCTTCGGGAGCGGGCCGCCTTTCGCGTGGGCATGCGGCCGTGCGGGGGTCTCGGACCGGCCTTTCGCGGCACGCGCGGTGGCGGCGAGGGGGTGTACCCGTGATGCTTGAGCGGTGATGGACGAGACGGAGTTCTGGGAGATGGTCGACCGTACCCGCGAGGCCGCCGAGGGCGACCCCGAGGAACACGCCGAGCTGCTCGTGGAGCGGCTGGCACAGCTCGACCCGGACTCCGTCCTGGACTTCGCCCGGCACTTCGAGTCGCGGTACAACCGGGCGTACACCTGGGACCTGTGGGGCGCTGCCTGGGTCCTGCTCGACGGGGCCAGCGACGACGCGTTCGACTACTTCCGGTGCTGGCTGATCGGACAGGGCCGGGAGGTCTTCGAGGGCGGGGTGCACGACCCTGACCAGCTCGCGGAGCTCCTCGACGAGTTCGACGAGGAGATCGACGGGGACGGCGAGGAGCTGGGGTACGCGGCGGACGAGGCGTACGAGCAGCTGACCGGGTCGGTCGCGCCGGATCTGGGGATCCCACTGCAGGCGGCGGAGCCGGAGGGCGCAGCGCTGGACTTCGAGAACGAAGCCGTGCTCGCGGAGCGCTTCCCCCGGCTGTGGGACCGTTTCAGGGGCTGACCGCCCCCTCTTCCCCCGCCCGTGTCAGTAGTGCGTGCCGCCGTCGATGCGGATCTCCGTGCCGGTGATGAAGGCACCGTCCTCGGAGCCCAGCATGGCGACGACGCCGGCGACCGTCTGCGGGCCGGCGAAGCCCTGGCCGAGGGCCGGGGCGAGCTTGGCGAACAGGCTCCAGTCGGTGTCCTCGGGCAGGCCGGGACCGGTGCCGGTGGTCATGCCGCTCTCGATGGAGCCCGGTGCGACGGCGACGAAGCGCAGCCCCTGCTTGCTGTACTCGGCGGCCAGCGCGTGGGTCATGGACTGGATGCCGCCCTTGCTGGCCGCGTAGGCGGACATGTAGGGGTGGGCGAAGGACGCCGAGGTGGAGCTGAAGTTGACGACGACCGGCTGGTCGCCCGCCAGCAGCGCCGGGAGCGCCTCGCGGATGACCAGGAACGTACCGGTCAGGTTCACCGAGATGATCTTGTTCCAGAACTCGAGCGTGGTCTGGTGGGTGTGCGCGGAGCGCAGGATGCCCGCGGCGTTGACCAGCACGTCGATACCGGTGAGGGCGTCGACGGCGGCGGACACGCCGGCCTTGACCGCGGCCTCGTCGGATATGTCGAGGACCGCGGTGGTGAGGCGGTCCGCGTGGCCGTCGGCGGCGGCCCGGTCCGCGGTGACCTTGAGACCGGCTTCGTTGACGTCCACGGTGTGGACGCGGCCGCCCTCGGAGAGGATGCGGTGGACGGTGGCCCGGCCGATGCCGGAGCCGCCGCCGGTGATGAGGACGCGACGTCCTTCGTAACGGTTCATGGGGGGAGCGTACTCTCGCGATGACACGTTTTGCCACCCTGTCAAAACACGCAATTCCACCTCGGGGCCGGGGTATCCTTCCCCGGTGAGATCCCCTCGTCCGTACTCTCCCCAGGCAGGCCCCGGAGCCCAGTCGCTGAACGAGCGCCGCAAGGCGGCCACCCAGCTCGACATCGCCCGCGCCGCCTGCGAACTCTTCGCCGAGCACGGCCCCGACGGCACCACCGCCGAGGACATCGCCCACCGCGCGGGCGTCGCGCTGCGCACGTTCTACCGCTACTTCCGCAACAAGCAGGAGGCCGTAGCCCCCCTGCTGGCGGGCGGCGGCGACGCCTGGCGCGCGCTGCTTGCCGAAGAGGACCCCGGCACCCCGCTGACCGAGGCCATGGAGCGCGCCGTCACCCGCTCCCTCACGGACCCCCAGGCCCTCGACGAGGGCCTGGAGGTCACCCGCGGCCTGCTGCGCGCCGCCACGACCGACGAGGCCCTGCGGGCCGTCTGGTACCGGGTCAACCAGGACTCCGAGGAGCGCCTGGTCCCGGTCGTCGCCCGGCTCGCCGGCCCGGAGGCCGAGCCCCTCGCCGTCCGCCTCCTCGCGGCGGCGGCCACGGACGCGATCCGCATCTCCCTGGAGCTGTGGTCCACCACGGACACCCCGCCCTCGGGCCCGGGCTCCCCCGCGGAACTCGCGGTCCGCTGCCTGCGCGACCTCACGGGCGCGATGCCGCTGATGCGCTGAGCGCGCCCGTCACAGGGCGCGCCCGTCAGAGGAACCGGGCGGACTTCTCCCGCAGGTGCTCCTCGAAGAAGGCGGGGGCGTCGGGCCGCATCCGGGCCAGCGCGACCATCGCCGTGACGATGACGTCCGCGATCTCCGCCTCCACGTCCCCCCAGGTGTGGGAGTTCCCCTTGCGGGGATTCGTGCCCTTGGCCCCGATCACGGCCTGTGCGGCTTCGCCGAACTCCTCGCCGATCTTCAGGATCTGCAGCGTCACGCTCTCCTCGTGCGCCATCCCGCGCTCCCGGTCGTGCTCGTCGAACCGTGCCACGAGGGCCCCGATGGTCTTCCAGGTGTCGTCCATCCCCCGAAACTAGCGCCGCGCCGGCGCAACGCAGAAGCCCCGCCCCCCTCCGTGAGGAGGGGAACGGGGCTCCGTTCGATCAGTGCGTCAGCACGACCACGGCACGGCTTAGAGGTCGAAGTAGAGCTCGAACTCGTGCGGGTGCGGGCGCTGCGCGATCGGGGCGATCTCGTGGGTGCGCTTGTAGTCGATCCAGGTCTCGATCAGGTCGGGGGTGAAGACACCGCCGGCCAGGAGGTACTCGTGGTCCTCCTCGAGGGCCTTGAGGACGTCCTCGAGGCTCGTCGGGACCTGCGGAACGCTCGCGTGCTCGTCCGGGGAGAGCTCGTAGAGGTCCTTGTCGATCGGCTCCATCGGCTCGATCTTGTTCTTCACACCGTCGAGGCCCGCGAGGAGCAGGGCCGCGAACGCCAGGTACGGGTTCGAGGACGGGTCCGGGGCACGGAACTCGACGCGCTTGGCCTTCGGGTTGGAGCCCGTGATCGGGATGCGCATCGCGGCGGAGCGGTTGCGCTGCGAGTACACCATGTTGACCGGCGCCTCGAAGCCCGGGACCAGGCGGTGGTAGGAGTTCACCGTCGGGTTGGTGAACGCCAGCAGCGACGGGGCGTGCTTGAGGATGCCGCCGATGTAGTAGCGCGCGGTGTCCGAGAGGCCCGCGTAGCCGGCCTCGTCGTAGAACAGCGGGTCGCCGTTCGCCCACAGCGACTGGTGCACGTGCATGCCCGAGCCGTTGTCACCGAAGATCGGCTTCGGCATGAAGGTCGCGGTCTTGCCGTTGCGCCAGGCGACGTTCTTCACGATGTACTTGAAGAGCATCAGGTCGTCGGCCGCGGCGAGCAGCGTGTTGAACTTGTAGTTGATCTCGGCCTGGCCACCGGTGCCGACCTCGTGGTGCTGACGCTCGACCTGGAGGCCCTGGGCGTCCAGCTCGAGGGAGATCTCGGCGCGCAGGTCGGCGAAGTGGTCGACCGGGGCTACGGGGAAGTAACCACCCTTGTAGCGGACCTTGTAACCACGGTTGTTCTCCTCGGAGCCCGTGTTCCAGGCGCCGGCCTCGGAGTCGATGTGGTAGAAGCTCTCGTTCGCGGAGGTCGCGAAGCGCACGCTGTCGAACACGTAGAACTCGGCCTCGGGACCGAAGTACGCGGTGTCGGCGATGCCGGTCGAGGCGAGGTACGCCTCGGCCTTCTTCGCGACGTTGCGCGGGTCACGGCTGTAGGCCTCGCCCGTGATCGGGTCGTGGATGAAGAAGTTGATGTTGAGCGTCTTGTCCTTGCGGAACGGGTCCAGGCGCGCGGTGGTGATGTCGGCGCGCAGCGCCATGTCGGACTCGTGGATCGCCTGGAAGCCGCGGATCGAGGAGCCGTCGAAGGCGAGCTCCTCGTTCGGGTCGAACGCGCGCCCCGGGATGGTGAAGTGCTGCATCACACCAGGCAGGTCGCAGAAGCGGACGTCAACGAACTTGACGTCGTTCTCCTTGATGTACTGCGTCACTTCGTCGGCGTTCTTGAACATCCAACTCCTCCTACTCCCGACCCCGGGGCAGGGGCGGGCTTTATAGCTAGTGGTGCGTCAGTGCGGTGCCGCACGCTGACCCGACCATAAGCAGACGGGGTTTCTCAAGCATGACCCATTTGTTTCGCACAAGTTAACCAGGGTCCCGCCGGAACGGTGCCGAGCGGCACGGGTACCGTGTTCGGGTGGACAAGAGGCAAGCAATCGGATCCTGGCTCTCCGGCCCCCGCGAGGCCGCGGAGGGGATGGGTGTCGACTTCGGATACCCCGGCAAACAGCTCGGCCTGCCGCAGCAGGGGTCCGGCTCGGTGGCCCGTTTCGGCCGCCGGCTCGGCGCCGTGGCCATCGACTGGATGGCCTGCCAGCTGATCGCGTACGGCCTGATCACGGGCCGTGACTGGAACGGCACGGGGAACTGGACACTGGCGGTCTTCGTCACCCTGGTGATCCTGACGGTCGGCACCGTGGGCTTTACCCCCGGGAAGCGGATCCTGGGCCTCCGGGTCATTGCGCAGGACGGCGGCCGGCTCGGCTTCGGCCGCGTGGTGCTGCGCACCGCACTGCTCGCCCTGCTGATCCCGGCCCTCGTCTGGGACCGCGACGGCCGCGGCCTGCACGACCGTCTCAGCCGCGCCGTGCAGGTCAGGATCTGAGACGCGGACCCGGAACCGGTGACACGGGACCGACAACAGAGGGGGGGGGGGGGGGGGGGGGGGGGGGGGGGGGGCGGGGGGGGGGAGGGGGGGGGGGGGGGCGGGGGGGGGGCGGGGGGGGGGGGGGGGGGGAGCGGGGGGGGGGGGGCGGCGCAGGGCGGGGCCCCGCGGG
>NZ_JBIAHN010000017.1:90245-234181 GCF_042870555.1 Streptomyces sp. NPDC006487
CCCCGCGCCCCCCCCTTACCGTCCCTCCCGCCGCCCCCCCTCCCCCGCGCCCCCCCCCCCCCCCCCCCCCCCCCCCCCCCCCCCCCCCCCCCCCCCCCCCCCCCCCTCTGTGTCGTATACGAAAAGCGGATCAGCGCATCTTTCCGCCGCGCGGCATGCGCATCCCCTTGGGCATCGGGCCCTTCGGGATCGGCATGTTGCTCAGCAAGTCGCCCATGGCCCGCAGCTTGTCGTTGACCTGGGTGATCTGCGGCCCGGACAGCACACGGGGCAGCTTCATCAGGGTCGTACGGACCTTCTTGAGCGGCACCTCGCCCTCGCCCGTGCCCACGATGAAGTCGTGGACCGGGATGTCGGGCATGATCCGGGCCAGCTTCTTCTTCTCGTTCGCGAGCATCGGCTTCACCCGGTTCGGGTTGCCCTCGGCGATCAGGACCACGCCGGCCTTGCCCACGGCACGGTGGACGATGTCCTGCTGCTTGCTCATCGCGACGGCGGGGGTGGTGCTCCAGCCCCTGCCCACGTTGTCCAGTACGGCCGCGGCCGCGCCCGGCTGTCCCTCCATCTGTCCGAAGGCGGCCGTCTCGGCTCGCCGTCCGAAGATGATCGCCATCGCCAGGAACGCCACCAGGAAGCCCAGGATGCCCAGGTAGACCGGGTGGTCGATCAGGAAGCCGATCGCAAGAAAGACACCAAAGGTGACGATTCCCACGCCCGCGACGATCAGACCGACCTTCGGGTCGGCCTTGCGCGTCATCTTGTACGTCAGGGCGATCTGCTTCAGTCGCCCGGGGTTCGCAGCAGTCTCTGCGTTTGACTTCCTCGCCATGCAGCGAAGTTTACGTGGCCTTCTCGGTCCGGGTCGCCGCGGCCTCGAGTACGTGCTCGGTTTCGACCCGGTCCTGGGCCCTGCGGCGGTCTTCGAGCACGGCCGTCCAGGCGTTCCGGCGGGCGCCGCTCATGAGCAGCGACTCCAGGCCGCGGACGGCGTCGGTGAAGGACGGGATGGCGATGGCGCGTACGGGCGCGGCCTGCATGGTGTCGACCCTTTCACGGAGCTCACGTCGGGGGGTGCCAAGCGTGTGTGCGGTGCGTCGAACAATCGTCACTGACTGGTGTTACCAGGGCATGACCGACTGGTCAAACAGTGATGAAACCTTGATGCGGCCCACCAGGACTCTCGCTAGAAAGAGCCTAGGGGCCGCATCGATGCGGTGTTACCCGTAAGTAATACTTTGTGCGCGAGTTCACATACCTCCCGCACCACGCGTCACTCCGCGCGCGTTCAGACCGTCGCGCGCTTCTCCATCGCCTGCTGGTAGAGGCGACCGGCACGGTACGAGGACCGGACCAGCGGACCGGACATGACGCCGGAGAAGCCGATCTCCTCGGCCTCCTGCGCCAGCTCCACGAACTCGGCCGGCTTCACCCAGCGCTCGACGGGGTGGTGACGCGGCGAGGGCCGCAGGTACTGCGTGATGGTGATGAGCTCGCAGCCCGCCTCGTGGAGGTCCTTCAGCGCCTGGCTGACCTCCTCGCGCTCTTCGCCCATGCCCAGGATCAGGTTGGACTTGGTGACGAGGCCGTAGGCCCGCGCCCGGGTGATGACGTCCATCGAGCGCTCGTAGCGGAAGCCGGGGCGGATCCGCTTGAAGATGCGCGGCACCGTCTCGATGTTGTGGGCGAAGACCTCGGGGCGGGAGGCGAAGACCTCTTCCAGCAGCTCCGGGACCGCGTTGAAGTCCGGGGCGAGCAGCTCGACCTTGGTGTGGCCGCTCTCGCGGCCCGCCGTCTGCTGGTGGATCTGGCGCACGGTCTCCGCGTAGAGCCAGGCTCCGCCGTCCGCCAGGTCGTCGCGCGCGACGCCCGTGATGGTGGCGTAGTTCAGGTCCATCGTGACGACGGACTCGCCGACGCGGCGGGGCTCGTCGCGGTCCAGCGCCTCGGGCTTGCCCGTGTCGATCTGGCAGAAGTCACAGCGCCGGGTGCACTGGTCGCCACCGATGAGGAAGGTGGCCTCGCGGTCCTCCCAGCATTCGTAGATGTTCGGACAGCCGGCTTCCTGGCACACCGTGTGCAGTCCTTCGCCCTTCACCAGGGCCTGCATCTTGGTGTACTCGGGACCCATCTTGGCCCGCGTCTTGATCCACTCGGGCTTGCGCTCGATGGGCGTCTGGGCGTTACGGACCTCTAGGCGCAGCATCTTGCGTCCGTCGGGTGCGACTGCGGACACGACCGGCTCCCTGTGACTTCGATTCTTCGGCGCCCACCAGGGTACGCCCGTAATTTCATACGTTCTTACGTCGGCCAACCTGCGGGCGGCCCTGCCCATTCCCGGGCGTCCCCCCGGGATCAGCCCGCGGCGGGCTCTATCTCCCGCGGGCGCAGCTCGGCCTGCTCCAGCACGCCCTTCAGGTGCCGTTCGATCACCGGCAGCACCTCGGCGATGGTGATCTCGCGGCCCAGTTCGTACGAGAGCGAGGTCACACCGGCGTCGCGGATCCCGCAGGGGACGATCCGGTCGAACCAGGTGTTGTCGGGGTTCACGTTGATCGCGAAGCCGTGCATCGTGACGCCCTTGGCGACCCGGATGCCGATGGCGGCGAGCTTGCGGTCCTCGCGGCGCTGGCCGGCGTTGGACGGGGCGTACTCGGGGCCGTTCAGCCGGGGGTCGAACTCCTCGTCCTGCAGCCGCGGGTCGAAGTCCAGCGAGAGGCCGCCGATCTTCGGGCGCTCCTCCACCGGGTCGCCGAGCACCCAGACCCCGCTGCGCCCCTCGACGCGGGTGGTCTCCAGGCCGAACTCGGCGGCCGTGCGGATCAGCGCGTCCTCCAGCCGTCGGACGTGGGCGACCACGTCGACCGGGCGGGGCAGCTTCATGATCGGGTAGCCGACCAGCTGGCCCGGACCGTGCCAGGTGATCTTGCCGCCGCGGTCCACGTCCACGACGGGCGTGCCGTCGAGCGGGCGCTCGTTGTCGGCGGTGCGCCGGCCGGCCGTGTAGACCGGCTGGTGTTCCAGCAGCAGGCAGGTGTCCTCGATCTCGTCCGCGAAGCGGGCCGCGTGCACCCGGCGCTGCTCTTCCCAGGCCACCGTGTACTCGACGGCCTCCGGGCCGAAGCCCATGCGGACAAACCCAAGCTCAGCCACCGCGGCGCCTCCTCGTTGAACCTGCCGACGAACTTGCTGTGTGCACCTATCGCACCAAGCAAGGGTACGGCGGCCCCCGCGGACCCCGTCAGCCGCCCGTCCCGGACACGGCGAAGGGCCCGGAATCCTGGGGCCCTGGGAGCTGTTTCGGCCGTCGGCGGCCCTTCGGCGGCCGGTCCGGGTCCTCGTCCGCCCGGGGCAGCCGGCGGTGTCCTTCGGTGTGGTCGTTCACCCAGCCGCAGACCCCGCACGCGTAACGCCCGTCGAGACCCGCGATGTAGGTCCCGCACCGCCGGCACTCCGCCTCGGTCAGCTCGGGCGCGGCCAGCTCGGGTACGGGCGGCAGGGCCGTGGACTCTGCGTGGCTGTCGTCGCCGTCGGGGCGCTCGCAAGTGCCGGGGGGAAGCTCCTCGGTGGGCCGGCGGGTCATGGGGCGCAGCGTACGCGGGTGGAGGGGGTCGGTCCGTAAAGAGACCCACCGGTTCTGCACACGATCGGATGAATGTGGGACAGAGAGGGCGGTACGGGCAAGGTTCGCCGCTACATTCACGCCGTTCACAGGGCCGGGACTCCGGTCCGTCACGTCAGGAGACCGTGGAGCCGATGACGGAACGACCTGCCCAGCGTGTCCCCAACCGGCAGCTCTCGGCACTGATCGCCGAGGCCGGGTTCTCCAACGCCGGGCTCGCCCGCCGTGTCGACCAGCTCGGTCTGGAGCACGGTCTCGATCTGCGGTACGACAAGACCTCCGTAACCCGCTGGCTGCGCGGGCAGCAGCCGCGCGGCACGACCCCGGCGCTGATCGCGGAGGTGTTCACCCGGCGCCTGGGGCGGCGGCTGTCCGCCCAGGACCTGGGCCTGGACGCGTGCGCCCCGGTGTACGCGGGGCTGGAGTTCGCGGCCACCCCCGAGGAGGCCGTCGACATCGCGAGCGGGCTGTGGCGCAAGGACTCCGGTTCGCACGCCGAGCTGCGCAAGATCGCCTTCACCCCGGCCGGGCTGGTGGTGCCCAGCCGGGACTGGCTGATCGGGCGCGCCGACGAGCGGGTCGGCCGGGGCGCGGAGCAGGCCGCCTCGCGCGTTCCCGAACAGGGCCGTCCCGAACAGGGCCGTCCCGATCAGAGCCGTCCCCTGCCGGGCCGGGCTTCGGTGCCGCGGCAGCGGCAGATCGACCGCGGTCCCGGGCAGCGGGTGACGGGCGGTGACATCGCCGCGCTCAGATCGGTGGGCGAGCTGTTCCGCACCCTGGACCACGCCTACGGCGGCGGCCATGCCCGCCAGGCCCTGGTGCGGTACCTGGAGCACGAGGCCGAGCCGATGCTGCGCGGCACCTACGGGGAGGCCACCGGGCGCAGGCTGTTCTCCGCCGCCGCCGATCTGACCCGGCTCGCGGGCTGGACCTCGTACGACATCGCCGCGCACGGGCTCGCCCAGCGGTACTTCGTCCAGGCGCTGCGCCTGGCCCAGGCCGCCGGGGACCGGCCGTACGGGGCGTACGTGCTGATCACGATGAGCCGGCAGGCGGTCTACCTCGGGCACGGCCGGGAGGCGGTGCAGCTGGCCCGGGTGGCCCAGCAGGGCGTGGGCTCGGGGCCGCCGCCGGTGGTACAGGCGCTGCTGCACTCGGCGGAGGCTCGCGGACACGCGGTGCTCGGGGAGGTCAGGGCGTCGACGGCCTCGCTGGTGCGGGCCGAGCGGGCGCTGGGCGCGGCCCGGCCGGGCGACGACGTGCCGCACTGGGCGCGGGACTACGACGAGGCTCAGCTCGCGGACGAGTTCGGGCACTGTCACCGGGACCTCCAGCAGTACCGGGCCTCCGCGCAGCACGCGGAGCGGTCCCTGCAGCTGCGGGCGCCCTCGTACGCGCGCTCGCGGCTCTTCTGCCGGGTGGTGCTGGCCACGGCCCGGCTGGGGCTGGGCGAGCTGGACCAGGCGTGCGCGCTGGGTGCGGAGGCGGCGCAGCAGGCGATGGAGATGCGGTCGGTGCGGGCGGTGGAGTACGTACGGGACTTCGAGCGTCGGCTCGAGCCGTATCGGGACGCGTCGGCGGTGCGGGGGTATCGGGACCGGGTGGCCGCCTTGTCGTGACCCTGCGGGTCGGCTGCGGTGCCGGCTGCGCCGCCGGGGCCCGGCGGGTGGCTGCCCCGTGGAGTCCCTGCGGGTCCGCTCCCGGGGCCTCCGCCCCGGCCCCCGCTGCTCAAACGCCCGAGGGGCTGGTTTTGCCCTGCGGGCCGCTTTGCCCTGCGGGCGACCTGACACCGGGGTGGGTGGTTGCCCGCGGGGCGGCTCCGGCCCCGGGGCGCGTGGTTGCCCGCGGGGCCGGGGTTGCCCCGCGGGCACCGGTGGGTGGTTGGCTCAGGCCGCTACCGGGAGGGCGGCCTGGGGGGCGGTCGGGACGGGGATGCCGAAGTCGCGGAGGACCGCGGCGGCGGCGCGGCGGGACGAGCGCAGGGCCCCCTCGACGGTGTTGGTGTCCCGGTGGTCGCCGCACACGTACAGACCGGCCAGGACCCGGACGGTGCGCCGGGTGTCCTGCGGCGGCGGCATGGCGGGGACGGCCTCCGGGGTGTGGTGGACGGCGAGCAGCTCCCAGTCACGGGTCGCGGTCTCGTAGAGCCGGGCCAGGCGGGACGCGACCGTCCGGGTGGGCGGCGGCGGGCCGAGCACGGTGGTGGTGACCAGGCTGCGGCCGGCCGGGGCACGCGTCGGGTCGACCGCGCTCATCACCGCGGTGTGGGCGACGGGCCAGTCCGGGTCCCCGTCCAGGAGCAGCGAGCCGTCCCAGGCGAGCGGGGTGGTGGTGGCGTGGTGCAGCACGGTCACCTGGTGGAAGGCGGGCACGCGCAGGCCCGGGAGCAGTTCGGCGGCGGCCCGGGCGCCGGTGGCCAGGACGGCGGAGCGGCAGCTGAAGTCGCCGTGTTCCTCGGTGGTGACCAGGTTGGTGGCGACGGAGCGGACCCGGACCCCGGTGCGCACGGTGCCGGGCGGCAGCGCCGCGGCGAGCAGTCCGGGCAGGGTGGCGGCGCCTCCCTCGGGTACGGCGAGGCGGCCGCGCGCGAAGGTGCGCAGGGCCGTGTCGGCGACGCGGCTGGAGGTGCCGAGTGCGGGGTCGCGCAGGAGCGCGGCGAGGAGCGGGCGCAGCGTCGTACCGAGGCTCCTGGAGCTCAGGGCCGCGTGCGCGGTGCGCTCTGGGCGGGCGAGGAGGCGTTCCTCGGGCAGGGCGGCGAGGCGGGCCAGCGCCGCGCCGATCCGGGCCTGGTCGAGCGAGCCGCTGGCCAGGGCGCGGGCGGGGGTGAGGGCGCCGGCGCGCAGGGTGCGGCCTTCGCTGTGGACGAGGGCGCCGGGTGCGAAGGGCTTGAGGACCAGGCCTTCCAGGCCCGGGGTGCGGGCCGGTTCGGTGTAGGCGGTGTTGAGGAGCTGGCCGATCCGGTCGAGCCGGAAGCCGTCCACTGTCTCGGTGGCCATCCGGCCGCCGGGATCGTCCGCGCCCTCCAGGACGATGACCGTGACTCCGGCCGCGATCAGGTGGTGCGCTGCCGCGAGTCCGGAGACTCCGGCTCCTACGATGACCACGTCCGCATGGTGTGCGTGTGCGCTGTTGAGCACGTGCCCCTCCCCGAGGTCGGCCCGGCTGTGTGGGGAACCTCCTTCCCCCAACGGACTCCAGCGGAACCCGAGTTGGGTGTGCCATTACGGTTGATGCGGTCAACTCCGGTCGCACGGCGGTCGCATTCGGCTCACGGACGGTCGCATGCGTGCGCCGGGGCGCTCCCCCCGGAGCCCCGGGGCTTTCAGGCCCGGAGCGCCTGGGCCTTTCAGGCCTCCAGCGCGGCCCTGATCGACTCCTCGATCCCCGGGTACCGGAAGACGAACCCGGACTCCAGCAGCCGGGCGGGACGCACCCGCTGACTGCCCAGCACGTCCTGGGCGAACTCCCCGAGCACCGCGCGCATGACCGGCGCGGGCACGGCGAACACCGCCGGGCGGTGCAGGACCCGGCCCATCGCGGCGGTGACCTCGCGGTTGGTCAGGGGCTCGGGGGCGGTCAGGTTCACCGGCCCGGCCAGGGCCGGGGTGTCGATGATGTGGCGCAGGGCGGCGATCTCGTCGTGCATCGAGATGTGCGACCAGTACTGGCGGCCGTTGCCGAGGCGGCCGCCGATACCGGCCCTGAAGACCGGGAACAGCTTCCCCCAGGCCCCGCCCTCGGCGGAGACGACCAGTCCGGTACGGGCGAACACGGTCCTGACCCCGGCGTCCCGGGCGGGCGCTGCGGCGGCCTCCCACGCGACGCACACCTCGGAGAGGAACCCCTCCCCCGCCGGGGCGTCCTCGTCGACCCACCTGTCGCCCGTGTCGCCGTAGTACCCGACGGCGGTGCCGCAGACGAGCGTCGCGGGCGGCTCGTCCATCGCGGCGACGGCCGAGGCGATGGCGGCCGTGCCCTTGACCCTGCTGTCGCGGATCTCCCGCTTGTAGGCGGCCGTCCAGCGGTGGTCGCCGACCCCGGCCCCGGCGAGGTGCACGACGGCTGCGCACCCGGCGAGCCCGGCCGGGTCCACGTACCCGCGCGCGGGGTCCCACCGCGCCTCGCCGGGCCCCGCCGGCTCCCGCCGCACGAAGCGGACCAGCTCGTGTCCGTCCGCCTTCAGTGACCGCCCGAGGGCGCTGCCGATGAGCCCGGTGGCACCGGTGACCGCGATACGCATGGCCCCATCTTGGCAGCGGACCGGTGACCGCGGGGCTGCCCGGCCGCCGCGCGGACTCCGGCGCCGCACCGGGTGCGGGCCGGGGCTCCGGCGGCGAGCCCCTCAGGTGGCCGCGCCCAGCCAGGTGCCGACCGCGTAGGTCACCGCCATGGCCAGCGCGCCGCCGGTGACGTTGCGCAGGATCGCGCGGGCCGCGGGCGCGCCGCCCAGGCGTGCGCCGAGCATCCCGCACAGGGTCAGGGACAGCAGGACCGCGACCACGGTCACCGGGACCCTCCGGGACGCCTCCGGCAGGACGATCGCCAGCAGCGGCAGCAGCGCCCCGACCGTGAACGCCACCAGGCTCGCCACCGCCGCGTGCCAGGGGTTGGCCAGCTCGTCGGGGTTGATCCCCAGTTCCACCCGCGCGTGCGCCCGCAGCGCGTCCCGCTCCGTCAGCTGTTCCGCGGCCTCGCGGGCCACCGGCTCGCTCAGCCCCCGGCCCACCAGCAGCCCCGTCAGCTCCTCCAGCTCCTCCTCCGGCGACTCCTCCAGCTCGCGCCGCTCCACGTCCAGCGCGGCCTTCTCCGAGTCCCGCTGGGAGCTGACCGACACGTACTCCCCCGCCGCCATCGACAGCGCGCCCGCCAGCAGCCCGGCGACACCCGCCGCCAGGATCGCCGTCCGCGAGGTCGTGGCTCCGGCGACACCGACGACCAGCCCCGCCGTGGAGATGATGCCGTCGTTCGCGCCGAGCACCCCCGCGCGCAGCCAGTTCAGCCGGGTACTGATCGCCGCGCTCTGCTCCGCCGTACCATCCGCTTCCGTCACGCCCCCACTGTCGCGGCCCCAGCCCTACGGAGCCACCCGGCGTGCGCGCCTTCGGCGGCGGGATCAGGGTGGAGGGGTGAGACGCCGACGCGAGGAGCCGGGCTGGCTGCGCGGGGCGCCGCCGCCGCGCTGGGCCCGCCTCGCGCCGGCGGTGGCCCTCGTCGTGCTGGTGCTCGTGCAGCGGATCACCCCGGGCGACGTCGAGCTGGGCTACTTCCTGGCCGGACTCCCCCCGGTGGCCGCCTTCGCCTACGGGGCCGCCGGGACGGCCGTCTTCGCCGGAGTGGTGCTGGTCCTCATCGGCCTGCCCTCGCTCGGGATCGCCCACGCCCAGGGCTCCGACCTCGGGACCGTCGCGGTGATCGGGCTGCTCAGCATCGTGGTCGCCTGGGTCCGAAAACGCCGGGACGCCCAGCTGGTGAGCGTGCGGACCGTCGCGGAGGCGGCGCAGCTCGCGGTGCTGCCTCCCGTCCCCGAACAGGTCGGCGCGGTCGGCTGCGCGGGCCTCTACCGGGCGGCCCAGCACGGCACCCTGGTCGGCGGCGACCTGTACGACGTACGGGTCGGCCCCTACGGCGTGCGCGCGCTGATCGGGGACGTCCAGGGCCACGGCCTGGCCGCCGTCGGCACCGTGGCCTCGCTGCTCGGCGCCTTCCGGGAAGGGGTCCTGGACGACGCGGAGCTCACGACGGTGGCGGCCCGGCTGGACCGGCGGCTGCTCGCGGACTCGGCGGCCGAGTCGGTGGCGCACGCGGAGCTCTTCGCGACGGCGGCGCTGCTGGAGTTCCCGCCCGGGCTGGACCTGGTACGGATCGTGTCGTGCGGGCATCCCCCGCCCCTGCTGCTACGGGGATTCGGGGTCTCGGAGGTCGAGGTGGACCCGGGGCCTCCACTGGGCCTGGGCCTGGCCGGCCCCACCCCGGCGGCGCCGGCGGAGCTCCGGATCCTCCCCGGGGACCGGCTGGTGATGTATACGGACGGGGTGACGGAGGCCCGCGACGCGGCGGGGAACTTCTACCCGCTGGCCGCGCGCGTGCCCGTACTGGCGTCGGATCCGGCGGGGCTGGCCCAGGCGGTGTGGCGGGACTTGCGGTCCTTCACCGGGGGAGGGCCGCGCGACGACGTGGCCCTGCTGGTGCTGTCCCTCTCCCCGTCCCCGGAGCCGGACGGGGCGGCGGCCCGGGCGCGGGGCGGGGAACCCGGCGCACGGTGACCACGCCGTACTGATCACATGACCAAATGACGACAATCGGCCATTTGGGTCAATTTCCGTGTTTCGCTCGGGTTTTCCAGCCCCCCGAGCACGGAAATCGAGGCCCCATCGATGCGCGCACCGTACAAACACAACCAGCGGATCACGGCGGTCATCGCGGCGGCCGGCGCCGTCGCCCTGGTCACCGGCGCGCTCGTGGTCGGCCTGGCCGGGGAAGAAGCGGTGGCGGAACCGGATTCGGCGCAGAACCAGCAGATCGGGGCTCCCGCCCCGCTCCGGGTGGGATCGGCCCTGGTGCGCGCTGCCGAGGACGGGGGCAAGGTCGTCAACCTCACCCTCGACGACGGCCCGGACCCGAAGTGGACCCCGAAGGCGCTCGAACTCCTCGAGACCCACGGCGCGAAGGCCACCTTCTGTCTGACCGGGCCGAACGCGAAGAAGCATCCGGGCCTGGTGAAGGAGATCACCGCGGCCGGCCACCGCCTGTGCAACCACGCGGTCAGCCACGACACGGCCATGGACAAGAAGGACGTCGCGCACCAGGAGAAGGAGATCATGGACGCGAAGCGGATGATCGACGAGGCGAGCGGTTCCGCCCGCATCTGGTACTACCGCGCTCCCGGCGGCGCCTTCACCCCCGAGAGCCGCGAGATCGCGGCCCGCGCCGGGATGGCCAGCCTCGGCTGGAACGTCGACCCCGGCGACTTCAACCGGCCCGGCGCGGACACGATCGTCAGCACCGTGCAGGAGCAGTTGAAGACCAAAGGGCCGACGATCCTCATGCACGACGGGGGCGGCGACCGCTCCCAGTCCGTCGAGGCCCTGGAAAAGCTGCTGCCGTGGCTCAAGGAGCAGGGCTACGGCTTCAGCTTCCCGAAGATCCCCGAGGCGGGCTGAGGCTGCCTGCCCGCCTGCCCGGCCCGCCCCCGCCCCGCCTACCCGGCGTCGCGGATGAAGGAACGGACCAGCTTGCAGGTCACGTTCGACGGCCGGCGGATCCCCGTCCGGACGGCCATCGTGCGGATCTTGCGGTTGGTGGCGCGCTGGGCGTCGTACGTGCCCGAGTCGAGCAGCGATATCGCCAGGCGCATCGCCTTCAGCCGCCGGTTGTGGCTCTCGTACCACTCGCGGGGCAGCCCCGCCGGCAGCGGCTTCTTCTTGACGGGCTCGATGGTGCGCAGGGTCATGGCAGTGGCCATCTACAGCCTCCCAAAGGCAAGTTGGCGTCCTGTCCTTCTCCTTGAATTTTACCGGCGACCACTGACAAAGGACCTGGCCAGACAGCACCTCGCTAAGCTTTCGGGCATGGAGATCTGGATCAATCCCGCCTGCTCGAAGTGCCGCAGCGCACTGACCCTGCTGGACGCGGAGGGCGCCGAGTACACCGTCCGCCGCTACCTGGAGGACGTGCCCTCCGAAGCCGAGATCCGCGAGGTCCTGGGCCGGCTGGGCCTGGAGCCCTGGGACATCACCCGCACCTCGGACCCCCTGGCCAAGGAGACCGGCGTACGGGACCTGCCGCGCGAAGAAACCGACGAGGCCCGCGGGGCCTGGATCAGCCACCTGGCGGCGCACCCGAAGCTGATCCAGCGCCCGATCATCACGGCCGAGGACGGCACGGCGGTGGTGGCCCGCTCGGAGGAGGCCGTCCGCGAGGCCCTCTCCCGCTCGGCCTAGCCGGCGAATCCCGCGTTCACGAACTCCACGACGCGCCCCACCTGCTGGGTCCCGCTCGTACCGGGCCGCGGGTTGGAGGCGAAGACGAGCCGGCGCCCGGCGTGCTCGGTGGCGAACACTCCGGTCGACCAGCCGGGGCCGGAGCCCGTCTTGCCCCAGACCGTGGCGCCGGCGGTCTCGTGGCGCATCAGGCCGGCCGCGCTGAAGCAGGCCCTCGGCGACAGGCAGCGGTTCTCCGGGGCGTTGGGCACGTCCGGAACCTCGTACAGGTGCCGCTGCTGGGCGGGCGGCAGCAGTCGGCCGCCCAGCAGTGCGGCCATGAAGCGGTCCAGATCGGCCGCGGTGGAGACCAGGCCGCCCTCCGCCCAGAACCTGGCCGTCCGCGGATCCGTCGACATCCGGGTCTGCCGCAGCCCCAGGGGGTGCAGGATGCGGCGCTGCAGTTCCTCCTCGTAGGTCCGGCCGGATATCCGCTCCACGAGCAGGCCCGCGACGAAGGTGTTCGTCCCGTTGTACTGCTGGACCGTGCCCGGGGCGGGTGTGCGGCCCGGGTGGGCGGCCGCGTCCCGCGCGAACGTCTCGACCACGAGGGCGCGCGGGTCGGTGGAATCTCCGGCGGCCTTCGGCAGGTCGGCGGTGTGGTCCATGAGCTGCCGGACGGTCACCCCGGCGTAGGCCTCGGGTATCAGGTCGGGCAGGTGGCGGCGCACCGGCGCGTCGATCTCCATCCGGTGCTCCGCGACGAGCCGCAGCACCAGGGCGTTGGTGAACAGCTTGGTGACGCTGCCGATCGGCACCTCCGCGTCGGCGGCGACCGGCCCGCCGGTCCCGGTCCACGGCGTCCGCAGCCCCGCGCCGGACAGCCGCACCAGGGCCCCCGTCGAGAGCCCGTCGGGCAGGGAGGCCAGCAAGGCCGGCAGCGCGGCGGGGTCGTGGACGGCCCCCTGCCGGGCGTGGACCGCGGCCGCGGCGGATCCTTCGGACCCGCCGGGCGCGGCCAGGGCGGCCGGGGCGCCCACGCCCACGGCGAGCACCGCCAGGGCGATGCCGGTGACGGCGATCCGGCGAGCGGTGCGGGGGCGTGCGTTCATCGGTGGCTCCTGGGAAAGGCGGCTCGGTGGGCTCTGACACCAACACTGCGCCGTCCGGCGCGCGTTGCCCATCGGTGATCACCCTGACCGGGCCCCGAGGCCACCCCGGAGGGGCCGAGGGGCGGACCCTGAGGCCCGCCGTCCCTACGCGCCCACCGCCCTACTCCCCCACCGTCACCCTCCGCTGGTGCACCCGCAGTTGGAGGGCGGCGAGATCGAGGAGCGGGGTGGGGACGGCGAGGCCCCGGGCCCGGGCGGTCAGGTCGCCGAGCACGTGCTCCACCTCGGTCGGATGCCCGGCGACCAGGTCCCGGTACATCGACGGGGTCAGCGGCGACTCCGGGGTGGCCAGCGTCCGCGCGATGAAGGCGCGTTCGGACTCGGGTACCGGGTACCCGGCGGCGGCCGACACCGCGGCCGCCTCCGCGAGGACCGCGAGGCCGAACCCGGTCCCGCCGGCCACGGCGTTGACCTCTCCGACGGCTCCGCGCGCCAGGGAGGTCACCGTCGCCAGGGTGGCGATGAAGACCCACTTGTGCCACATGGCGCCGATGATGTCGGGCACTTCGGGGGTGTCGATCCCCGCCCCGGCCAGCACTTCGCGCACGGCGTCCACCCGCGCCGAGGGGCTGCCGTCGCGTTCGCCGGTGAGCAGCACGGTGGGCGGGGCCAGCCGGAGGATGTCGCCGTGCTCGTTCAGGGTGGTGACCACCTTGGCCACCCCGCCGAGCACCGCCGCGTCCCCGAACCGGTCCGCGAGGTGGTCGAGGTGGGCCATCCCGTTGAGCAGGGGCAGGATCGCCGTGCCCGGACCGACCGCCGGGGCCAGGTCCCGGACGGCCGCTTCGAGGGAGGTGGACTTCACCGACAGCAGCACGAGGTCGTACGTGCCCGCCGGCTCGTCGGCGGTGACGAGCCGCGGGGCGAGGGTGAACTCCTCCCCCGGCCCGCTCACCCGCAGCCCGCGCGCCCTCAGGGCTTCGGCCCGCCGGGGGCGCACCAGGAAGGTGACGTCCCGGCCGGCCCGGGCGAGGCGCGCGCCGAAGTAGCCGCCCGCGGCGCCTGCTCCGACCGTCAGGATCCTCATCCGGCGGAGCCCCCGGGCCGGACGGCCTTCGCCAGGGCGGTGCGCACGGCCGCCGCGTCGGCGACGGTCCCCGGGGTCTCGGGGATGCCCCCCGGGCCGGCCGGGTCCGCGGCGTAGGGGAGGACGTACACGGGCGTGTCGCGCTGGAAGCGCCAGCTGTCGGCGAGCGTCCCCGCGTCGACCGCGTCGTAGCCGAGCAGGTCGAGGAGGCGGGCGGCGGACGCGCGGGCTGCCGGGTCCTCGCCCGCGAGGGGCAGGGCCGAGCGGTCCGGGGAGCCGGCCGGGCGGGCGAGGGAGAGCAGGTGCTTGAAGTAGATGTTGCTGAACGTCTTGACGACCTGCGCCCCGGAGAGGTGTTCCTGGACGAGCTCGCTGGTGGTGGTCTCCTCCGCCTCCAGTGCGGGGAAGACCCCGTCCCGCTGCGGGTAGTAGTTGAGCGTGTCGAGTACGACCTTGCCCGCCAGCGCGTCGGCGGGCAGCTCGCGGTAGTTCTTGAGCGGGATGGTGGCCACGACCCAGTCGCCGGCGGCGGCCGCCTCGGCGGGGGTGGCGGCCCGGGCCCGCGGGCCGAGCTCGGTGACCAGGGCGTCCAGCGTCTGGGGTCCCCTGGAGTTGCTCAGGACCACGTCCAGCCCCGCGTCCACGGCGAGCCGCGCGAGGGTGCTTCCGACGTTGCCGCTTCCGATGAGTGCAAGAGTTGCCATGTGGGGTTCAAGTCGCCCGCGATCCACGGTATTCCACCGCTGCGCCACCGGTGGCGAGGCCTTCCCGCCCTGTCGGCGCCCCGGCCCCGCCACCGGCCTTCACCTCGGCCCCATCCCGCGCCTCGTAGGGTGGGGCCAGCACAAAGGGGACGTACCGCACCAAAGGATCCGTCGTGAACGAGCAGCAGCACCCGAGGCCCACCACGCCCGGCGAGCCTCCGGCGCCGCCGGCGCCGCCGGGCTTCCCGGTGCCTCCGCTCCCTCCGCTCCCCCAGCCCCGGCGCGGCGCCGACTGGATGTTCGGCGGGGTGTACGGGACCGTCCTCGCGTCCGGGCTGCTGGCCGCGCTCGACCAGAAGGGCGGGGAGTACACCCCCTTCTACGACGCCAGCTGGGTGCTCGTCACCGCCGCCACGGCCGGTCTCGCGCACGGGTACTCGCACCACATGAGCACCCATCGGGCCGGATCCGCCGGGCACCGGTGGCGGATCCTGGGGCGCGCGCTGTGGAACGAGTGGCCCATGATCGCGGCCACCCTGCCCACGGTGCTGCTCCTGCTCGTCGCCGGACTCGCCGACTGGGACTCGCACGGTGTCACGGCGGTCGGGCTCGGCGTGAACACCGCGCTGCTGTTCGCCTGGGGCGCCTTCGTGGCCCTCCGGGTCGGCTACAAGGTCGCCTCGGCCCTGCTCATCGGGGTCGCCGACGCCACGATCGGGCTGGCCATCATCGTGGCCAACGCGGTCATCAAGTGACGCCCCCGCCAAGCGCGGCGGGGGCGCCACCCGGACCGGACACCCGAGGGAAGCCGGGGGCTACTGCGGCAGCTGCCCCTCCGCCTCCGCCAGGATCTCCGTCAGCCGGGCTCCGAACTCCGCCCCCCGCACGTCCGGCACCCCGGTGCGGGCCGAGGTGAGGAGTGCGTCCAGGGCGCGGCCGTAGGCCCCCGGTACGTCGCTCCAGTCCGGCAGGCCGAAGACGCCTGCGGCCCCGCGCAGTTCCAGGCCCACACCGGCGGCCGCGCGCGGGGAGCTGAGGCTGAGCACGGCGGTGCTGGCGGCGCCGGAGCTGTGGCGCAGGGCCAGCTGGACCACGTCGGCGGGGCCGCGGGTGGCGCTGACCTCGGTGACGTCGCCGAGGACCGGGATGAGTACGGACAGGGCGTGCGGGCCCACGTCCCACAGCCCGCCCTTGGCCTTGCGCCAGGGCGAGTCCGCGTAGGCGCTGGGCTCGCCGTCGGGCGGGAAGACCGCGCCGAGCCAGTGCGCGGCGGCGGTGAACCAGCCCGTGCGCTCCGCCTGCTCCGTCACCCAGCCGGCGGTCGGCTCGGCGAACCGCAGGGTGAGGAAGACGACGGAGGCGACCCGGTGCTCGGCCACGGCGTCGGCGACCGCGCGGGCGTCGGCCGGGGTCGTGGCGACGGGTTTGTCGAGCAGCAGGTGGCAGCCGGCGGCGGCCGCGCGCACGGCGAGCGGGGCCTGCACGTCGGGCGGGAGCGCGAAGGCCACGGCGTCACAGTCGGCGAACAGCGCGTCGGGGTCTTCGTACACCTTCACGCCGAACTCGCGCGCCAGCTCGGCCGCGGCTTCGGGGCGCCGGCCCCAGACTCCGGCGAACTCGGAGCCGGGATGCGCGGCGAGGGCGGGGGCGTGCGTGCGGCGGGCCCATGGGCCGGTGCCCAGCAGCCCGACCCGGGGGCGGGGACCGGAAGCGGCCTCTGCGGCGGCATCTCCGGCGGACGTCAAATCGTACGAAATGCTCACCCGCTCAGTCTGCCCCACCCGGACGGGCGTCCGGACGCCAACCCTCTCGACCGCGCCCACCTGCGGCGTAAACCTCGGTAACACGGGGTTCACACACGGGCAACGGAAGAGAAATCGCGAGCGGGCACGCTGCGGTCTACACCGCAGAACGAATTCGCAGTACGCGAGCCACAGGGACGTGAACCGCCGTACGCGAGCCGCAGGACGCAACGCAGCACCCGCAGAGTCTGCGCCGGAGCGACGCACCGAAGGATGGGGCCCGTGAGCTACAAGGCTGAGTACATCTGGATCGACGGAACCGAGCCGACTGCGAAGCTGCGCTCGAAGACGAAGATCCTCGGCGACGGCGACGCGCTGCCGATCTGGGGCTTCGACGGATCGAGCACCAACCAGGCCGAGGGCCACGCCTCCGACCGCGTGCTGCAGCCGGTGTTCTCGTGCCCGGACCCGATCCGCGGCGGCGACAACGTCCTCGTCCTGTGCGAGGTCCTGAACATCGACATGACCCCGCACGAGTCGAACACCCGCGCCCTGCTGCGCCCGGTCGCCGAGAAGTTCGCCGCTCAGGAGCCGATCTACGGCATCGAGCAGGAGTACACCTTCTTCGACGGCACCCGCCCGCTCGGCTTCCCGGTCAACGGCTTCCCGGCCGCGCAGGGCGGCTACTACTGCGGTGTCGGCTCGGACGAGATCTTCGGCCGCGACATCGTCGAGAAGCACCTGGACCACTGCCTCACGGCGGGCCTGGCGATCTCCGGCATCAACGCCGAGGTCATGCCCGGCCAGTGGGAGTTCCAGGTCGGCCCCGTCGGCCCGCTGGAGGTCTCCGACCAGCTGTGGATCGCGCGCTGGCTGCTCTACCGCACCGCCGAGGACTTCAACGTCTCTGCGACGCTGAACCCGAAGCCGGTCAAGGGCGACTGGAACGGCGCGGGCGCGCACACCAACTTCTCCACGAAGGCGATGCGCGAGGACTACCGCGCGATCATCTGCGCGGCCGAGTCCCTGGGCGAGGGCAGCAAGCCGCTGGACCACGTCAAGAACTACGGCGCGGGCATCGACGAGCGCCTGACGGGCCTGCACGAGACGGCCCCGTGGAACGAGTACAGCTACGGCGTCTCGGACCGCGGCGCCTCCGTCCGCATCCCGTGGCAGGTGGAGAAGGACGGCAAGGGCTACATCGAGGACCGCCGCCCGAACGCGAACGTGGACCCGTACGTGGTGACCCGCCTCATCACGGACACCTGCTGCACCGCCCTGGAGAAGGACGGCCTGGTCTGATCCCGGCCGGCCACCCCTGACACCGCCCCGGCGCCCGTCCTCCCCTCGGGGAGGGCGGGCGCCGCGCTGTCCGCGGCTCCCGTGCCCACGGCGCCGGACGCGGCGCGGCCGACGCAAGCCTGGGACGGATCCGCCCACGATCCGATACGGGCCACCGGAACGGAGGGGAAGAAGCAGCCGGGCGGGTGACGGTTTGTCGGGATTGCAATGGTCCGTTCATGCCATGATCACGGAATCTGGAATTCCGCTCCATCAGGTGAGACGGGGTCTGCCCCGGGGCCCGCGCATCTGCTTGAATGGGGCCATGGCCAGCCACTCGCACACCTCGACCGGTCGCAGCGACCTCGAGCCGTTCTGGCCTTCCCGTCAGGACCACGATTTCGACCGGGTGTGTTGCCGCGCGAAGAACGCGCCGGCCCTCTAAAGCCTCCGGGATCTCCAACCGACCTTCCCCGAGGCCTTCGGTCTGCGCGGTACGACACAAGACGACGCCTTTACGTACGTCTCCTGCCGACCACTCCGCGTGAAAGAGCTGACCACTCATGGCGAACACCCGTTCCTTCGCTTCCGCCTCCTCCGCTGCGACCTCTCCCCTGACCTACCCGGCCTTCCCGCCCAGTCCGCGCCACCGCCTGCGGGCCGTGGACCGCGACGAGGTGGCTCGCGTCGTGGACTTCCTGCCGCCCGGCGCCACCTGGCTGCCCGCCCCGGCGCACACCCTGCCCAGCCTCCCCGGCCAGCCTCCGATGGTCGGCTACCTGGTGCTCGTACCGGCCGATCAGCAGCCGCCGGTCTCCTTCGCCCCGCAGTCCGTTCCCGCCGCCCCGGCCCCCGGCTCGACGCCCCTCACCGGCGACGCCCTGGTCCGCATCGACCCCGCGCAGCGCACCGCCGAGGTGGACGGCGAGGTCCTGGACCTGACCTACCTGGAGTTCGAGCTGCTGGCCCACCTGGTCGCGCACCCGCACCGGGTGCACAGCCGCGACCAGCTGGTGACCACCGTCTGGGGCTACGGCCACGTCGGGGACGGCCGCACGGTCGACGTCCACGTCGCGCGGCTGCGCCGCAAGCTGGGCGCCGCCCACCGCGGCGCGATCCAGACCGTGCGCCGGGTGGGGTACAAGTACGCCCCCTGACGGGGACGCAGGCCGGCCCGCGACCATGGCGACGGGCCCGTACTCGTGCGAAGGACAGGGAGTACGGGCCCCATGGGCCGGCTGGTCAACTCGGGCCGCGACACAGGGGGCTTCCTCGCACATCCGTGCTGATCAGGCCCGGTTCCTGCCGTAGGCTTTTCCGTCGTGACCATCGGAACCGGCAGCGTACTTGCCCCACTTGAGCCCCAGGACCCCCGCGAGACCGCCGGATACCGGCTGATCGCCAGGATCGGCGAGGGCGGCATGGGCACCGTCTACCTCTCGCACACGCGCGGCGGGCAGCCGGTCGCACTGAAGCTGATCCGCCGGGAGTTCGGGCAGGACCCCGGCTTCCGCAGCCGGTTCGAGCAGGAGGTGCGGGCCGCGCGCCGGGTCCAGGGCTACCACCTCGTACCGGTCCTCGACCACGACACCACGGGCGCCCTGCCCTGGCTCGCCTCGGAGTTCGTACCGGGACTGTCGCTGCACGACACCCTGAACGCCTACGGTCCGCTCCCGCTGAGCACCGTCTTCCAGCTGGTCGGGTGCACGGCGCGGGCCCTCGGCTCCATCCACGCCGCGGGGGTCGTGCACCGCGACCTGAAGCCCGCCAACCTGCTGCTCGGCGCGGCCGGTCCGTACGTCATCGACTTCGGGATCGCCCGGGCCGCCGACAGTACGCAGCTCACCCGTACCGGCGGGGTCATCGGCACCCCGCAGTACATGTCCCCCGAACACGCGCTGGGCGCCGAGGTCACCACCGCGAGCGACCTGTTCGCGATCGGGCTCATCGCCGCCGTCGCGGCCACCGGGCGGCATCCGTACGGGACCGGCGGGGCCACGGCCCTCGGCGTGCGGATCGCCAACACCAACAGGCTGCCTCCGGACCTGAACGGCTACCCGGCCGAGCTGCGGCCGCTGCTGGAACGCTGCCTGACGGCGGATCCGGCGGCGCGGATCGGCACGGAGGAGCTCGCCGCGCTGTGCGAACTGTTCGCCGGGCGGCCGCTGAACGATTTCGACGGCTGGCTCCCGGAGCCGGTCGGGCTGGAGATCGCCCGGCGGGTGCGGGCCGCGGAGAACCCGCCGGTGCCCACGGTCGCGGACGCAGGTACGGGCCGCGCGGGCGTTGGCGCGGGCGGATCGGGTACGGGCGGTACGGGCGCTGGTCCCGCCGGCGCCTTCGGCGGGGTGTACGGGGCGCCGACGGTGGGCGCGCCGCCCCGGCCCGCGGGTCCCCCGCCGGCCGCCGGCCACCCGACGCACCCCCCGGTGCCGGGCCCGGCGCCCGCGCCGGCCCCCGGACCGAAGCGGTTCCGGGGCGTGCTGATCGGGGCCGGCCTCGTACTGGCCGTCCTCGCGGGCGCCGGCGCGGTCCGGCTGCTCGACGGCGGCGGCGCCGCGAAGGACGACGCGAAGCAGGAGGGGCCGGTCGCGCCCGCCTCCTCCGACCAGGCGCAGGCCCAGGCCCAGGACCCGGCTCCGGCCCCGGTCTCGTCCGGGCCCAAGACCGCGCCCTCGGCCTCCTCCTCGCCGAAGTCCGCGTACACGCCGGTCTTCCAGGACAAGCCCCTGACCCTGCGCGCGCCCTCCTCCAGCACCGGGACCCACGTCGACCTGGACGCCCCGCAGATCTTCCCGAAAGGAGCCATCGGCAGGACCCAGGGCATGGAGCTCACCTACCAGGACTGGGGCGACGCCGATCTGCGCTTCCTGACGGCCATGGGCAAGAGCACCGGCACCACGCCGGAGGAGTGCCGGGACGCCGTCGCCACCAACACCTTGGCCTCCAGGGTGGGCAAGGACGAGCTGAAGGCGGGCAAGACGCTCACGAAGGGGACGGTGCTGTGCACCGTCACCGGTGACAACAACCTGGCGATGCTCCGCATCACCGAGGTCGTGCTCGACACGAGCAAGGGGTCCATCGGCCCCATGCCGGACTACGTCACCGCATTCACCCTCTGGAAGATCGGCTGACGCAGTGGGCCCGGGCTCCTCAGGGGGAGGCCCGGGCCCACGGACGGCGAACTAGACCTCGGCTCCGGCGCCGGCCCCGGCCCCGCGCCTCGACGCGACGAAGCCCAGCGCCAGGTCCCCCGCAAGGAACACCAGCAGGCTGATGCCCAGCATCGGTACGAACCAGCCCACGAGCGCCGTCGCCGCGGCCAGCGGCAGCAGCAGCGTCACCGGCAGCTTCCGCCACGCTCCGCGCGGCTGGGGGCGGCCTGCGGACAGGGTGCGCTCCTTGGTCGGGCGGCGCAGCCACCACATGCGGTAGCCCCAGACGACCATGAACATCACCAGGACCGCCAGCGCGGCCAGCGCCAGCTGGTTGGCGAGCCCGAAGGTCAGGCCCATGTGCAGGTCGATGCCGAAGCGGGTCAGCTGGGCGAGCAGCGGGTGGTCGGCGAAGCGGAGTTCGTCGATGATCCGGCCGTCGGCGGGGTCCACGGAGACCGCGTCCAGGTGCACCGGCACCTGCTTGTCCTGCTCCTTGAGCACGTACCCCTTGCCCTGGGCGGGCAGGGTGATCCGCAGCGACTCGGTGACCCCGGCGGACCGGGCCACCGCCACCGCTCCGTCGATGCCGATCACATCGGCCGGCGCCGCCGGGGCGGGCACCGCCTCGTGGGTTCCGCCGGCCGCGCCGTGTCCGGCGTGCTCACCGCCCGCGTCGGAGGCCGGGGCGCCGGGGAGCTTGGCGGCCACGGCCGGAGTGCCCCCGCCGAGGCCGTCCTTGAGTTCCCCGATGTTCTCGCCGGCGTACCTCGACCAGGTCAGGCCGGTGGCGGAGAGACCGACGAGGCCGACGGCGATCCACACGCCGACGGAGCCGTGCCAGGACAGGGTCTTGCGGCGGCCGGTCGCCGTGCGGTCGGGCAGGACGAGCGCGGCACGGCCGGCCCTGCGGGCGCGCCTGCGGCCGATCCACAGCGCGAGCCCGCCGAGCGCGACCACCCACAGCCAGCTCGCGGCGAGCTCGCTGTAGTTCCGGCCGAACTCCCCCAGGTGGAGGCTGGCGTGGAACTCGCTCAGCCAGGCCCGCAGCGGCAGCGCGTCCCCGACGGTGGTGAGCTTCCCGCGGACCTCGGCCGTATACGGATCGACGAACACGGTGAGGGTCTCGCCCTCGGCGAGTCCCGGGCTCTCCATGATCACCCGGGTGGTGGCATCCGCCTCGGGCGCGGGCCATACGGCCGTCACGGTGCCCTGGGGCGCGGCGTCGGCGGCCGCGTCGACCTGTGCGCCGAGCGGCTGCGCGCTCGCGCCGACGCGGTCGACCGTCAGCTGGTCGACGTAGAGGATCTTCTCGGCCTGCCAGGAACCGGCGTAGAGCAGCCCGGTGGTGGCGGCGACGAGCAGGAGCGGGGCGATGAGCACCCCGGCGTAGAAGTGCAGGCGCAGGAGCAGCGGCCGCAGGGCGGCCCAGGTCCCGGGCGTGCGGGCGGGAGCGGGCTCGGCCGCGGCGAGGGGGGTTTCGTGGGCGTCGGGGTCCGCTGCGCGGAGTTCCCCGACCTCGTCGAGAGACATGGGTGTCCTAGGTGTTGGCGAAGACATGGGTGAGCGGCCCCAGGTCTCGCCCCCTTGCCAGGGGTGCGCCGTTCGGTCAGGCGCGGGCAGGACGGCCGGGGGCCGTGATACGGATCCGTCCGCGCGCGGGCGGCCCGCGCCGCTCGGCGGTGTGCGCGTGCACGGCACCGCGCAGGGTCCGCGGCCGCTCGTACCCGGCGGGCCGGAACGCCCGCGCAGGGGGTACGGGGATCCCGCGCGACCGGAGCAGGGCGAGGACCCGGGAGAGCGGCCGGGCGGCGAGCAGCGCCCCGGCGGCGAGGGCGGCGGCGAGCCGGAAGACGGCGGCTTCGCCCCAGGCCAGCCAGAGCGCGCAGAACAGCCCGGCGAGGGCGTGCGCGGCGATCATGCCGAGCCCGTCATGGGCGTGGCCCGCGGCCATGTCACCCATGCCGGCCATACCGGTCATGCCCTCCATGCCGCTCATGCCGTCCATGGGCTGCATGCCGTGCGCGGCATGCACGGCATCGGCTGCCGCGCCCTCCGTGCCGGCATCCGCGCCCATGCCCATGCCCCTGCCCGCACCCATGTCCGTGTCCATGGACATGCCCGTATCCGCCTGATGGCGGCCGCCTGCCGAGGCCGAGGAGAAGAGGAGGTGCAGGACCGCCTGTACGGCGAGCAGCGCCGCGGCGATGGGGAGCGGTCCGCGCCGGCGCCCGGCGGAGAGCCAGGCGAGCCCGCCGGTCAGCCCGAATGCGGACAGAAGCACCAGCCCGGGAAGGTCCGTACCGGACATGTACGAATGCCCCGCCGCACCCAGTGCGACGGCCACCGCCGCGAACATCGCGGCCCGCGTGGCGCGCATCGGCGCGGGGCTGTGTGACATGACCTGGGAATGTTGCCACGGCCCCCCGCCTCGCCGGACGGCACCCCCGTGGCCGATCATGGTCCGATGACTCCCCTGCCGTTAGTGGTCCCGATCAGCGCCGTCTACACGGGCACGGTCCAGCTCGGGGCGTACGCCCTGGAGCGGCTGGATCCGGCCGCGCGGGAGCGCCTGCTGCGCCGCTGCTCCACGAACGCCGACAACCTGGACGCCGGCCGCTGGGAGACCCTGCCGGCCAGCGCCCTCCTCGTCGAGGAGCCGATGCCGCTGCCGTACGCGCTCCTGCTGGTGGCCGTGCTCGGGTACGCCGAGTACGCCCACGGGGCCTGGTGGACGGCGGCGGCCTTCCTGTTCGGGCACGTCACGGCCACCCTCCTGGTCTACGGGGTGCTCCGCCGGACGGCCGGCCCCCGGACCCGGCGGGCGGTGGACGTGGGCACCAGCTACGGGTTCAACACCGTGCTCGGGGCGCTGACCTCGGCGCTCCCGCGCGGGCCGGTGCGCACCAGCGCCCGGGTCGGGCTGCTGGCCCTCGCCGTCCGACCGGTACTGCGGCGGGAACGGACCTTCACCGACGCCGGGCACCTGGTGGCCCTGGGCCTCGGTCTCGGGGTATCGCTGGCCGCCGATTACCTTTCCGGAGCGAAATCTCCGAAAATCATACGGATGACACGCGTCACCCAGCGCGCTTCGTCCTGATCCGTCCACTTCTTCGATCATTCGATTCTCTGATCGCGTTCCTCTGATCACGTTGGAGCCGCCACGATGACCGCCACCCCCGCCACCACCGTCGCCAACCTCCGGGACCTCGGCGGTACCCCGCTCGCCGACGGCCGCAGCGTCCGCCCGGGCCTGGCGCTGCGCTCCGGCCAGCTCGACCGGCTCGACCTCGACGTCGACCGGGCGGTGGCCGCGCTGGGCATCGGCACCGTCATCGATTTCCGCTCCGGCGCCGAGCGCGGCGATCACCCCGACCGGATACCGGCCGGCGCCCGGCTGCTCATAGCCGACGCCCTGGCCGACAAGATGGCCGGAGACAGCACGGGCAACGGCGGCCCGGGGAAGATTCCCGCGGCCCAGCTCAAGGACCTGCTGTCGGACCCGGTGGTGGCCGAGGAGCACCTGGGCGGCGGCAAGGCTCAGGCCCTGTTCGCCGGCATCTACCGCTCCCTGGTGAGCTCCGCCTCCGCGCAGGCCGCGTACCGGCTGCTGCTCACCGAGCTCGCCGACCCGCGGTCCGGGCCGCTGCTCTTCCACTGCACGGCGGGCAAGGACCGTACGGGCTGGGGTGCGACCGTGGTCCTGTCCCTGCTCGGCGCCGACGACGAGACGCTGATGAGCGAGTACCTGTCGGTCAATCCGGCGGTGCGGATCGCCTTCGCCCCGATGATCGAGGGCTTCACGGCGGCCGGCGGCGACCCGGACATCGCGCTGGCGCTGATCGGCGTCTTCCCCTCCTACCTGGAGGCCGCGCTGGACGAGGTGAACACGCGCTACGGCTCGATGGAGAAGTACGTGCGCGAGGGCCTCGGCGTCCCCGACGAAACGGTCGAGGCGCTGCGCGCCCGCCTGATCGTCTGAGCCCTCCGCCGGGATCCTCCCGGCCGCGCCGGGAGAGCCCGCCCGAACATGCGCGCTGGGACCCGGTGACCATCCGACCATTCGCTCGTTCTGCTGAACGTGACTGCGCCGGATACCGCCACCCGCCCCCTCCCGCCCGATGTCGAGCAGGCCGAGGCCGCCATCGTCGAGCACTATCCACGGCTGGTGCGACTGGCCTATCTGGTGCTGCCGCCCGCCCTCGGCCGCAACCGGCGGGTGCTCACCGCCCACTCGCTGGCCCAGCGCGCCCTGCCGCGCGGGCGGCGGGACGGAACGGCCGCGCAGGCGGCGGTACAGGGCGGGGTGCCGGGGCAGCGGGGCGGGGCGGGGCCCGAATCCGGGTACGCGTACGTACGGCTGCGGGTGCTGCGCTCGGCGCTGGAGGCCGGGATCCCGGTGACGTTCCGCGCGCTGCCCCGGCGGGCCCAACTGCCGCCGCTGCTGCCCCAGGTGTGGGGGCTGCGGCTGTTCCCGCGCTCGGGCGGCGCCGAGGAGCTGGCGCTGGACCAGTGGCTGGCCACCCTCGACGGGCCCGGCCGGGCCGCGTGCGTGCTGCGGGCGCTGGAGCGGCTGCCCGAGCCCGAGGTGCTGCGGGTGCTGACCGAGGCGGGGGTGGCCAACCCGGCCGCCGCCGTCGCGGAGTCGGGGGATCCGTCGACCGACGAGCTGTTCTCCTCCCCCGAGTTCGACCCCTGCGTGCTGCAGGCCCGGCCCACCGACCTGCTGCGCCGCCGACGGCTCGTGCGGGCCGGGATCGCCGCCGGGGTCGCCCTCGCCGTGTGCGGGGTGCTGCTCGCGCTGCCCGGCGGCGGGTGGGGGGCCGACGGGGCCGCCGCCCCGCTCTACGCGAGGAACGCGGCGGCCGAGCAGGCCCTGGACCCCGGGCAGCTGGTCCGGGTCGCGCCCACGGTCTGGGGCACCTCCTCCCGTACCGACTACTCCGGGTGGCCCGCGCGCGGCGACCGCGTCGACGATGCCGCGCTGCTGCGGCGGGCGCTGGCCGTCTGGGCCCGGCCGGGCCGCTCGGTCGTGGTCTCGGCCACCCCCGGCACCCCGTCCGGGCCGCCGATGGGACCCCCGCAGCTGCTGTTCGCCGGGACCGTGGACCAGGCCGTCGTGGTCCTGCTGTACGACGGCCTGCGCGTGGCCCGGTACGCCGAACCGCGCTCGGGCACCGAGATCGCCGCCCTCGACTTCGCCCGGACCGACGGCGCCTCGGCGGACACGGCGGCGGCCCTGGTGCTCAGCCGGGTCGACGGCAACGTCCGCTATCTGGCGGCTCCGTGGGTGACGGGCATGACGCGGCGGGACCTGCTGAAGCCCGCTGACGCCCCGACGGGGCTCGAGCTGACGTCGCAGGGCGTCACTCCGCCGGTGCCGAGCCCCGCCCCGGACGGCACCTGTACGAGCTGGAACGCCCTGGCCGTGACCGGCGACGGCGCGACCCGGCTGATCACCGACCTGGGCGAGCTGACCCCGGCCCGGCTGACCTCGGGGGCGCCGGGCGCCGAGCGGAACGTGACGGAGGGCGCGGAGCTGGGCGACTGGTCGCGGATCGCGTGCCTGCTGCCCTCGGTGCGCTCGCACGGGGTGCGCACGGTCAACGCGTGGACGTACGCGAAGCAGCCGCTGCCGGAGGGCGACGGCACGGCGACCTGGCTGTGCACCCGCGCGGAGACCTGGCAGGGGACGGCGGACCGGGTGCAGGCGCAGTTCCTGGCCCCGGGTGCGCCGCTGGCGGCGCAGGCGGCGAAGGCCGAGGGCTCGCCGGCGTGCGGGCCGCGGGAGCCGCGGGTGCTGGCCGGGGTGCTGTGGAAGTCGAAGGCCGGGCAGTGGTACGTCCTGGCGGCGGGCAGTGCGCAGTTCGCTTCGCTGACCGTGGGCGGCGGCCGGGTGAGTGGGGTCGCGGTGGGCAACCGGCTGGCCGTGAAGGCTCCGGCGGGGGCGCAGGTGGAGCTGACGGGCAAGCTCACGGACGGTTCGAAGGCCGGGGTGTTGAGGTAGTCCCGGGCCCGCCCCGGGGGCCGAAGGAAGTGGCGGCAGAGGGGTTTCCCTCCCCTCTACCCATCAGTACATTGACGCCATGTCTAATACGCCGCCCGCGTCGCCCGCCCCCGTGGCGTCGGAACACATAGATCTCAAGGCCCGCAACGTGTCCTTCTCCTGGGAGGACACCCCGCTCCACTGGCTGCCCGGCGATCCCTTCGCCAACCACACCATCAACGTGCTGCACCTGCTGCTCCCCGCGGGCGAGCGCTGGTTCGTGCACGTCTACAAGCAGGTGCTGCCGTACATCACGGACGAGCGACTGCGCGAGGACGTCGTCGGGTTCATCGGCCAGGAGGCCATGCACGCGAGCGCGCACGACGACGTGCTCCCCCACCTCAAGCGGCTGGGCCTGGACCCGACGCCCTACACGGCGCAGATCGACTGGCTCTTCGAGAAGCTGCTCGGGGACCGGACGCTGCCGCCGGGCGCGCCCCGCAAGTGGTGGCTGATGGAGCGCGTGGCGATGATCGCCGCGATCGAGCACTACACGGCCTTCCTGGGCAACTGGGTGCTCAACGCGGACGAGTTGGACCGGCGCGGCGCCGACCCGGTGATGCTGGACCTGCTGCGCTGGCACGGCGCGGAGGAGGTCGAGCACCGGTCGGTGGCCTTCGACCTGTTCATGCACCTGGACGGCAACTACCGGCGCCGGGCGCGCACCTGGGCCACGGCCTTCACCGCGCTGGTCTTCCTGTGGCAGCGCGGATCGCGCTACTTCATGGAGCACGATCCCGGACTCCCGCCCGGGTCCAAGGCCTCGGTGGGCCAGTTCTACCGCTCGGGCCGCAAGGGGACCCTGCCGTCGGCGGGCGCGATGCTGAAGTCGATCCCGACCTACCTCTCGCGCACCTACCACCCCTCGCAGGAGGGGTCCACGGCGCAGGCCGTCGCCTACCTGGCCTCCTCCCCCGGCGCGAACGGCGGTGCCCGCGGATGAGGCGCGCCCTCACGGTGACCGCGCTCGCGGGCGCCGCATGGCTGGCGAAGCGCGCGATCGGCCGGCGCATCGACTCCGGTTCGCCCCTGTGGCCGCTGCCCGCGCTGGAGACCCCTGTCTCGGGGTACTCGCCGCGCCGGTGGATCCCGGCGCTGATCGTCTCCCGTACGGAGCCGGCGGACGGGGTGCTGTCCCTGACCCTGGAATCGGCGGAGCTCCCGGAGTGGGCTCCGGGCGCGCACCTGGACGTGCAGCTCCCCTCGGGTCTGGTCCGCCAGTACTCCCTGTGCGGCGACCCCGCCGACCGGGGCCGCTACACGATCGCGGTCCGGCTCGTACCGGACGGCCGCGGCGGCTCGCGCGAGGCGCACGCCCAGCTGGTGGAGGGCGCGGAGCTCCCGGTCCGCCCGCCCCGCAACCGCTTCCCCCTCGTCCCCTCCCCGTCCTACGTCTTCGTCGCGGGCGGGATCGGCATCACCCCGGTCCTCCCGATGCTCCGGGCGGCGACGGCGGCCGGCGCGGACTGGACCCTGCTCTACGGGGGCCGCTCGCGGGCCTCGATGCCCTTCCTCGCCGAACTCGCGCGGTACGGGGACCGGGTCACGGTCGTCCCCGAGGACGAGGCGGGCCTCCCCGACCTGAGCGTGCTCGGCGCGCTGGGACCGGACGCGCCGGTCTACTGCTGCGGCCCGGCTCCGCTGATGGCGGCGGTCGAGGCGGCGGCACCGGCGGGCACCCCGGTCCACTTGGAGCGGTTCGCCCCGGCGGCGGCCGGCGGGGACGCGAAGCCCTTCACGGTGGAACTGCGCCGCTCGGGGCGGGTCGTGGAGGTGGCGGCGGCGGAGTCCGCCCTGACCGCCGTCCGCCGGGAGCTCCCCGGCACTCCGTACTCCTGCGAGCAGGGCTTCTGCGGCACCTGCCAACACCGGGTCCTGTCGGGGGACATCGATCACCGCGACACCCTCCTCACGGACGGCGAACGCGAGGACTCCATGCTCCTGTGCGTCTCCCGCGCGGCCTCTGACCGCCTGGTCCTGGACCTGTAGGGAGCCCCTGCGGGGGTGCGCAGTAGGGTGGCCGCATGACAACCGGGGTGCGGCGCAGGATGGGTGTCGAGGAGCGGCGGCAGCAGCTGATCGGAGTGGCGCTGGAGCTGTTCAGCCACCGGTCGCCCGACGATGTGTCCATCGACGAGATCGCGGCGGCCGCGGGGATATCGCGGCCGCTGGTCTACCACTACTTCCCCGGCAAGCTGAGCCTGTACGAGGCCGCGCTGCGGCGGGCGGCCGACGAGCTCGCGCTGCGTTTCGTGGAGCCCCGGGAGGGGCCGCTCGGGGCCCGGTTGCTCCGGGTCATGGGCCGGTTCTTCGCCTTCGTCGACGAGCACGGGCCCGGGTTCTCGGCGCTGATGCGGGGCGGGCCGGCGGTCGGCAGCAGCCGGGCCAACGCGATGATCGACGAGGTGCGGCAGGCGGCGTACGAGCAGATCCTCTCGCACCTGGGGGTCGACCTGCAGGCTCCGCCCGCCCGGCTGGAGCTCGTGGTGCGCTCGTGGGTGTCGCTGGCCGAGTCGACCGCGCTGATCTGGCTGGACGGCCGGCGGATCCCGCGCGCCGAGCTGGAGTTGCAGCTGGTGCACGACTTCGCGGCGCTGGCCGCGGTGAGCGCCGCGTACGACGCGGAGATGGCGGGGATCCTCGTACGGATCCTCGTGGACGAGCCGGCCGACGGGCCGTTCGGGGAACTGGTGGGGCGGCTGGTGGCCCTTGTCCCCACGGACCGCGGCCCCACCGGATCCGGCCCCTCGGTGCCCGGTCCGCGTTGATGGACCGTTCTTGATCGAATGGCGCGCGATAATGCCCGCGTGATCATTGACGACGGGATCGTGTTCCGGCAGGCCGAGGAGAAGGACTCCGGCACGCTGGTGGCGCTGTACGACCAGGCCGCCCGCTGGATGGCCGCACACGGGATCGAGCAGTGGAAGCCCGGGGAGAAGGACGCCGCGCACTTCCGGGCGGTCATGCGCGAGGGCGAGGTGTGGATCGCCTCGGACGGCAACGGGCACGCCGTCGGCGCGTACGAGCTGTGGTGGTCCGACGAGGAGGCCTGGGGCATCCAGCCGCCCGTGGCCGGCTACGTGCACCGGCTCATGGTCGAACGCGAGGCCGCGCCCGCCGGGGCCGGCCGGCGGCTGCTCGAACACTTCGAGCGGCGCATCGCCAGGACCGGCCGCGAACGGGCGCGGCTGGACTGCGTCTCCACCAACCCCCGGCTGGTCGCGTACTACCAGTCCGCGGGCTACCGGGTGGTCGGGGAGTTCCCCCACAAGGAGGGCAAGGACGGGCGGGTATACGGGGTGATCCTGCTGGAGAAGCGGCTGGATCAGCTCACTCTGGTCAACCCCGACTGACCCGCCCCCGCGTCGTCACCCCCGCTTGAAGACGGCCGCCGTGCGGGCCGGGACGGCGAACTCTCCCTTCGCCGGGTCGTACGCCGCCTGCCGGACCACCTGGTCCGCGCCCGAGGCCTGGACCGGGTGCAGGGCGTAGGCCGTGCCCGCGAGGGCCGGGACCCGCTGGGTCAGGGTGGTGGGGGTGGCGTTGAAGACCACCACCAGGTCGCCCAGGGTCATCGTGATCACGCCCGGGGTCTCCTCGGGCCCCGAGAGGGGGAAGGCCAGCTTCGCCTGGACCGCCGCGGCGGTGGCGAGGGCGAAGGCCGGTTCCGTCGTACGGATCTTCAGCAGGTCACGGTACGCGGACGAGGCGCCGTCGATCTCCGCGCAGCCGGGTGCGGGCGCGGCCAGCAGGGGCTTCGCGTAGGGCCACTTCGCGCGGTTGTCGGCCGCCGGGGGCAGGCCCCGGCCGAAGCCGTTGCCGTCCTTGCAGTCCCAGTGGACCGCGTTGAACCAGTCGCCGCTGTCGTAGGAGTTGCGGTCCAGGGACTTGGAGCGGAGCAGGTCCGTACCGGCCTGGGAGAGGGCCGGGCCCTGGGAGAGGGCGGCCACGGACAGGGCCAGGACCTGGGTGCGGGACCGGTCGGCCGTGGAGGTGCCCTCCGGGAGCTTGAACGCCAGGGCGTCGAAGAGCGTCTCGTTGTCGTGGGCGTCGACGTACGCGAGGGCGTCGCCGGGGGCTGCCGCGTACCCGGCCGGGGCTCCGTTGTAGTCCACCTCGGAGCCCTTGACCGTCCGGCCGGCGGAGTCCGTGAAGGCGTACGCGGCGAGGTTGCCGGTCAGCCCGACCTTGATCAGGTCCTGGTCGTGGAGGAGCCGGGCGCGCTGCTGCTCCGGAGTGCCGTTCGCCGGGGAGGTGTTGGGGGCGGTGAACAGGCCGGAGGCGAAGCCCTGGACGCGCGGGTCCTCGTCGAAGGGGCCGCCGCCGCGGACCGCGTCGCGGGCGCGGTCGGAGAAGGTGGCGATCCCGGTGCCGGCCATGTTCTGCTGCGTGGCCTGGACGAAGCGGGCGTCGTTGGCGACCTCGCCGAAGTTCCAGCCCTCCCCGTAGAGGACGATCTTCTTCCCGTCGACCCCGTCCCGGGCAGGCGTCAGCGCGTCGAGGGCGGCGCGCACGGCCAGGATGTTGGCCTTGGGGTGGTGGCCCATGAGGTCGAAGCGGAAGCCGTCGACCTTGTACTGCTTGGCCCAGGTGACCACCGAGTCCACGACGAGGCGGCCCATCATGGCGTTCTCGGGGGCGGTGTTGGCGCAGCAGGTGGAGGTGGCGACGGAGCCGTCGGCCAGCAGCCGCTGGTAGTAGCCGGGGACGATGCGGTCGAGCACCGACTTGTCGGACTGGCCGGCGGCCACGGTGTGGTTGTAGACCACGTCCATGACCGTGCGCAGGCCCGCGCCGTTCAGGGACTGCACCATGCGGCGGAACTCCACCGTACGGGCCGTGCCGTTCGGGTCGCTGGCGTACGAGCCCTCGGGGACCGTGTAGTGCAGCGGGTCGTAGCCCCAGTTGTAGGCGTCCTTCGCGGCCGCGGCGGCCACGCAGGCCTGCTGCTCCTCGGAGTCGGGGGCGTAGACCTTCAGGTCGCAGGCCGGCTCGGTGCGGTCACCGGGCTTCTCCGGGATGGTGCCGATGTCGAAGGCGGGCAGGAGGTGGACGTACGAGGTGCCGGCGACGGCCAGGTCGCGCAGGTGGCGCATGCCCGCCGAGGCGGTGTCCGTGAAGGCCAGGTACTGGCCGGGGTGGGTGCTGGTGGTGTCGGCGACCGAGAAGTCGCGGATGTGCAGCTCCTGGATCTGCGCGGAGGTGAAGGGGACGGGCGCGGGCTTCTTCAGCTCGCGCCAGCCGGCCGGGGCGAGCTTCGGGTCGGCGAGGTCCACGGCCAGGCTGTACGCGGAGTCCGTCGTCAGGGCGGTGGAGTACGGGTCGGTGACCAGGTTGCGGACCACCCGGCCGGTGCTCGGGGCCCAGACGGTGACGGCGAAGCGGTAGCGCTTGCCGGTCCAGTCGCGGTCGCCGCGCACCGACCAGACGCCGGTGGCGTCGTCGCGGCGCATCGGGACCTGGCGGCGGCCGTCCAGTTCGAGGGTCACCTGCTGGGCGGTCGGGGCCCAGACGGAGAGGGTGGGGCGGCCGTCCTTGAACACCGGGCCGAGGCTGGCGGTGGTCGCGTACAGGTCGTCGAGGACGCCGGCGAGCTGGACCCCGGTGGCGGCGAGGACGGCTCCGTTGGCGGCGCGGGCACTGGCCACGAGCTGGCCGCGCAGGGCTTCGCGGACGCGGTCGCGGTCGCGCGGGTCGACGGTGAAGGCGGCGTACGCGGCCAGGTGCGGGTACTTCTGCTTCTGCGCGGCGGTCAGCTCGGTCGTGGCCAGGCGCAGCCACTGGGCGCTGCCGGCGCCGGTCAGGGTGCCGTTCTCGGCCTTGACGGCGCCTTCGCGGGAGGCGAGGAGCTGGACGGAGGCGGCGGCCTGCGGGGCGTTCCAGGCGACGGTGTCGCGGTCGATCCAGACGGCCTGGGCCTTGGTGAGGTCCAGTGCGGCGGCGCTGCCGGCGGGCTGCGGGAGGAGGTACTTCTCCTTGCCGCCCAGCATCCACACCTCGTGCCCGTTGCCCTTCAGGTCGAGGGACTGGTCGGACGGGAGGTCCTTGGCGTCGCCGTTGTGGAGGATGTAGCTGAGGCTGGTGGCCCCGGCGGCGAGGGGGACCTCGTAGACGGCGCCGTAGGAGTCGGTGCGGACGGGGAGGACCGGCTTGGACCAGTCGGTGGGCGTGGCCGCTCCGGTCCAGACGTGCAGGCCCCAGCCCTCGTAGGCGCCGTCGGGGCGCTGGTAGTGCAGGACGGCCTTCGAGGTGTCCTGCGGCGGGTAGGCGGGGCGGTCGGTGCGGGCGGTCTCCTTGCCCTGCTCCAGCCAGATCTCACCGGTCTTCGTCACGTCGATGGTGCGATCGGTGGCGACGTCCTTGGTGCCGTTCTTGTCGATGACGAGGTAACTGACGCTGCTCGCACCGGGCTTGAGCTTGACGTGGGCGAAGGCTCCGTAGGCGTCACGGCCGGTGAAGTCGTGGCCTGCGGGCCAGGGGGTGGCTTCGCCCTCGGCGAGGTCGCCCCAGGCGTAGAGCCGCCAGTCGGTGTAGTCGCCGTCGGGGCGGTTGTAGTGGACGACCGCGTAGTCGCGCTGGGTGGCGGTGGGGACTTCGGCGGGCGGGAGCTGGCCGGTGGCCGACGCGGCGAGGGCGCTCGCGGTGCGGCCGGCGGAGTCGACGACCACGGCCTTGTAGCGCAGCGGGGTGCCGGCGGCGGCTTCGGCGTCGACGAACTGGGTGACCTTGTACGGTGCGTGGTCGGCGGAGCCGAGGACCTGCCACTTGTCCGTGCCGGTCTGGGCGGCGAACACGACCCGGCTCAGGGGGTCGCCGGTGACCTCGGCCGAGAGCTCCACGGTGCCGGTGGCGCCGGGGGCCGGGGCCTTGAGGGTCAGGGTGGGCTTGGCGGTGGGCTTGGCGGCGGGGGTGGCGGCCTGGAGGACCACGGAGCCGAGGGCCGGGAGGGTGACGGTCAGCTTGCCCGCCGCGGAGGAGCGGATCAGCGTGGCCGTGCCGCCGTAGAGGGCGGCGTACTGGACGCCTGCCGGGGCGTCGAGGTCGATGGTGCGGGGCGTGGTGGCGTTGTTGGCCGCGACCAGGTATTCGGTGCGCGTGCGGGTGTCGGTGCGGGCGAAGGCGTAGGCCGAACCGTCGGAGAATCGTTCGCTCTGGACACCGTCGCGGAGGGCCGGGTGGTCCTTCGTCAGCTTTGCGAGAGCCCTGATCTGCTGGTAGAGCGGGTGCTCCGGATCGTAAGCATCGCTCGCGTGGGTGCGCGCCGTTCCGAGCTGGTCGTCGTCCAGGTAGTCACCCGCCTTGGAGGCGAAGAGGGGCTGGCGGGCGTCCTTGTCCCCGCCCGCACCGGTGAAGCCCTGCTCGTCGCCGGAGTAGATCACCGGGTTGCCCCGGGAGAGGAACATCAGCTCGTTGGCCAGCCGGTACCGGTCCAGCAGCTCCTGCTCCCCCGCCCCCGGCCGGTCCTGCTTCAGGAAGGTCCCGAAGCGGCCCATGTCGTGGTTGCCGAGGAAGGTGACCTGTTCGTAGGCGTTCGCCTTGTCGGTGGTGTACCGGTAGTCGTCGCCGAAGACGGAGGCCAGCCTCCCCGCCTCCGCGCCCTGGGCGGCGTACGAGCGGATCGCCTCCTGGAGCGGGAAGTCGAGCGTGGCGTCCAGGCGGCCCCGGGTCACGTACGGGGAGGTGATCGCCGTGTCGGCGGAGTAGACCTCGCCGAACATGAAGAAGTCCTTGCGGCCGTGCCGGGCCGCGTACGCGTCGAGGGCGGTGGCCCACTGGGTCCAGAAGCCGGTGTTCACGTGCTTGACGGTGTCGATCCGGAAGCCGTCGACGTCGTAGTCCTCGACCCACTTCTCGTAGATCTTCTCCATCCCCTCGACCACTTCGGGACGCTCGGTCCACAGGTCGTCGAGGCCGAAGAAGTCACCCTTGTCGGAGGATTCGCCGGCGAAGGTGGAGTCGCCCCGGTTGTGGTACATCGTCGGATCGTTGAGCCAGGCCGGGGACTTCAGGTTCTTCTTCGCCGCGGGGACGAAGGGGGTGCGGGGGAAGGAGTCGGCGTCGGTCTTCGGGAACTTCCCCTCGCCCGCCTCGTAGTCGGAGTCCTCGAACGGCACTCCGTCCTTGGTCAGGTAGGGGAAGGCGCCCTCCGACAGGTACCCGTAGGAGGCCTCCCGGTAGTCGACGACGTCGGCGGTGTGGTTCGTGATGACGTCGAAGAAGACCTTCATCCCCTTCCCGTGCGCCTTGTCGATCAGCCGCTCCAGATCGGCGTTGGTCCCGAAGTGCGGGTCGACCTGGGTGAAGTCGGTGATCCAGTAGCCGTGGTAGCCGGCCGAGGCGTCCTTGCCCGTCCCCTGCACCGGCTGGTTCTTGAAGATCGGCGCCATCCAGATGGCGGTGGTGCCGAGCCCCTTGATGTAGTCCAGCCGGTCGGTGATCCCCTTGAGGTCCCCGCCCTGGTAGAAGCCCTTGTCCGTCGGGTCCAGGCCGGTCTCCAGCCGGGAGCCGGTCAGCCCGCCCCGGTCGTTGCGCGGGTCGCCGTTCGCGAACCGGTCCGGGAGCACGAAGTAGAACTGCTCCCGGGTCAGGTCGTGCCGCGCGGCCTCGGCGGCCAGTCTGGCGTCCGAGGGCGGGGCCGGTGGCGCCTTGGCGGCGGCCGCCGCAGCGGCGGGAAGGGCGGGCAGGAGCGTCACGGCCAGGGTGGCTGCGAGCACTCCCGCGGCGCCGGCGAGGGCGGGGCGTATCAAGGCGGATCTCCTCGGTGCGGGACGGGATGGGGCGGGAGGGTCAGTTGCGCCAGGTGTCGGTCAGCGTGACCTTGCCGTTGGCGGGGACCGTGGCGGAGCGGTTGGCTCCGCCCTCCCAGGTGACGTTCCCGGCGGCGTCCTTGCGGACGTACTTGTACGCGAAGACCGTGCCGGGCGGGAGCGTGACGTCGAGCTTCCAGACGGGATAGGCGGCCGGGTCGAGCTTGAGCGCGGCGCCGGTGTTCCAGCTGCCGAGCTCGGCGCGGTCACCGGTGACGTAGATGTTCTGGCCGACGACGGTGGTGGCGTTGACGGCGAAGGAGGCACCGGCAGCGGCGGGAGTGGACGTCGGGGTCGGAGTCGGGGTCGGGGTCGGGGTGGAGGTGGCGCCGCAGCCACGGGCGCCCACGTGCAGGGCGACGGCCGTCCCGGCCCCGAGCGTGGCGGTGAACCGCCCGCCGGAGTCCACGGTCACGGACCGCCCGCTCTGCACGTCGCAGTAGTCGCCGCCCGCGAGGGAGGTCTGGAACGTCCGCGTCAGGGCCGAGCCCTCGTGGTTGATCGCGACGTACGCCTTGGAGCCCCGCCCGAAGGCGATCCGGTCGGCGCCGTTGTCCCACCAGTCGGTGACGGCCTGGCCGCGCGCGGCATTGCGGAAGCCGACCATGGAGGAGATCTCCCGCCAGGCGTGCTGGCACTTCCACCCGTCGGCGTAACAGGCGTTCACGGTTCCGCCGTTGGGCGGTCCGGCGTCCCGGTCGGTCCACTCGTAGCCGGAGTGCACGTCGGGAGAGCCGTAGGGCCACGCCAGCATGAAGACGCTTGCGAGCGTGTAGGCGGACCCGTCCTTGTAGCTGAGGGTGTCACCGCCGCGCTCGGTGTCGTGGTTGTCGACGAACACGGCGGACTGCCCGGAGGGCATGTGCCCCCACGCCTCGCCGAAGTTCTTCAGGTAGGCGAGGTTCTCGCTCTGGAAGACCCGCTTGAGGTCCCGCGCGTACCGGAACTCCTGCACGTCTCCGTTCCCGAGGTACTCGCTCGGCGAGACCGCCTCGCCCGCCCCGTGGATCGCCTCCTGCTTCCAGTAGGCGTTCGGGTTCGACATCCGGGACTTTATGTTGGCGAGGTCGGCGGCCGGCATGTGCTTGGCGGCGTCGATCCGGAAGCCGTCGACGCCGAGGGAGAGCAGGTCGTTCAGGTACCCGGCGATCCGGCCCCGCACGTAGTCCTCGCCGGTGTCGAGGTCGGCGAGCTGCACGAGCTCGCAGTTCTGGACGTTCGCGCGATCGCCGTAGTTCGATATCGAGGACCGGCAGTCGTCCATGTCCCCACCGGAGTAGATGCCGGGGTAGTTGTACTTCGTGTACGAACTGCCCCCCGTCCCCACCCCGTCCGCGGCCGCCATGTGGTTGATGACGGAGTCGGCGACGACCTTCACGCCGGCGGCGTGACAGGCGTCGACCATGGCCTTGAAGGCGGTACGGTCACCCAGCCGCCCGGCGATCTTGTAGCTGACGGGCTGGTACGAGGTCCACCACTGGCTCCCCTGGATGTGCTCCTGCGGGGGCGACACCTGCACGTAGCCGTACCCGGCGGGCCCGAGGCTCTCCCCGCAGGCCTTCCCCACGGAGTCGAACTTCCACTCGAACATGACGGCGGTGACGTCCTTCTCACCTGGGGCGGCCGCCACGGCCTGCTGGGCGGACCCCCCGACGACGGCGAGGGCGGTGACGGCGGTGACGGCGGTGACGGCGGATACGGACAGCAGCGCGGCGGCGGCTCTGGCGGCGCGGGCACGGGTCGACATGCGGGTGTTCCTCCTGGCGGAGAGGCGCAGGACCGGGTGGGGGCCGGTCACGGCCGAGTTGGGGATTGCAGCGACCGTAGGTGCCAGGAGGAGGTGCTGCAAGACCTTGCGCAAGAGATTGCAGAATTGTTTCCGGGTGGAGTCGGGGCACGGGCGCGCGAACGCCCACCAGCCCGTCGGGGTTGGTGGGCGCATCGGATCGCCACGCACTGCCGCCCGGCCCGGCGACCGCCGGCCGTCCCGTGCGGCAGGACGGATCTACAGGTGCGGGAGGACGAAGTCGTAGTCGGGCCTGTTGGTCTGGCGGCTGTGGGCCCCGCCCGCGGCGCAGCGGCCGTTGTCCTGGAAGCCGTAGAAGAACATGACGTAGCACTTCGCGCAGAAGCGCCAGTTGCGCTGGGCCGTCGGCGTCTCCGGCACGTCGTGGGGGATGACGAAGTCGTAGTCGGCCGAAGGCTGCCGGCTGTGGGCGCCGCCCGCGGGACAGTGCCCGTTGTCCTGGAAGCCGTAGTAGAACATGTCGTAGCACTTGACGCAGAAGCGCCAGTTGCGCTGGGCCGTCGGCGTCTCCGGCACGCCATGGGGGATGACGAAGTCGTAGTCGGGCCTGTTGGTCTGGCGGCTGTGGGCACCGCCCGCGGGACAGCGGCCGTTGTCCTGGAAGCCGTAGTAGAACAGGCCGTAGCACTTCGCGCAGAAGCGCCAGTTCGACTGGTTCGCCAAGGAATTGGATTCCTTCGCGGAAGCCGGGAGGCCAAAGGCGCCCGCCGCCGCCGCTCCGGCCAGACCGGCCGTCACTCCGAGCGCCCTGGACAGGAACGTCCGCCGGTCCGGACCCTCGGTTCCGGAGCGCTGGTTTCGCTCGTTCTTCATCGCCTGAAAGGACATGCTCCACCTCTTTTCTGATGATGCGATTCGAAACGGGAGGGGGACCCGGTCCGGCACGTGAAGTGCCGGACCGGGCCGGCGTTCAGAAGTTCCAGCTCTGGCTGAGCGCGCCGTTGCAGCCCCAGCTCACGAGGAGCTGGCCGTTGTCGGCCCGGCCGGCCAGGATGTCCAGGCACTTTCCGTTCACCCGGTTGCGGATCTCACTGCCGTTGCGGAACCACTTCTGGTGGCTGCCTCCGTTGCAGTCCCACATGCTCACCGAGCCCTGGTCACCGAGGTGGGGGCCGTAGATCTCCAGGCACTTTCCGTTCAGGTTGGAACGGATCTGCTCACCGTCCCAGTACCACTGCTGGTTGGTGCCGCCGTGACAGTCCCACGTCACGACGGAGGCGCCGTTCTCCTGGTGGAACATGAAGATGTCGGCGCACCTTCCGTTCAGGTTGGACTTGAGGAGGGGCGCCGCGGCCGCCGCGGGGGTGCCCGTCAAGGTGGCGCCGGCCAGCAGTCCGGTAGCCGCCAGCAGAAGCATCAGTCGCCGTACGGGCCTCATGGATTCTCCTTCGTGTCGCCTTGCGCAGGTTGCGCTGGGCCCTGTCTAGCCGTCTGTTGATGTCCGGTGCCGGAACGGGGATTCCGGACATCAACAGCTGGACAAACACCTCCCATCACGACTGCGGAAAGACGCAGGAAGGAAGGTCATGCCCCGCCCCGAACGGCCGCTCGACCCGGACACCGGTCCTCTGACACAGTTCGCCGCCGACCTTCGAAAACTGCGCGAGGCAGCGGGACGGCCGCCTTATCGGGCACTCGCCAAAAAGGCGCACTATTCGTCCACGACCCTGTCGGACGCAGCGGGCGGGCACACGTTTCCCAGCCTCGGCGTCACGCTCGCGTACATCGAGGCGTGCCGGGGCGACCGACTCGTATGGGAAGCCCGCTGGCATGCGGTCGCCGCCGAGATCGCGGCGCGCGCACAGGACGCCGAGCCCGGGGAGAGCAGCCGGCAGGGCGCCCCGTACGCGGGGCTGTCGGCGTTCCAGCCGGAAGACGCCGACCGCTTCTTCGGGCGCGAGCGGCTGACCGGCGAGGTGGTCGCGAAGGTGCGCGAGCGCCGGTTCCTGGCGGTCTTCGGGCCGTCCGGATCGGGGAAGTCCTCGGTGCTGCGGGCGGGGCTCGTGGCCCGCGCCCGGGCATCGGGGTGGCCGGTGCTGCTGTTCACGCCGGGCTCGCATCCCGTGGAGGAGTGCGCCGTCCACCTGGCCTCGGAGACGGGCGTGGCTCCCGGCTCGCTGGTGGCCGAGCTGCTGGGCGATCCCGCGGCGCTGCACCTGCGGATCCGGCAGACCGTGATCGACCGGGCCCCGGACGTCGACGTGCTGATCGTGGTCGACCAGTTCGAAGAGGTCTTCACCCTCTGCGCGGACCGGGACGAACGGGACGCGTTCATCGCCATGCTGATCGCGGCCACCGGGTCGGAGACCAGCCGCACCCGGGTGGTGCTCGGCGTGCGCGCCGATTTCTACGGCCACTGCGTCCAGGACCCCCGGCTGGTCGAGGCGGTGCGCGACGCCCAGATCGCGGTCGGACCGATGAGCAGTCAGGAACTGCGCGAGGCCGTCACCCGGCCGGCGATGCTCGCCGACTGCACGGTGACCGGCCCGCTGCTGGCGGCCGTGGTCGCGGACGCGACCGGTCAGCCGGGTGCCTTGCCGCTGGTCTCGCACGCGATGGTCGAGACCTGGCGGCGTCGCAGCGGCAGCCGCCTCACCCTGGACGGTTATCTGGCGGCCGGCGGCATCCAGCACGCGCTCGCGCAGACCGCCGAGGCCGCCTACCGGGGGCTGTCCCCCGTACAGCAGGACCTCGCCCGATCCCTGTTCCTCCGGCTGACCGCGCTGGGCGACGGAACGGAGGACACCCGGCGCCGCATCACCAGGGACGAGCTGGACCCGACCCCCGACACGGACTTCGTGCTCGAATCCCTGGCCCGGCAACGGCTGGTGACCCTGGACGAAGGGTGCGTCGAGATCACCCACGAGGCGATCATCCGGTGCTGGCCGAGGCTGCGCGGCTGGCTGACCGAGGACCGGGACCGGCTGCTCCTGCATCGGCAGCTCACCGACGCGACCGCCGGATGGGAGGCGCAGGACCGCGACCCGCACGCCCTCTACCGGGGTGCCCGTCTGGCCGCGGCACTGGACCTGGCCGCCGCGGACGGCAGCCGCCTGACCTCCAGGGAGCGGCGCTTCCTCGACGCGGGCCGGGCAGCGCAGGCCGGCGAGATGGCGGCGGTCAGGCGCCGGTCGGTCCGCCTGCGGCAGCTGGTCACGCTGCTCACGGTCCTGGTGGTCATCGCGGCGACCGCGGGCGGACTGGCAGTCGACTCGCGCGACTCGGCCATCCGCCAGCGCAACGTGGCCATTGCCCGCAAGGCCGCCGCGGACGCGGCCGAGGTGCGGCGGCAGGACCCATCCCTCTCGGCGCAACTGAACCTGGCGGCGTACCGGCTGGCGGCCACGGGCGACGTCCGCGACCAGCTCATGAGCGCGTTCGCGACGCCGTACACGAGCCGTGTCACCGGCCACACCTCCGACGTGGTCGCGGTCTCCCTCGCTCCCGAGGGCCGGGTCCTGGCCACCGCGAGCTGGGACCGCACGGTTCGGCTGTGGGACGTCCGGGAGGCCCACCACCCCGTACAGCTGGCCGTCGTGAACCAGCCGGAGCGGCTGATGTCGGTGGCGTTCGGCGAGGGCGGCCGCGTCCTGGCCACGGCGAGCGAACGCTCGGTGCGGCTGTGGGACGTGACCGACCGGCGGGCACCCGCCGAGCTGAGCACGCTGCCGGACCAGCGGTCCGGGCCGACCTGGGTGGCGTACCGGCCGGGCGGTGTCCTGGCCACCGGCCACGATGACGGCGCGGCGCGGCTGTGGGAGGTGAACGATCCCCGCCACCCCCGGCTGCTGGCCACCCTGCCGGGCCACACCCACGCGGTGACCTCGGTGACGTTCAGCCCGGACGGCCACACGCTGGCGACCACCGGCGACACCACCGTCAGGCTGTGGGACGTCACCGACCCCGCCCAGCCCGCCCTCCGGGACGTCCTGCGCGGACACACCGACACGGTGACCTCGGCCGCCTTCCGCCCCGACGGCAGGACCGTGGCGACCGGAAGCTGGGACCGCACCGCACGGGTCTGGGACCTCACGCGAAGGGAGCCACCGGCCGTCCTGCTCGGCCATCCCGCGATCGTCTGGTCCGTGGCGTTCAGCCCGGACGGCAGCACGCTCGTCTCGGTGGGGGGGTCCACCCAGTTCTGGGATGTGGCCACCCCCGCCACCCCCGCCGGCCCGAAACGGACCAGCACGCTCCAGGGAGGCTTCTACCAGGCCGCGTTCAGCCCGGACGGCCTCGTGCTCGCCAACTCCGACCGGCTGCTGGACCTGCGGGACCTGTCCCTCGCGACCCACGACGACGTGGTCACGTCCCTGGCGTACGGCCCCGGCGGCCGACTGCTCGCCAGCGCCAGCTGGGACGGCACCGCACGGCTGTGGCAGGTCACGGGCGGCCGGGCCCTGTGGCCGCTGTCGGTCCTGCGGGGGCACACCCGGTTCGTCCGGTGCGTGGCGTTCAGCCCCGACGGGCGCACCCTCGTCACGGCGAGCGAGGACGCCACCGTCCGCGTCTGGGACGTGACCGATCCCCGCAAACCGCGTCTGGCTTCGGTCCTCAGCCCCGGCGCCGGCGAAGTCGGCGGCGCCGGCTTCGCTCCGAACGGCCGGCTGCTGGCCGTCTGGGCCCTGGGCACGGCCGGACTGTGGGACCTGACCGATCCGGGCAGTCCCAGGAGGCTGGGCCGGATCGCCGAGGACGGGCCGGACGTCACCATGGCTTCGTTCCGTCCGGACGGCCGGACGCTGGTGACGAGCAGCGGAGAGTCCGGTTCCCTGCGGTTGTGGGACATCGGCGATCCGCGCAGCCCGCGGGAACTGCCGTCCCCGTACCGGTCGGACCCGCTGACCGGCGGAGTGTTCAGTCCCGACGGCCGGAGACTGGCCGCCTTCCACCGCACGGACAAGACGGTGTGGCTGATGAACATCGACACCATCGGCCGCCCGACCGGAGTGCGGCGGCTGCCGGCGTCCGGCTCCTGGCTCTACCGGCTGGCCTTCGACCCGGCCGGCCGCCGCCTGGCAGCCGGGGCCGCGGACGGCAAGGCCCTGCTCTGGGACGTGCCCGGAGCGACGACCCCCACCGTTCTCACCGGCCACGCGAACCCCGTACCGGCCGTGGCGTTCAGCCCGGACGGCGCCACCCTGTCCACCGGCGGCAACGACTTCACGATCCGCATGTGGGACACCGATCTGAACAGGGTCACCGCCCGCATCTGCGACAGCGCGCACCCCCGGATCACCAGGGCCCAATGGACCCGGCACTTCACGGCGGTCGACTTCAGCCCGCCGTGCCGCACCGCGCCGCTTCCGTGACCGGCCCCGCGCTACGCCCCGGGTCCCTGCCCCGTCGAGCCCCGGACCACCAGCTCCGGCTGGAAGACGTACTCGGTGCGCTGGACCGGGGTTCCGGCGACCGCTTCCAGGAGGGCGCCCACCGCCGCCGTGGCCATGGCGCGGACCGGCTGGCGGACCGTCGTCAGCGGGGGGTCCGTGAACGCGATGAGCGGGGAGTCGTCGAAGCCGACCACCGAGACGTCCTCCGGGACGCGCAGGCCCCGCTCGCGGGCGGCCCGTATGACGCCCAGGGCCATCGGGTCGCTGCCGCAGACGATGCCCGTGCAGCCCCGGTCCAGCAGGGCTCCGCCCGCCGCATGGCCGCCCTCGACCGTGAAGAGGGTGCGCTGGATCAGCCCATCGGCCGCGGCCGAGGGGAGGGCCGCGACGAAACCCGCCTCCTTGCGGGCCGACGGGACGTAGCGGGTCGGGCCGATGGCCAGGCCGATCCTGCGGTGGCCCAGGTCCTCCAGGTGACGGACCGCCATGTCCGCCGCCGCGCGGTCGTCCGGGGAGATGAAGGGGGCCTGGACCTGCTCGTTGAACCCGTTGATGAGGACGAAGGGGACCCCCCGCGCCGCGAGCCGCTGGTAGCGCGAAGGGTCCGCCGAGGAGTCCGCGTGCAGCCCCGACAGGAACACGATGCCGGTGACCCCGCGCTCCTCGAGCTGCTCCACCAGCTCGTCCTCGGTGGCCCCGCCCGGGGTCTGCGTGCACAGCACCGGGGTGTAGCCGTGGCCCGCGAGGGTCTGCTCGATGACCTGGGCGAACGCCGGGAAGATGGGGTTGGTCAGCTCCGGGGTCAGCAGGCCGACCAGGCCGTTGCTGCGCCGGCGCAGCCGGACCGGGCGTTCGTAGCCCAGCAGGTCCATGGCGGCCAGCACCTTGTGCCGGGTGCCGGAGGCCACGCCGGCCTTGCCGTTGAGCACGCGGCTGACGGTCGCCTCGCTGACCGCGGCCTGCGCGGCGATGTCCGTCAGCCGCAGCGGGGAGGTCATCCCCGCCACCACACCGCCGTGTCGGCCGGCAGCTCCGACGGGTCGGGCAGGGGCCCGCTCGCCAGGAGTACGGTGCCCGGCGCGGGCATCCGCACCGGCCCGCCCGTGGTGTTGACCGTGCAGGTGAACTCCCCCCGGCGGAAGGCCAGGACGCCCGCCGGGGCCTCCAGCCACTCCACCGCGTCGCCGGCGCCCAGCTCCGGGTGCGAGCGGCGCAGGTGCAGCGCGGAGCGGTAGAGCTCCAGCGTCGAGTCCGGGTCCCCGGTCTGCGCGGCCACGCTCAGGCCCGCCCACTCGGCCGGCTGCGGCAGCCAGCTGCCGCCGTCGCCGAAGCCGTACGGGGCCTGCGTACCGGACCACGGGATCGGTACGCGGCAGCCGTCGCGCATCCCGTCCTGCCCGGCACCCCGTGTGAAGGCCGGGTCCTGCCGCACCCCGTCGGGCAGGTCGAGGACCTCCGGCAGGCCGAGCTCCTCGCCCTGGTAGACGTACGCCGATCCGGGCAGGGCCAGCATCAGCAGCGCGGCCGCCCGCGCCCGGGCCAGTCCCTCGGCCCCTCCCCCGTACCTCGTGACGTGGCGCACCACGTCGTGGTTCGACAGCACCCACGTCGTGGGCGCGCCCACCGGGCGCATCGCGTCGAGGGACTCGTCGATGGTGGCGCGCAGCGCCTCGGCGTCCCACCCGGTGTTCAGGTAGTGGAAGTTGAAGGCCTGGTGCAGCTCGTCGGGCCGCAGGTACATGGCCGTCCGGTCGGCGCTGGGCGTCCAGGCCTCGGCGACGCCGATGCGGTCGCCCGCGTACTCGTCGAGGACCCGGCGCCAGGAGCGGTAGATCTCGTGGACGCCGTCCTGGTCGAAGAAGGGCAGCACCTGGTTGCCGAGCAGCTTGAGCTGTTCGCCGCGGCCGAGGTCGGGCAGGCCGGGGGCCTTGACCAGACCGTGGGCCACGTCGATGCGGAAGCCGTCGGCGCCGAGGTCCAGCCAGAAGCGCAGGATCGAGCGGAACTCGTCCTGGACGGCCGGGTGTTCCCAGTTGAAGTCGGGCTGCTCGGGCGCGAAGAGGTGCAGGTACCACTCGCCGTCGGCGACCCGGGTCCAGGCGGGTCCGCCGAAGATGGACTCCCAGTCGTTGGGGGGCTCGCCGCCGCCGTCGCCCCGGCCCGGGCGGAAGTGGAAGCGCTCGCGCAGCGGGGACCCCGGGCCCTCGCGCAGCGCCTGCTTGAACCATTCGTGCTGGTCGGAGCAGTGGTTGGGGACCAGATCCACGATGATCCGCAGGTCCAGCGCGTGGGCTTCGCGGATCACGGCGTCGGCGTCGTGGAGGCTGCCGAACATCGGGTCGATGGCCCGGTAGTCGGCGACGTCGTAGCCGGCGTCGGCCTGCGGGGAGGCGTAGAAGGGGCTGAGCCACACGGCGTCGACGCCCAGGTCCTTCAGGTAGGGCAGTCGGCTGCGGATGCCTTCGAGGTCCCCCATGCCGTCCCCGTTGGAGTCGGCGAAGCTGCGCGGATAGACCTGGTAGATCACCGCTTCTCTCCACCAGCCGGGCTGGGTGCCGGGGGAGGTGGGGATGCCACTGCTCGAAGGCAGGGCGGCGAGGTGCTGGGTCATGTCGTCCTTGGGAGATCGGGCCGGGGGTGAGAGGGGGCAGGCATCGGGTGGTCGGCCCGTGCGCGCGGGGCGGTCAGCCCTTGGTCGCGCCTGCCGTCATCCCGGCGACGAGGTGACGCTGGGCGAAGAGGAAGAAGAACGCCGCGGGGATGGCGATGAGGATGGAAGCCGCGCTCATCGCGCCCCAGTTGGAGGTGTACTGGGTGACGAAGGTCTGCAGGCCGCCGGCCAGGGTGAGGTTGTCCTCGCCGACCATGAAGGCGGAGGCGTACGCGACCTCGCCCCAGGCGGTGATGAAGGCGTAGAAGCCGGTGACGGCGAGGCCGGGCTTGGCGAGCGGGAGGATCAGGCGCCAGAAGGTGCCGAAGGGGTTGAGCCCGTCGACGCGGCCGGATTCGTCGATCTCGACCGGGATGGTGTCGAAGAAGCCCTTCATCATCCAGGCGCAGAACGGCACGGCGATGGTGAGGTACGTGATCACCAGGCCGAGCGGCTGGTTGAGCAGCCCCAGGTCGCCCATGAGGTTGTAGAGCGGGACGATGAGGATGGCCATCGGGAACATCTGCGTGATGAGCAGGGTCCACATCAGCGGCTTCATTCCGGGGAACTTGAAGCGGCTGACGGCGTATCCGGTGGTGGCGGCGATGAACACCCCGAGGACGGTGGTGATGCCGGCGACCAGGACGGAGTTGCCGAACCAGGAGAGGAAGGAGGTCGACTCCACCAGGTAGTGGTAGTTGTCGAGGGTCGGTTCCTTGACGAAGTCCGTGGAGATGGCGTGCTTGGCCGGCTTGAGCGAGGTCAGCAGGACCCACAGCACCGGGAAGACGGCGATCACGGAGGCGACGGCCAGGGTGGAGTGCAGGCCGACGGAGGCGAGCGGGGAGCGCTTGCCGCGGGGGCGGGCAGAAGCCGCCCGCGCGGAACGCTCGGAACGCGCGGAGTTGGTCGTCACGGTCACCACACCTCTCCCTGCTTGCGCAGCGAGCGCCGGTAGACCAGCGCGAAGATCATGAGCAGCAGGAGGATCAGTACGCCCCAGGTCGCCGAGCCGGCGAAGTCGCGCGGGCTCGACACGAACGCCTCGCGGAAGGCCTGGGTCACCAGGATCTCGGTGGAGTCGCCCGGGCCGCCCCGGGTGAGCAGGAAGATCACCGGGAACATGTTGAAGGTCCAGATGGTGGAGAGCAGGATCACGGTCATGCTGACCGTGCGCAGCCCGGGCAGGGTGATGTGGCGGAACCGCTGCCAGGGGGAGGCCCCGTCCATCTCGGCGGCCTCGTAGAGCTCGCCGGGGATCGACTGCATTCCGCCGAGCAGGGCGACCATCATGAAGGGGACGCCGAGCCAGACGTTGACGGAGATGACGGCGATCTTGGCCCAGGTCGGGTCGTCGAGCCACGGGACGGCGGAGATGCCGCCGCCTTCGAGGATCTTGTTGAGGATGCCGTTGTCGCGGTTGAAGAGGAACCGCCAGGCGAAGACGGAGACGAATCCGGGCACCGCCCAGGGCAGGATGAGCGCCATCCGGTAGGCGGCGCGGCCCTTGAACTCGCGGTTGAGCACGGTGGCCAGGCCGAGGCCGAGCGCGAAGGTGATCGAGACGCAGGCGACGGTCCACAGGACCGTCCACACCAGCCGCTGCAGGAACACCGGGTCGGCCAGGACGGCGGCGTAGTTGTCGAGCCCGATGAACTCGTACGACGCCTCGATGTGGTTGGCGCCGATGGTGCGGCCGACGTTGCGTTCGGTGGCGTCGGTCAGCGACAGGTAGACGCCGCGGACCAGGGGCCAGCCGATGATGACGCCGAGCACGAGCACCACGGGGGTGATCATGGCCCAGGCGTACCAGTGGGTGGCCAGGGCCCGCTTCAGCCCGGGACGGTTCCTGTTGTCAGTCCTGCGGCTCCGGCCGCGGGCGGCGGGACCGGCATCAGGACCGGTCTCGCTGCCCGCGGCCTTCGCCACCGACTGGCTGGTGTGAGCAGCCATGGTTTCCGTTACTTCCAGCCCTTGAGGATCTTGCGGAATTCGACGCCGGCCGCCTTGGCCGCGTCCTCCGGGCTCGACGCCCCGGTGATCGCCTTGGTGTATTCGACCTGGAGCGGCGCGAAGAGGGATCCGTTCTCCGGGATCCAGGCGCGCTCGACGGCCTTGTCCACGGCCGGCTTGAAGAACTGGACCATCTCGCTGGACTTGACGTCGGGCTGCTCGTAGGCGGCGGTCCGGGTCGGGAGCAGGCTCAGCTCCTTGGCGGACTGGACCTGCACCTCCTGCGAGGTCATGTAGTCGACGAAGGCGTTCGCCGCGGCGATGTTCTTGGAGCCCGCGTAGACGGCGAGGTCGTGGCCGCCCTGCGGGGCGCCCGCCTTGACGGAGCCGGCCGGGACCGCGGCGATGCCGAGGTTGGCCTTGTCCTTGAACTGGTCGCCCGCGTAGCTGTCGGCCACGGCCCAGGGGCCGTTGATCATCATCGCGGCCTCGCCCGACTTGAAGGCGGTCTGCATGTTGACCCAGCCGTCGGTGGCGTTGGTGATCGCCGCACCCGAGGTGACCAGGTCGCGGGCGGCCTTGAAGGCCTTGACGCCCGCCGCGTTGTCGACGGTGACCGTCTTGGTCTTCGCGTCGACGAGGTCGCCGCCCTCTCCGTAGATGAGGGGGAGGAACCAGTAGGAGTCGTCGCCGCGCAGGTAGAGGCCGGCCTTGCCGGTCTTGGCCTTGATGGCCGCGGCGGCGGTCTTCACCTCTTCCAGCGTCTTGGGGGGCTCGACGCCGGCGTCGGCGAGCATCTTCTTGTTGTAGAAGAGGCCCATGGTGTCGATGACCTGCGGGACGGCGTAGGTCTTGCCCTCGTACTTGCCGCTGGCCGCGGCCTGGGGCAGGAAGTCTGCGTCGACCTTCTTGGCCGTGTCGGCCGGGACCTCGGCGAGGTAGCCGAGGGAGGCGAAGTCGGCGACCCAGCCCACGTCGGCACGGATCACGTCAGGGGCCTCGGAGCCGCTGCTGAAGGCGTTCTTGACCTTGTTCTGCGCGTCGCCGTACGGGACGTTGACGTACTTGACGGTCACCTTGGGGTGCTTGGCGGTGAACGCCTCGGCGATCTTCTGGAAGGACGCCTTCTCGGCGTCGTTCGAGGTGTCCCACCACGTGACCGTGCCGGAGAGCTCCCCGTCGGCCTTGGCGCCGCTGCTGCCGCCGTCCTTGGTGTCACCGCCGCAAGCCGTCGCCGCGAGCGCCAGAGCCGCGACCAGCGCGGTGGCCGCTATGCCACGCCGCATATGAACTCCTTCGATGATCCCGGCCGCGCCTCGCGGTCCCGAGTTGCCGAGAACGTAACAAGCCTGAAAGCCGACCGAAAGACCTTGCGGGAAGTTTCTGCAAGAAGGGTTGATCGTTACATCCACGTGTCCGGACGGTTGCCGCAGCTTGCTGTTAGTTCGAAGCCTCTTCGACTGTCCGGGCCCGCAACCAGGGGGTGCGTACACGCGTTGACCCGATATGACCCACGAGTTGACCGCCTCCCGGCTTGCAAGCGCTTCCAGCAACGCCACCGCGAGCGGCGGCTGGTGGCGCGATGCCGTCATCTACCAGGTGTACGTACGTTCCTTCGCGGACAGCGACGGCGACGGGATCGGTGACCTGCGCGGGGTCCGCGAGCACCTGCCCCACCTGGCCCGGCTCGGGGTCGACGCGGTGTGGCTGACCCCCTTCTACGTCTCCCCGCAGGCGGACGGCGGCTACGACGTCGCCGACTACCGGGCCGTCGACCCGCTCTTCGGGGACCTCTCCGACGCCGACGACCTCATCCGCGCCGCACACGCGCTGGGGCTGCGCGTCATCGTGGACGTGGTCCCGAACCACACCTCCGAGCAGCACGTCTGGTTCCGGGCTGCGCTGGCCGGGGAGCCGGGGGCCCGCGACCGCTACCACTTCCACCCGGGCCGGGGGCCCGCCGGGGAGCTCCCGCCCAACGACTGGGAGTCGGTCTTCGGCGGCCCCGCCTGGAGCCGGACCCCCGACGGCGCCTGGTACCTGCACCTCTTCGCCCCCGAGCAGCCCGACCTGAACTGGGAGAACCCGGAGGTCGCCGAGGAGTTCTCCGCCGTCCTGCGCTTCTGGCTCGACCTCGGCGTCGACGGGTTCCGGGTGGACGTGGCGCACGGCATGGTCAAGGCCCCGGGCCTGCCGGACATCGGCCGCGGCGCGCAGGCCACCCTCATCGGCACCGAGCCGCTCCCCTTCTTCGACCAGGACGGGGTCCACGAGATCCACCGCTCCTGGCGGCGGCTGCTCGATTCCTACGAGGTCCCGCGCATCGGTGTCGCCGAGGCCTGGGCCCCCACCTCCGAGCGGCTCGCACTGTACGTCCGCCCCGACGAGCTGCACCAGGCCTTCAACTTCCGGTTCCTGAACTGCCCGTGGGACACCACCGCGCTGCGGACCGTCATCGACGAGTCCCTGGCCGCCACCGCCTCGGTGGGCGCGCCGACCACCTGGGTGCTGTCCAACCACGACGTCGTGCGCCACCGCACCCGATACGGCAGCCTGGCCCGGGCCCGGGCGGCCGCGCTGCTGATGCTGGCCCTGCCCGGATCGGCGTACGTCTACCAGGGCGAGGAGCTCGGCCTCCCCGAGGTGACCGACCTCCCGGACGCCGTCCGCCAGGACCCGGCCTTCACCCGGAGCGCCGGGCAGGACGGGCTGCGCGACGGCTGCCGGGTGCCGATCCCGTGGTCCGGCGAGGAGCCCCCCTACGACTTCGGGCCGGCCGGGAGCTGGCTCCCGCAGCCGGCCGGCTGGGGCGGGCTCAGCGTCGCCGCGCAGACCGGCGACCCCCACTCCACCCTGGAGCTCTACCGCGCGGCCCTGGAACTGCGCCGCGCGATGCCGGGCCTCGGGGCGCCCGCGGAGCCCGGGATGCAGTGGCTGCCCGCGCCCGAGGGCGTGCTGCTCTTCACCCGCCCCGGCTTCGCTTGCACGCTCAACACCCGGCCGGTCCCGCTCGAACTGCCCTCGCCCGGGCGCCCCGTCCTGTCCAGCGCCCCGGTGGAGACGGACGGCCGCACCGTCCGGCTTCCCCCGGATTCGTGCACGTGGTGGTCATTGTGAACGTCCGACCGGTACAGTCCAATCCCGTGACCGCACGGCTAGCCGACATCGCAGCCCAGGCGGGGGTCAGCGAAGCCACAGTCAGCCGCGTGCTCAACGGCAAGCCCGGTGTGGCCGCAGGCACCCGTGAATCCGTGCTGGCCGCACTCGACGTGCTCGGCTACGAACGCCCCGTACGGCTGCGCCAGCGCAGCGCGGGGCTCGTCGGCCTGATAACCCCCGAGCTCGACAACCCCATCTTCCCGGCGCTGGCCCAGGTCATCGGCCAGGCGCTGACCCGGCAGGGCTACACCCCGGTGCTGGCCACGCAGACCCCCGGCGGGTCCACCGAGGACGAGCTCGTGGAGATGCTCGTCGAACGCGGGGTCTCCGGGATCATCTTCGTCTCCGGACTGCACGCGGACACCACGGCCGACATGGGCCGCTACGACCAACTCCGCGGACAGGGCGTCCCGTACGTCCTCATCAACGGCTTCTCCGAGAAGGTGCAGGCCCCCTTCGTCTCCCCCGACGACCGGGCCGCGATGCAGCTCGCGGTGACGCACCTGACCGCGCTCGGGCACACCCGGATCGGGCTGGCCGTCGGACCCAAGCGGTTCGTGCCGGTGCTCCGCAAGATCGAGGGGTTCCGCCTCGGCATGAAGGAACGGCTCGGGCTCGGCGAGGACGAGGTCGAGGAGCTGATCCAGCACTCCCTCTACACGCTGGAGGGCGGCCAGGCCGCCGCGGCCGCGCTGATCTCGCGCGGCTGCACGGCGGTGGTGTGCGCGAGCGACATGATGGCGCTCGGCGCGATCCGGGCGGCCCGGCAGCGGGGGCTCAAGGTCCCGCAGGACGTGTCGGTGGTCGGCTTCGACGACTCCCCGCTCATAGCGTTCACGGATCCGCCGCTGACCACCATCCGCCAGCCCGTGCAGGCCATGGGCCAGGCCGCGGTGCGGACCCTGCTGGAGGAGATCGGCGGTACGCCGGCCCCGCACAGCGAGTTCGTGTTCCTCCCCGAGCTGGTCGTCCGCGGTTCCACCGCCTCGGGCCCCCAGCAGGGCCGCGGGGCCGCGCGCCCCTGAGGGACGCCCCTGCCGTTTCCCCTAGGGACGTAAGGCCTCCGCTCGTCCCAGAGGCGGAGAGGCTGCGGCCAAGACCGTCCCAAGGGATGATCGGAGGCGAGTCCGCATCTGGCAGACTCTTTTCCTATGGGTGAAGCGAGCGTGAAGACACTGGATACCCGGACGGACGTCTCGTCACCCCCCGTGACCGAGAGCAAGGACCGCCCGGAGTCGTCCGAGCGCGCACTGCTCTCCAGGCTGCGCGTCCCCCGGCGACCCCGGATCTGGTTCGAGGTCCTGCTGATCGCGGTCAGCTACTGGACGTACTCGCTGATCCGCAACGCCGTGCCCGAACAGAAGGCGGCCGCGCTCGCGAACGCCGACTGGATCTGGAAGGCGGAGCAGGCGCTCGGCATCGCCGTGGAGGAGAGGGTCAACCACGCCGTCAATTCGGTGACCTGGCTCGTGGTGGGCATGAACTACTACTACGCCACGCTCCACTTCGTCATGACCATCGGCGTGCTGGTCTGGATCTACCGCTTTCATCCCGGGCGTTACGCGGCGACGCGGCTCGTCCTCTTCGCCACCACGGGCGTGGCCCTGGTCGGCTACTACTTCTACCCGCTCGCGCCGCCCCGGCTGATGAACGGGCAGAACTTCGTCGATACCGTGCTGGTCCACCACACCTGGGGCTCCATGGCCTCGGGCAACCTCAAGCACATGTCCAACCAGTACGCGGCCATGCCGTCCATGCACATAGGGTGGTCGCTCTGGTGCGGGCTGACGATCTTCGCGGTCGCCTCCGCCCCCTGGGCCCGGATCCTGGGCCTGCTCTACCCGACGGCGACCCTGATCGTGATCGTGGCGACCGCCAACCACTTCTGGCTCGACGCCGTCGGCGGCATGCTCTGCCTGGCCTTCGGCTACGCCGTCTCCCGCGCCTGGTACGGGTCCCTCCCGCACCGGCTGCCGCGCCGGCCCGAGGAAACCGGCCGCCATCCGGTGACGGCGGCCGTGCTGAACCACCCGGCGCTGGGCCGCTTCCGGCGCTGAGCGCCCGTCGGCAGTGAGCTGTCCTGCGCCTCTCACCCCTCCCTGTGGGTGATCCGGCCTCCCGACATGGTGAGCCGGACCGGCACTGCGGCCAGCTCGTCCGCCGGAGCCCGAACCGGGTCCACGCCGAAGGCGGTCAGGTCCGCCCGGAAGCCGGCCGCGATCCGGCCCGCCACCGCCTCCTCCCCCGCCGCCAGCGCGGCGTGCGAGGTCATGCCCTCCAGGGCCATCAGCCCGCTCAGGGCCGCCCCGGTCCAGGCCCCCGTACCCGCCGAGGCCGCACCGCGGGGGTCGCGGGCGGTGGCCAGGACCTGGCGGGCGTCGTAGTGGGCGATGGGCCAGTCCGAGCCCAGGGCGAGCACCGCGCCCGCCTCGCGCAGGTCCCGGCAGCGCCAGGCGCGGCCGGCCCGTTCCTCCCCCAGCCGCTTGGACCACTCGTCGCTGTGGTCGGCCCGGGTGTACGCGGTGTGCGGCGGCTGCATCGAGGCGATCACCCCGAGCTCCGCGAACCGCTTCAGCTGGCCGTCCGGGACCGTCTCGATGTGCTCGATCCGGTGCCGCATCCGGCCCCGCGGGCCCAGCGCTTCCACGGTGTCCAGGACGTGGCGGACCGCCGCGTCGCCGATGGCGTGCGTCGCGGTGCGTACCCCGGCCGCGTCGAGGACCCGTACCGCCTCGGCGTACGCGAGCGGGTCGGGCCAGAAGGCGTCGGTGCCCCGGCCGTGGCAGTCGGCGTGCTCCAGCCAGGCGGTGCCGCCCTCGACGGTGCCGTCCATGAAGAACTTCACCCCGCCGACCTTCCAGTGGCGGCCCGTGAGCCGCTGGAGCTCGATCAGCTCCTCCAGGTCCTCCCCGGTGGCACCCGGCATGCACCAGGGCGACAGGTTCAGGCGCAGCGGCAGGTCGCCCTCGTACTCGGCGGTCGCCAGCAGGGCCGGCACGTCCCCGTCGCCGAGGTCCATGACGTGTGCGCCGGTCAGGCCGGTGGCGGCCATGTCGCCGAGCAGCCGGGTGAGGCGTTCGCGGCGCTCGGTGTACGTGGGCTTCGGCGCGAGCGAGCCGACCAGGGCCATGGCGGCGTGTTCGACGAGGTGGCCGGTGGGCCGCCCGTCGGGGTCGCAGACGATCTCGGAGCGCTGGGCGAAGGCGCGGGGCCCGGTGATCCCGGCGGCGGCCAGGGCCGCGCCGGAGGCGAGGGCGGAGTGGCCGTCGTAGAGGCGCAGGAAGGCCGGGGCTCCGGCGAGGGCCTCCTCGATCAGGGCCTTGTCGACGGGGCGCCCGCCGAAGGCGTTGTGGTCGAGGCCGAAGCCGGTGACCCAGCCGCCGGGGCCCCGCTCCGCGGTGCGCAGGGCGGCGCGGAGCCGGTCGAGGTCGGTGACGGCGGAGAGGTCCGTACCGGTGGCCATCTCGATGCCCCAGACGGGGTGGCTGTGGGCGTCGGTGAGGCCGGGGGTGAGGGTGGCGCCGCCGAGGTCGACGGTCTCGGTGCCGGGGCCGCGCCAGTCGCGGACGTCGGCCTCGTCCCCGACGGCGACGATCTCGCCGCCGAGGACGGCTACCGCGCGGGCCTCGGGGCGGGCGGGGTCGAGGGTGCGGACGCGGGCTCCGGTGAGGACGGTGTCGGCAGCGGGCACGGCTCTGCTCCTTGGGGGGCTTCGGTTGCGGATTCTTCGGCCGCGGGCTCTTCGGCTGCGGGCTCTGCGGCGAATCGGGCGTAGACCTCGGGGCGGCGGGTCTTCAGGCGCTGGGCGAGGGCGAGCCCGGCGAGGAAGACGGCGGGGACGAGGGCCACGAGGAGGGTGTTGACGGTGGTGGAGGCCATGGTGAAGAGGGCCACCTTGGAGACGACCAGGCAGATCGCGACGGCCAGCAGCACGGCGGCGGTGACGGGCGCGACGAGGGTCCGCCAGGGCCCTTCCCCATGCCGGACGCGGCGGAAGTAGACGGGTACGGCGATGGCGGCGAGCAGCATCAGTGCCATGAGCCCGATCATGCCCGGAGTGTTCACCCAGAGCAGGAGCTGCTGGTACGGGTCGGCCCCGGCGAGGGCGAACGCGAGGACGATGACGGCGCCGAGCGCGGTCTGGGCGAGGCCGGCGACGTACGGGGAACCGTGGCGCGGGTGGATCCGGCCGAGGGCGGCCGGCAGGACGCCCTCCTCGGCGAGGGCGAGCGCGTACCGGTTGATGGCGTTGTGGAAGGCGAGGAGGGAGGCGATGACGCTGGTGACGATGAAGACGTGCATCAGGTCGGCCGCCCAGGGGCCCACGTAGGTGGTGATGGCGGTGAAGAAGAGGCCGGCGGGGTCCTCGGCCGCCGCGGCGAGGACTTCCTCGGAGCCGAAGGCCTGGATGACGGTCCACACGATGAAGGCGTAGAACAGGCCGAGGAAGGCGACGGCGATGTAGGTGGCGCGCGGGATGGTCCGGTCGGGGTCGCGGGCCTCGCGGCGGTAGATGACGGTGGACTCGAAGCCGGTGAACGCGGCGAAGGCGAAGGCCAGGACGGCGGCGGTGCCGGGGACGAGCACCGCGCCGGGGGCGAACGATCCGGCGGAGAGTCCGTGGGCGCCGCCCTCGAGGAGGACTCCGCCCGCGAGCAGGACCAGGATCCCGGTTTCGGCGACGAGCAGGACGCCGAGCAGCTTGGCGCCGAAGTCGATGGAGCGGAAACCGCCGTACCAGATGAGGACGAGGCCGGCGAGGGAGACGGGAAGCCAGGGGATGTCGAGGCCGGCGAGGGCCCGCCCGGTGCCGGCGGTGGTGGTGCCGAGGAGGCCGTAGACGCCGATCTCCATGCCGTTGTAGCCGATGAGGGCGAGCAGGGCGGCGCCGATGCCGACGCGCTTGCCGAGGCCGCGGGCGATGTAGGCGTAGAAGGCGCCGCCGCTGCGGACGTGGCGGCTCATGGTGGTGAAGCCGACGGCGAAGACCGCGAGGGTGAGGCCGGCGAGGAGGTAGCCGGCAGGGGCGCCGATGCCGCCGAGGAGGATCGCCACGGGGGCGACGCCGGCCATGACGGTGAGCGGGGCGGCGGCGGAGACGACGAAGAAGGAGATGTCGGCGGTACCGAGCGCGCCGCGGCGCAGGTCGGTACCGGTGCTTGTTCCGGATCTTGGCGGCTCGGCTGTTTCGGGCATGCGGGAGCACCCTTCTGCGAACGGCAGGCGGCGGGGGAGCAAAAACCTAAAGGCTTTCGGTTTGCGGCAATGTAGCCTCCGGTTTTGACGTACGGGAAGACCTGACGGCGGGAGAAATACGATGGCGCGGCCGCGCACCCCACTGCTCGACCGGGAGCGGATCGGCGCTGCCGCCCTGCAACTGCTCGCCGAACAGGGCGAGTTCAGCGTCCCCCGGATCGCCCGGGCGCTCGGGGTGCAGACCGGGTCGCTGTATCACCATGTGGACGGCCGGGCCGGGGTGATCGAGCTGATCCGGGAGCGGGTGTGCGCCGCGATCGACGGCGACACCCTGGCCGCCCCGGAGCACTGGGACCGGGCGCTGGAGGCCTGGGCCCGCTCGTACCGGGCCGCCTTCGCCGCCTATCCGCGGGCCATCCCGCTGCTGATGACCACCCCGGTACGGGCGCCCGCGGTGCTCGCGCAGTACGAACGGGCCGTGGCCCTCCTGCTCGGGGCCGGCTTCGCCGCGGAGCAGGTGATGCCGCTGCTCACGGGCCTGGAGAACCTGGTCCTGGGCTCGGCCCTGGACCTCGCGGCCCCGGACGCCATGTGGGAACCGACCCCGAGCACCCCGCTGCTCGCACAGGCCCTGGCCGCACAGGGCCCGGGGCGCGCCGAGGCCGCCTTCGAGGTGGGCCTGACGGCGTTCCTGGCGTACGCACGGAACCTGCGCGGCGGGGCCGTCGCGACCGGTCCGCGCACGCCCGGAGCTTGAGCAGGTACCCCCGCCCAGGTGAGTACGCGTACTCACGCGCCGGGCTCGGCATGATCGGAGACTGTCCGCATGACCCGAACCCATGGCTCCACCAGTGCGTTCGCCCGCTCCGCGCGCCGGCCGCTGCTCCCCGTCGCCCTGACGGCCCTCGCCGTGCTGTCACTCGGCGCGTGCGGCACGGCGAAGGCGACCGGCGGCGGCGAGCCCAACGGGGCTGCCGCGGCGGCCGCCCCGGCAGCTGCCGCGAAGCCCATGGGAAGCCTGTCCTCTCCGGCCCTCGCGGAGATGCGGGAGCACATCGCGCAGGCATGCCCCCCGTCGAGCGCCAAGCCCGTGGGCGCGCCGAGCACTCCCCCGCCGGCACCACCCGGTGAGGAGCCGGTGGACACGGGCGTCGTGCCGAGCTCGCCCACGGCGGGCCCGGAGGTGGAGCTGAACGGCCGCGACTGGTGCGCGGGCGTCAGCCACGAGCAGCACGTCTACCTGGCCGTCGAGAAGATCGTGGAGCCCACCCCGGCCAAGGTCAGGGCGGCCCTGAACGCCGCCGGCTACCCCGACGACCGCATCCACGGCCTCAAGCGGTCCGGTGCGACCACGCACTTCTTCCTCGACCTGCGCGAGCACGGCGGACGCCTCTGTGTGGAGGGTGCGGTGGGTGGTGGCGTGGAGCCCGTCCTGGACAAGTGCGTGGCCCCCGCGGCCGGCCCGTTCACGGCCGGGGGGACCCGGTACTGACGCAGCACTGCCCCCGCAGTGGCCGCCGGACACGCGCCGCGCCCCCGGCGGCGGGACAATGGTGGCGAGGAGGAAAGGACGCGTCTGCCGTCGCCGAGAGGCGGGACCTCGTGGTGGAGTACATAGCCGTGACCGCTCTGAGCCATGTCGGGCTGGTCCGCGAGCACAACGAGGACAGCCTGGTCATCGGGCCGTGGACGCTGTGCGGGACCACGACCCGCAGCCCCCAGACGCTGCTGTTCCCCCTCGGCAGACCGCTCGTGGTGGCGGTCGCCGACGGACTCGGCGGGCAGCCGGCCGGCGAGGTCGCCAGCGAGCTGGCCGTCCGGGAACTCGCGCTGCTCGGCCCCACGATGGACGGCGCGGAGGCGGTCGAGGACGCGCTCAACCTCTGCAATCGCGCGGTGCACTCCGCCGCCGAAGGCCGTCCGGAGCTGACCTCGATGGGGACCACCGTCGCGGGGACCCTGGTCATGGCGGATTCGCTGCTGTCGTTCAACGTCGGTGACAGCAAGGTGTTCCGCGTGACCTCGGACGGACTGCACCAGGTCAGCGTGGACGACAGCCCGCCGCCCCTGCCGGGGCACCGCACGACCTCGGCCGTCACGCAGACCCTCGGCGGGAGCCGCGCCGAGCACGTCCTGACCCCGCACGTGGCGACCTTCCCGCTGTCCACGGGCGACCGCTACCTGGTGTGCACCGACGGGCTGACCGACCCGGTGCCCGACGAGGCCATCGACGAGGTGCTGCGCGCGCACGACGACGGCAAGGCCGCGTTCGAGCTGTGGCGGGCCGCCATCGAGGCCGGGGGGCCGGACAACATCACGCTCGCGCTGGTGCGCATCGGCGCGTGAGGTCCCGCCGGACCGGCCTAGGCCAGGACCTGGTTGGGGGCCGCGGCCTCGCGCTTCGACTCGTCGTAGGCCTCGCGCGCCCGCTGCACCTCTTCCATGCGCACACCGGTCCACTGCGCGAGGGCGCGGACCCGCTCGGCGGCCTCGCGGCCCAGCGGGGTGAGCGAGTAGTCGACGCGGGGCGGGATGACGGGCTTGGCGTCGCGGTGCACGAAGCCGTCGCGCTCCAGCGTCTGGAGGGTCTGGGTCAGCATCTTCTCGCTGACCTTGGCGAGCGTTCCGATCTGCCGGCGCAGTTCGCTGAACCGGTACGAGCGGTCGAGCAGGGCGTCCAGTACGAGGACGCCCCAGCGGCTGGTGACGTGCTCCAGTACGAGCCGGTGCGGGCACATGCCTTCGGCCACGGTCCACTTCTCACTTACTGCCATGCCAGTACCTTACTTCAAAGTGGGTACTGCCGTTTCGATAGTGCCCGCCGTACGGTGAGTGCACAGCCCGGAAACGGGGAGCAAGGCCCAGATCAGGAGTGAACCCGCCATGAGCATCGTCGTCACCGGAGCCACCGGAGCCCTCGGCCGTCTCGTCATCGACGAACTGCTCGCCCGGGGCGTCCCCGCCGCCGAGATCGCCGCCGTCGTCCGCGACAAGGAGAAGGCCGCCCCGCTCACCGCCCTGGGCGTCGAGCTGCGCATCGCCGACTACAACGCTCCCGGGACCCTCGCCGGAGCCTTCCGGTCCGGCGACCGGGTCCTGATGATCTCCGGCAGCGAGGTCGGGCAGCGGGTGGCCCAGCACTCCGCCGTGATCGACGCGGCGAAGGCGGCCGGGGTGGCGCAGTTCGCGTACACCGGCATCCTGGGCGGGCCCGACGCGGACTTCGACCTGGCCGCCGAGCACCGGGCGACCGAGGAGCTGATCCTCGCCTCGGGCCTGCCGTACACCTTCCTGCGCAACGGCTGGTACACCGAGAACTACACGGGCAACCTGGCACCGGTGCTCGCGCACGGTGCGGTCCTCTCCAACGCGGGCGAGGGCCGGGTGGCCTCGGCGGCGCGGGCCGACTACGCGGCGGCGGCCGCGGCCGTGCTGACCGGGGAGGGCCACCTCGGCCGGGCGTACGAGCTGAGCGGCGACGTGGCCTGGTCCTTCGCGGAGTACGCGGCGGCGGTGGCGGAGGCCGCGGGGCGGGAGATCGCGTACAACGCCGTGACCCCCGAGGCCCACCACGCCGTCCTCACCGGCGCGGGAGTCCCGGCGCCGTTCGCCGCGATCCTGGTCGACGTGGACCTCGCCATCGAGCGCGGCCGGCTGGCCGGCACCTCCGGCGACCTGTCCCGCCTGATCGGCCGCCCCACGACGCCGCTGGCGGTGACGGTCACGCAGGCCGTGACCCCGGCACGCAGCGCCGGCTGAAATCCGCGAGACGAAACGACTCGCCTCGCAGTACCCTGGCCCCATGGGTTCGTACTCGTACTACTTCTTCCGCTGATCGGCGGCGCGGACGCGGCGTGAGGGCTTCGCCCCTCCGCCGCGTGCCCGCGCTGCCCGCACCCAGAAGGAGAACGTGGCAGAAATCCGAGTACCCCGAGGGGATCCCCCATGCGCTCACGCGCCCATCAGCAGTCCCAGCTCACGCTGTCCGAGGTCACCAAGGCCTACGGCGACCGGGTCGTGCTCGACCAGGTGTCGCTGACCGTCCGGCCCGGCGAGAAGGCCGCCGTCATCGGCGAGAACGGCTCCGGCAAGTCCACCCTGCTCCGGCTGCTCGCCGGGGTCGAGGAACCGGACGGCGGCGAGGTCACCGCCGTCTTCCCCGGCGGCACCGGACACCTCGCCCAGACCCTCGGCCTCGCGCCCGGGCGGACCGTCCAGGACGCCGTCGACCTCGCCCTCGCCGACCTGCGGGAACTGGCCGACCGGATCCGTGCCGCCGAGAGCGCCCTCGGCTCCGGCGGCGATCCGGATCCCGCCGCCCTCGACGCGTACGGCGAACTCCTGAGCGCCTACGAGGAACGCGGCGGATACCGGGCCGAAGCCCGCACCGACGCCGCGCTGCACGGCCTCGGCCTCGCCCACCTCACCCGCGACCGCACCCTCGGCTCGCTCTCCGGCGGCGAGTGCTCCCGGCTGGCGCTGGCATGCGTCCTGGCCGCCGCGCCCGAACTGCTGCTCCTGGACGAGCCGACCAACCACCTGGACCGGCGGGCCGTCGACTGGCTCGCGGAGCGGCTGCGCGCCCACCGGGGCACGCTCGTCGTCGTCACCCACGACCGGGACTTCCTGGAACGGATCACCAACACGGTCCTGGAGGTCGACCGGGACCTGCGCACGGTCGTGCGGTACGGGGACGGCTGGACGGGATACCTCACGGCGAAGGCCGCCGCGCGCGGCCGGTGGGCCCAGCGGCACGCGGAGTGGCGGGAGGACCTGGTGCGCACCGAGGCCCTGGTCGCGGCGGCGGCGCAGCGGCTGGACCGCACCGGCAAGGACCCCGGGCAGGGCTTCGGCAAGCACCGCCGCTCCTCCGAGGCGAAGCTGTCCGGGCAGGTCAGGGCGGCCCGCAAGCACCTCGAACGGCTGCGCGCCGAGCCGGTGGCGCCACCGCCGGTGCCGCTGCGCTTCGTGGCCGGGATCGCCGCCCCCGAAGCCACCCCCGAGGGGCCGCTCCTCGAAGGGCCGCTCCTCGAGCTCTCCGGGATCCGGGTCGGCGACCGGCTCCGCCTGCCCACCCTCACCGTGCGGCCGGGGCAGCGACTGCTGGTCTCGGGGCCGAACGGGGCCGGGAAGACCACCCTGCTCCGGGTCCTGGCCGGCGACCTGACCCCCGACACGGGCACGGTCCGCCGTGCGGGGCACGTACGACTCGGCTACCTGGCACAGGAGTTGCCCCACTCCCCCGCCCGGCTCCCGCTGCTCTCCGCCTTCGCGGCGGGGCTCCCCGGGCCGCCCGAGGAGCACGCGGAGGAACTGCTGGCGCTCGGGCTGTTCCGCGAGGAGGACCTGCCGGTACCGGTCGCGGCGCTGTCCGCCGGGCAGCGGCGGCGCCTCGAACTGGCCCGCCTGGTGACCCGGCCCGCCGACGTCCTCGTGCTGGACGAGCCGACCAACCACGTGTCCCTCGCGCTGGTCGAGGAGGTGGAGCAGGCGCTCGCCGGCTACCCGGGAGCGGTGGTCGCGGTCTCCCACGACCACCGCTTCCGCGCGGCGTTCGGCGGTCACCGGCTGGAACTCCTGGACGGGGAACCACAGTTCCAGTCGGTCAGCACCACAAACGGGCCTTAGCTTGACGTTTAACGTCCGGCCGCTTCGGCATCGGAGGCCATCGGTGTCTGAAGGACGCGTAGCCATCGTTGGCAGACTGCGCGGGTGACCGGTTCGAACAGCTCGGGAGTCGAGATTTCGACGATGAACTGGGTCAGCAGGTCTTGGTGTGCTTCCTCGACGTTGACCCGTTCCTCGAAGTGCAGGGCCTGTGCCCAGTCGACGAGCTGGCCTGGGCTCGCGAGTCCTGCCGTGACCCGCTCAACTGCAGATACGGCGTGGCCACGGCGAAAGGTGACAGTTGATGTTGGTTCGCAGTGCCGTGTGTCTCCGATGAGTTCGGAGAGCTCACCGTTCCAGTGCACGAGGTCTTCAAGGGGCCGGCTTCCGTTCGCGTCCATGCTGCCATCCTGCTTGACGGCACGAGGGCAAGGGCATGGGCGGCCTCCCATCAGCTCGCAGCTGGCGTGACGCGTCGGGGTTTGGTGCCGACCTTGTGATGGGCGGGCCGTCTGTATGCCTCGCCGGTCGCAAGGATCCGGCCCACGTCATGACGGGTGGCGGGCCGCTGGTTCTTCGAGCCGAGCGGGCGGCCGGGGCCGGGGCGGGTGGGTTTTGGTGCACCGGCTGGCGTGCCCGTCTTCGCGCGCAGGTTCCTGAACCCCCGACGGACCCGGGCCGGGGTGAGTCTGTTCGGTTCCGCTGGCCGCTCCCACGGCCGGCGCAGATCCCGCGTGAGCGGGCGGGCGAGGCGGAGCTGAGCGTGTGCGGCCAGGACGAGCCATGTCCAGCGGTCGGCGGCCTGCGAGTCCCGCAGTTTGGGCCGGGTCCAGCCGAGAGTCTGCTTGAGCAGGCGGAAGGTGTGCTCCACGTCGAACCGGCGAAGGAACGCCTGCCAGCAGCGGTCGACGTCCTGGGGATCGGCGCCGGCGCCCGACCACCACAGCCAGACGGGCTTGTTCACACCGCCGCTGGGCAGTTTCTCGACCGACAGGCGGATCACGGTGCCCTCGACGATCGGCAGCGGCCCTTCGTGATCGCCCCATGCCGCCCGGCGGGTGAGCCGGGGATGCAGCCGGTCCCACGCTTGCGCCGTCGCGGTCCCATACCTGTCGGTGTCCGTGAGGGTGACCTCGTCCGGATCACCCCAGGTCTCGGCTCGGCCGAAGACGAACTCACCGCCATGCTTGGGCGGGCGGCCGCCCTGCGGCGGGCAGATCCACGGCACCGGAACGGGCTTGCGCATCACCCGGTCCGAGCGGAGCCGGCCCAGCACCTCCACGGGCAGGTCGGCCAGGAGGTGGGCGATGCGGGGCCCGTCGTAACCCGCGTCCAGCACGACCAGGACCTTCGGGTCCCCGTCGCGCCACTGGCCGGCGTCCACGAGACGTTGGACGACGTCTCTGACCTGGTCGGCGGTGACCGCGGCCAAGTCGGCGCCGGGCTCCAGCCGGATCGCGTCCAGCAGCGCGGTCCACGAGGTCCGGCCGGTCTCCAGCGCGGCGACGATCGAGTACGGCCAGCCGGGCACCATCTGGTGCTTGCCCAGGCCCCGGCCGAAGGTGTGGCAGAAGGAGCGGTCTGAGGAAGTGTCGGCGTCCGGACGCAACCAAGGGGAGACGTCTACCGCCAGCACCAGCCGACCGTCGCCGGCCCGGGGAAGCGGGACACCGGTCAGTGCCCGCCGCAGCCGGGCGACGTCGATCCGACCGTGGTTGATCCCGGAGTACAAGGCCCCGTGCCCGCGCCGATGCTCGGGAGCGAGCGCCAGGTCCACGAGGGTGCGGACCGGACCGTCGGTGCACAGCAACGCGTCGCACAACTCGAACAGGGCATCGCTCCGTGCGGTCAGGCACGCGTATAACTCCGAGCGGAACTCCGCCACCACCGTCAACGCGTCTCGTTGAACCTCATGCTCGACCAGCCCCACGATCCCGGCCTCCGTACTGCGCTGTTGCTCAGCACAGGATCGGCCCGCGGCCCCTCACGCATCAGGTGAACTGGGGAAACACCGAACAAGTTCGAGCCCCGTTCGACAGCGGACCTTAAACGGCAAGCTTAGGGCCTGTCGTCAAACTCCCGTCTGCCTCGCGACGCCTGGCACGCGCTCTCGCCGCACCGGACGGCAGCCAAGTACGTCCAGTACACGGGCTTCCGCCCGGCACGCCGAGAGCACGCACCAGACGCCGCGAGGCCGCCCTTCGGGCGACGACGGGAGTTTGACGACAGGCCTTAGGCCGGCGCACCCGTGGACCGCCCGGACCGTAAGGCGGTCCCGATGGCCACCGACCCCTTCCCGTTCTTCGACCCACACGGTCCGCGAGCGGCGCCCGGGACGGCTCTGCCCGCGCCGGCGGCGATCCTGGAACGGGGGCTCGACCGCCGGGCCGTGACGTTCGGCGGCCACTGGCGGCGCGGCCTCAGCGAGGAGCAGCTCCTCGCGCGGTCCCTGTCCGGGGCGGCCCCGCCCGAGGACGACTGAGCCCTTCGGACCCGATCCGACCACCCGCGAAAATTCGATCACCCGTCCGGGCAACCGAATCGGGCCGGTCGGTGGTCAAGGGGGCGAGGAGGTGCCGATGCAGGCCGAGGAAGAAGCTCAGTTCCAGTCGTTCGTCGCCGCGCGCTGGAACCATCTGGTGCGCACGGCCTACCTGTTGACGGGTGATCCGCACGATGCGGAGGACGTGACCCAGGCCGCGCTCGCGAAGGCGTACCGGTCGTGGCGGCGCGTGGCGCGCATGGACAGCCCGGAGGCGTACGTCCGCCGGATGCTGGTCACCTGCAACAGCGACCGGTTCCGCAAGCGCCGGGTCGCGGAGCGCCTGACGGCCAGCGTGCCGGACACGTCGGTGGGCGACCAGGCCGCGGCGTGGGCCGACGAGCGCGGCGCCCTGATGGAGGCGCTGGCCCAACTGCCCGCCCGTCAGCGGGCGGTGGTGGTGATGCGGTACTGGGAAGACCTCTCCGAGGCCGAGACCGCCGATGTCCTGGGGTGCTCCCAGGGCACCGTCAAGAGCCAGGCCTCCAAGGCGCTGGCGAAACTGCGCGCCTGGCCCGGGCTGGGCCGGATCGCGGCGATGAACGAGGGGGCGGTCCTGTGAACGGGCAGGGCGACAGGCAAGGCGACGGCCAGGGCCACGGGCAGGGCGCTGCCCGACGGGACGACGCCGACGAGTTCGAGCTGGACCTGAGGGACTGGATGGCCCGGGGTGCCGAGGCCGTCCGGCCCGCCGCCGTGCCGTACCCGGAGATCGTCCGCCAGGGCCGCGCGGAGCGGCGCAACCGCAGGCTGGCGGCGGCGGGAGCCGCCCTGGTCGCGCTGGCCGTCGTACCGGTCACCACCCTGGACCTCACCGGCAACGGCCACGGCACCGGCGGCGGTCCGGCGGCCGTGGCCGCGGCGGACGGCGGCCCGAAGCCGAGCGCACCGCCGCCTTCGCCCCGGCTGCCCCCGGGACCGGCCGCACCCGCGACCCCCGGACAGCTCGCCGACGGGATCACCCTCCAGGCGGCGGCCACCGGGCTCGAACTGTGCCTCGCGTACGACCGGCAGAACTCCCGGTCGGGCTTCGGCCAGGAGGACCTGGGCAAGGCCTCCGACTACCGGATCCTGCTCGCGCACCGCAGCACCGGCAACGACAACTCCCCCGGGGACGGCCGGTACATCGTCGCCGTCAAGGAGGCCCCGAGGCAGACCCGGCTCATCTGCCTCGTCAAGGACGGCCGGGCCTCCGGTCTCAACACCTCGCTCGGCGGCGGTTCGGACCCCGAGGGCGGACCCGTCCGCCCCGACATCAACGGGGGCAAGCTCTACCTGCAGAAGCTGAGCTCGGAGGGTCCCTGGAAGCTGCCCTACCGCTGGGGCAGCATCGGCACCGTCGACCCCGGCGTCGCCCGGGTCACCGTCAGCTACGGCGGAACACCCGTCGAAGCCGCCCTGGACCACGGCTGGTTCGCCGCCACCGGCATCCTCGACCGGTCCGTCACCAAGGCCCCGCGGGTCAAGGGCTTCGACGCCCAGGGCAAGCAGGTCTACGACTCCGACCAGGACAAGGCGTACGAGAAGTCCCTCCCGTAGCCGGGAGTCCCGCAGCTCCGGAGTTCCGGAGTCCCGAGTTCCGCGCTACGGGACCCCGCCGCCGCACAGGGGTCGGCGGCGGGGTCCCGTAGCGCGGCTACGCCCCGTAGAACAGCTCGTCGACCACGCCCCGCGCGCGGCGGGTGATGCGGCGGTAGTCCTCCAGCATGTCGCCGACCGTTCCCTCCGCGTAGCCGAGGTAGCGGCCGACGGCCGCCAGTTCGCGGGCTTCCGAGGGGAAGGTGTCGCCCGCGCGGCCGCGGACCAGCATCACGGCGTTGCGGACCCGGGTGGCCAGTACCCAGGCCTCGTCCAGGATCTGCGCCTCCTCGGTCGGGATCAGGCCGGCCGCGTGCGCCGCGGCCAGGGCTTCGCGGGTCCGGGTGGTGCGCAGGCCCGGTTCCGCCCAGGCGTGCCGCATCTGGATCAGCTGGACGGTCCACTCGACGTCGCTGAGGCCGCCGCGGCCGAGTTTGGTGTGCAGGGTCGGGTCGGCGCCCCTGGGCAGGCGTTCGGATTCCATCCGCGCCTTCAGACGCCGGATCTCGCGGACGGCGTCCTCGCCGAGGCCTTCCATCGGGTAGCGCAGCGGGTCGATCAGGTCGATGAAGCGCCGGCCGAGCTCGAGGTCCCCGGCCACCGGTTCGGCCCGCAACAGGGCCTGGGATTCCCAGGTCAGGGACCAGCGGCGGTAGTAGGCGGCGTAGGAGGGCAGGGTGCGGACCAGGGGGCCGGAGCGGCCTTCGGGCCGCAGGTCGGCGTCGATGAGCAGCGGCGGGTCCGCGGTGGGGAGTTGGAGGAGCCTGCGCATTTCGGAGACGACGTGCTGGGCGGCCTTGGCGGCTTCCTGTTCGTCGACGCCCTCGCGCGGCTCGTGGACGAACAGGACATCGGCGTCGGAGCCGTAGCCGAGCTCGTGCCCGCCGAAGCGGCCGACGCCGATGACGGCGAACCGGGTGGGCAGGGTGTCTCCCCAGTGGCCCTGGACGGCGGCGCGCAGGGCTCCGGCGACGGTGGCGGCGGTGAGTTCGGAGACGGCGCGGCCGACCCGGTCGACCAGGGCTCCGTGGTCCTCCTCGGCCGGGTTGTCCTCCGTGCCGTAGGAGCCGATGATGTCGGCGGCGGTGGTGCGGAACAGCTCGCGGCGGCGGACTCCGCGGGCCGCGGCCACCCCGGCTTCCGGGTTCTCGGCACGGCCGACGGCGGCGAGCACCTCCTGTTCCAGTGCCTCGTGGGTACGGGGAACCAGGCCTTCGGGGTCGCCCAGCAGGGCCACCGCCTCGGGGGCGCGCATGAGGAGGTCGGGGGCGAGGCGCCCGGCGGAGAGCACCCGGGCGAGGTTTTCCGCGGCGGCGCCCTCGTCGCGCAGGAGGCGCAGGTACCAGGGGGTGCGTCCGAGGGCGTCGGAGACCTTGCGGAAGCCCAGCAGGCCCGCGTCCGGGTCGGCGGAGTCGGCGAACCAGCCGAGGAGCACGGGCAGCAGGGTGCGCTGGATGGCGGCGGCGCGGGTGACGCCGGAGGCCAGGGCTTCGAGGTGGCGCAGGGCCGCGGCCGGATCCGCGTACCCGAGGGCTTCGAGGCGCTGGCCTGCGGCGCGCGGGGAGAGCCGGGTCTCGCCGGGGGCGAGCTGGGCCACGGCGTCGAGGAGCGGCCGGTAGAAGATCTTCTCGTGCAGGCGGCGGACCACGGAGGCGTGCCGGCGCCAGGCCTTGTTGAGTTCGGCGACCGGTTCGGTGCGCAGGCCGAGCGAGCGGCCCAGGCGGCGCAGGTCGGCCTCGTCCTCGGGGACGAGGTGGGTGCGGCGCAGCCGGTAGAGCTGGATGCGGTGTTCCATGGCCCGCAGGAAGCGGTACGCGTCGTGCAGTTGGGCGGCGTCGGTGCGCCCGACGTAGCCGCCGGCGGCGAGGGCCGTCAGCGCGTCGAGGGTGGTGCCGGAGTGCAGGGTGGCGTCGGAGCGGCCGTGCACGAGCTGGAGGAGCTGGACGGCGAACTCGACGTCGCGCAGGCCCCCGGGGCCGAGTTTCAGCTCGCGCTCGACCTGGGCGGCGGGGATGTTGTCGACGACGCGGCGGCGCATCTTCTGGACGTCGGGGACGAAGTTCTCGCGCTCGGCTGCCTGCCAGACGAGGGGAGTTATGGCGGCGATGTACTCGGCACCGAGCACCTCGTCGCCGGCGACGGCTCGGGCCTTGAGGAGGGCCTGGAACTCCCAGGTCTTGGCCCAGCGCTGGTAGTAGGCGAGGTGGGAGGCGAGGGTGCGGACGAGCGGACCGTTTCTGCCCTCGGGACGGAGGTTGGCGTCGACGGGCCAGATGGTGCCTTCGACGGTGGTCTCGGAGCAGATCCGCATGAGGTGGGAGGCGAGCCGGGCGGCGGCCTGGACGGCCTTGCCCTCGTCCGCGCCGGGGGCCGCGTCGCCGACGAAGATGACGTCGACGTCGGAGACGTAGTTCAGCTCGTTGCCGCCGCACTTGCCCATGGCGATGACGGCGAGCCGGCAGGCGGCCGCGTCCTCGGGGGCGGCGGCGGTCGCGATGCGCAGGGCCGCGCGGAGGGTGGCGGTGGCCAGGTCGGCGAGTTCGGCTGCGGTCTGGGCTACGTCTATGGTCCCGCACACGTCGCGGGCGGCGATGGAGAGCAGGCAGCGGCGGTAGGCGACGCGCAGGGTGACGGGGTCGTCGGCGCCGGCCAGTCCGTTCTCGAATTCGGGCAGTCCGGGGTGCAGATCGGCGGCCTCGTAGGTGACGAGGGCCTGCCAGTCCCGGGGGTGGCGGGCGAGGTGGTCGCCGAGGGCCTCCGAGGCGCCGAGCACGCCGAGGAGGCGGTCGCGCAGGGGTTTCGCGCTGACGAGGGTGTCGAGGAGGCCGGGCAGCTCCGCGGGGGTCTGCGCCTCGGCGAGCCTGACCAGGCCGAGGAGGGCGAGGTCGGGATCGGCGGTGGCTCCGAGGGCGTCGAGGAGCACCGGATCGGCGCGTACGGCCGCCAGCGCGTCGGTGTCGAGCAGCCGGGCGGCGGCCGAGGGGTCGGTGAACCCGCTGCGCAGCAGCCGGCTGAAGGTACTGCTCCTGCGTCCCGGGACTGTCATCCCGCCGCCTCCCGCGTACGTCGGCCTGCCTCTGCCCTGGCCGGGCGGTTGCGGGGGTGTCGCCTTCGGCGGGTGTCGCCGGTGGCAGCGTCCGCGCTTCCGCCCGGGGAGAGCCTAGCCGGAGCAGGCGTTCGACTCACCGCATGCGCGAGGGGGCGGATTGCCGGATTCCCGGCAGCCGTGCGGCAGGAGGGAGCCCGCGCCCCGCCGGGCGGGCGGGACCGAGGCCCGGAGCGCGGCCCGGACGGAGGCCCGGACGCAGACCCGGACGCAGACCCGTGCGGCGGTCCCGGACGCAGACCCGGACCGAGGCCCGGACGCAGACCCGTGCGCAGACCCGTGCGGCGGTCCCGCCGTGGCGGCCGGCGGGTTCTCCGAACAGCTCGAGCACACCGTGACCGCGGACACGTACGAAACACCCACACGCGCCGCGCCCAGGCGGCAATTTCCACGAATCGGAAGTCATCGGCGCTCCGGGTGAACCAACTTGACCGGAATGAGCTCTCACTGACCGACCGACAGTTTCACGCGGTTCTTCCTGCCGGAACGACCTCAAGGCGTAGCCGATGCCCGTATCCCGCCGACGCTTCCTCCTCGCGACCGTGGTCCCGATGCTGACCATCGGGGTCACCGGTGCGCTCGCCGTCGCCTCCGGCCAGCAGACCGCGGCCGACTCCGTCCCGGGAACCGGCTCCCAGGCCGTCCTCCCGGTGAGCGCCACCGCCGGTGCGGTCGTCCAGATCGTCGCCCACCCGGACGACGACCTGTTCTTCATGAACCCGGACGTCAGCCGCTCCCTCGCGGCCGGTACGCCGCTCACCACCCTGTACCTCACCTCCGGCGAGGCCGACGGCCTCAACCAGGCCAAGGGCCCCGGGGTCAAGGACCCGCAGCAGCCCAGCGACCGCGGCCACTACGCGGAAGCCCGCCAGAACGGCATACGCTCCGCCTACGCGCAGATGGCCACCGGCGACCGCACCAGCCCGTGGCGCCGTACGTCCATACCCACCGCGGGCGGCGGCCACGCCGAGCTCGACGTCCTGCTGGCGAAGCCGCACATCAACCTGGTCTGGCTGCAGATGCGCGAGGCCCGCGCCGCCGTCTTCGACAGCCCGCACAGCATGCGCGGCCTGTGGAACGGCCGGATACCTGCGCTCGTCCCGCAACTCACCGCCGGCACTCCGGTCAGGCAGCCGTTCACCTACACCAAGGACCAGGTGATAGCGGCCATATCGGGGATCCTCGAGCGGTACAAGCCGACGACGATACGCATGCAGGACCCGACGCCGGGCCGGTTCGTCGGCTCCGGCAAGCTCACCGACCATCAGGACCACATGTACGGGGCGCGGTTCGCGCAGGCCGGGGCCGCTTCGTACGCCGCGCGGGTCCCGGTCGGGCAGCGGCCGCGCTTCACGGTCCAGAGCTACCTGGGCTACCTCAACGGCACGCTGCCGCACTCGCTGGACCCGCAGACGGCCGCGACGAAGATCGGCTACCTGAAGACGTACGGCTGGCACGACAAGCAGAACTACTGCGGCTCGCCCTCCGGCTGCGGCGACCGCAAGGTGGCGGGGAACCCGAGCGGCGGCAACTGGGCCCAGTCGCTGCGGTACGCGCGCGGCGACCACTCCTCCTGGCTGGTGCAGGGCACCACCGGCCGGCTGTACGCCTTCGCCGTCCTCGACGGCCAGATGGCCGTCTGGAGCCGCGGCGCCGGCACCGGCCCCGGCGCCGCCTGGCAGGGCCCGGTACTGCTGCCGGGCACCGGCATCGACCCGGGCGCGACCACCGCCCGCCTCCCCGACGGACGCGTCGCCGTCCTCGCCACCCGTACCGTCTTCGGCGACCGGCCCGCGGACTACCGGCGCGAGATGGTCTACGCCGCCCAGTCCGTGCCCGGCGGTCCGTTCGGGGCCTGGGTCTCGCTCGGCACCCCGGAGATCGGGGACGGGCCCGGCACCTCTTCGATCAGCGTGCCCTCGGCCGTCTCCGACCCGGCCGGGCGGCTGACGGTGTACCTCCGCGACTCCAAGCGCACCCTGCTCGCCCGTACCCAGGAGCCCTCGGGGGTCTTCGGCGGCTGGCAGCACCTGGGGGGCGCCGACCTCCAGTCCGACCCGGTGGTGGTGACCGACTCCGCCGGGCGGCGCCACGTCTACGCCGCCACCACCCATTCGGTGGTGGCCTGGATCCAGCCCTCCCCGGGCGCCCCGCTGGCCGGCCCCTTCCCGACCGGGCTCCCGGCCACCACCGTCCCCCTCACCGCCGCCCCGGAAGCGGCGGGCGTCCGGCTCTACTTCCGGCGCCCCGATTCGGGGGTCGTGCGCACCGCCGTGGTCACGGCCGCGGCCGGCGCCGCGAAGCCGTCGGTGTCCAGCGTCACGGAGGCCGGCGGCCGGGCGGGCTACGGCGCGGTGGGCGTGGCGGGCCGCCTCATAACCGGCCGCGCCGACTCGGGCACGGTGAGCACGACGGGCCTCGGCGGCCCGCCCGCGTGGACGGAGTCCGGGATGCTCTACGCGGGCGCCCCGGCGGGCATCCAGGAATCGGGCGGCGCCTTGACGGCGACGGTCCTGGGCCTGGACGCCGAACTCCACGTGGCCACCTCCCTCGCCACCCCCACCCGCATCACCTGGCATCGCGCGGTACCCCGCGCGTGAGGCGGAGGCCGCGTCCGCACACGAGGCGGAGCGGACCGCGCTCAGGACAACGGCCGCCCGCCTGACGTGGATCGAACCGCTCGTGGCAAGGTTCCGACGGGATCCCGCCATGCCGGAGGTGCATTCCGGGGGAAGGCGCGGGGCGGACATGGTGCGCGCCCAAGTGGACATGGTCCGCGCCGGGGCAGACTGCCGGCCGTCGACGACCCCCCGGGCCACGACCCGCCCGGGGCGCCTACGGGAGAGCAGCCGCCACCCGAGTAGCGGCCCCGTCAAACCTCGGAACCAACGGCCGGTGACCACCGGCCCGACGCCGGGCGGCCCCCCGGTGCGAAGATGACCCTCCGGTTGCCCGCGCACGACCACGCACGACCACGTGCGACCACGTACGGGCACGCCGAGGAGGGAGCACCCATGTCGGCCGACCTGCCGGACACCTGCGGACGGGATCAGAGCGCCCGCGGCGGGCCCGAGCCGCACACGCCGCTGCTCCGCCGGCCGGCGGCGGCCGCGCTCGCCTCGCTCGCCTCGCTGGGCGCGGGAGCCGCGTACCTCTGGGGCACCAATCCGCACGAGCCCGGCCACTGGCTTCCCCGCTGCCCCTTCAACTGGCTGACGGGTCTGCTCTGCCCGGCCTGCGGTGCCAGCCGGATGTGTTACGACATCCTGCACGGCGACTTCGTCGCGGCCTTCCACGACAACGCGGTGCTGTTCCTGCTGGGGCTGCCGCTCACCCTCTTCCTCTACGGCCGCTGGGTCTCCGAGGGCCTGCGCGGGCGGAAGTACCGATCGGCGATCGGAATCCGGGGACAAGCGGCCATCGTCGGGGTGGCCCTGACCTGGACGGTCGTCCGGAACGCAGCCGGTTGATCACGGGTTGATCACGTTGCGGGCAGCAGGACAACCGTGGACGGCCGTCGCGTGTCAGTAGTTCCGCTACGACTCGCAGTCGCAGCACACGTCCCCACCGATAGCAGTTCACCAGGAGCTTTTGCATGTCTCAGAACATCGCCCCGAACGGTCAGCAGTACTCCGACAAGTCCAAGCTGACGGCCGGTCTGCTGCAGATCTTCCTCGGCGGCTTCGGCATCGGCCGTTTCTACACCGGCCACACCGGCATGGCCATCGCCCAGCTGGTCACCTGCGGCGGCCTCGGCTTCTGGGCCCTGATCGACGGCATCCTGTTCCTGGTGAAGGACGACCGCACCGACAAGCAGGGCCGCGTGCTGCGCGGCTGACGTACACCGCCCCGTCGTACGGCCGGCCCCCTCATGACCGAGGGGGCCGGCCGTCGGCGTATGCGCCCCGGGGCTACAGCACCGGCATCATCTTGCGGAGCTCGAAGGCCGTGACCTCGCTGCGGTACTCCTCCCACTCCTGCTTCTTGTTGCGCAGGAAGAAGTCGAAGACGTGCTCGCCGAGGGTTTCGGCGACCAGTTCGCTGCGCTCCATCAGGGAGATGGCCTCGCCGAGGTTCTGCGGGAGGGGCTCGATGCCCATCGCGCGGCGTTCCGCGTCGGAGAGGGCCCAGACGTCGTCGTCGGCGCCGGCCGGGAGTTCGTAGCCCTCCTCGATGCCCTTGAGGCCCGCCGCCAGGAGGACGGCGTACGTGAGGTACGGGTTGGCGCCCGAGTCGATCGAGCGGACCTCCACGCGGGAGGAGCCCGTCTTGCCCGGCTTGTACATCGGGACGCGGATCAGGGCCGAGCGGTTGTTGTGGCCCCAGCAGATGTACGAGGGGGCCTCGCCGCCGGAGCCGGCGGTGCGCGAGGAGCCGCCCCAGATGCGCTTGTAGGAGTTGACCCACTGGTTGGTCACGGCGGCCGTTTCCGCCGCGTGCTTGAGCAGGCCCGCGATGAAGGAGCGGCCGACCTTGGAGAGCTGGTACTCGGCGCCCGACTCGTAGAAGGCGTTGCGGTCGCCCTCGAAGAGGGAGAGGTGGGTGTGCATGCCCGAACCGGGGTACTCCGAGAACGGCTTCGGCATGAAGGTGGCCTGGACGCCCTGTTCCAGGGCGACCTGCTTCATGACCAGGCGGAAGGTCATGATGTTGTCGGCCGTCGAGAGGGCGTCGGCGTAGCGCAGGTCGATCTCCTGCTGGCCGGGGGCGCCCTCGTGGTGGCTGAACTCGACCGAGATGCCCATGGATTCGAGCATCGTGATCGCCTGGCGGCGGAAGTCCATGCCGACGTTCTGCGGGGTGTGGTCGAAATAGCCCGAGTTGTCGGCCGGGGTGGGCCGGGTGCCGTCGAGCGGCTTGTCCTTCAGCAGGAAGAACTCGATCTCCGGGTGGGTGTAGAAGGTGAAGCCCAGGTCGGAGGTCTTGTTCAGGATGCGCTTGAGGACGTACCGCGGGTCCGCGTAGGAGGGCGAACCGTCGGGCATCAGGATGTCGCAGAACATCCGCGCCGTTCCGGGGGCCTCCGCGCGCCACGGCAGTATCTGGAAGGTGCTCGGGTCCGGCTTGGCGATCATGTCGGATTCGTAGACCCGCGCGAACCCCTCGATCGCCGAGCCGTCGAATCCGATGCCCTCGTCAAAGGCCTGCTCCAGCTCCGCCGGCGCGACCGCTACGGACTTCAGGAAGCCCAGTACGTCGGTGAACCACAGGCGCACGAAGCGGATGTCGCGCTCCTCGAGCGTCCGGAGGACGAATTCCTGCTGCTTGTCCATGGCTTCATCCTCGCAGTTCAGGCGGCCTGTGCACCACTGCCGCGAGGGCAGGGGCACAGTCGGGCCGGCCCAGTATCGCCAGCGGTGGTTTCCGCCAGATTACGCACCCCGGAAAGCCGGTGGCACCCCCGCACTGACCTTGGGCCGGTCATGAGCATTACCATCGGCGCCCATGGGGGGCCATGCGCAGGACGAGCAGGGACGTCGGAGACGTCCGCGGCTCCGGCATGCCGTCCTCCTGATGGCCTTCGGGGTGCTGGCCGGCGCGGCGTTCCTGTGCTGGCCGGCCGGAGCCGAGCACCCGGCCGCCGCGGGGACGGTGTCGCGGGCCGGGCACACCGCCCACGGGTCCGGTGCGCAGCGCGTCGTCTGCGTGGCGCCGCACGACGGGCCCGGCTGCTCCCCGCTCTCGCACGTTCTCCCCGGACTGCTGCCCCAGGCGCCGCCCGCGGCCCTGGCGGCCGGCGGGACGCCCGTACCCGCCGCGGGTCCCGCGCCCGCGGCGTGGATCCGGCCCCCCTCGGCGCTCGCGCGCGGCCCCGACCTGTACGCCCTCCAAGTGCTGCGGACCTGACCGGTCCCGGTTCGGCGGCGCTCAGGCAGCGCGTTCTCCACCCCACCCCCCTCAGCAAAAAGGATTCAGGGCCATGGCCAGCAGGAAGTCCGAAACCAACAACTCCCGCCAGGCGCGGATAGCCGAGATGCGCCGCGCCGACCGTTCGCGCGACCGGCGCAACAAGGCCATCGCGATCACCGCGTCGGCCGCCATCGTCACCGCGCTCATCGGCTTCGGCGCGTGGGTGATGATCGACCAGCAGAACGACAAGGAAGCCAGGGAGGCCCTCGCCAAGGCGCCCGTCGCCGGCGAGCAGACCTGGGACGCCAAGAAGCTCGGCCGCAAGCACGTCGAGACCCCGGTGAAGTACGAGATGAACCCGCCGGTCGGCGGGGACCACAACCCCCGCTGGATGAACTGCGACGGCGACGTCTACAAGAACCCGATCCCCGAGATCAACGCCGTCCACTCGCTGGAGCACGGCGCCGTCTGGGTGACGTACAACGAGAAGGCCGCCCCGGCCGACGTGGAGAAGCTCGCCGCCACGGTGTCCAAGCGCCCGTACACGCTGATGAGCCCCGTCAAGGAGCAGTCCGGCGCGATCATGCTCAGCGCGTGGGGCAAGCAGCTGACCGTGGACAAGGCGGACGACGCCCGGGTGGCGGCGTTCCTCACCAAGTACGTGCAGGGCGCGCAGACCCCCGAGCCGGGCGCGGCCTGCACGAACGGGCTGGCCGACAAGTGACCCGGACGTCCGGCCGCGGCTCCGTGGCCCGTACGTACTGGGCCGCGGGCTCGGCCGTGGGCCTGGCGCTGCTCTTCGCGGTGGGGGCCACGGTCGCCACCGCGGGGGGAACCGATTCCGCACCCGCGTCCTCCCGTACGCCGGGGCTCTACTCCGCCGATGCGGGCTTCGCCCGGGACATGGCGGTGCACCACCAGCAGGCGGTGGAGATGTCCTTCATCGTGCGCGACCGCACGAAGGACGAGCCGGTGCGCACCCTCGCCTACGACATCGCCAACACCCAGGCCAACCAGCGCGGCATGCTGCTGGGCTGGCTGGACATGTGGGGCCTGCCGAAGGTGGTGGCCGACGAGCCGCCGATGTCCTGGATGGAGACCGACGGCTCCGGGCACGGCATGACGGGCCACGCCATGGGCGGGGCCGTCACCAAGCCCGGCGCCCTGATGCCCGGCATGGCCACCAAGGAGGAGCTGGCACAACTCGGCTCCGCCGGGGGCCGGGACGCCGAGGTGCTCTACCTGCGGCTGATGACCGACCACCACAAGGGCGGCGTCGCGATGGCCCAGGGGTGTGCGGACGCGTGCGGGAACCCGGCCGAGCGGGCGTTGGCCCAGGGCATGGTCGAAGCCCAGCAGTCGGAGCTCCAGCTGATGGCGGACATGCTGAAGCAGCGCGGAGCGGAGCCGCCGGCCACGGGGTGACCCGCTGCCGGGGTGCGGCTCCGCCGCCTTGGGTCTCCGCCCCGGGCGATCCGGGGCGGAGCCCGGGGAACGGGCGAACCGGGGCCCCCGGACGGAGTCCGGGGGAAGGGTCCGGGACTCCGCCCCGCAGGGCCCCCGCCCTGCCGCGCCCGCCCCGGGGTCACCCGTACGGCCCCCTCCCGCCCCTGCCGGGTCGCGTGGTCCGAACGGGCGAATGAGGATGAGGACGCCGAGGCGGGCGCACCCGCGCCCGGCCGCTACGGCGTGCTCAGGAGGTTTACGCGATGACCACCGCCGGAGAGATCATGCACCCCGGGGCCCAGTGGATCCCCGCCACCGAAACCCTGGACCGGGCCGCTCAGCTGATGAGCCGGCTCAATGTGGGCGCGCTGCCCATCAGCGACTCCAACGAACGCCTCTGCGGCATCCTGACCGACCGCGACATCGTCATCGGCTGTGTGGCCAAGGGGCACGACCCGTCGAAGATCACGGCCGGCGACATGGCCCAGGGCACCCCGCGCTGGATCGACGCGGGCGCGGACGTCTCCGAGGTGCTGGAGGAGATGCAGAGCCACCAGATCCGCCGGCTTCCCGTCATCGACAACAAGCGGCTGGTCGGGATGATCAGCGAGGCCGACCTGGCCAAGCACCTGTCGGACGAGCAGATAGCCGGCTGGGCGGAGAAGGTCTACGCCCGGAGCTAGACCGCTCCCGGGGTCGACGGAGCCGACGGCGCCTCCGGTCGCGCCGCGTACAGGACCGCCCGCGCCACATGGTGCGGGCGGTCCAGCATGACCAGGTGTCCGGCCGGCTCCGCCACCTCGAACCGGGCGCCCAGCGCATCGGCCAGCGCCGCCTGGCGGCCCAGCCAGCCCGGGTCCGGGCGGCGCGCGCCGGGGTCGTGGCCGGCCAGGACGGTGGCGGGCACGGTCAGCGGCAGCTCCGCGCGCAGCGCCAGCACCTCGGCGGCCGTGTCGGGGTAGCGGGAGTTCTCCAGCAGGGCTCCGCACCAGACCCGGCCGGTCCGGTAGCAGCGGCGTACGAGGTCCGGGTCGGCCGGGTCCCCGCCGCCCGCGCGGGATGCCCGTACGGCGATCCGCCGGGCCCGGGGGCCCAGCGCGGCCGGCAGCCCTGCGGCGGTCACGGCCCGGCCGAGCAGCCGGGCGGCGCCGGTGCGCAGCCCGGCGGGCAGGGCCGTACGGGGCCGCTCCTCCACGCTGCCGTCGACCAGCACCAGGGCGGCGGTGCGTCCGGGGTACAGCCGGGCGAAGGCTTCGGCGTGGAACCCGGCGATGGAGTGCCCGGCCACGGTGACGCGCTCGGCGCCCAGGCCCAGCGCGTCCAGCAGCCCGGCGATCCGGTGTGCTTCCCCGGCTGCGGACGGTGGGCGTACGGCGGGGGCGCTCAGCCCGTGACCGGGACGGTCGAAGCGGACGACGGTACGGCCCGCGGCGACGAGCAGCTCCGCCACGGGGTCCCAGTCGAACCAGGCCATGGCGAGCCCGGCGCTGAGGACGACGGGAGGGCCGGAGCCCTCCACGAGGACGTGCAGCGGCACCCCGTCAGCGACACGGCCGGCGGGGCCCGCGGAGCCTGCGGAGGGGCGTACGAACCTCCCGGGGGCAGCCCCGGCCCCGGGGCCGCTCACGTACGGCGTTCCCGGTGGACGGAGTACGCGAGCAGGCCCAGCCAGACCGCCACGAACAGGACCTGGAGCCGCTGCCCGGCGCCGAGCGCCCAGGTGCCGTGCCCGGCGGTGAACAGGGCGATGGAGACCAGCGTCCAGACGGTGGCGAGCAGTTCCAGGAGGACCAATACGGGCCCGAACCGCGCGAGCGGGGCGAGGCGGCCGTAGCGGCGGGCGGCGAGCGTGAGGGCCACGATCCCGACGAGCGCTCCCGTCATGGCCAGACTGCTGCTCACGGCGTGCGCCTGATGGGTGGCGGGGACCAGCCCGGCGGTCTCCCGCGCCGCGCATTCGGGGTCCACGGTCGGCGTGCAGCTCAGCGGCAGCCAGGCGTCCGCGGCGGTGGAGGCGCCGAAGAGGGTGATCCCGGACCAGCCGGCGACGGACCAGGGGCGGCTGGGTTCGACGCGTCTGACGAGGCGGACCAGGGCCAGGAGGCCGCCGAGGAAGACGAGGAGGCCGGCGGTGAAGTCGGTCGCCCGGAACAGGCCGCCGAGGGGCTGGTCCTGGGCCGCGAGCTCGCTGACGTACGTCTCGACGGGGTTGAGGCCCGTGGACAGGACGACCTCGAGGACCCACGCGGTGTAGGCGGCGGCGCCGAGCCCGACGAGGAGGGCCACGGAGCGGGCCGTGGCCGTGGCGGCGGGACCCGTCGCGGCGGAGGGGCTGTTCACGGACTTCCAGGATCTCCGGGACTCGACGGGCTTCACGTGTTCGAGGGGGTCACCCGGGTTCCGGGGACCCGGCGGCGAGTGCGGTGGGAGCGACGAGAACGGCGGGTCTTTTGTGGACATAATGCGACTAATCCTAAACGTGGCCGGGCCCGGTCCTCCGATCGGATACCCACCCCGGGTAGGGTTCCCGCCATGACCCGCCCGGCTTCGCGCACGCAGCGACCAGCAGTCCGGTGGCACCGGCTGCTGCTGTTCGCCGCGCTGCTGCTGGGCATCGCGGGCATGCACACGCTGGGCCATCCGACTCCGGCCCACGCCATGGAGGACGTGCCGTCGGTCCGTTTCGTTCCCCGGGGCGGCCATACGCCGTCCGGGGCGGCACACGGCGGCCGACCGGTCGACGCGCCGGAGGCGGCACCCCGGTCGGACCCGGCGACCCCGTCGGACCTGGCGGCCGCTGCCGCCACCACGACACCGGTCACCACGACACCGGTCACCACGACACCGGTCACCACGACCGCGGCCGTCGTCGTCGAGGCCCCGCGCCCGCAGCACACCGGCATGGACCCCATGTCCGTGTGTCTCGCCGTGCTCGGCGCCCTCACCCTGTTGATCCTCGGAGCCGGACTGGCCGGCCCGCGCCGTGCCGCGCCGCTCGGGGGCGCGGCACGCGCGCCGGGCCGGTCCGGCGGCCCGGACCCGCCACCACCCCGCGAACTCCTCACCCTGCTGACGGTGCTGCGCGTATAGGCCGGGCTCCGTCGTCGCCCCCGCATGCCTGCGGGGCGGCGGCAGACGGTGCCCACCTGCCTGCCTCACACCATCACGAGGTGTTCCACCATGCGCTCTTCCGTTCCCCCCGCTTCGCCCTCCTCTTCCCCCTCCTCTTCGCCCTCCTCGCCCTCCCGCCGCGCCCTCCTCGGCGCCGGCGCCGCCCTCGCCGGCTCCGGGCTGCTAGCCGCCTGCTCGGGCTCCGGCATGGCCGGCATGGACCACGGCGCGGGCTCCACGGGCAAGGGGGCCGCCTCCCCCGCCCCCGGCGGCTACGTGGACCCGGCCGGCGCCGAGGTGCGGGCCGCCGAGGCCGCCCGCAAGGCCACCGGCCCGCTCACCGAGGTGCGGCTGACGGCCACCGCCACCCCGCTCGACATCGGCGCCGGCCGATCCGTCCGCTCGTGGGCGTACGGGGACGAGCTCCCGGGCAAGGAGGTACGGGCCACCGCGGGCGGCACCCTCGCCCTGACCCTGGCCAACAACCTCCCCGAGGCCACCTCCCTGCACTGGCACGGCCTGGCGCTGCGCAACGACATGGACGGGGTACCGGGGCTGACCCAGCGGGACATCGCCCCGGGCGGCTCGTTCACGTACGAGTTCGCCGTCCCGCACCCCGGGACGTACTGGTTCCACCCGCACTCCGGGGTCCAGCAGGACCGCGGGCTGTACGCACCGCTGATCGTCGAGGACCCGAAGGAGCCCCTCTCCTACGACAAGGAGTGGGTGGTCGTACTCGACGACTGGCTCGACGGGGTGGACGGCTCCACCCCCGACGCCGTACTCGCCGAACTCCGCAAGGGCATGGACATGAGCTCGAGCGGCGGCGGCCATGCGGGCCACGGCTCCGGCTCCGGCTCCGGCTCCATGGGCACTCCCGCGCCCGCCGCGAGCGGCGGCCCGTCCCGGGTCCTCATGGGCGGAGCCAGCGAGGTCCTCGGCAAGGACCCGGGCGATGTCGCGTACCCGTACTACCTGGTCAACGGCCGCACCCCCGAGGACCCTTCGGTCTTCACCGCCCGCCCCGGGGACCGGATCCGGATCCGGATCATCAACGCGGGCGGGGACACCGCCTTCCGGATCGCCCTGGGCGGCCACGCCTTCACGGTCACCCACACGGACGGCTTCCCCGTCCGGCACGCCACCGCCCGCTCGCTGCTGCTGGGCATGGGCGAGCGCTACGACGTCCTGGTGACGGCGGGCGACGGGGTGTTCCCGCTGACCGCGCTCGCCGAGGGCAAGGGGGACTCCGCGTCGGCGCTCGCGGTGCTCCGCACCGGGGCGGGGGCGGCGCCCACCGCCTCGACCCGGCCCGCCGAACTGACCGGGCGGCCGCTGACGGCGGACACCCTGAAGGCGGCGGAGCCGGTGGCGCTGGCCGCGCGCGAACCCGACCGCACGGTGCGGATCAAGCTGACCGGCGGGATGGCGAAGTACGACTGGGCCTTCGACGGCAAGCCGTACGCCCCGGACCAGCGGCACCCGGTGAAGGCCGGGGAACGGGTCCGGCTGGAGTTCGAGAACTCCACGACGATGTGGCACCCGCTCCACCTGCACGGGCACACCTTCGCCCTCGGCGGCGGGCCGGGCGGGGCCCGCAAGGACACGGCGGTGGTACTTCCGAGCGGGAGGCTGACGGTGGACTTCGACGCCGACAATCCCGGTCTGTGGATGGTGCATTGCCACAACGTCTTCCACGCGGAGGCCGGGATGATGACCGTGCTCGGCTACCTCCGCTGACCGGATCCCGCCCCCGACGGGGCCGGCGACGCGCCTTCCTCCGCGCGCCGCCGGCCCGGCCGCGGCGCGGTCCCGGGCGGTCGCGCGGGTCCCGGGGGGCCCGAAATGCCCGGCGGGGAGGCCGAATTCCATGACAGGCTGTGATCGTCACGCGCCGATTGCGACTTGAAGGACTTCCCGCCGGTATGAGCACCCCGCCGAATCCGCCCAGCACCCCGTCCGGCCCGCCGACGGAGCCCGCGGGCACCTCCATACCCGAGGCGGCCCCCATACCGGCGCCCGCGCAGCCCCTGTCCCTCGACAAGGCCCCGGCACAGCCCGCGGACGCGACACCGGCAGGCGTCGCAGCAGACACACCCGCAGCGATCCCCGCGCAGCCCACGGACGCGACACCGGCACCGGCACCGGCACCGGCACCGGCAGCCACCCATACCGAGCCCGCCGACCCCTCCCCTGCGCAGCCCGCGGGCACCGAGCCCACCGACGCGGCCCCGCCGCAGCCCTCGGACGCAACCCCGGCCGGCGTCGGAGCAGATGCCCCCGCCGCGGTCCCGGAGGCCGCCCCCGGGCCGCAGCCCACCGCCCCGGCCCCCGCCGCCGCCGGGTCCTTCGCTCCGGTCACGCCCGCCCCGGTGGCCGCCGCCGTTCCTGCGGCGCCCGCCTGGGGAGCCCCGTACGGCGCCCCCGGCGCCCCGGGCGCCCCCGCACCCGGCAACCCCTGGGCCGCGCCCCACGGCGGCTACGCCGGCGGATACCCCGGCGGACCCCAGGGGCCCGGCTTCCCGCCGCCCCCGGCCGCCTCGAACGGCCTGGCCCTCGCCGCCCTGCTCCTCGGCCTGTTCGGCATCTTCGTCGGCCTCGTCCCCTTCTTCTTCTGGGCGGGCGCCCTCCTCGCCCTCACCGGCACCGGCATCGGCATCGCGGCCGTCCTGAAGGCCCGCCGCGGCGCCCCCCGCGCCACGCTGGCCGCGATCGGCACCGTCCTCAGCCTCCTCGGCCTCGGCGCTTCCGTGGGTGGCTGGTTCATCACCGTGAAGGTCATCGAGAGGATCGACAGGGAGGTCGACGACCGCCCGCTCGGCGGCTACGAATACGACTACGACGACGGCTACGACGACGACTACGACGGCTCCGCCACCCCCGGCGCCCCGGCGAGTCCGGCTCCCAAGCCCTCGCCCTCCGACATCCCGGGCAAGACCTCGGCCCTGGCCTGGGGCGCGCCCTACGCCTACGAGGACGGCGTCCAGGTCACCGTGCAGCGCGCGGTCTCGTACAAGCCGTCCTCGACGGCCTACCCGCCCGAGGCCCGCAACGGCAACGCGGTCAAGGTGACGGTGAAGATCGTCAACAACTCGGGGTCCGCGCTCGACGTCAGCCTGGCCCTGCCGCACGCCCGCGACGACCAGGGCACCGAGGCCGAGATGGCCTTCGACGGCACCGTGCCGAAGATGTTCAAGGGCTCGGTCATGCCCGGCGAGTCGATGACCGGCACCTTCGCCTTCGTCGTACCCGAAGGCACCAAGAGCCTGCACTTCGAGATCTCGCCCGGCACCGAGTACGACGACGCGATCTGGAGCGGCCCGATCGGCTGAGCCGGCGGCTCCGGCGGCCGCCACCGCCCCTCCGGACACGGCGACTGCGGCAACTCCCAGGACATCGCGTCAGAAAGACGATTAGACTGGGCCGCGTGCCTCAACTACGCCTCGCTCTGAATCAGATCGACTCGCAGGTCGGCAACATCGCCGCCAATGCCGACTCGGTCGTCCACTGGACCCGGCACTCCGCCGAACAGGGCGCCCACCTGGTGGCGTTTCCGGAAATGGTGCTGACCGGGTACCCCGTCGAGGACCTCGCCCTGCGCGGCTCCTTCGTCGAAGCGTCCCGCCGGGCGCTGCAGGACCTCGCGCGGCGCCTGGCGGACGAGGGCTTCGGGGAGCTCCCGGTCGTCGTCGGCTACCTCGACCGTACGGAGAAGGCCGCGCCCCGGCTCGGCCGCCCGGCGGGCTCCCCGGAGAACGCGGCCGCCGTGCTGTACGGCGGGCAGGTCGTCCTGCGCTTCGGCAAGCACCACCTCCCCAACTACGGAGTCTTCGACGAGTTCCGGTACTTCGTGCCGGGCGACACCCAGCCGGTGATCCGGGTGCGCGGCGTGGACGTGGCCCTGGCCATCTGCGAGGACCTCTGGCAGGAGGGCGGGCGCGTCCCCGCCACCCGCTCCGCCGGGGCCGGGCTGCTGATCTCGATCAACGCCTCCCCGTACGAGCGCAACAAGGACGACCTCCGCCTGGAGCTGGTGCGCAAGCGCGCCCAGGAGGCCGGCTGCACCCTCGCCTACCTGGCGATGATCGGCGGTCAGGACGAGCTCGTCTTCGACGGGGACTCGATCGTCGTCGACTCCGCGGGCGAGGTCATCGCCCGCGCCCCGCAGTTCTCCGAGGGCTGCGTCCTGGTCGACCTGGACCTGCCGGCCGCCTCGGCCACCCCCGTCGAGGGCACCGTCGACGACGGTCTGCGCATCGACCGCGTGATCCTCACCGAGGAGCCCGTGGAACCGTACGAACCGGTCGTGACGGGCGGCTACGCCGACCGGCTCGACGACGACGAGGAGATCTACGACGCGCTGGTCGTGGGCCTGCGCGCATACGTACGGAAGAACGGCTTCCGGTCGGTCCTGATCGGCCTCTCCGGCGGCATCGACTCCGCGCTCGTCGCCGCCGTGGCCTGCGACGCGATCGGCGCGCAGAACGTGTACGGCGTCTCGATGCCCTCCAAGTACTCCTCGGAGCACTCCCGGGGCGACGCGGCCGACCTGGCGACACGGACCGGCCTGAACTTCCGGACCGTGTCGATCGAGCCGATGTTCGACGCGTACATGGGTGCGCTGGGCCTGACCGGGCTCGCCGAGGAGAACCTCCAGTCCCGGCTGCGCGGCACCCTGCTGATGGCGCTCTCCAACCAGGAGGGCCACATCGTGCTGGCTCCGGGCAACAAGTCGGAGCTGGCCGTCGGCTACTCCACCCTGTACGGGGACTCGGTGGGCGCCTACGGCCCGATCAAGGACGTCTACAAGACGGACGTCTTCCGCCTCGCCGAGTACCGCAACCGTGCGGCGGCCGAGCGCGGCGAGACCCCGCCGATCCCGGAGAACTCCATCGTCAAGCCGCCGAGCGCCGAGCTGCGCCCGGGGCAGGTGGACACGGACTCGCTGCCGGACTACCCCGTGCTGGACGGAATCCTGGCGCTGTACGTGGACCGCGACCAAGGCCTGGAGGCGATCGTCGCGGCGGGCTACGACCCCGAGCTGGTCGCGAAGACCCTGCGGATGGTGGACACCGCCGAGTACAAGCGCCGGCAGTACCCGCCGGGCACCAAGATCTCCGCGAAGGGCTTCGGCAAGGACCGCCGGCTGCCCATCACGAACGGCTGGCGCGAGCAGGCGTAGCCGGCTCTGACGCGAGCAGGCGCGTAGCGGGCGCTCCGGGCCGAGCAGGCGGAGCGGGCCCCGGCCCGCTACGGCTTCACGGTGACGCGGGCGGCGATCGGCAGGTGGTCGCTGCCCGTGCGGGGCAGGGTCCAGGAGGCCTCGGGGGTGACCCCGCGGACCAGGATCTGGTCGATGCGGGCCATCGGGAACGGCGCGGGCCAGCTGAATCCGAAGCCGTCGCCGGACGCGCCCTGGGTGGAACGCAGCTGCGAGGTGACCTCGGACAGGGCCCGGTCGTTGACGGTTCCGTTGAGGTCGCCGAGCAGGATGACCCGGTGCAGCGGTTCGGCGGCGAGCGCGGCGCCGAGGGCGTCGGCGCTGTTGTCGCGCTGGTTGGCGGTGAAGCCGGCGTTGAGCTTGACGCGGACCGAGGGGAGGTGGGCCACGAAGGCGGCCACCTCTCCGTGGGGGGTCTTGACGGTGGCGCGCATGGCCCGGGTCCAGCCCATCTTGATGTCGACGGGCTTGCTGGAGACCAGCGGGTACTTGCTCCAGAGCCCGACGGTGCCTTCGACGGAGTGGTACTTGTACGTACCTGCGAGGGCCTTCTCGTAGACGGGGACGACGCTGCCCTTGAGCTCGGTCAGGGCCAGCACGTCGGCACCGGCCTTGGCGACCGAGTCGGCGGTGCCGGCGGGGTCCGCGTTGTCGGCGTCGACGTTGTGGGTGGCGACCGTGAGGTTGCCGCCGGCGTGCGCCTTGTCGGTGACCAGGCCGCCGAAGAGGTTCACCCAGACCGCGGCGGTCAGCAGTATCGCGATCAGCGCGGTCGCGGACTTGCGGAAGAGGGCGGCGGCGAACAGCAGCGGGACGGCCAGGCCCAGCCAGGGCAGGAAGGTCTCGGTGAGGCTGCCGAGGTTGCCGATGTCGTTGGGCAGCTCGGCGTGGAAGATCATGACGAGCGCGATCAGCACGGCCAGCGCGGCGAGCACGATCCCGCGCCGCCAGATGCCCGGATCCCGCCGCAGTGCGGCCAGCCGGCGCCGGAGACCCGTTCGGGAGGGCTCGGGATCCGAGCCGTCGCTCCCCGTCTCCGTCATGTACGCCTGTGCCATGCCACTGCCCTCACTGCCGTGCTCGCGCTCCGTCCCCGCCTCTTGACCCTAGGCGATGTGCGGAGCGTTCCGCGCCGATTGTCTCGGCCGTACGTCCGGGAGGACGAACAGTCCAGCGGCCGGGGTTCCGCTTGTCACCAAACGCGCACATTGCCCCGCGGCCCCGGGCGGCGTGACGAACCGGACCTCGTGCCACTTCCCGCCGCGGCCCGGAGAGTGCCACCATGGTGGTGAGTCCGGGGACGCCGTAAGGGCGCCTCGAGATGAAGACCAAGGAGCAGTTGCAATGACGCATGCCGTTTCGCCTGCCCGCGAAGCCTCCTCCCCCACCCTGTACGGAGGCTCGGGCACCCGGCGCATCACCGTCCGCGACCTCACCCTCGCCAAGGAACGCGGCGAGAAGTGGCCCATGCTCACCGCCTACGACGCCATGACGGCGTCCGTGTTCGACGAGGCCGGCATCCCGGTCATGCTCGTCGGCGACTCGATGGGCAACTGTCACCTCGGCTACGAGACCACCGTCCCGGTGACGATGGACGAGATGACCATGCTGTCGGCGGCCGTCGTACGCGGCACCAGCCGGGCCCTGATCATCGGCGACCTGCCCTTCGGTTCCTACCAGGAGGGCCCCGTACAGGCGCTGCGCAGCGCCACCCGGCTCGTCAAGGAGGCCGGGGTCGGAGCGGTGAAGCTGGAGGGCGGCGAGCGCTCGCTGCGCCAGACCGAGCTGATCGTGCAGTCCGGCATCCCGGTCATGTCCCACCTGGGCCTGACCCCGCAGTCCGTGAACGCGATGGGCTACCGGGTACAGGGCCGCGGCGACGAGGCCGCGCACCAGCTGCTGCGCGACGCGAAGGCGGCGCAGGACGCGGGCGCCTTCGGCGTGGTCCTGGAGCTGGTCCCGGCCGAGCTGGCCGCGGAGGTCACCCGGTCCCTGCACATTCCGACGGTCGGGATCGGCGCGGGCTCGGAGTGCGACGCGCAGGTGCTGGTGTGGACGGACATGATGGGGCTGACCGGCGGCAAGATGCCGAAGTTCGTCAAGCAGTACGCGAACCTCCGCGCGACCATGGGCGACGCGGCCAAGGCCTTCGCCGAGGACGTGGTCGGCGGAACGTTCCCGCAGCCGGAGCACGCCTTCCACTAGACGGATCGCCGGCCGACGGCCCGCCTGCGGATCCCACCGGTGTTCCGTCGGTGCTCCGTGGGCGGGCCGTCGACCGCCCGTCGGCGGCCTGTCGGCGGCCTGTCGGCGGTTTGTCAGTGCCGTCTGGTCCCATGGTGGACATGACGCGAAACGACAAGAATCCCCTGAACGGCTCGCACGCCGTAGAGGTCCGGGGGCTGGTCAAGCACTACGGCGAGACCAAAGCCCTCGACGGTGTGGACCTCGATGTCCGCGAGGGAACCGTCCTCGGGGTCCTCGGCCCCAACGGCGCGGGCAAGACCACCCTGGTCCGCATCCTCTCCACCCTGATCACCCCCGACGCCGGCACCGCCCGGGTCGCGGGCTTCGACGTGGTCCGCCAGCCGCGGCAGCTGCGCCGGACCATAGGCCTGACCGGCCAGTACGCCTCGGTCGACGAGAAGCTCTCCGGCTGGGAGAACCTCTACATGATCGGCCGGCTGCTGGACCTGTCCCGCAAGGACTCCCGGAGCCGCGCCGACGAGCTGCTGGAGCGGTTCTCCCTCACGGACGCCGCCAAGAAGGCCGTGATGACCTACTCCGGCGGCATGCGGCGCCGGCTCGACCTGGCCGCCTCGATGATCGGCAGCCCGGCCGTGCTGTACCTGGACGAGCCGACCACCGGCCTGGACCCCCGTACCCGCAACGAGGTCTGGGACGAGGTGCAGCGGATGGTCGCCGAGGGGGCCACCGTCCTGCTCACCACCCAGTACATGGAGGAGGCCGAGCAGCTCGCCAGCGAGCTGACGGTCATCGACAAGGGCAAGGTCATCGCCAACGGCAAGGTCGACGAGCTGAAGGCCCGCGTCGGCGGCCGGACCCTGCGGATCCGCCCCACCGACCCGGCCGACCTGCCGGGCATGGCCCGCTCCCTGGCGGAAGCCGGTCTGGACGGGGTGGCCGGTTCCCAGGCCGTCCCGGACGAGGGCACCCTGCTGGTGCCGATCCTGGCCGACGAGCAGCTGACCGCCGTCGTGGGCCTGCTGGCGGCCCGCGGGTACGGCATCTCCGACATCAGCACCTACCTGCCCAGCCTGGACGAGGTGTTCCTGTCCATCACCGGGCAGAAGCCCACCGTCTCGGACTCCATCCCCAACCAGCAGACCGAGGAGGTCGCGGCATGAGCACCGTAACCACGACGAAGCCCAGCCCCACCGCGGCCGCCCCGGCCGGCGGGCCCGTCCTCACGGACGAGGGCCGGATCGGTCTGCGGGGCAACCTGCGTCACATCGGCGCCCTGGCCCGGCGCAACGTCCTGCAGATCAAGCAGGACCCCGAGTCGATGTTCGACGTCCTGTTCATGCCGATCATCTTCACGCTGCTGTTCGTCTTCGTCTTCGGCGGCGCGATCTCCGGCAAGGGCAACCAGGGCGAGTACGTCAACTACGTGGTCCCGGGCCTGATGGCGATGATGGGCATGAACATCGCCATGGGTGTGGGCACCGGGGTCAACGACGACTTCAAGAAGGGCGTGATGGACCGCTTCCGGTCCATGCCCATCGCCCGCTCCTCGGTGCTCATCGCCAAGATCGTGGTCGAGCTCGGCCGGATGATGGTGGCCATCGCCATCCTGCTCGGCATGGGCTTCCTGCTCGGCCTGTCCATCAAGGGCTCGGTACTGGACCTGTTCCTGTCCATCGGGCTGTCGGCGGTCTTCGGTTCCTCGCTGATGTGGATCTTCATCCTGCTGGGTCTCACCATGAAGACCCCCCAGGCGGTCCAGGGCATGGCGATGCTGGTCCTGATGCCGCTGCAGTTCGGCAGCTCGATCTTCGCCCCGCCGACGACGATGCCCGGCTGGCTGCAGAGCTTCACCGACGTCAACCCGCTGTCCAACCTGGCCGACGCGGCCCGCGCTCTGATCAACGGGACCCCGCTCGGCAACTCCGTGTGGATCACGCTGGCCTGGTCGGTCGGCATCACGCTGGTGACCATGCCGCTCGCCGTGCGGAAGTTCCGCCAGAAGACCTGATCGGCGGACCGGTCCGGTCCGGATCGCGTCCCGGGCGGACCCCGCACGGGTCAGACGAGGGCGGTGGCCTCCTCCAGGGTGAGGCCGCCGCCTTCGGCGTACGCCGCCTGGTACGCCGCGTCGCCGAGTGCGGCCCGGGCCAGGCCCTCGGCCTGCTCCAGGTCCGCCCGCTCGGTGGTGACCGGGAAGTGCCGGGGCGGCAGCTGGGCGCGGTAGGCACCGATCAGCCGCGCGGCCTCGTACGCCTGCTGGGGGCCGCCGAGTCCGGCGTGGGAGAGGGCCGCGGTGAGCAGGTAGACGGCCGGGAGCTGGGGGGCCATCAGCAGGGCCAGGGGGTCCAGGACGGCCTCCATGGCCTGCCGGATCAGCACGAGCGCGTTCTCGTACTTGCCCTCCTGGTTGTCGAGCCAGGCCATCGTGCCGAGCACGAACCCGTCGAAGACGGCGTACGCGCCGAAGGAGAACTCCTCGCGCAGGGACTGGAGCTGCGCACGGGCCTCCTCCGTGCGGCCGGTGCGGCCGTACACCCCGGCGAGGAACATCCGGGCCGCGGGTCTGGCCTCGTTGCCCACGTGCTGGATCGTGGGGAGCAGTTCGGTGAGCAGCCTCTCCGCCTCCTCGACGTGGCCGTCCTCGACCAGGGTCCCGGCCATCCGCACCTGCAGGACCGTGACCTGGGCCTTCGCGCCGAGCCGCCGGGCGTGCTCGATGGCGGCGCGGAAGTCCTCGGCTGCCAGGCCGTACTCGCCGTGCTTCTCCCGGGCCTCGGCGCGGGCGGAGAGCGCCTCGGCGCAGCCCCAGTCGTCGCCGAGCTCGCGGAACACGGCCAGGCTCTCCTCGGCGTCGCGGGCGGCGTCGCCGGCCCAGTCGGCGCGGTTGGCCAGCACGTTGGCGCGCAGCTGGAGGGCGGAGGCGAGCTCCCAGCGGTAGCCGAGCCCGCGGGCGGTCTCGACGGTCTCCTCGATGGCTTCGCGGAGCAGGACCGGGTCCCCCGCGATCATCACGGCGTAGATCCACAGAACTCCGGGGGCCACGCAGGTCTGCGGCAGGCCAGGGCGGTAGGCGGCGAGCATGCCGTCGACCTGGGTGCGGACCGCCGGGCTGGACCAGCTGGCATCGGTCTGGTCCTGAGCGGCCAGGCACATGATCCGGATGCCGCGCCAGGCCTCGGTGAGCAGCTCGCCCTCGTACGGCGGGGGCGTGTCGACGACCCGCCCGTAGACGGGCTCGGCGGGAACGACGGGCTCGGCGAAGGGGTCGGGCCCCAGGGCCGCCGCGGCCGCCGACCAGTGGCGGAGCTCGGTGCGCAGGTCGTGCATCTGCCAGTACCAGACGAGGGAGTGCAGCAGGCAGAGCACTTCACCGACGTCTTGGACGGCCACGGCCCGGCGGATGGCCGTACGGAGGTTCTCGTACTCGGTGACGATCCGGTCGGCGGCCGCCCGCTGGTCGTGGCCGCGGAGCAGCGGCTCGGTGGTGCGGGCGAGTTCGCGGTAGTGGGTGAGGTGGCGCCGCTCGGTGGCGCCGCGGTCGTCGCCGGCCGCGGCGAGCCGCTCGGAGGCGTACTCGGCGACGGTCTCGAGGAGCCGGTAGCGCATGCCGCCGCCGGTGCTGTCGGGAGCGGCGACGACGAGGGACTTGTCGACGAGGGATCCGAGGAGGTCGGCGGCGTCGAGGTCCTCGGCGGCGTCGGTGCAGACGGCCTCGGCGGCGTCGAGGTCGCAGCCGCCGGCGAAGACGGACAACCGGCGCAGCACGGCCCGTTCGGGCTCGTCGAGCAGGTCCCAGGACCAGTCGACCACCGCCCGCAGGGTCTGCTGGCGGGGCAGGTGGGTGCGCGAGCCGCCGGTCAGCAGCCTGAAACGGTCGTCCAGCCGGTCGGCGATCTGGCGGGGGGTGAGCAGCCGCAGCCGGGCGGCGGCCAGCTCGATGGCGAGCGGCATCCCGTCGAGGCGGCGGCAGATCTCGACGGCGGCGGCCGGGTCGTCGTCGACGCTGAACCCCGCCCGGGCGGCGGCCCCGCGGTCGTCGAGCAGCCGCAGCGCGACGGGGTCGGGCAGCGGGTCCACCGGGCGCAGGGTCTCCCCCGGCACACCGAGCGGTTCGCGGCTGGTGGCCAGGATCTGCACGCCGGGGCAGCGCGCCAGCACTTCCTCGGCGAGGCGGGCGGCGGCGTCGACGACGTGCTCGCAGTTGTCGAGGATCACCAGCATCCGGCGCCGCGCGCAATGCTCCACGAGGCGGTCGAGGGGCCGGTCCCCGCGCTCGGTCAGCACCCGCATCTCCTCGGCGGCGGGGCCGCGCAGTTTGGTCTCCCGGGCCCCGAGCGCGACGAGCACGGCCTCGGCGACGTCCTCCGGATCGTCCACGGGAGCCAACTCCACGAACCACACGCCGTCGGCCCAGGCGGGGGCGGGGCCGGGCCCGCCCCGGCTGGGGACGCGGTCGGCCGACGGCTGCTCCGGGGTGGCGGGGCGTGCGTCCGGTGTGCCGCGGCCGGCGCGGGCGTGCGCCTCGGCGGCCTCCTGCGACAGCCGGGTCTTGCCGGCGCCGCCGGGTCCGAGCAGGGTGACCAGCCGCGACCGGGCGAGGTCGTCCCCGATGACCCGGATGTCCTCCTCCCGCCCGACGAAGGTGGTCAGCCGCATCCGCAGGTTGCCCGCGCCCGGCCCGGGCGGTACGGGCCCGGCTCCGGCTCCGGCTCCGGCTCCGAGAAGGTCCCCGCTCCCCGGCCCACCCGGGGCGGACGGACCCGGCCCGTCGGTGGAGCCGGGGTCCGCCCGGTCGGAGGAGTCCGCCCGGTCGGGCCCGGACGACGCCGTGGTGGCGGTGGTACCGGACGGCGCGGAGGAGGACCGGTACGGCTCGGCCGCGGTGCCGGGCGTGCCGGGTCCGGCCGGGGCGGCGGAGGAGCCCTGTGCGGCCCCGGCGGCCCCGGCGGTCACGCCGGACCCGGGCCCGGCCTGGCCCCGCTCCATCCGGTCGGTCCGGTCGGCCCCTGCCTTCTGCTCCGGGGGGAGCGGCCCGGGTCCGGCCGGCGGGACGGAACGCCCCGGCGCCGCCGTCGGGTCGGTCAGCAGGACCCTGTGGAGGGCGCGGAGGGCGGGGCCCGGAGTGGTGCCCAGGCGGTCGGCCAGGTCGCGGCGGACTTCCTCGTAGGCGGCCAGCGCCTCCGCCGGGCGGCCCGCGTCGCGCAGCGCGCGGATGCGCAGGGCCTGCAGGGACTCGTCCAGCGGCAGCCCCGCGCACAGCGCGGTCAGCTCCGGGAGGACCCGCTCGGCCTCCCCCAGCGCCAGCGCCGCGTGCAGGCGGCCCCGGCGCGCGTCCAGCCGTAGCGCCTCCCAGCGGGCGGCCTCCGGCCCGGAACCCGGCAGGGAGCTCAGCGGCTCGCCCCGCCACAGGGCGAGGGCCTCGTCGTACAGGGCGGCCGCCTCCGCCGGGGAGGCCTGCGCCGCCGCCCGCGCGAGCCGCTCGAAGCGGTACAGGTCGATGTCGTCCCGGTCGGCGACGAGCCAGTAGCCGCCCTCCCCGGACCCCACCGCCTCGCGCCCCAGCGCCCTCCGCAGCCGTCCCACCAGCGCCTGGAGCGCCGCGGGGCCGTCCGCGGGCGGGTCGCCGTCCCACACCTCTTCGATGAGCGAGGCCGCAGGCACCGCCCGCCCCGGCCGCAGCGCGAGCGCCGTCAGGAGCGCGCGCAGCCGCGCTCCGCCGACGGGTACGGTGCTCCCGTCGTCGCGGATGACCTGGGTGGTGCCGAGCATCGCGTAACGCACGGGCCCATTGTCTCCGGCCCCGGGCCCCCTCGGGCGCCGCCTGCGGGATAGGTTCGCCGTATGGGTCCCCAGGGCAGTCAGAACCGTAGCCATCACCACACGCACGACCGCGGCGACCGGAAGATCAGTCCCGTGTTCCTCGGCATCTTCGCCATCATGGCGGTGACGGGGTGGGCCGTGTGGACGGGGTACTCGACCAGCACCGGGCTGGCCGTTTTCCTCTTCGTCACGGCGGCCTGGATCGTGTCCTTGTGCCTGCACGAGTACGCGCACGCCCGCACCGCCCTGCACAGCGGCGACCTCAGCGTCGGCGCGAAGGGCTACCTGACGCTGAACCCCCTCAAGTACACGCACGCGCTGCTCAGCATCATCCTTCCCGTCCTCTTCGTGATCATGGGTGGCCTGGGTCTCCCCGGCGGCGCGGTGTACATCGAGCGCGACCGGATCGAGGGCCGCTGGCGGCACAGCCTCATCTCGGCGGCCGGCCCGCTGACCAACGTCGCCTTCGCGGCGGTCTGCACGGCCCCGTTCTGGCTGAACGCCCTGGACGGGGTCCCGATGGCGTTCCGCTTCGCGCTCGGCTTCCTGGCCCTGCTCCAGGTCTCGGCGGCGATCCTGAACTTCCTGCCGGTCCCGGGTCTGGACGGCTACGGCATCATCGAGCCCTGGCTCTCCCACCGGATCCGCCGCGAGGTGGCCCCGCTGGCGCCGTTCGGCCTGCTGGCCGTCTTCGCGCTGCTGTGGATCCCGGAGGTCAACGCGTACTTCTTCGACGCGGTGTACGGCGTCCTGTCGGCGCTGGGCGTGAGCGAGCTGGAGGCGTACTGCGGCCGCGACCTCTACCAGTTCTGGCAGGACACCAGCGGTTTCTGCCAGGCGTCCTAGCCCGCGGCGCGGGCCGCCGCGGCGGCCTTCTCGATCTTCGCCTTGCGCACGTAGAACCACGCCATGTTCGAGGTGATGCCCGCCATCAGCACCCACGCGATCCCGAGCAGGCTGCCCTCGACGAAGGAGACCACGGCGGCGGCAGTGGCGAGGACGCAGAGAACGACGGCGAACACGGCAAGGCGGGGCATGGTGGGGGCTCCTCGAAGACACTGAAGCGGTTCAAGCCCCTCCAGTGTCCCCCATGCCCCGGCGTGCTCCCGTCCGACCGATTTCCGACATCCCGTGATCTTTTCCCCGTCCCGCCGCTACGGTTCGCCCGAGACGCACCACGCACGGGCGGTGCGGAAGGACCGGGGGGAAGACATGCAGGAGATCCCGAAGGGCGCGAACGTCAGCCTGACCGCCCTCAGTGAGGATGCCGGGGCGGTCGTCGTGAGCTTGGGCTGGAGCAGCGCTTCGGGGGCGGGCGACGCCGACGTCTCGGTGCTGCTGCTGGACGAGAACGGCAAGGTCCGCGGCGAGAACGACTTCTACTTCTACAACAACCCGGCGGCCGCCGACGGAAGCGTTCAGCTCCTGGGCAAGGTGCCGACCGACAACGGCGACGAGGACCGCATCAGCGTGGACCTGACGGCGGTCCCGGACGGTGTCGCGCGGATCGTCGTGGCGGCCAGCCGGTACGCCGGCGCGCGCTTCGGAGACCTCGACGACCTGCGGATGACGGTCGCGGACCGCTCCGGGGAACCTCTGGTCGGCTACTCCATCGACGATGCGGGCGTGGAGACCGCCTTCATCTTCGGCGAGCTGTACCGGCGGGGCGAGGAGTGGAAGTTCCGCGCGGTCGGCCAGGGGTACGAGACCGGCCTCGCCGGACTGGCCACGGACTTCGGCATCCCCGTGCTGGAGGACTCCGAGGACTCCGAAGACGCAGGGGAAGCGAAGGAGGCGGGGCTCGCGGGTGAGGTGAAGCCCGTGGAAGCCGCTGCCCCGGCGGAGTCGAGGGCCGCCGCACCCGTTGGCGAACCGGCCGCCGGGCCCGTTTCCCGGCCCGAGCCTGTGGCTGCGCCCGCCGAGGCGGCCGCACCCGTCGCCGTACCGGCGCAGACCCGCGGCCGGAGTCCCCGTACGACCAGGAAGAAGGTCACCCTGCCCAAGGTGGCCAAGAAGTCCCTCGCCGAGAACGAGTCCTGGAGCCAGGCCCGGCTGTTCCCCGTCCCCTCCCTCAAGAGCGACAGGGAGCGGGAGGTGCGCGCCACCTCGGTACTGCTGTCGGTCATGGCGCAGGTGCCGGAGTTCGGCCGCCGCCTCACCGCCGGCTTCGGCGCGCCCGCCGGGCGGATGCAGACCTTCACGGAGGTCTCCCTCCCCCACGGGGACACACCGCGGCGCCCGGACGGGGTGATCCGGGTGGAGCGCGCGGGCAAGCTGTGGACGGCCCTCGTGGAGACGAAGACGAACGGCAACCCGCTCAAGGCGGAGCAGGTGCAGGCGTACATGGACATCGCCGCACGCCGCGGCTACGAGGCCGTCATCACCCTCTCCAACGACGTGGCCCTCGAGGGCCGCCCCATGGTGGAGGTGAAGGTCGACGGCCGGCGCAAGCACAAGGTCAGCCTCTGGCACCTGTCCTGGGCCGAGGTCGCCCACCAGGCGCAGATGCTGATCCGCCACGAGGGCGTGGGCAACGCCGCGCACGCCTGGCTCCTCCAGGAACTCCTGGAGTACCTCCGGCACGAGCAGTCCGGCTGCCACGGGTTCCAGAACATGGGCGCCGCCTGGGTGCCCGTACGCAAGGGCATCGAGGACGAGACGCTCGGCCTCGGGGACGCCCGGACCGTGGAGGTCGTGGAGAGCTGGGAGCGGCTGATCCGGCAGGTCTGCCTGCGGCTCGGCGGGGAGCTCGGGCAGAAGGCGCTGCCGGTGCAGCGGGCCCGGCGGGGCAGTGATCCGCAGGCCCGGCGGTCCGCCGCGGCGGACTGTCTGTGCGCGGACGGGAAGCTCTCCGCGGAGCTTCGCGTCGACGGGACCAGCAGTGTCATCGCGGTGAGTGCCGACCTCAGGACCTCCAAGGTGCGGACGACCGTCGACGTGCCGGCCCCGGACGGCGCGTACCCGCTGGTCATGGTGAAGCGGCTGCTGAAGCTGCTCGCCGAGGCCCCGGCGGACCTGCACGTGGAGAGCCTCCTCGATGCGGGACCGGGCGCCGGGGCGGGGCCGGGCAGCGGGCCGCGCGGCACGCTGGAGCGGCTGCGTCCCGAGCCGGGCGATCTGCTGCCCGTGGACGGTTCGGTCGTCGTGGGTTTCCGGCTGTCGCTGCTGAAGGGGATGGGAAGCACGCGGGGGAACGCGGAGTCCGGATTCATCCGCAGCGTGGACGAGGCCGTGGAGCGCTTCTACCACGGTGTGGTGACGCACCTGGGCCCGGTCGAGGGGCGCGGCGGGCGGCGCTGCTGAGGGGACGGGACGTGGGGCCGCCCGGCCCGTCGGCCCCCGGAAGGGGCGGGCGGGCCGGGCGGCCCCCCTGGGCCGGGTGGGTCAGACGTCCGTGATGCGCAGTCCTGCGTGGGCCTTGTAGCGGCGGTTGGTGGAGATGAGGTTGGCCACCAGGGATTCGACCTGGTGGGCGTTGCGCAGGCGGCCCGCGAAGACGCCTCGCATGCCCGGGATGCGGCCGGCGAGCGCCTGGACGATGTCAGTGTCGGCGCGGACCTCGCCGAGGACCATCACGTCGGTGTCGATCTCCTCGATGGACTCGTCCTGGAGGAGCACCGCCGAGAGGTGGTGGAAGGCGGCCGTGACGCGGGAGTCCGGGAGGAGGGCGGCGGCCTGCTGGGCCGCGCTGCCCTCTTCGACCTGGAGGGCGTACGCGCCCTGCTTGTCGAAGCCGAGGGGGTTGACGCAGTCGACCACGAGCTTGCCGGCGAGGTCCTCGCGCAGCGATTCCAGAGTTTTGGCGTGGCCCTCCCACGGCACGGCGATGATCACGATGTCGCTGCGGCGCGCGCACTCGGCATTGTCCGCGCCCTCCACCCCGAGGCCGAGCTCGTCGGCTGCGGTCCGCGCGCGGTCGGCGGCCCGGGAGCCGATGATCACCTTCTGGCCGGCGCGGGCGAGCCGGTAGGCGAGGCCCCGGCCCTGGTCGCCGGTGCCGCCGAGGACGCCTACGACGAGGCCGGAGACGTCGGGAAGGTCCCACGGGTCCTTGGCGGGGGCCTTCGCGGGGGCCTGCGCGGGGGCCTGCGCGGGCTGCTGCGTGCTGTCTGTGGAGGTCATGGGGGCGAGGGTAGCCGCGAGATCGTCAGAGTCGAATGCACGGACCGTGTGAGATGCCCGGGAGGGGAGGGCGAGGGCTGGGGGAGGTGGGAGATGCCTCGGGAGGTGGGGGTGGGGCGGAGATGGGGGAACAGCTCCCCTTTGTCCCTTCCATGCGGCAGGATGCCGGTATGGACGCCGTGAGAGTCGCGCTGCTGCGCGAAGTGCTCGCCGGTACGGAGTGGCCCGGTGCCGCGCGCCGGTTCGCCGGGACGCTGCGGCGGTCGGTCGTGCCGGCCGGCGGGAACCTGCTGCTGGTCGGGACCGAGGCGTACGAGCCCTGGCACCTGGCGGCGCACCTGGTCGACGAGGCCGCGTGGTCGGGGCTGCCGGAGCTGGCGCCCACGCTCGTACGCCACCGGGTGCTGCCCGGTGACGCCCCGCACCTGTCGGTCGGGCTGAGCCGGCTGGAGGCGGCCCGGCGCGGTCACACGCTGCTGGTGGTGGCTCCGGAGCGGCCCGGGGACGGGCTGCTGGAGCGGGTGCACGACGCCCGGCGCGCGGGGGCGACCGTACTGTCGATGGACGGCGGGGACGCGGATCTCGGGACGCTCGCGCACGAGGTGTTGTCCGTACCGGACGGGGTCGCCGAGCTGGACCTGGATACCGTGCAGCACCTGGTCAGCGCGGCGGCCGGGGAGAACAGCCTGCCGGTGCAGCGCGGGCCGAGGCGGTTCCGGGACCGGCTGGCGCGGCTGGCCGACCAGTTGGCCGCGCCGCCGCCCAGCCGCTGGTAGCCGAGGCCGTAGCCGGGCTACGGGGTGGACGTGTCCGTGCCTTCCTCAGCCTCTCGGGTCTTGTCGTTCCATTTGGGGTCGTTCTGCCATTCGAGATTGCGCTCCTGCGCCGTCTCCATGGCGTGGTTCGCCTCTTCGGGTGTCGCGTAGGGACCGAAACGGTCCTTCGCCGGGCACTCGGGGCCTTCCTCGACCTTCTTGTGGACCAGGCAGTAGTACCACTCGCCGGGCTTGCCCACCTGGCGCTTCTTGAACAGGGCCATCGTCAGGCTCCTCTCTCTGTCGCCATGCTGCCCCATACCCGCTCGATACACTCGCTCGTATGTCTGGCCAGTCGCTGCTCGTACCAGGCGAGCTCACTCCCGTCCGTTCCGTTCCCGGAAACATCCGCCGGCCCGAGTACGTGGGCAAGCCCGCGCCCACTCCGTACACCGGACCGGAGGTGCAGACGGCCGAGACCATCGCGGCCATGCGCATCGCCGGCCGGATCGCCGCCCAGGCGATGGAAGAGGCCGCCAAGCTGATCGCGCCGGGGGTGACCACCGACGAGCTCGACCGGGTCGCCCACGAGTTCATGTGCGATCACGGCGCCTACCCCTCGACGCTGGGCTACCGCGGTTTCCCGAAGTCCCTGTGTTCCTCGCTCAACGAGGTGATCTGCCACGGGATCCCCGACTCGACCGTCCTGCGGGACGGCGACATCGTCAACCTCGACGTGACCGCTTACATCGGCGGGGTGCACGGCGACAACAACGCCACGTACCTGTGCGGGGACGTGGACGAGGAGTCGCGGCTGCTCGTGGAGCGCACCCGCGAGGCCCTGAACCGGGCCATCAAGGCCGTCAGGCCGGGCCGGCAGATCAACATCATCGGCCGGGTCATCGAGTCGTACGCGAAGCGCTTCGGCTACGGCGTCGTCCGGGACTTCACGGGCCACGGGATCAACTCGTCCTTCCACTCCGGCCTGATCGTCCCGCACTACGACAGCCCGCACGCCACCACCGTCATCGAGCCCGGGATGACTTTCACCATCGAGCCGATGCTGACGCTGGGCACCCACGAGTACGACATGTGGGAGGACGGCTGGACGGTGGTCACGAAGGACCGCAAGCGGACCGCGCAGTTCGAGCACACGCTGGTGGTCACGGACACCGGAGCGGAGATCCTTACGCTGCCCTGATCCGGGAGAACCGCCTCGTGGAGGTTTTTACCGACAAGGCGTCGGGAACACATTGACTTAGGTAAGCCTAAGAAGGAGGATCGGGTGTGGCGGCACTGCCGCCACACCTGCTCTCCCTTTCTTCCGATTCCTCGGAGGTCCGTCTTGGACGCCTTCTCGACCGTCATCCGTGTCGCCTCGCACGAGCAGCACACCGAGGCGGAGACCTCGACCTTCATGAGCGACCTGCTGGGCGGACGTCTCGGCGTGGACGCCTACACCCGCTACACCGAGCAGCTGTGGTTCGTGTACAAGGCCCTCGAGGACGCCGCGGAGGCCCTCCGTGACGACGCCGTCGCCGGGCCGTTCATACAGCCCGAGCTGATGCGCCTCGCCGAGATCGAGCGGGACCTGGCCCACCTGCGGGGTCCCGGCTGGCGCGAGACCCTGGTCGCGCTGCCCGCCACCGAGGCCTACGCGGCCCGCGTGGCCGAGTGCGCCGCCTCCTGGCCGGGCGGGTACGTGGCCCACCACTACACCCGCTACCTGGGCGACCTCTCCGGCGGCCAGATCATCCGCGACAAGGCGGAGCGGACCTGGGGCTTCGAGCGCAAGGGCGACGGCGTCCGCTTCTACGTCTTCGCGGACATCTCCAACCCGGCCGCGTTCAAGCGGACCTACCGCGAGCTGCTGGACGCGATCGCCGCGGACGACCTGGAGAAGCAGCGCATCATCGACGAGTGCAAGCGCGCCTTCGACTTCAACGGCGCGGTCTTCCGCGAGCTGGGCGAGCAGTTCCCGCTGAGCGCGTAGCGCCTTCGGCGGGCTGAACGGGGAAGGGGGGTGGGCCCGTTGGGCCCACCCCCCTTTCGGGCTCCGCCCCCGGGGCACACGACGGCCCGTGGCGCGCGGACTGCGTCCCGCCAGGTCCCGGGGTTCCGCCCCGGACCCCGCGCCTCGAAATCCCCCGGCTACCGCTGGGAGGCGCCCCCGGCGAGCCTGGATTCGGCGAAGCGGACGCGGCCGCCGATTTCCACGGTGCCGTCCGGGGCCGGGGCCGTGAGGATCTGCGAACCCCTGCCCTGGGTGATGTTCAGGGCCCTGTTCAGCTCGGCCGTCAGGACTACCGCCGCCGAGCCGGTGGCCTCGTCCTCCACGATCACGCCATCGGGGCGGCGCGGAAAACCGCGGGCCCGGATCCGGCCCGCGGCCTCGTCCTCCCACGCCCAGGCGTACAGCCAGCCCTCGCCCGGCGGCGGACCGGGCAGCGCCTCGACCGCGGCCGCGTCGGCGTACTGCTCGGTGCGCTTGCCCTCGACCCACTCGGGGCGGGCGGTGATCCAGGTGAACTCCCCGTCGTCGCGCGCCCATACGGCGCCCGCCGGGGGCTGGAGCTCCTCGATGTCGAGCAGCCACGCGACGCCGACCAGCGGGTGCCCGGCGAAGGGCATCCGGGTGCCGGGGGTACGGATGTCGACGATCCCGCGCTCGGGATCGTCGACGAACACCGTCTCGCTGTAGCCGAGTTCGGCGGCCAGCGCCTGCCGCGACGCGTCGTCGGGGCAGGACCGGCCGTCGCGTACGACGCCCAGCACGTTGCCGTGGCTGCCGTCACCCGCGCAGAAGACCCTCAGGACGTCGAGATCGTTCACGCGGGCATTGAAGCACGGGTCAGTTCCGGGCCGTGCGGCGCCTGCGCGCGACGAACACCGCGCCCGCGCCCGCCGCGATGACGCCGGCGGAGGAACCGAGCAGTGCGCCGGCCGGGATCTCGGCGCCGGTCGCGGCGAGGCCGACGCCCCCGACGGTGCCGCCGCCTCCGGCGGCACCGGCGGCGCCCGCGGTACCGGTGGCGCCCGCGGTACCGGTGCCGGCCGGGGGCAGGACGGCGTCCTTGTCCACGGAGACGGTCAGGTTGACGTCGTCGCCGCGGGTCCCCACCGGGTACATGGAGCCGGTGGTGTCGTTGGCGAACGCCGCGGAGCCCTCGGCCGTGAGCGCGGTGCGCACGGCGTTCAGGGTGAGGACGCCGTTCTTGGTCTTGTAGTCGGCCTTCGAGAGGTCGAGCGTGGCGAAGGGGATGTTCGTCTTGACCCCGGCGGCCGTCTTCACGTCCAGGACCAGGGTTCCCTTGCCGCCCTCGGCGTTGATGCGGACGTTGCCGAAGGTCACGTCGATGCCGTGGGCCGGGTACTGGAAGCGGAGGTTGCCCGCGAAGGTGGCGTTCAGCTTCCGCGTCTTGGTGTCGAGGGTGCCCTTGCCGCCGCCGAAGGCGAAGCTGTCGCCGTTCGCGACCGCGCCGGCCGCCGGGGTGACGGTGCCGCCCGCGCTCTGGACGTACTTGCGGAAGGACTCCTTGACGCCCCAGGCCAGCTTGCCGCCGAGGATCTTCTGCGGGCCGCCGGGCGCCGGCCTGCCGGTCGAGGCGGAGGGCGAGGGGGAGGCCGGCTTCGACGGGGAGGACGTCGGCGGCTTGGTCGGCGGCTTGGTCGGGGACTTGGTCGGGCTCGCGGAGGGGGACGGGCTCTGGGTGGGCGGCGGCGGGAACTTCAGTACGGCCGTCAGCGGGTCGCCCGCCTTGCCCTTGTAGCCGTCCGAGCCGAGGAGCTTCGCGGCGTCGGCGGTCAGCGTGGTGCCCAGGTTGGCCATCGACTGCCCTCCGAAGGCGACCTTCGCGAAGGGGACGCCCTTCGCGAGCACACCGTCCCGGGTGACGTCGATGATCAGCAGCTTCTTGCCGGTGTCGATGCGCAGGTTCGCGAGCTTCACCTCGAAGCGGTGCGCGGCCGACTTGAAGGTGACGCTGCCCTTGAAGGCGGCGGTCACGAGGTGGGTGGCCGGGTCGTACTGGCCGGTGGCCGAGCCGAAGGTGAAGCCCTTGGCGGTCTTCTTCGCGCCGTTCGCGACGGTGATCTCGCCCTGGGCGATGGTCGTGACGTAGGTGCGGTAGCTCTCCAGGACGCCCCAGTCGAGGGTGCCGCCGACGACGGGGATCGCCGCGGGGGCGCCCTGCGCCGCGGAGGCGGCCGGAGCGGTGCCGGCCGCGGTGGCGGGCAGGACGAACACGGTGGCGGCCACCGCGGCGGCGGTGGCCACGGCGGCTGCGAGGGCGATGGGACGGCGGATCGATGACATGGCGGGGTCTCCTGGAACGGGGGTGGAGGAGGCGACGGGGTGCGGTGCGGTGCATGCGGGGCGTGCGAAGGCACGGCGAAGCCGAGCCCTGGCGGTACGGGGCCCTACGGGTCCCTGCGGGGCTTGCGGGTGAGTGCGGTACGGGGCTTGCGGGCCGGGCGCTCCGGGTGCGCCCGGCCCGCACAGCGGGGTGGTGCGGGGCCCGGCGGACGGTCCGCCGGGGCGGTACGGCTTCGGGCGGCCCGCGGTCAGCCGCGGGGTGCGGCCCCGGCGGCCCCGTCGGCCCCGGAGGGACCCGGGGAGCCGGAGGAGCCGGGGTCCGGGGCAGCCGGGGCTTCGGCGCCCGGAGCCGAGGCCGGGGGCTCGGCGCCCGAAACCGGAGCCGGGGCCGGAGTCTCAGCGCCCAGGGCCGGGGCCGAGGCCGGGGGCTCGGCGCCCGGCGTCGGAGCCGGGGTCAGGGGCTCGGCACCCGGCGTCGGAGCCGAAGCCGGGGGCTCGGCGACCCGCTCGGGGGTTGTCGTCGGCTTCCTCGTCCGGTTGCGCAGGACCAGGAAGACCGCTCCGCCCGCGAGGACGAGGACGGCAACCCCGAGGGCGGCGTACAGGCCGGTGTTCGAGGACTCGTCCGCCTTCGCGGCGGTGGCCGGGGTCGCGGCCGGAGCCGGCGGGGCGGCGGGGGTGGCCGTCGAGCCGAGGTTCGGGAGGGCCGGGAGCTTCGCGGCTCCGTCGAGGGCGACCGCGAGGGAGACGGGGTCCATCTCGGTGCCCGGCTTGTACATGGAGTTGAAGGCCTGGGCGCCGCCCTCGGTGAGGGTGGCCGGGGCTTCGGTGAGGGTGGCAAGGCCGCCCTCGGCCTTGAGGCCCTTGGCGTCGAACTCGACGAGCGGGACGGCGGTCTTGGTGTCCGTGCCGGTGGTGACGTCGGCGGAGAGCACGCCCTTGCCGTTCTCCACCCTGGCCGTGAGCTTCGCGAGCTTCAGGTCGAGGTGGGCCCCGGTGAAGTGCACGGACCCGGCGAAGGCGGCGTCGAGGGTGCCCTTCGCGCCGTCGTAGGCGCCCCTGCCCCGCGGGAAGCGGAACAGCGCTCCGCCGTCCTGGGCTCCGTCGGCCAGCTCCCACTTGCCCTGGCCGATGGAGCCGGAGACGTACTCGCGGAAGGTGCGCCGCACCCCCCAGTCCACGGCGGCGTCGGTGAACTGCCCGGCGGCCTGCGGGGTCTGCGCGGCCGGGGTGCCCGGCGCCTGCGAGGCGGGCTGCTCGGCCGCCGCGGCCTTGACGTCCACGGAGAGCGAGACCGGGTCGAGCTGCGCGCCCGCCGCGTAGTAGCCGGCGAAGGCCTTGGCTCCCTGGTCGGTGAGGGTGGCCGGGATGTCGGCGAGGGCGACCGGACTGCCGCCGCCCTTCATGTTCACCCCGCCCAGGCCCAGCTTGGCGAAGGGCACTTGGGAGGCGGTGGTGACCGCTCCGCCGTCCTTGGCCTTGCTGGAGACGTCCACGTAGAGGGTGCCGCTGCCGCCGCTGATCTTGACGGTGGGGCGGCTGATGCTCATGTCCAGTTCGTAGGCGCCGTCCGGCTTCTGGTGGCCCTGGAAGGTGACGCCGCCGCTGAAGGAGGCCTCCAGGGAGCCGCTGTCCGGGTCGTAGGAGCCGTTCGCGGAGTGGAAGCGGAACAGGCTGCCGCCGGCGGTGGCGGCTCCGCCCTTGAGCTTGAACCCGCCTTTTGCCACCGGCCCGGTGACGTAGCTCTGGAAGGAGGACTTGATGCCCCAGTCGAGTCGGCCGCCCTCCACGGTGCGGCCCGCCGCCTGGGCGGCGGTCGCCGGGAGCAGGGCGGCTCCCAGAGCCGCCAGGGTCGCCAGCAGGGCGACGGCGGACGCACGGGTGGGTCCAGCGGACATGAATGTCCCCTCCAGGGTCTAGCGAGCGAGGTTAGGCTAACCTAAGCTACGTTCGGCCGGGTGTGAAACCCCCTGGCACCCGGAACCTCGAACCGGGTCCCCACCCCCCAGCGAACCGGGTCCCCCACCCCAGTCGGACGATCAGGACGGTGCCTTCGTGCCTACGCCCGCCGCGTCAACCCGCATGTCCCGCTTCGCCGTCGCCCTGACCTCCGCGGTCCTGGCCCTCGGCGTGAGCGCCTGCGGAGGTACGGCCGCCCCCTCCCCCGCCACCGGAGCCGGCGCCCCGGCCCTCCCGGACCGGGTGGAACCGCTCGCCCAGGCGCCCGTGCCCGCGCTGCCGGCGACCGTGGCCTCCGCGGACGGCGTCCGGGTCACCGTCACCTCGGCGAACCGGGTGATCCCGCTGACCGGCGGCCTCAGCGAGATCGTGTACACCCTCGGACTGGGCCCCAAGGTCGTCGCCAAGGACATCACCGCCACCTTCGAACAGGCGGCGGAGCTCCCGGTGGTGACGCGGGGCCACGAGGTCTCCGCCGAGAGCGTGCTGTCGCTGCGTCCGACCCTGGTGCTGGCCGAGACCACCTCCGGCCCCGCCGAGGCTCTCCGGCAGATCCGCGACGCGGGCGTCCCCCTCCTGGTGGTGGCCCCGGCCAAGTCCCTTCAGGACGTGGCCAAGCGCACCGACGCGGTGGCCGCCGCACTGGGCGTCAAGGAGGCCGGCGCGCAACTGAACCGGCGCACCGCCGACCGCATCGCCGCCGCCCGCAAGGCCCTGCCCGCCGCGGGCAAGAAGCCGCGCGTGGCCTTCCTCTACCTGCGCGGCACGGCCTCCGTGTACCTGATGGGCGGCTCCGACTCCGGCGCCGGTTCGCTGCTGGAGGCGGCCGGCGCGCTGGACACGGGTCCGGAGTCGGGGCTCGGCAAGGACTTCACCCCGATCACCAGCGAGGCGCTGGCCGCGGCCGCGCCCGACGCGATCCTCGTCATGTCCAAGGGCCTGGAGTCCGTCGGCGGCGTGGACGGGCTGGTCAAGATCCCGGGCGTGGCCCAGACCCCGGCCGGCATGGACCGGCGGGTGATCGCCGTCGACGACGGGGTCCTGCTCAACTACGGTCCGCGCACCGACCAGGTCCTGACCTCCCTCATCACCCAGCTCTACGGCAAGGCCTCCTGACGTGCCCCTCTCCTACGAAACCCCCGGGACGCCGCCCGGAGCGGGCCCCCTTCCCGCTCCCGAGCGGGTGGCGTCCCGGGACGCCCCCACCGCCGCCGGCGCACCGCCCCGGCGGCGGTGGGGTTCCGCCTGGCTCACCGGCGTCCTGGCCGCCGTCCTCGTGCTGCTCGCGCTGGTCTCCGCCGGGGTGGGGGCCTACGAGATCCCGCTCGGGGAGGTGACCGGGTCGGTGCAGCACCGCCTCGGGCTCGGGGGCGCCGCCCTCGACCGGGTCGGGGAGAGCGTGCTGTGGAACGTACGGCTGCCCCGCGTGGTGCTCGCCCTGCTCGTCGGGTCGAGCCTCGGCTGCGCCGGGGCGCTGATGCAGGGGGTGTTCGGCAATCCCCTCGCCGAGCCCGGGGTCATCGGGATCTCGGCGGGCGCCGCCGTCGGCGCGGTCGCCGCGATCGGGCTGGGCCTGACCTTCCTCGGCAACTGGACCATCACCGCCTGCGCCTTCGTCGCGGGGCTGATCACCGTCGGCGCCGTCTACCTGCTCTCGCGCAACGGCGGGAAGACGGAGGTCGTCACCCTCATCCTGACCGGCATCGCCGTCAACGCCTTCGCGGGCGCCCTGATCGGCCTGTTCATCTTCTTCGCGGACAGCGGCCAGGTGAACCAGATCACCTTCTGGCAGCTCGGCTCCCTCGCCCAGGCCACCTGGCCCAAGGTCCTCGCCGTCCTGCCCTGCGCACTGGCAGGCCTGGCCATCGCCCCCTTCTACTCCCGCAAGCTGGACCTGCTGTCCCTCGGCGAGCGCCCCGCCCGCCACCTCGGCGTCGACGTGGAGCGGCTGCGGCTCGCGCTGATCCTGCTCGTCGCGCTGCTCACGGCGGCTGCCGTCGCCGTGGCCGGGATCATCAGCTTCGTCGGGCTGCTCGTGCCGCACCTGCTGCGCATGGCCAACGGTCCGGGCCACCGGTTCCTGGTGCCCGGCAGCGCGCTCGCCGGAGCCGTGGTGCTGGTCGCCGGGGACCTGGCCGCGCGGACCCTCGCCCAGCCCGCCGAGCTGCCGCTCGGCGTCCTGACCGCCCTGCTCGGCAGCCCGTTCTTCTTCTGGCTGCTGCGCCGCACCCGCCGCAAGCAAGGAGGCTGGGCATGAGCGTCCTGTTCGCCGCATTCCGCAGGACCAAGCGCACCGTCCCCGCCCGGCCGGCCCCCGGCGCGCCGCTCGCCAAGGTCACGGACCTGCGCGTACGGCTCGGCGGGCGCGAGGTGCTCGCCGGCATCGACCTGACCGTGTGCGCCGGGGAGGTGCTGGCCCTGGTCGGGCCGAACGGCGCGGGCAAGTCCACCCTGCTGGCGGCCCTGTCCGCGGACCTGCCGGCGGACTCCGGGGAGGTGCGGATCGACGGGCGCCCGGTGGGCGGCTGGCCGGCCCCCGAGCTGGCCCTGCGCCGGGCGGTGCTCCCCCAGTCGGCCGCACTGGCCTTCCCTTTTCCGGTGGAGGACGTCGTACGGATGGGCCGCGCCCCCTGGGCGGGCACCGAGCAGGCCGGCTCCGACGAGGAGGCGGTGGCCGCCGCCATGGCCGCCACCGAGGTGACGGGCTTCGCCGCCCGCCCGTTCTCGGCGCTCTCGGGCGGCGAGCGGGCCCGGGTCGCGCTGGCCCGCGTACTGGCCCAGCGGGCCCCGTTGCTGCTGCTCGACGAGCCGACCGCGGCACTGGACCTGCGCCACCAGGAGCTGGTGCTGCGGATCTGCCGGGAGCGGGCGGCGTCCGGGGACGGGGTCGTGGTGGTCCTGCACGACCTGGGCCTGGCGGCGGCCTACGCGGACCGGGTCGCCGTCCTGCACGACGGCCGGATCGCGGCGGACGGCCCGCCCGCGGAGGCGTTCGAGGACGAGCTGCTGAGCCGGGTCTACCGCCAGCCGGTGGAGGTCCTCCCGCACCCGCGCACCGGGGCACCGCTGGTGGTCCCCGTGAGGGACGGCGAGCCGGGGAAGCCCGGAGCGGAGCGTTCCGGCGTACGGAACGGCCACCTGGGCTTGACCTCCGCTTGACCTCGGCATGGGGCCGGCGTGGGGCACCCGTGACGGCCCCGTGTCCGGCCCTCGAATGTGTGGGCTGAATCACTGGACGTACGGGTATGGGTCAGGTAAGCCTCGGTTAAGTTAGGTCCGCCTCACCGGCCGCCCCCACCCGATCGGGGCGGTCGTCTGCCGAACGCCAGACTGCCAGGAGCCCCCTATGCGCCCCGCCCGCCTCACCGTCGTCACCGCGGCAGCCGTCGTGGCCGCCCTGACCGCGGTCACCGGCTGCTCCGAGAAGAGCGACGCGTCCGGCGACGGCGTCATCAAGGTGGCGGCCTCCGACTCGGCCTGCGAGGTCTCCGCGAAGGAGTTCCCGGCGGGCAAGGTCACCATCGAGGTCGAGAACAAGGGCTCCAAGGTCACCGAGCTCTACGTCCTGTTCCCCGACGACCGCATCGTCACCGAGCGCGAGAACATCGGCCCCGGCACCAAGGCCACCATCACCGCCGAGCTCAAGGCGGGCGACTACGAGATCGCCTGCAAGCCCGGCATGAAGGGCGACGGCATCCGCCAGCCGGTCAAGGCCACCGGCTCGGGCACCGCCGAGAAGCGCAGCCCCGAGGCCGACGCCGCGGTCGCCGCGTACCGCAAGTACGTGCAGGAGCAGGCCGACGAGACCATCCCCAAGGCGCAGGCCTTCGCGGACGCGGTCAAGGCCGGCGACGTCGAGGCCGCGAAGAAGGCGTACGCCCCCTCGCGCATCGGCTGGGAGCGCACCGAGCCGGTCGCCGAGTCCTTCGGTGACATCGACCCGAAGGTCGACGTCCGCGAGGACGGCCTGGAGCCCAACCAGGAGTGGACCGGCTGGCACAAGCTGGAGAAGTCCCTCTTCGAAGGCAACAAGATCGACGACGCCGACAAGAAGCTCGCCGAGACCCTGATGGCCGACCTGGCCGTGTGGCAGAAGAAGGTCGGCCAGGCGGAGATCACCCCCACCTCGATGGCGAACGGCGCCAAGGAGCTCCTCGACGAGGTCGCCACCGGCAAGGTGACGGGTGAGGAAGAGCGCTACAGCCACACCGACCTGGTCGACTTCAAGGCCAACGTCGAGGGCGCGGAGAAGGCGTACGAGCTGCTCAAGCCGGTCACCTCGAAGACCGACCCCGCGCTCACCGCCGAGCTGGACAAGCAGTTCGCGGCCCTGAACAACCTGCTGGAGAAGTACCGCCCGAACAAGGCCGCGTACGAGTTCACCTCGTACGACAAGGTCGGCGAGCCCGAGCGCAAGGAGCTCTCCGACGGCGTCAACGCGCTGGCCGAGCCGCTCTCGAAGCTGGCCGCCGCGGTCGCGAAGTAACTCCGGAACAGCAGAGCAGGCGGGAGATCCTCACATGAGCGAGTCGGTGTCCGAGCAGGAGTCCGCAGCGGACGGTCCGCACGGCGGCGCCACGGAGCAGACGGCCCCGGGCACGGGTGCGCCCTCGCGCCGGGCCGTCCTGGGCTGGGGCGGCGCGGGCCTCGCGCTCGGCGCGGCGGCGGCCGGCGGTACGGCCATCGCCCTGAACTCGGACCCCGACATGGTCTCGGCGGCTTCGGCCGGCGCGGCCGTGCCGTTCCACGGGGAGCACCAGGCCGGCATCGCCAGTGCCGTCCAGGACCGTCTGCACTTCGCGGCCTTCGACGTGAAGACGAAGGACCGCGGCGAGCTGGTCCAGCTCCTCAAGGACTGGACCGAGGCGGCCCGCCTGATGACGGCCGGTCAGCCCGTCGGGGAAGGCGGCTACGGCGGCCTCCCGGAGGCCCCGCCGGACGACACGGGTGAGGCGCTGGGACTGAAGGCCTCCCGCCTCACCCTGACCATCGGTTTCGGGCCGGGTCTGTTCGCCAAGGGCCGCTTCGGGCTGGAGGGCAAGCGCCCCGGCGCCCTGATCGACCTGGAGCTCTTCCCCGGCGACAACCTCGACCCGGCCCGCTCGGGCGGCGACCTGTGCGTGCAGGCCTGCGCCGACGACCCGCAGGTCGCCGTGCACGCCATCCGCCAGCTCGCCCGCATCGGCTTCGGCAAGACGGCGGTGCGCTGGTCCCAGCTGGGCTTCGGCAAGACGTCGTCGACCACGCCCGACGAGCAGACCCCGCGCAACATGATGGGCTTCAAGGACGGCACCCGGAACATCTCGGGCACCGACAAGGCGGCCCTGGACAAGCACGTGTGGGTCGGCGCCGGCGACGGAAGCGACTGGCTGACCGGTGGCTCGTACCTCGTGGCGCGCCGGATCCGGATGAACATCGAGACGTGGGACCGCACGCCCCTGGGCGAGCAGGAGGACATCTTCGGCCGCGACAAGGGCGAGGGTGCCCCGGTCGGCAAGTCCAAGGAGCGCGACGAGCCGTTCCTGAAGGCGATGAAGCCGGAGGCGCACGTCCGCCTCGCGCACCCGGACACCAACAACGGTGCGACGATCCTGCGCCGCGGCTACTCCTTCACCGACGGCACGGACGGACTGGGCCGCCTCGACGCGGGCCTGTTCTTCCTCGCCTACCAGCGCGACGTGCGCACCGGCTTCGTACCGATCCAGCGCAAGCTGGCGAAGTCCGACGTCCTCAACGAATACATCCAGCACGTGGGTTCGGCCGTCTTCGCCGTCCCGCCGGGCGTCCGCGACAAGGACGACTGGTGGGGCCGGACGCTGTTCGCGTAGGGGACGGGGAGAACCGAAGTGTTCAGCAACTATCTGATCGGACTGCGCGAGGGGCTGGAAGCCAGCCTCGTCGTCTGCATCCTCATCGCGTACCTGGTGAAGACCGGGAACAAGGACAAGCTGGCGCCGCTGTGGCTGGGCGTCGGCCTGGCCGCCGCCCTGTCCCTGGCCTTCGGCGCGGGCCTCGAATTCGGCACGCAGGAACTGACCTTCAAGGCGCAGGAGGCCATCGGCGGCACCCTGTCGATCGTCGCGGTCGGCCTGGTCACCTGGATGGTCTTCTGGATGAAGCGCACCGCGCGGCACCTGAAGGCCGAGCTCCAGGGCAAGCTCGACGCGGCGCTCGCGATGGGTACCGGCGCCCTGGTGGCGACGGCGTTCCTGGCCGTCGGCCGGGAGGGCCTGGAAACCTCGCTGTTCGTGTGGCGTTCGGTGCACGCGGCCGGGGACGGCGCGGGTCCGCTGACCGGCGTCCTGCTCGGCATCGGGTCCTCGATCGTCCTGGGCTGGCTGTTCTACCGGGGCGCGCTGAAGATCAACCTGTCGAAGTTCTTCACGTGGACCGGCGGCATGCTGGTCGTGGTCGCCGCGGGCGTGCTCGCGTACGGGGTCCACGACCTCCAGGAGGCCGACTTCGTTCCGGGGCTGAACGCCAAGGCCTTCGACATCAGCGGGACGATCCCGCCGGACAGCTGGTACGGGACCCTGCTGAAGGGCACCCTCAACTTCCAGCCGGACCCGACCGTGCTGCAGGTCGTCGTGTGGGCCCTGTACCTGGTCCCGGTGCTCGCCCTGTTCCTGGCCCCGTCGCTGATCCGGCGCACCAAGCCGGCGCCGGCGCCGAAGCCGGAGTCGGAGTCGGAGTCGGAACCGAGCAGCTCCTGACCCGCTCTCACCAGAGCCTGTCGACCGTCCCCGGGTAGAGGGGGACACGGATGCCGGTGAAGGCCGCGCGGACCTCGTCCGCGCGGCCTTCGTCGTGTGCGGCGCCGGCGGGGAACGCCCCGAGCACCGTCTTGTCGAGGCCCGGGGCGTCCGTGGCGAGCGGTTCCGCGGGGGTGCCGCCGACCAGGACCGTGCCGGGCAGCACCTCGAAGCCGGCCGCCTCGTAGAACGGGACCAGTTCCCGGTCGCAGCTGAACAGCGCCAGGTCCACCCCCGGATCGGCGGCGAGCCCCGCGCGGACCGCCGCCACCAGCCGGCCCCCGTACCCGCGGCCCCGGAGGTCGGCCCGGGTGACCACGCCGCTCAGCCCGGCCGCGTCGTACGTACGCCCGTCCGCGAGCCGGACCTGCTTGTGGAGGAGCGCCAGGCAGGCGGCGACCCGCCCGTCGGCGTCCAGGAGCAGCACCGCGCGCGGGGCGAGCGCCGGGTCGTGCCCGGGGGAAGACCCGGGCCACGCCTGCGCCTCCAGGGCCGCCACCTGCTCGGCGAGCCCGGCGGGCAGGACGTCGTACTCCTCGATGGTCCCCTCGGTCCGCACTACGGGATCAGCGCCCCCGCGCCGCCCACCCGGACCCGGGGGTCACCGGACCGGAGCTCCACCGTCAGGACGCCGGGGCGGCCCATGTCCTCGCCCTGGTGGAGGGTGAGGACGGCGTCGGCGGGGACCAGGCCGGCCTCGCGGGCGTACGCGCCGAAGGCGGCCGCGGCCGCGCCGGTCGCCGGGTCCTCCACGACGCCGCCGACCGGGAAGGGGTTGCGCACGTGGAATTCCGCCGGGCCCGCCCGGTACACGAGCTGCGCGGTGACCAGGTCGAGGCGCCGCATCAGCGCCTCCAGCCGGGCGAAGTCGTAGTTCAGGTCCGCGAGCCGGGCCCGGGTGGCGGCGCCGAGCACCAGGTGGCGGGCACCGGCGTAGGCGATCCGCGGCGGGAACCGCGGATCCAGGTCGGCGGCCGGCCAGTCCAGCGCGGCCAGGGCCTCGGCGAGGTCGGCCGGGTCCAGCTCCTCGGTGTGCGGTTCGACGCTGGTCAGGGTGGCGCGCAGCCCGCCGTCCTCCCGGGTCACCGACACCGGCACGGTGCCCGCCCGGGTCGCGAACAGCAGCTCGCCGGGGCCGACCCGCTCGCCGAGCGCGACGGCGGTGGCCACGGTGGCGTGCCCGCAGAACGGGACCTCCACCTTCGGGCTGAAGTAGCGCACGGAGAAGGCCCTGCCCGGCTGCCCGCCGAGACCCTCGGGCGGGGCGGTGAGGAAGGCCGTCTCGCTGTAGCCCGCCTCGGCGGCGATCTCCAGCATGGCCGCCTCGTCCAGACCGCTCGCGTCGAGCACGACCCCGGCCGGGTTCCCGCCCTCCGGATCGGCGGAGAAGGCGGTGTAGCGCAGCACTTCGATAGTCATGATCGCCACAACCCCGGCCTCCCGGCGGGCATTCCCGGATCAGCCGCGCCCGATGTACGGCATCGCGGTCGCCATCACCGTCGCGAACTGCACGTTGGCCCCCAGCGGGAGCTCCGCCATGTGCAGCACGGTGCGCGCCACGTCGGCCGCGTCCATGACGGGTTCCACCGCGAGCTGTCCGTTGGCCTGCATGATCCCGCTCTGCATCCGCTCGGTCATCTCGGTGGCCGCGTTGCCGATGTCGATCTGCCCGCAGGCGATCGAGTAGGGGCGTCCGTCCAGCGACAGGGACTTCGTCAGGCCGGTCATGGCGTGCTTGGTCGCGGTGTAGGCGATCGAGTTGGGCCGGGGCACGTGCGCGGAGATGGAGCCGTTGTTGATGATGCGGCCGCCTTGCGGGTCCTGGGCCTTCATCACCCGGAAGGCCGCCTGCGCGCAGAGGAAGGAGCCGGTGAGGTTGACGTCGACCACCGAGCGCCAGGCCTCGTAGGTGATGTCCTCCAGCGGGACGCCGGCCGGGCCGAAGGTGCCCGCGTTGTTGAAGAGCAGGTCGACCCGCCCGTAGCGCTTCCGTACGGTCTCGAACAGCGCGGCCACGTCGTCCGGATCGCTCACGTCGGCCCGGACGCAGAGCACGTCGGCTTCGGCGTCGGCCGCCCGTGCGGCCCCCGCGGTCTCCTCCAGCGGCTCGGGCCTGCGGCCCGCGACCGCCACCGACCATCCGGCGGCGGCCAGGGTCAGGGCCACCGAACGGCCGATTCCCGAACCGGCTCCGGTCACTACGGCGGTCTTCTTCACACGTGCGTTCATGGGGCCGCAGGCTACGTCACACGGAAGATCGGCCCCGGGACGTTCCGATTGCTGAGAACATGGACCATCAGGGGGTGTGAAGACACGATAAGAAGACTGGAGTTCCGTATGCCGGAACGAGGCCACGCGACAGCGCCCTCGAAGGACTCGTCACCCACGACTCCCTCCCCTCTCACCGCACCTCCCCTCACGGCCGCCCGCCGGACGGGACTGCTCGTCACCTTCATCCTCGGCGGGCTCAGCGCGCTCACCCCGCTGTCCATGGACATGTACCTCCCGGCGCTGCCGGCGGTGACCACGGACCTCGACAGCCCGGCCTCGACCATCCAGCTCACGCTCACCGCCTGCCTCGCCGGCATGGCCCTGGGCCAGCTGGTGATCGGCCCGATGAGCGACAAGTGGGGCCGTCGGCGCCCCCTGCTCGCCGGCTTGACGATCTACGTCCTCGCCACCGCCATCTGCGCCTTCGCCCCGACCGTCGAACTGCTGATCGCCTTCCGGCTGCTCCAGGGACTGGCCGGCGCGGCCGCGATCGTCATCGCGCGTGCCGTCGTGCGCGATCTGTACGACGGGGTCGAGATGGCCCGGTTCTTCTCCACCCTGATGCTCATATCCGGCGTGGCGCCGATCATCGCCCCGCTCATCGGCGGCCAGGTGATGCGCTTCGCCGACTGGCGCGGGGTCTTCGGCGTCCTCACCCTCGTGGGGGCCCTCCTGACCCTCCTGGTCTGGCGCAGGCTCGGCGAGACGCTGCCGCCCGAACGGCGTCAGACCGGCGGCGTCGGCGCCGCGCTGCGGACCATGCGCGGGCTGCTCGCCGACCGGGTCTTCACCGGCTACACGCTGGCCGGCGGGTTCGCCTTCGCCGTGCTGTTCGCGTACATCTCCGCCTCGCCGTTCGTCGTGCAGGAGATCTACGGCGCTTCGCCCCAGACCTTCAGCCTGCTGTTCGGCGTCAACTCCCTGGGCCTGATCACGGTGGGCCAGATCAACGGCAAGCTGCTGGTCGGCCGGGTGAGCCTGGACAAGGTGCTGGGGTACGGTCTCGCGGTCGTCATGACGGCCTCGGCCGCCCTGCTCCTCATGACCGCGGGGGTCTTCGGCGAGGTCGGGCTCTTCCCGATCTGCGCCGGGCTGTTCGTCCTGATGTCCGCGATGGGCCTGGTGCTGCCGAACACCAACGCGCAGGCCCTGATGCGCACCCCGCACGCGGCCGGCTCCGCCTCCGCCCTGCTGGGCACCTCCTCCTTCCTGGTCGGAGCCGTGGCCTCCCCCCTGGTCGGCATCGCTGGCGAGGACACCGCGGTACCGATGGCCGTGGTCCAGACGACCTGCGCCCTCATGGCGGTCCTCTGCTTCGTCGTCCTGTGCCGCCCCTGGCGCGCCGCCCCGCCGGCCACGCCCGCGGAGTCGACGACGCCGACGCAGAGCACGGCCTGAGCGTCCGGGGCCGGGCCCGGGCTCCGGCCCCGGCCCGGCCCCGTAAACTTCACGAGTGAACGACTCCGCCACCACCACCGCCGAAACCCTGCGCAGCGCCCTCGCCGGGCTGCTCGAAGGCCTCCCGCAGAAGCAGGCCACGGCCGCCGTGGAGCGGCTGATCGCCAACTACCGCGGCCAGATCCCGACCCACACCCCCGTCCTGCGCAACCGCTCCGACGTGGCCGCCTACGCGGCGTACCGGATGCCCGCCACCTTCGAGGCCGTGCGGTCCGCCCTGGACGGGCTCGCCGGGGCGGCCCCGGGCTGGTCCCCGGCCTCGCACGTGGACGTGGGCGGCGGCACCGGCGCGGCGGCCTGGGCGGCGGACGCCGTCTGGGGCGGGCCTCGCGAGACGGCGGTACTGGACTGGGCGGACCCCGCCCTGGACCTCGGCAAGGAGCTGGCCGCGGCCTCCACCTCGCCCGTGCTGCGGGCCGCCGAGTGGCGGCGGACCGTCATCGGAACCGGGCTGGCGCTCCCGGAGGCGGACCTGGTGACGGTCTCGTACGTCCTGGGCGAACTGACCTCGGAGGCCCGCCGCGAGGTGGTCGCCGAGGCGGCGCGGGCCGGTCAGGCGGTGGCGGTGGTCGAGCCCGGCACGCCGGAGGGGTACCTGCGCATCCGCGAGGCCCGCGACCAGCTGATCGAGGCGGGGCTGCGGGTCGCGGCCCCGTGCCCGCACGACGGGACCTGCCCGATCGAGGTCGGCAAGGACTGGTGCCACTTCTCGGCCCGGGTCAGCCGTTCCTCCCTGCACCGCCAGATCAAGGGCGGCTCCCTCCCCTACGAGGACGAGAAGTTCAGCTACGTGGCCGCCACCCGCTTCCCGGTGGAGCCGGCCGCCTCCCGGATCACGCGCAGGCCGCAGATCCGGAAGGGGCTGGTCCTGCTGGAGCTGTGCGGACCCGAGTCCGAGGGGCAGACCCGGGTCAACGTGACCAAGCGCCACGGAGACCTGTACAAGGCGGCGCGCGACGCCGACTGGGGCCAGGAGTGGCCGCCCCCGCGGGAGGTCTGAGCCCGGCACCGGCCGGGGCCCGAGCCCGCGGGGGCCCGGCCCCCGGCGGGGGCGGCGCGACCCGCCGCCGGCTAGGGCCTCAGCTCCTGCGTGCAGCACTTGACGCTGCCGCCGCCCTTGAGCAGCTCCCCCAGGTCCATCGGAACCGGCTCGAACCCCCGCGCCCGCAACGGCGCGAAGAGCCCGGTCGCCTCCTGCGGGAGCAGCACGTGCCGGCCGTCCGAGACCGCGTTCAGCCCGAGGGCCGCCGCGTCCTGGGCCTGCGCGATCAGCGCGTCGGGGAAGAGCCGGCGCAGGACCGCCCGGCTGCCCTCGGAGAAGGCGTCCGGGTAGTACATGACCTCGTCGCCGTCGAGCACGGACAGGGCCGTGTCCAGGTGGTAGTAGCGCGGGTCGACCAGGTCGAGACCGATGACCGGACGGCCGAAGAACTCCTGGGCCTCGTCGTGCGAGAGCGGGCTGGAGCGGAAGCCCCGGCCGGCCAGGATGTAGGTGGCGGTGACGGCGAAATCGCCCTCGCCCTCGTTGACGTGGGACGGCTCGTGCACGTCCTGGAAGCCGTGACCGCGGAACCAGTCGAGGTGGATCTCCGCCTCGGCGGCCCGCTCGGGATAGGCGAACCGCGCGCCCAGCACCCGTCCGTCGACGACGAGGGCGCCGTTCGCCGCGAAGACCATGTCGGGCAGACCGCGGTCCGGGACGAGGGTCTCGACGGTGTGGCCGAGGGCCACGTAGCGGTCGCGGAGGTCCTCCCACTGGGCCATGGCCAGGGGCAGGTCCACCGGTTTCGTGGGGTCCATCCACGGGTTGATGGAGTACGTGACCTTGAAGTGCGCGGGTGGGCACATCAAGTAGCGCCGGGGTGTGGCGTCTCTGCGCAACGAAGGCTCCTCACGGTGATGAGAAGAGAATCGTCTCTCCTCGACGGGAACGGCGCAGTGAACTGATTGGGTGGTTTCCCGAACGGCTGAAAGACGAGCGGTTCGCGGTTGATAAGTTGCCGAAATGAGCTCCAGTCCCCTCCCTGATCCCGGCACCGGCACCGCCTCCGCACCCCGGACCCCGGACGCCACCCGCCGCAGCGACCGCTCGCGGCGGGCCATCCTGGACGCGGCGCTCGAACTGGTGGGAGAGGTCGGCTACAACAAGCTGACCATCGAGGCCATCGCCGCCCGCGCCGGAGTCGGCAAGCAGACCATCTACCGCTGGTGGCCGTCGAAGGCCGCGGTCCTGCTTGACGCCTCGGTCGCGCTCGCCGGGGACGCGCAGTCCGAGGGGGCGTGGACCGGCTTCCCCGACACCGGGGACCTGGCCGCCGACCTGAAGTACGTACTGAGGGCCACGGTGGACGAGTTCGCCGACGAGCGGTACGCGGCCCCCGCGCGCGCCCTGACGGCGGCCGGCGCCACCGACCCCGAGCTCGGGGCGCGCTTCACCGAGCAGCTCCTCGAACCGCAGCTCGCGCTGTACGAGGAGCGGTTGCGGTCGGCCCGCGAGGCCGGGCAGCTCCCGCCGGACACCGATCTGCGGCTCACCGTGGAGATGCTGCTCGGACCCCTGACCTACCGCTGGCTGCTGCGCACGGCGCCGCTCACGCACGCGTATGCGGACGCGCTGGTGGACTCGGTGCTGGGCGGAGCCGGCGCGAGGCCCTGACCAGGGGCGGGACCGGCGGGGCCGGAACGGGAGCCGGGCGGGGCCGGGGTGGGGCCGGGGGTGGGATAAGTCATGGGCCTCCGACGGCCGAGAACATATGGCCGATTTCTATGGTTATGTGGGAGTCCCGGTCCGGGGGTGCGGTCACCCGGCGCCCAGGATGGTGGGAACATGTGAGGGTCTGCCGGGGCAACGGTGTAGGTGAGGGGATAGATGGGGTCTGAGTCGGGCCGCGTCAAACGCGGCGAGCAGAGCAGGATTTCCCAGTGGCTGCGCCGCAAGCCCAAACCCGACGCCGCGGACCCCGGACGAGAACGCGAAGCCCTGCTGCTGGCCGTCGCCGCGGCGGGTCTGCCGATCTCCCCCGCCGCGCATCCCGCCGGCTACCGGTGTTCGTGCGACCGGATCGGCTGTCCGACACCCGCACGCCACCCCGTCTCCTTCGCCTGGCAGACGCAGTCCACGACGGACCGCGCGCAGGTCGAACGCTGGGCGCGCAACCAGCCCGCGGCCAACTTCATCACCGCGACGGGCATGGTCCACGACGTACTGGACGTCCCCCTGGAAGCCGGGCACAGCGCGCTGGAGCGCCTGCTGGCCGCCGGCATCGAGGTCGGCCCGGTCGCGGAATCGGGCGGTACGGGCGACCAGGCCCGGATGCTCTTCTTCACCGCGACCCGGGGTACGCCCGAGGACGAGGACGAGTGGTGGCCCTGTGAACTGGACTGCCACCCCGAGACGATGGACGAGCACCCCGGACTGCGCTGGCACTGCCGCGGCAGCTACGTACTGGTGCCGCCGGCCGCCCTGCCGGGGGACCTCTCGGTGACCTGGCTCCGCGGCATCGAGCACCCGCTCGTCGATCCGCTGACCCTGCTGGAAACCCTCACGGACGCGTGCGCCACGTATGCCGGCGCCTCCGACCAGACCCCCGCCACGGTCGCCTGGCCCCTGGGCCGCTGACCGGCTCCCGCCGGAGCGACCCCCGGGGCTCCGCCCCGGACCCCGGTCCTCGAACGCCGGACGGCTGGATGGGCACACGCCGGGTGGGGCCGGATTAGGCGCCGGCCACGATCCAGCCCCGCCGGCGTTTGAGGCGCGGGTCCGGGTCAGTGGGCCCGGGTCAGTGGGCCCGGGTCAGTGGATCTGGGTGACGACCACGTCGAGGGACCAGGCCTTGCCCGGCTTCGCGGGGGCTTCGGCCTCCACCGTGAAGCCCAGGTCCCGCAGGGCCGTCACCAGCTCCGCCGGGGACGCGGGGACCGCGCCCGCCGACAGGAGGTCGCGGACCAGACGGCCCTTGGTGGCCTTGTTGAAGTGGCTCACCACCGAGCGCTTCTCCACCCCGTCCACCATCTGGGAGTGCAGCACGCGGACCGTGGCCGTGCGCCCCGCCACCTCCCCCTTCGGCTTCCACGCCGAGGCGTACGCCGAGGACCGCAGGTCCAGGACCAGGCCCTCCCCCGCCGCCTCCGGCATGACCGAAGCCATCGGTTCGCGCCAGAACGCGCCCAGCGCGCCCAGCCCCGGCAGCTTCACGCCCATCGAGCAGCGGTAGGAGGGGATGCGGTCCTCGACCCCGACCGCTCCCCACAGGCCCGAGAAGACCAGCAGGGATTCCGCGGCCAGGGACGCCGCCCCGGGCGTGAGGGTCGACAGGCCCAGCGCGTCGTAGAGGACGCCCGTGTAGATCTCGCCGGCCGGGCGGGCGACCGCCGTCAGCAGCTCCGTGTTCTTGGCGACCTCACCGCGCAGGCCCTCGCTCAGGCCGAGCACCTCGCGGGCCTTCGGCTCGTCGCCCACGCACAGCTCGACCAGTTCCTCCAGCACGGCGGCGCGGGCCGCGGCCAGCCCCGGCAGCGAGAGCGTCTCCGGCTTCAGCGGTGCGCCGGAGCCGCCGGCGGCCTTTCCTTCGGACGGCGGCAGCAGCACGAGCACGGTGGTTCTCCTTCGACGGGCACGGCACAGCGGCGGGGGTGCGGCCCCCGACCAGGGTAGACGGCTCGCCGTGCCGCCCGGGCCCACCGGCCATAGGCTCGGCTCATGCCACGCCGTCATATGATCATGACCGGCGCAGACGGGGCTGCTCTGCGCGCCGCGCTGCGTGAACTGCGGACGAAGCTGGAGGTGCCGGAAGAATTCCCGGCGCCCGTACTCGCCGAGGCCGAGCGGGCGGTACGCAGCCCCCTGCTGCCGGACTTCGACGCCACCGACATCCCCTTCTTCACGATCGATCCGCCGACCTCACGCGATCTGGACCAGGCCATGCACCTGGCGAAGCGCCCCTCGGGCGGTTACCGGGTCCACTACGCCATCGCCGACGTCGCCGCCTACGTCATCCCGGGCGGCGCCCTCGACACCGAGGCCCACCGGCGGGTCACCACCCTCTACTTCCCCGACGAGAAGGTCCCCCTGCACCCGGCCGTGCTCTCGGAGGGCGCCGCCAGCCTGCTCCCCGACCAGACCTGCCCGGCCCTGCTGTGGCGGCTCGACCTGGACGCCGAGGGGCGGGTGGAGAGCACCGACGTCCGCCGCGCCCGCGTGCGCAGCCGGGCCAAACTCGATTACGACGGCGTCCAGAAGGCCATCGACGCGGGCACCGCCGAGGAGCCGCTGGCCCTGCTGAAGGACATCGGACGGCTGCGCGAGGCCCTGGAGGCGGAGCGCGGGGGGATTTCGCTGAACGTGCCCGAGCAGGAGATCGTCGAGCGCGAGGGCTCGTACAGCCTGGTCTACCGGGCTCCGCTCCCGGCCGACGGCTGGAACGCGCAGATCTCCCTCATGACCGGCATGGCAGCCGCCGAGCTGATGCTCGCCGCCGGGACCGGGATCCTGCGGACCCTGCCGACCGCCCCCGACGGAGCGGTCGGGCGGCTGCGCCGGGCGGCGAAGGCCCTGCGGATCGACTGGCCGCACCACGTCCCGTACGCGGAGCTCGTGCGCGGCCTCGATCCGCACCGGCCCGCCCACGCCGCCTTCCTCCAGGAGTGCACGGCCCTGCTGCGCGGCGCCGGCTACACGGTCTTCACCGGCGGCCGGCCCCCGGACCCCGTGCTGCACGCCGCGGTCGCGGCCCCGTACACCCACTGCACCGCGCCGCTGCGCCGGCTCGTCGACCGGTACGCGGGCGAGCTGTGCGTGGCGGCCGTCGCCGGGGAACAGCCTCCCGGGTGGGCGGTGGACGCGCTCGACGCCCTGCCGAAGGAGATGGCGGACGGGACCCGGCAGGCGAACTCGGCGGAGCGGGAGTCCGTGGACCTGGTGGAGGCGGCGCTCCTCAAGGACCGCGTCGGGGAGACCTTCGAGGCGACGGTCATCGACGTCAAGGACCACGAGCCGCTGGTCGGCACGGTCCACCTGGAGGAGCCGGCGGTGATCGGCCGCGTGGAGTCCGCGTCGGCGGAGCTGCCGCTGGGCGAGCGGATCAGGGTCCGGCTGACGCAGGCGGACCCGGGGCGGGCGAAGGTGCTCTTCGCTCCGGTCTAGGCCGGCCCCTTTCGGATCTGGCCGGGTCCGTGGCGCGCGGGAGCGCCCCGCGGCGCGTGGCTGCGGGACGCCTTGTTGGGGGTTAGTCGACCTGCTCTCCGTCGTACGTACCGCCCTTGCAGAAGTTGCCCGCGTCGTTGACCGCGGGCGTTCCGCCGCCCTGCTTGCATTCGGAAGGGGTGACGACGGACGGAACACTCTGTGCGGTGGCGGTTGCGACACCGGTGAGGCCGAGTCCGGCGAGGGCTACCGTCGCGAACGCGGCGGCCAGTATTCGTCGAATGCGCATGTGGTTCCCCTTTCACGGATTGCCTCGATGGGGTCTTCAGCCAGCTTCTCACCCATGGGGGCGGCACGTCCTGTTGGGCCAGTCGGGTGACACGCCGGCTGCCGCGCTCCGCGCCGTCGCGGTTACTCGGCGTGTGGCCGACACGGAAGGCAGGTGCGTCACCATGCGCACGTCGACCCGTATCGCCGGTGCGCTCACCGGCCTGGCCCTGACCCTCGGCGGCACGGTCCTCGCCGCTCCCGCGGTCCGGGCGGACATTCCCGCCTGCACACAAATGGCCGAGCTGGCCGGTGCCACCGATTCCGGCTCCGCCGCGGCGGCCTGCGGCCGTGGCGTGGTCGGAGACCTGCAGACTTGCCTGAACGGGCTGACCGGGGCCGGAGTGGCGGGCGGCGCCGCGACCGGTGCCTGCCGCGCGGCGGCCCACGAACCGCGTTGGGAGAACCGCGCCCGGCGTCGGCTCGCGGGCCCCGGGCGGAGCGCCCATGCTGAGTAGGAGGGCGCCGTCGTCTTGAGACTTGTCCTTCCCGAAGGCCGAACGAAGGCGCCTGAGAGGAGGAGGAAGTCATGCGCATGCGAAGAATGCTGGGCCTCGCCCTGGCCTCGGCAACCCTTGTCGGCGCGAGTGCCGTCGGCGCGGTCAGCGCCGCGGCCGCCTCGTCTCCGAACATCTCCAGGGAAGACTGCGCGGCCGCCGGCGGACAGGTCGTTTCACAGCCCTACGCCGGCGACTCCTGCAAGCTGCCTGACGGGACCAAGCAGGCCATCACGTGACCGGTCGGCACACGGCCGCCGTCACCGCTTCGATGCCCTGACCCATCCCGCTCCATCAACCGCCTGAGCCAAGGCCGCCCCCGCCGGCATCGACAACCGGCCCGCGGCCCAGGGCTCACGGCCCTCTCCGGGGACCTGCGAGACGGCCCCGCAACAGCACGGCCAAGGAGCCGACCGGCACGGTACACCGCCGGTCGGCTCCGCCGTGCTCCCCGACGACCGCGGGGACGACTCCGTCGTTCGGCCCATCAAGGGCACCGGCTGCCACGCCGAAAAGGACCAAGCGGAGCCGCCCCACCCTCGCGTTCCGGCACACCTCCGCGCCCCAGGCCGCCCCGATGACGGCGGTCCCGTACCCCGGCCGACAGGCCCGGAGGAGATCCCGCATGCGCGCCTTCCTGCCCCTGCCCGCCGTCACCACCGCCGTCACCACCGCCGCGCTCCTGCTCTCCACGGTCGCCACCGCGACCCCCGCGGCAGCAGCCCGGAACCCCGACGGCACGCCACTGGTCAAGGTGTCCCACGGTGACCCGTACGCGGACTGCACCATCGGCGCGATCTCCCCCGAGAGCACCGTCTACCCGGGCACCGAGGTCGAGCCGTACCTGTCCGTCGATCCGCGCGACCCGACACGCGTGGTCACCGTGTACCAGCAGGACCGCTGGAGCGACGGCGCCGCCCGAGGCCTGGCGGCCTCCTGGACCACCGACGGCCGGACCTTCCACCAGAGCACGCTGCCGTTCAGCCTGTGCGCCCCCGGCGGCGCGGACTACGAGCGGGCCTCCGACCCCTGGGTGAGCACCGGCCCGGACGGCACCGTCTACGCGAGCGGGGAAGGCGTCGACTTCACCAAGAGCACGCGCAGCGCCCTCCTGGCCGCCACGTCCCGCGACGGCGGCCGCACCTGGCAGAACCTCACCACCACCCGCGTCGACGAGCAGCCGTTCTTCAACGACAAGCCCTCGCTCACCGCCGACCCGATCCGCGAAGGCACCGCCTATCAGGTCTGGGACCGCCTCGACAACGACCCTCCCGGCCCCAGCTCCCTCGACGGTCCCGGCTACATCTCCCTCACCCGCGACGGCGGCCGCACCTGGAGCGAGGCCCGGCGGTTCGTCGACACCGGCGCCGTGCCGAACACCCAGACCATCGGCCATGTGATCGTCGTCGACCGGCGCACCGGCACCCTGTACGACTTCTACGACCGGATCACCTACTCCGACGACCTGAGCACCGTCACCGAAGCCCACTACGAGGTGGTCACCTCCACCGACGCCGGGGAAACGTGGAGCGCCCCGGCCACCGTGGCCCGCGACACCTCCGTACCGGAGGTCGACCCGAACGACCCCGCCAAACCGCTGCGCGCCGCGGCCACCCTGCCCAGCCCGGCCGTCGACCCCGCATCAGGCGCGCTGTACATGGCCTACGAGGGCTCGGACTTCTCCGGCGGCAGCTTCGACTCGGTCCAGCTCGTGCGCTCCACCGACGGCGGACGCACCTGGGGGACCCCCGAGTTGATCAGCCCTGAGGACGTGCCGGCCTTCTCCCCGTCGATCGCGGTCGACGACCGGGGCACGGTCGCGCTCACCTACTACGACCTGCGCTTCCTGAAGCCGGGCGACACCACCACCCTGCCCACCGCCTATCAGCTGGCCACACTGCCGCACGGAGACTCGCGCCTGCGGACCGAACGACGGATCTCACGGGTCTTCGACTGGCTGCAGGCGCCGTTCGCCGGGGGCTACTTCCTCGGCGACTACCAGGGCCTGGTCGCAGACGGCAAGGGGGTGCGGGCGGTGCTCACCGAAGCCAACTCCGACGCACCACGGAACCGTACGGACGTGTACACCCGCAGTCTCCGCACCCGCTGACTCCCCCCTTGATGATCTCCGTCGTGCACGCATCCTGACATCGCGGCCCCTGACCTGCCATCATCGGCCGACCGCGCGGTATCACCGGCCGCGCAACAGCGGGGGGAGGTACCGGACATGGGAGCGGTCGACGCCTTCGACGTACGCACGATGCCGGCCGCCACCGCGGGCGCCAGATCGGCCCGCCGCCGCCCGCCGGCCGCCGCGTTGCGCTCGCTGATCATCAACTACACGGGGTTCCACACCGAGTTCACGGCCCCGAGACGCCGCCTGGAGCTTCCCACCGGCTGCGTGACACTGGTCTTCAACTTCGCCGAGGGCCTGTGGGTCTCCCGTACGGAGGACCTCGCCGCGACCCGGCTGCGGCCCGCGTCCCGGGCCATGATCAGCGGCCCGCGCACGGTGCCGGCGATCGGGGTGCACGCGGGGGTGGTGCACGGGCTGGAGGTGAACATGACCCCGCAGGGCTGCTACCGGCTGTTCGGCATTCCGATGTGGCACTTCGAGGACGCCCACGTGGATCTGGTGGACGTGCTCGGAGCGCCGGGCCTCCACCTCACCGAACGGCTCCAGGCCCTCCCCTCGTGGACGGAGCGCTTCGCCGTGCTCGACGAGCTGTTCTGCGCCCGCCTGGACCGCGGCCCGTTCCCCGCGCCCGAGGTCGACGGCGCCCTCTCCGGACTGTGGGCGAACACCCGCTCCCTGACCCGGGTGAGCGCCGCGACGGGGTGGAGCGCCCGTACCGTACGGGCCCGGTTCCGCGAGCAGGTGGGGCTGTCGCCCAAGGCCATGGCCCGGGTGTTCCGGCTGCAGCACGCCCTGCGGCTGCTGGCGGCGGGAACGGCGGCGGCGCAGGTGGCGGCGGTGTGCGGCTACCACGACCAGGCGCACCTGAGCCGTGAGGTGAAGGCGATGACGGGGCTGCCCCCGTCCCGGTTCGTCCTGCTGCGGGGCGGCCTCGCGCCCGGTTCGGCGCTGGACCGGATGGCGGGCCGGGTCAGCAGCGTGATGCTGTCCGGCTAGGCCGTCGGGCCCCGGCCTTCGGGCCCCGGCCTTCGGCGACGAGCCGTCGGGCCCAGGCCATCGGTCACGGCCCGGATCACGGCCCGGGGCGCGCCTCGGATCGCGTCCCGGGCCGCGCGGGTCCGGCGGCGGCTCCCCCGTTGGATTCCGCCGGACCCGGCCGACGGGCGTCGGCACCCGTCGGCGAGCGGTTCGCCCGCCCCGGGCTGAGGACCCCCGTACCCCAGCCCGCGGGCGAGCGCGCCGACCCCCTGGTCCTGCACCTGGAGCCTGCCGCCGTTGCGGCATCGCGGCTCCTCCCCCCCTTCCGTCCCCGCCCACCGGCTCCGGAACTCAGTCGACTAGACGCGTTGCGTCCAGCGAGGAAGCGCCGAACCATCTAGTGGGCTAGACGGCTGGACGAAGATACGCCGCGGCACACAGGCCCTGTCAAGGTCCCGCGGGGCGCCCCGAGGGCAATATGGCGTGGGTCACATTCCACGAGCTCCGCTAGCTGGGTAGACGGAGTTCGTTGCACTGTGTGGCGAAAGCCATCTAGGCAGGTAGATAATGCCGGTGATGATTTAGTACTGGACCATGAGGTCCAGCCGTAGACGGGAGCAGTGACGGTGATGGGTGAGGAGACCCCCACCGACCGGCGGGACACCATGGGTGACCGCCTCGGCTTCTTGATCGAGACGATCCATCCGGCGGGCCGCGGGCCGTACACGTACCAGGAGATCGCCGAGGGCACCAAGAAGCTGTCCGGTCCCTCCGTCTCGCACGGCACGGTCCAGACGATCCGGCTGAACAACAACCCGAATCCGGGCATCGACTCGATCCGCGCGATCGCCAACTTCTTCGGCGTCACCGTCGGATACCTGGCCGACGGCGAGAACGCCCAGGCGATCGAGCAGCGGATCGAGGAACGGATCGCGCGGCTGCGCGAGGAGATGGGCAAGGCCGCCGCGGCCGACGAGTTCGCCCAGGTCCTCGAGGACGAGCAGGTCAAGGCCGCGGCCTTCCGCCTCAGTGGGCTGTCCGCCGGATCCATGCGGTCCGTCACCGGCCTGATCAAGCAGCTCCGGAAGGCCGAAGGACTGCCGGATGTGAAGCCCCGCCGCCGCCGCGGCAAGGACTCCTGAGGCTCGAATCAGCCACGCGACTGACCCGATCGGCCATATTCCGGCCACCGATACTCCCTCAGCGAGCCCCTGCTGTGCTTCCGGTTACTCTCAAACCCGATCGGGTGTGCGGACTGGGCGATGACGGGTGGGGAGGGCGACCATGCGCTGGTGGAAGCGCGCCGACGCGGAGTGCGCGGCCGTCGCGGACCGGCTCGTCATCCCCCGGCCCTTCGACCTGGAAGCCTTCTGCGAGGGCATAGCCGCGCAGCGCGGCCGGCCGCTGATCCTGCTGCCCCTCGACGGACCCCCCGACCCCGCCCTGCCCTGCGGGATCTGGCTCGGACTGGACGTCGCCGACCTCGTCTTCTACGACGCCGTCGCGGCCGAGATCCTCAAGGTGCAGATCGTCCTCCACGAGATCTCGCACATGCTGCTCGGCCACGTCGCTCCCGAACTCGACATCCCCGAACAGCCGTCGGACCGGGAGATCGCCCGGGCCTCCGAGCACTTCCAGCGCCTGCTGACGCGTACGCACACGGCCGTCTCCGGACTCGACCGCCCCGAGCTGCCCGTGGCCTCGATCATCCGCACCGAGGCGGCCCGGATCAGGAACGTGGCGCGCAGGACCGAATCGATCGACGAGGAACTCGGCCTCGACATCGACCGCTTGGCGCACCTCATGGGGCGGAGCAAGTTCGCCAGCCCGCAGGAGCGGCAGGCCGAGACCCTGGCCACGCTCATCCACGAGCGGGCCGGCCGCTACAACACGACGCAGTCGACCTCCAGTGACAGTGAGGCCGAGGACCGTCTCGTACGCCTCCATGACGCCCTCGGGCACCCCGTTCGAAACACCTGGTCGTGAAGTGAAACACCTCGAAATCGCCATCCTGGTCATGCTCTGGGCGGTGACGCTCTGGCGCGCCCCCTCAGCCGTCCGGTCGGTCAAACAGCGGGCCCTGTGGACGGCGTTCGCCGCCCTGACCGTCTCCATGACCCTCCGCCTCCCCGGCGTCATGCGCACCCTGGACGACTGGGCGGGGGTCAACAACCTCTCCACCCTCCTCAAGCACTGGCTGGGCATGATCGCGGCCGGCGCGGTGGTCGACTTCGTCGTCGCCATCGCCCGCCCGGAGACCGGCCGCCGACTGCGGGCCCGCCACTACGCCGCCCTGACCGCGATGACGGCCATGGCCGTGCTCTTCGCGTTCTTCGTCCCGCGGCCCCACGAGATGACCGACTTCTTCGAGGAGACTGCCGGCAACGGCTGGGCCACGGTCTACTACCTCCTCTTCGTCGTCTACCTCGGCATCGCCATGGCCACCGCCACCTGGCTCTTCTGGGGCAGCGCCCGGCACGCCAGCGCCCTGTGGCTGCGGACCGGCGTCCGCCTCATGGGCATCGGAACCGCCGTCGGCGTGCTCTACACCCTGCTGCGGGCCGGGTACATCGCGAGCCGCCTCGCGGGCCTCACCGACGACACCAGCGACATCGCCGTCGACAACGTCACCGACGCCCTGAAGTACCTGGCGATCGGCTTCATCCTGATCGGGAGCAGCATCCCCGCCTTCGGCGTGGCCTGGCGCACCGTCCAGGACGGCCGCCACCACCGGCAGCTCCAGCCGCTCTGGCAGGACCTGACCGCGGTCACCCCCGACATCGTCCTGAAGACCGGCCTCCTGCGCAGCCCGCGCCTGCGGCTGTACCGGCGGGTGATCGAGATCCGCGACGCCGCCCTGACCCTGGACGCCTACACCGCCCACGAGGTCCGCGAGCGCGCGCACCGCGCCGCCCTGGAGGCGGGGTTCGACCCTGCGACGAGCCCGGCGGCCGAGGCCCTGTGGATGCGGGCGGCCCGGGAGGGCAAGGCCCGCGGGGTCCAGCCGCTCCACGGCACCCAGGAGCCGGCGGCCGGCGCCGGCATCGACGAACTCGACTTCGCCGCCGAAGTACTGCGGCTCATCCAGCTCGCCCGGATCTACCACTCCTCCGTGGCCGACGAGTTCCTCACCGCGACCAGCCAGGAGGCCACGGCGTGACCGCCGCGCTCACCCAGCCCACCGAGTCCCGATCGGCCCGCCTGGTCACCGACGGGCTCGATCCCAAGACCTGGATCATCGCCGACACCCTCCTGATCGGCTGGCACACCGCCGGCCTCTCCGGGATCTGCTGGGGGCTCCTGGGCTGCCTGTTCGCCGCCGTCATCCCGCTGGCCTTCATCAAGTACGGCATCCGGCGCGGCCGCTGGGCCGACCGGCACGTCGGCCAGCGCCGACAGCGCATCGTCGTGATGGTGTTCATCATCGGCTCGGTCGCCACCGGCATCCTGCTGATGTCGCTCCTCGGCTCGCCCCGCACGATGATCGCGCTGATCGCGGCCATGCTGGTCACCCTCGCGGCCCTGCTGGCCGTGACCCCCGTCTGGAAGATCAGCGTGCACGCGGCCGTCTCCTCCGGGAGCGTCGCCATGCTCGCCCTGACCTACGGGCCCTGGCTGCTGCTCGCCTACCCGCTGGTCGCCCTCGTCGGCTGGTCCCGGGTCGAGCTGAAGGACCACACCCTCGCCCAGGTCCTCGCGGGCACCGCGGTGGGCGCGGCCGTCGCGGCCACCACATTCGCGCTGGTCCGCTAGAAGGCAGGGCGGGCAGCCCGTTTCCGGGCCGTGCCGTTTTCGACAAGACAGGCGCGCACGGGCTTGTCAGGCTCGGCGCACACCGTCGGCACTGCGGCAGCCCGTCACGGGGGTGTGGGCTGCCGCAGTGCGTCGACCAGTGCGCGCGGCTCGTCCGCATGGAAGCGGACGACGCGGGCTTCGGCGCGGGCGCCGAGCGGTCGGCGGAAGGAGAGCGGGCGGACCAGTTCCACGGTGACCGTGGTCTGGCTGCCGACGATCAGGTCGAGCACCCCGTCCTCGGAGAGGGTGACGAGCCGGCCCTCGGGGTAACGCCGGTCCACCCGGACCGATGCCACCGCGTCCGGCGGGACGGTGAGGTCGAAGAGGGCTCCGTAGCGGATCCGCAGGGTCCCGTCGGGGCTCACGACGTGCGGCCGGGTGACGCAGGCGGCGTGCAGCCCGAGCATCAGCAGCACCCCGTACACGTCGAGGACGAGCAGCACGCGGTGCACGGTCGGCCAGGGGATCAGGAAGGCCAGCGCCACCGTCTCGATCAGCGACACGAAGACCAGCCCGTACATCATGGCCGTCTGCGGTCCGGTGTACGGGGCCGCGTGGTCTCCGGGCCGCACCCCGTGCGGCGGCCGCCGCAGCGCCCAGCGGGCCAGCGAGGCGGACGCGCGCAGCTCGTGGAGCACGAGGCGGCGTACGGTCACGGGGACCACGGCCCGTACGGCCTCGCGGCGGGCCGCGCCCGGGCCGGCGCCGCGGGTGCGGGCGGCGGCGTACAGGGAGTACAGGACGCCGGCCTCCAGGAGGAGGACCCCCAGCACCATCACCTCGGCGACGGCGAGGGCCCAGCCGGGCGGTCTCACTCCGGCGCCCACGCACACCAGCAGCGCCAGCTCCAAGGGGAGCACGGCGGCCACCCCGATCCGTGCCGCGCGTATCGCGCTCATTCCCGGCCCCTTTTCGTCTGCGTGGCCCACGTGTCCGTGAAGGCGTCCATCACCCGGCGGACGACCTCCGCCTGCGCCGGGGCGTATTCGGCGAGCAGGGCCTCCAGGAACCCCGGCACCTCCTGCGGCCCGCCGGCCCCGTCCGTCGTCGCCGCCGCCGTCGCCATCGCCGCGAACGCCTCGGGGGGCACCGCGGCCACCAGTTCCGCGGCGAGCGGCCCGATCCGGGGATCGTCCCCGGCCGCGTCGGCGAGCTCGTCGAGCCGCTCGTACAGCGCGAGCACGGCCGGGTCGGCTGCGACCGTCCCGAGCACGGCGTAGAGCTCCTCGCCCACCGCGCCCGAGGCGTCCAGCAGGCTGAGGTGCTCGCGGTCCAGCGCGGCGGACGGCGAGGCCGTCGCGGGCGCCTTCGCGAGCAGCTCGGCGAGGGCGGGCGAGACCGGCTCCGCCTCCCCGGGCGGGGCGGCCAGCAGGACGGCGAGGCGCCGTCTGCGCTCGGCCAGTTCGGCCTGCTGGCGGGCGAGGTCGGCGTCGAGCTCGGCCAGTACCTCGGCCAGCTCGCGCCCCGCGTCGTCCGCGAGCACGTCCCGCACCTCGTCGAGGCTCAGCCCGAGCTCGGTCAGCCGGCGCACCCGGGCCAGCCGGACGGCGTCGCGCACGCTGTAGGCGCGGTAGCCGTTGGGGCGCCGGTCCGGCTCGGGGAGCAGGCCGACGTGGTGGTAGTGCCGGATCGCCCGGGTGGTGACCCCGACGAGCGCGGCGATCTCTCCGATCCGCATGGGTTCCAGTAGAAACCCTGCCGCTGCGTCAAGGTCAAGCCGTGAAGACGCAGCCGGTACGATGGGCCGCACGACAGACGAGTCGGCCGGGCGGCCGCGTCGGGATCCCCGGATCCCGCCGAGGAACGTCCGGGCTCCACAGGGCAGGGTGGTGGCTAACGGCCACCCGGGGTGACCCGCGGGACAGTGCCACAGAAAACAGACCGCCTGGGGCTTCGGCCCCCGGTAAGGGTGAAACGGTGGTGTAAGAGACCACCAGCGCCTGAGGCGACTCAGGCGGCTAGGTAAACCCCACCCGGAGCAAGGTCAAGAGGGGTCGTTCTCGGACGGCCCTGCGCGAACGTTCGAGGGCTGCCCGCCCGAGTTCGCGGGTAGACCGCACGAGGCCGGCGGCAACGCCGGTCCTAGATGGATGGCCGTCTCCCCGGCGACCGCGAGGTCACCGGGCGACAGAACCCGGCGTACAGGCCGGCTCGTCTGCCTCCTCCCCTGACCTGCGGAAACGCAGACCAGGGGAGTTTTTTTATGCCCCGGTATCCGGCCCCGCTACGCCTCCCAGTGGGCCCCGTAGCGGGGCCGGTAGGGCTCGATGGACGTCTCGGGGTCGTGGAGGGCCGCGCGGCAGGCGGTACGGGCCCGTGCGCGGGCGGCTCGCTCCGCGAGGTTGGCGGCCTCGGAGAGGGATCCGCCGAAGGCGCAGCAGTACCGCCAGCTGTCGAAGGCGCGGCGGACCTCCCGCGGCTGCGGGCGCCGGCCCTCCTTGGCCGCGGTACGGAGCTCGGCGGCGGAGTACCGCAGGCTGCGCAGGTCGACCCGGCGCCAGGGACCGGTGAAGCCGGTGTGCCGCGGGGCGAGCGCCTCGCGCTGCGCGAACGGGGTGCGCGGGGCGGGTACGTGGTGGGCGGTGCGGGACAAGGAGAGCCTCCAGCCGCACCCCAGGGCCTTCCTGGGGGTGCTACCGGAAGCCGGACGGGTACGGCGGCACGGGTGGCTCGCTCCCTTCTCCGGACCTCACCTGACGTCGCCTTTTCTACCAGACGGCGGCGCCTCGCGGCTCGGCTCGGGGATGAGCAAGAGGCCCCCCGCCCGGTCCGGGCAGGGGGCCTCGTCGTGCGGCCGGGCGCGGCGGCTCAGCGCAGGTGGGACGTGTCGTTCAGCAGGCGGACCGAGGCGTTGCCGTCGGCGTAGTAGGCGACCGCCGACAGGGAGGCCGCCGACAGCTCCATGCGGAACAGGGCCTCCGGCGGGGCGCCCAGAGCGAGGCGGACCAGGATCTTGACCGGCGTCACGTGCGAGACCAGCAGGACGGTGCGGCCCGCGTACTCGGCGAGCAGCCGGTCCCTGGTCGCCGAAATGCGGCGGGTGGCCGAAGCGAAGCTTTCGCCGCCGCCCGTGGGGGCGGCCTTCGGGGAGTCCAGCCACGCCTGGAGGTCCTCGGGGTGGCGCTCGCGCGCCTCGGCGAAGGTCAGCCCCTCCCATGCCCCGAAGTCGACCTCGCGCAGGCCCTCTTCGACGGTGACGCTGAGCCCGAGCCGGTCGGCGACGGCCTGCGCGGTCTCCCTGCAGCGGCGCAGCGGGGAGCTGATCACCGTCTCGATGGTGCCGCGCGCGACCAGCGATTCCGCGACGGCGGCGGCCTGGCGGCGGCCCGCCGCGGAGAGCTCCGGGTCACTGCCGCCGCTGCCGGAGAACCGCTTCTGCGGGGTCAGCGCGGTCTCTCCGTGGCGCAGCAGCACGAAGGTGGCGGGGGGTCCCATGTCGGGGCCCCAGCCCTGTCCCGCCGCGGGGGCGGTGACCGTGACGGATGCGGTGCCGGTGGCCGTTCCGGACCCGGTGCCCGACCGGGAGCCGGCGGCGGCGGTGGTGGCGGTGGCGGACCCGGTCCCCGTGCCGGTGGTGGTGCCGCCCGCCGGCTCGGGGAAGTCGCTGAAGAGGGTGTCCGGCCCGGTCGGGGCGGAGGCGGGGCTCGCGCCGTCAGCAGCCGCGCCCGCGCGGGTCCTCGTACCACCGCCGGAGGCGAGCGCGGCACGTACGGCCGCGGCGCCCGCTGCGGCGTCGCCCACGGGGCCGGCCTGCGGCGGAGTCGCCAGGGCGCGGGCCGCCGAGGCGTCCAGGGCCGCCGAGGAATGGGCGGGCTCCCACTGCTTGCCGCGCTTGCCCGCGTCCATCGCCTCGTTCGCGAGCCGGTCCGCGTGCTTGTTCTTCTCGCGCGGAATCCACTCGTACGTCACCTGCGCGCGCGGCATGACCTTCGCCGCCTCCGCCGCGAGCGGCTTCATGTCCGGGTGCTTGATCTTCCAGCGGCCCGACATCTGCTCGACGACGAGCTTGGAGTCCATGCGTACGAGGACCACCGCGTCCGGGTCCAGCTCGCGGGCGGCCTTCAGCCCGGCGATGAGGCCCTTGTACTCGGCCACGTTGTTCGTCGCGACGCCGATGTACTCCGCGCGCTCGGCCAGCGTCTCGCCCGTCACCGGGTCGAGGACGACGGAGCCGTAACCGGCGGGCCCCGGGTTGCCCCGGGAGCCGCCGTCGGCTTCCACAACGAACCGCGGCATCAGATGCCCGAGTCGGCCATGCGGACCAGGATGCGGCCGCAGCTCTCGTGCCGGACGATCTGGTCGCGGGCGGCGGCCTTGATCTCGTTGACCTCGGCGAGGTCGAGCTCCAGGCGGCAGCCCTCGCAGCGGCGCTGCGACAGGCGGGCGGCGCCGACGCCGCCCTGCTTCACGCGGATCTTCTCGTACAGGGCGATCAGCGCGGCCGGCATCGTGGTGACGATGACCTCGCGGTCCTTGGCGATGCCCGCGACCTCGGCGTCGATCTCGCCCGTGGCGGCGTCCCGGCGCGCGGTGGCGTCGACGAGCTTGGCCTCCAGCGAGGCGACGCGGTCGGTGAGCTCGGTGACGCGCTCCTGCGCACCCTCCAGACGCTCCATGACCTCCAGGACCACGTCCTCCAGGTCGCCCTGGCGCTTCGCGAGGGAGACGACCTCGCTCTGCAGGTTGGCCAGGTCGCGGGCGGAGATGCCGACGCCGGTGTCCAGGCGGGCCTGGTCGCGGGCGGCACGCTGGCGCACCTGGTCCACGTCCTGCTCGGCCTTCGTCTGCTCGCGGGCGGCGTCGGTGGCCTGCGTCTGGGCGGCGACGAGGAAGTCGCGCTGCTGGGCGAGGTCGCTGGTCAGCGAGTCGACCTCGGCGTGCTCGGGGAGCATCTTGCGCTTGTGGGTGAGCTGAGACAGCCGGACGTCCAGGGCCTGGACGTCGAGAAGTCGGATCTGGTCGGCGGGCTCGGCGTTCAGTTGGGGGCTCCAGGGTGAGAGGGGGACGTCAAAGGGGATGTCACGGACGGCGCGTGCGCCGTCCACGGGTCGGTGGCCGTGCGCGAGACGTGGGTCCGCAGACCCCAGCCGTTGCGCTCGGAGATGGCGTCGAGCTGGGCCGCGGCCTGCTCGCACCAGGGCCATTCGGTGGCCCAGTGGGCGGCGTCGACGAGGGCGAGCGGGCTCTGCTCGCGGGCCTCGGACACCGGGTGGTGGCGCAGGTCGGCGGTGACGTACGCGTCGACACCGGCGGCCCGGACCTGCGCGAAGAGACTGTCGCCGGAGCCGCCGCTGACGGCCACCGTGCGGATCATCGCGTCGGGGTCACCGGCCACGCGGATGCCCTGCGCGGTCGGCTGGAGCCAGGCGGCGACGCGCGCCGTGAACTCGCGCAGCGTCTCGGGGCGGTCCAGCTCGCAGAGCCGGCCCAGGCCCCGGCGGCCGTGGGGGTCGCTCGGATCGGGGACCAGCGGGCCGGTGACGCGCAGGTCGAGGGCGCCGGCGAGGGCGTCGGAGACGCCCGGGTCGGCGGTGTCGGCGTTGGTGTGGGCGACGTGCAGCGCGATGTCGTTCTTGATCAGCGTGTGCACGACGCGGCCCTTGAAGGTGCCGGCCTCGACGGTGGTGGTGCCCCGCAGGTAGAGGGGGTGGTGGGTGACGAGCAGGTCGGCACCCAGCTTCACCGCTTCGTCGACGATCTCCTGGACGGGGTCTACGGCGAACAGCACCCGGGAGACCTCGGCGTCGGGGTCGCCGCAGACGGTGCCGACGGCGTCCCACTCCTCGGCCCGCGAGGGGGGCCACAGAGCGTCCAGCGCGGCGATGACTTCAGAGAGACGGGGCACAGGCCAAGGCTACCGTCCGTGGCGACCGGCCCCGGTCTTCCCGTCCCATCCGCGGGCCGATGCGGATACTGTCTGCGGCGGCAGGGGAAACGGGGGGATCCATGCGTGCCGGAGAAGTGCTCGACGCCCGATATGAGCTGGTCCGGCGCCTGGACGTGGGCGGCATGGGCGAAGTCTGGGAGGGCATCGACCGGCGCATCCGCCGCAAGGTCGCGATCAAGCTGATCCGCGAGGAAGCCGATCCGGCGCTGGTCCCCGAGCTGGTGTCCCGGCTCGGCCGGGAGGCGACGGCGGCGGGACGCCTCGCGCACCCCCACATCGTCGCCGTGTACGACTACAACAGCGTGGCGCAGGACGACGTACCACTCGTCTACATCGTGATGGAGCTCGTACGGGGCCGCTCGCTCGCGGAGGAGCTCGCGCAGCGGCTGCCGACGCTCCCGCAGGCACTGGCCTGGGCCGAGCAGATCGCGCTGGCCCTGGAGTCGGCGCACGGGCCGGAAGCGGGGGTGGTCCACCGGGACCTCAAGCCCGGCAACGTGATGGTCACCTACGGCGGGCTGGTCAAGCTCCTCGACTTCGGGATCGCCCGCTTCCTGGAGGACAACGACACCCACCACACGAAGCTCACCGGCGCCCGGATGGTCGGCACCCCGGCCTACATGGCGCCCGAGCAGTGCGAGGGCCGGCCGGTGGACGGGCGGACCGACCTGTACGCCCTGGGCTGCCTCCTCTACACGATGCTCACCGGGCGGCCGCCCTTCACCCTGGACCGGGGCCTGCTCCAGGTCATGTACCAGCAGGTGCACGAGGTACCGCCGCCGCCGAGCGCGTACCTGCCGGTGCCCCCGCCCGTGGACCGGCTGGTGATGGAACTGCTGGCCAAGGATCCGGCGGACCGGCCCGCGGACGCCGCGGAGGTGGTGGACCGGCTGCGCACGCTGAGCCGGACGCTCGCCGCGGCGGCCGCGCCCACGGGGGCCGGGGCCGCCGGTGCGGGGGCGTACGTACCGACCGAGCCGGACCTGCCGCCCCCGCCTCCTCGTCCCTTAACCGATGGGGAGGACGAAGAGGCAGAGGAAGGCGAAGAGGACGAGGACGAAGTACTGGAGGGCGAGTACGCCGATCCCGACCCCGGCGAGGCCTTCGGCGCCCGGATCCGCGCCGCCCTGGTGGAGCGCGGCCGGGTGGCGCGCGGGGAGGACGATCCCGGGATCGCGCGGATGGCGCTGGGCGAGCTGCTCGCCGACACCATCCGGCTGTTCGGCGCCGGGGACCCGCTGACCGTGGAGTTCGGCTTCGACCTGGCCTGCGCCTGTGCCCGCGACGGACTGTTCGGGGAGGCCTCCGCGCTGCTCGGCGAGATCGTGCCGCGCATGGAGGCCCTGCACGGGCCCGAGGACCGCCGCACCCTTTACGCCCGCTGCCTGCTCCCCTGGTACCTGGCGGGTGCGGGCGCCCTGCGCGAGGCCGCCGGGCTGTACGCGGACATCGTGCGCGATCTGCGCCGGGTGCTCGGGGAGACCGACAGCCTCACCCTGCACACCCGGTACCAGTACGTCACCCAGCTGGCCAGGGCCGGCGACGACGTGGGCGCGGTCCAGCTGTGGCTGTCCCTGATCCCGCGGCTGGATTCCGAGCAGCGCACGGTGGGGACGCTGGGCGCGGACGCACGGCGCGAGCTGTGCGACGCGGTCCTGCGGCTGCGGGGGAATCCGGAGGCCGCCGCCCGGCTGCGGGTGCTCGTATCCCAACTGGTGGGGCTGCTGGAGGACGGGCGGGAGGAGACGTACGCGGCCCGGATCGTGATGGCCGGCTGGGTCGCCGACGCGGGCACCGCGCAGGAGACGCTGCCCACCTGGCGGGTGCTGATCAGCGACTGCACGGCGGCGCTCGGCGAGGACCATCCGCTGACGCTGCTGGCGCGGTTCCGGCTGGCCGAGCACACCGAGGGCGCGGGCCGCCCGTCGGAGGCGCGGGCGCTGCTCGTCGAGCTGATGCCGACGCTGTACGCGCACCAGGGGCCTGCCGGGGAGCTGGTGCTACGGGCCCGCTACCTGCTGGCGCTGACCGCGCGGGCCGTCGATCCGGCGGCGGGCCTCGCACAGTGGGAGGAGCTGGCACCGGATCTGGAGGCGCTGCTCGGGAGCGGGGACCGGCTGACGGTGGACGCCTGGTTCCGCCTCGCACTGGCGCTGTCCGCGAGGGACCGGCCGGCGGAGGCGCTGCGGCTCCTGGACGCGGTGCTGGTGCGTCGGGCCGAGCTGTTCGGGGCCGACGACCCGCTCACCCTGCGGGGGCGGTACGCACAGGTGGCGGGGCTGGCGGCGCTGCACGGGGAGGCGGTGGCACGGCCCCGGTGGCGGGAGCTGCTGCCCGAGGTGACCCGGGCGCTGGGCGGCCGGCACGCGCTGGCCCGCGAGGTGCGGCAGCGGCTGGGTCTCCCGCCCGAGCCCGGGCAGCCACGTCCGGTGGACCTCCTGGACCTCCCGGACCTCCCGGACCTCGGCGCACGGACCGCCCGTGCCACCTGACGCGCGGCTCCCCCGGTCGGGGGCGGCCGGGCTGGTGCCGGCTCCTGAGGACGGGGAGCGGGCCGGGCAAAGACCGGAGAAGCCGGTTGGGTGTACCTAACGCGGCCCTCACCCCCAAACGCCCCGATATCGCACAGCACAAGCGCCTCCCCTTCCACAGAGGAATCGCCACCCGGCCACCCGTATGTGTGAAGCGGGGATTGTCGCGTTGTCCGAGGGGAAGCGCGATCACTACCTTCCTCGGCGGAGGTGTCCGCAGATGACTGTCTGTGCCATCGAGAAGACCAGCGCGACCCCGTTCACCATCGCCGCGGACGGGTCCTACGCCGCCCGGCTCGCCGGGGACGGCGAAGCTCGATTTCCGGAGCGCTGGACGCTGACCGGTCCCGAGCCGTACGCGGTGCCCCTGCCCCTCGCGCAGCCCGAGGAGGCCGACAGCGAGGTGCTGCCGCTGGCCGACGGGCGGGTGCTGATCCACCGGCGGGTCGCGGAGCGGCACGGCTTCGCGCTGCTGTACCCGACGGGCGGCGGCGAGGCGGGCGCCGGGCCCCGGACCGGGGAGCTGCAGCTCGGCGCGGTCCCGGCGGCCGACGGCGTACGGGTCACCCTGCTGCCCCCGTCCCCCGACGGGCACGGGGCCTTCGCCGTGGCCGTGGGGCCCGCCTCGACCACGGTGTGGCAGGTGGCCGGGGTCCCCTTCGGGCCGGAGCGGGTCGCCCGGATCCCGGGGCGGTGTTCGGGCGGGGTCTGGCTGGACCGGGCCGGCCGGCTGCTGGCGCTGGACCGCGAACTGGACGGCCCGGGCGGGCCGGTGACCAAGGCGGTGGCCGTGGACCTGCGGCGGGGCGGGGAGATCTCGCCGCTGCTCCAGATCGCGGAGGCCAGCGACGACCGGCTGCTGCTGGCCGATCCCGACAGCGGGCTGCTGCTGATCCGTTCGGACGCGCCCGGCGAACCACGGCTCGGCTGGGGGGTCCTGGGCAGCGCCCGCCCGGTGCGCTTCCCGGAGTGCCTGCGGGCCGTCGGGGCCTCGGCGACGCCCTTCGCGGTGCAGCCGGGTCAGGTGCTGATGCCGGAGAGCTGCGGGGTCGCCCTGCGTGTGGACGAGGCCGGTGACGGCTACGGCGGCTCCGTGGCCGGGCTGGCCCTGTGGCGCCCCGCGGACCGGCACGTGTTCCGGCTCGGCGCCCCGGCCGGCTGGCTCGGCGGAACGGGCCGCTGGACCCCGGAGGGCCGCCTGCACCTCCCGTACGCCACCCCCGAGGTCCCGTGCGGACTCATGGGCATGACCCTCCCGCTCTCCCCGCCCCCGCCCGTGCGCCTGGACCCCATCCCCCTCCCGCCCGCGCCCGCCCGCCCGGTCCCTTTGCAGCAGGCCCCGCTGGGCTGAGGCCGGTTTCCTGGCGTCCGCCGGAACCGACGCCGGGCCCGGGGTGAGGAACCCCGGGCCCGGCGCGTGAATCCGTACTCCTGGCTGCCGCTGGGGGCTGCCCGCCCCGTCAGCCGTCGTGCTTGAGGCCGAGGACTTCCGCTGCCGCGAAGGTCTCGTTCGCCGGGCGGGAGTCGTAGTGCGGAGTGAGGAGCCCGTCGAGCTCCTCGTAGGAGAAGGACTCCTTGGCGGTGTCGAACTTCGCCGCCACCTTGGGGCGTTCCATGACGACCACGATGCCGCCGTGGACCACGAACAGCTGCCCGTTGGCCTTCGCCGAGGCCGGGGAGGCGAGGTAACCGACCAGCGGGGAGACGTGTTCGGGGGCGAGGGCGTCGAGCTTGCCCTCCTCCGGGACCTGGAAGCCCGCGAAGACGTCCTCCGTCATACGGGTACGGGCGCGCGGGCAGATGGCGTTGGCCGTCACCCCGTACTTGGCGAGGGCCAGGGCGGTGGACGTGGTCAGGCCCACGATGCCGCCCTTGGCCGCCGCGTAGTTGGGCTGGCCGGCCGAGCCGCCGAGGAAGGCCTCGGAGGAGGTGTTGATGATCCGGCCGTAGACCGGCCCGCCGGCCGCCTTGGAGCGTTCGCGCCAGTGCACGGAGGCGAAGTGGGTCGTGTTGAAGTGGCCCTTGAGGTGGACCCGGATCACCGAGTCCCACTCCGGCTCCGACATCGAGAAGACCATCCGGTCGCGCAGGATGCCCGCGTTGTTGACCAGGATGTCGAGCTTGCCGAAGCTGTTCACCGCCAGCTCGACCAGCTCGCGCGCCTGCTCGAAGTCGGCCACGTCACCCAGGTGCGCCACCGCCTGTCCGCCCGCGGACCGGATCTCCGCCGCGACCTCCTCCGCCGGAGCGGCCGAGGCCTCGCCGGAGCCGTCGCGGCCGGGCTGCCCGAAGTCGTTGACGACCACGCTCGCGCCGAGCCGGGCGAGTTCGATCGCCTCGGACCGGCCCAGGCCGCGGCCCGCCCCGGTGACGATGGCGACGAGTCCCTCAAGTGGCAGTGACATCCGTACGGTTCCTCTCGAAACGGGTCAGAGTTCGATGCAGGTGCGCAGGGCGACGCCCGTACGCATCTGGTCGAGCGCGTCGTTGATCTCGGCGAGCTGCACGCGGTGCGTGATCAGGCCCGCCAGGTCCACCCGGCCGGCCCGCCACAGCGCGATGGTGCGCTCGTAGGAGCGGAGCACGTCACCGCCGCCGTACATCGACGGCAGGATCTTCTTCTCGTCGAAGAAGAGGGAGAACATGTTGATCGAGTAGTTGTCGTCGAGCGCGCCGGCGCCGACCACGACGACGGAGCCGCCGCGGCGGGTCATGTCGTAGGCGGTCTTCGTGGTCGCGGACTTGCCGACGACCTCGAAGACGTAGTCGAAGCCCTCGCCCGCGGTGATCCGGTTCTTGGCGTCGGCGAACTCCTCCGGGGAGACCGCCTCGGTGGCGCCGAAGCGCAGCGCGGCCTCGCGCCGGGAGGCGACCGGGTCGACGGCGATGATCTGGGCCGCGCCCTGCACCTTGGCGCCCTGGATGACGGAGATGCCGACGCCGCCGCAGCCGATGACGGCGACCGAGGAACCGGCCTCCACCTTGGCGGTGTTGATGGCCGCGCCGAGTCCGGTGGTGACTCCGCAGCCGATCAGGGCGGCGATGTCGAAGGGGACGTCGTCGGGGATCGGTACGGCGCAGCCCGCCGGGACCACCATCTCCTCGGCGAAGGTGCCGGTGCCGGCGAAGCCGAAGATGCTGCTGTCACCGCGCTGGAAGTTGGGGGTGGCCACGTTGCCGAAGGCCTCCAGGCACAGGTGGCCCTGGCCGCGCTTGCAGGAGGGACAGTGCCCGCAGGGCGGGAGCCAGCAGACCAGGACCCGGTCGCCGATCTTGTGGCTGGTGACCCCGTCGCCGACGTCGGTGATCACGCCGGAGCCCTCGTGGCCCGGGATGAAGGGGGCGGGCTGCGGGAGGACGCCGCTCATCGCGGAGAGGTCGGAGTGGCACAGGCCGGTGGCCTTGATGCGGATCTTGACCTTGCCGGGGCCGAAGCCCACGGCCTGCATGTCCTCGACGACTTCGAGCTTGTCCTGGCCTATCTCGCTCTGGAGTGCTGCGCGCACGGTGCGGCTCCTTCTGGGTGTCTGCGGCTGCGGGGTTTCGCGTGCTTCGGCTGCCGGATCCGCTCAGCCGTGTTCGACGACGGTGTCGGCGAGGACCGGGGCGTCGTCCCGGTCGGCGGCGCTCACCGCGACCAGGACCCGGCCGGGCTCCTGCCACATCCGGATCCGCAGGGTCTCGCCGGGGAAGACGATCCCGGCGAAGCGGGTGCGGTAGGCGCGGACACGGGACACGTCGCCGTCCAGGACGGTGTCGACCACGGCCTTCAGGGTCATTCCGTACGAGCACAGGCCGTGCAGGATCGGCTGGTCGAAGCCGGCCATCTTGGCGAACTCGGGGTCCGCGTGGAGCGGGTTCCAGTCTCCGGAGAGGCGGTACAGCAGGGCCTGCTCCTCGCGGATCTTCCGCTCCTCGATCCGGTCGGGCGCCCGCTCGGGCTGCTCGGCCTTGACGGAGGGTCCGCGGTCGCCGCCGAAGCCGCCCTCGCCGCGCACGAAGATCGATGCGTCGGAGGTCCACAGCGGCCCGTCGGCGTCCGCGACCTCGGTGCGCAGCACGATCACGGCGGCCTTGACCTTGTCGTAGACCGCGGCGACCGTGGCGGTGGAGGCGGCCTCCCCCTTGACCGGGATGGGCCGGTGCAGCTCGATGGACTGGCTGCCGTGCAGCACGTTGGCGAGGTTGACCTCGATGCCGGGGGCGGCGAGGCCGCCCATCATGGCCATGCCGGCGCCGGCGACGGTCGCGAAGCTCGGGAGCACGTGGAGCTTGGACTCCAGGGTGTAGCGCAGCTCGTCGGGGTCGGTGGCGGCCCCGGGGTTGTTCGGGGAGGTCCCCGCGCCGAGTCCGAGGTGGTAGAGCTGGATGTCCTTGTGGTCCCAGGCGATGTTCCCCTTGCGGGGTTCGGCGGCGAGGGCCTTGGCGGCATCGATCGGCATGGGCGTGCTGCTCCCTGTGTTGGAAACACCGTCTTCGGGACACCTGCTGTGAAGCACCGGCTGTGGAAGCGCGATGCCTTGGAAGACCTCGGCGCGGCCGTCCGCACCGTCGGCCGCACCGAGGTCGTATGCGGGACCCGGCACTCTAGAACGCGTTCTAGGTTGCCCGGTGAAGGAATGTATAACGCACGCCCCAGCAGTTGGGAAGACTCCTGACTCTCTGTCAGACTCACTTCTGCCGCGGTGCGTTACACCGGTACGGAACACTTCGCCCCTACCCTGGCCGGGTGGATGAGATGCCCGTTCCCCTGCGCCCCGCCCGGTCCCTGCGGGTACTCCTGGACCCGCCGAACCGGGCCCTGGCGGTCCTCCTCGGCCTCCAGCCCGACATCGAGGTGGTGGCTTCGGCGCCGGCCCGCCCTGCGGTGGCGCTGACGGAGTCGGTGGAGCGCGTCCCGGTGCTCCTGGCGGAGGATCCGGAATGCCGGATCCTGGTGATGACGGGCTCCGCCCACCCGGGTCTGGCGGAGGCCGCACTCGCCGCAGGCGCGGCGGGCCTGGTCCTGCGCGACGGCCCGGTCGAGGACCTCGCGGACTGCATCCGCCGCGCCTCCCGCGGGGAGTCGGTGGTCGACCCGGCGCTGAAATCCCCACAGGCGCCGCAGGCCTCGTAGGCCCGCCCTCCCCGCAGGCCCCGTAGGCCCTGCCGGACATGCGTCCGCCCCGCGGATCCTCACGGAGGACCGGCGGGGCGGGGTGCGCGTACGAAGGACGCCCGGGACACAGGAAGGGCGGAGGGGGCTCAGCCGGGGGCGGGCGCCGTCCAGTCGTCGACCGTCCGCGAGGGGTCCAGGGCGACCGGCAGCTTCTCCAGCCCGCGGAAGGCCGGGAAGGGCCCCTTGAGCCAGTCCTCGTGACCGGCCTCCGGGGTGGCCAGGACCATGTCGGGGAACCGGTCGAGCAGGGCCGTCAGCGCGGTCTCCAGCTCCATGCGGGCGAGCGGGGCGCCGAGGCAGTAGTGCGGTCCGTGACCGAAGCCGAGATGGGTGCTCTGCAGCCCCTTGCGCGTCACGTCCAGGGTGTCCGGATCCGCGAACTTCTCCGGGTCGCGGTTCGCGGAGGAGATCGCGATCTGGACCAGGGAGCCCCGGGGGATGGCGACTCCCCCGATCTCCAGGTCCTCCAGGGCGTAGCGGAACGTGGAGGTCTCCACGGAACACTCGAACCGGACCAGCTCCTCGATCGCCTGGGGCAGGAGCGCGCGGTCCTCCCGGACCAGCGCCAGTTGGTCGGGGTGGGAGAGCAGGGAGAACACCGCGTTGCCGATCTGGTACGTGGTGGTCTTGTGACCGGCGAAGAGCAGGACCCACATCATCGAGACGAGTTCGTCGTCGGACAGGGCCCCGTCCTCGTGCTGCGTCTGGATCAGCACGGTGAGGAAGTCGTCCGCCGGTTCCTCGCGCTTGCGGGCGACCAGGCCGAGGAAGTAGTTCCGCAGCCAGTGCTCGGCCTCGGCCAGGTCGGCGGCCATGTCCTTGCTGAACCGGGAGCGCGTCACCTGCCCGAACCACTTCAGGACGTCCGTGCGCTCGTCCCCGACGATGCCGAGCAGTTCACAGATGACCATGACGGGGAGCGGAAGGGCGAAGGAGGCCATCAGGTCGACCGGGGTGTCCGTCGGACACTTGGCCAGCAGTTCGCCGGCGAGCTGCTCGATGCGCGGGCGCAGGAGCTTGACGTGGCGCGGGGTGAAGGCCTCGTGGGCGATGTGCCGCAGCCGGGTGTGCCGAGGGGGGTCGGCGAAGATCAGGTTGTCGTCGAGGGCGTCGCAGGTGTCCCCGAAGACCGCGTGGTAGATGTCGATGCCCTCGTGCATGTCCTTGCCGATGCGCGGATCGGACAGCGCGAGCCGGGCGTCCTCGTACCGGGTGATGAGATACGTGTCCACCCCGTGGCGCGTGGTCAGCTTGCCGACGGGGGCCTGCTCCCGGAGCGACCGGTAGACCGGGTAGGGGCACGTACGGTACTCGGGCGTGCCCATGGAGACGGCCGCCAGGGCCTCGCCTACGGGGAGGCCGTCGCTCACTGCCACTGCGGGTTCGGTCGTCACGGGCTCAGACCTCTCGTGGGGCTCGACTGTCCAGCCACCTCACTCCCTCGGCCCGCGGCCCGAATAACCTCCGTTACCCCGTTCGGGCCCGAAACTACGCCCGCCTGAGCGGATCGCCCGGGTCCCCGACCCGTCCCGCGCACACCGGCGCGGCCCCGCCATAGGGTCCCCCCATGCCGGACACCCCAGACCTCGCAGACCTCGCACACCTCGCAGACCGTGCGGACCTCACCCCGCCGGACGACGGCAGCCGCGACAGGATCGACGTCCACCACCACTTCTGCGCCCCGCAGTGGCTGGAGTGGGCCGAGGGCCAGGGCCTGGTGAACCGGAAGGCCCTGCCGCCGTGGGCGCGCTGGGATGCCGCGGCGGCCCTGGACCTGATGGACCGGGCGGGGATCGCCACCGCAGTCCTCAAGCCGATGCTGCCCGCGCGCTACGCGACGTCCGCGCAACTGCGCGAGGCCACCGCCGTCACCCTGCGGGCGGCGGCGGAGGTGACGGCCGCCCATCCGGGCCGCTTCGCGTTCCACGCCCCGCTCTTCCTCGACGACCCGGAGGTCGCGCGCTGGGCGCTGCGGCGCGGGCTCGACGAGCTGGGCGCGGTGGGGGTGAACGTCACCGCGAACTACGGGGGCGTCTACCTGGGCGACCCCTCCTACGACCCGCTCTTCGCCGAACTCGACGAACGCTCCGCCGTCGTGGACACGCACCCGCACAACCTGCCGCTCCCCGGCGGGGCGCCGGGCGGGGGGCCGGGGGCGGTGGCCGTGCCGGGGATCCCGAACTTCCTGTGCGACTTCCTGCTGGACACGACGCGGGCCGCACTGAACATGATCCACAAGGGCACCCTGGACCGGTTCCCGAACCTGTCGGTGATCCTGCCGCACGCGGGCGGCTTCCTCCCGCACATCGCCACCCGTGTACAGGCCTTCGCGGGCGCGCTCACGCCGCCCGTCGACCCGGCGATGGTCCGGGACCACCTGCTCCGCTTCTACTACGACACGGCCGGGCCCATGTCCCCTGCGGGCACCCTGCTGACGATGGCGAGCCCCGACCGCATCCTCTTCGGCAGCGACTGGCCCGCCTGCCCCGCGGAGATGGTCACGGACATCGCCCTGCCGGCGCTGGCGGGTGACCCCGCGCTGTCGTCGGCGCAGCAGCGGGCGGTCAACCGGGACAACGCGGTGCGCTTGATGCCGAGCTTGGCCCCACTGAGCGCTGCGCGCGTCTGAGCAGGGCGTCCCCTCCACCCTGTCCGCTGCGCGGGGCGGAGTCCCCGACCCGCCCTTCCACCGTTCCCAGGCCCGGCCCTGACCCGGTCCTCAAACGCCGGACGGGCTGGGGAGGGGTACCGGGCTGCGCCCGGACCCCCTGGGGCTCCGCCCCAGACCCCGGT
>NZ_JBIAHN010000018.1:0-232456 GCF_042870555.1 Streptomyces sp. NPDC006487
ACGCCGAAAGAACACTGGACTACCGGGACGCCCCCCGAACCCCTGTCAAAGCCACCACCCCACCCGCAGCACAAGCCGGCCCACCCCCACACCCCACCTCCTCCTTGCTCCCCGCACCCCCTACCCCTATCCCTCCCAAACCCAAGGCACCGTCACCCCCAACACACCGAAGCCCAGCCGTTCCAGGATCGGGCGGCTGTCCTCCGATGCGTCGACCTGGAGGTAGCGGATGCCTCGGTCCGCCGCCACGCGGGCGCGGTGAGCCACCAGGAGGCGGTAGATGCCGTGGCCTCGCCATTCCGGGACCGTGCCGCCGCCCCACAGGCCTGCGAAGGGGCTCCCCGGGCGCATCTCCATCCGGGCCGCGCTCACCGGGGTGTCGCCCGCCATCGCGACGACGGCTTCGATCGTGTCCGGCTCGTCCCGCAGTAGGTTCAGCATCAGGTCTTTGATGCGCGGGCGATCCGCGCCGAAGGCGCGGCGGTGGGCCTCCATCATCAGGTCCACGCCCGCCTCATCGGTCACCACCCGCAGCGTGATGCCCTCCGGCGGTTCCACCGACAGGGTGGCGAGGTCCGTCACCCGTCCCACCAGCAGTGTTTCCGCGGGCTCCGCCACGAAGCCCGCCGCGCGCAGCCGGTCCCCGAGGTCGGCGGGGTGGTCGTGGCCGTACAGCTTCCACTCGAACTCCGCCGACGGGATCTCGCCCCGATCGGCCAGCTTGGTGAAGAACGCCACCTGCTCCGCGATCGCCGCGTCCGCCGTGTGCTCGTCGAGGTCCGACCAGAGCACCATGTTCCCTCCGGTGCCGGGCACGATCTGCCGTACGACCGCGCCCACCCGTTCCACGCGCGCGTCACTGGTGTCGGGCCGGGCCTCCCGTCGCATCACGGAGTCGAACTCGGCGCGCACCTTCAGCAGGTCGTCTGGATCCATAGTCATCCGGCCAGCTCACCAGCCGCCGACGGGTCCGACAACTGCATTAGCCTCACCCCCGTGAGCGACCCCACCAACCCCACCAAGCCCACCAACCCCACCCACCCGATCCATCCCACCCACCCGTCCACCCACCCCTCCGTCTACACCGGCAAGGCCACCCCCGATGCCGCCGCCGACCGGGGCTGGCTGCTGGGGCACTTCAAGGAGCCCGGGGATCCCCGTCACAGCGAGGACGTGGAGATCAAGTGGGGCGTCCACCCCAAGGGTGAGGAGCGGGCGCAGTGGGTGCGGGGGGAGTCCCGTACGGCCTTGCAGGTGCTGATCAGCGGCCGGTTCCGGCTGGAGTTCCCCGGCCGAAGCGTCGTCCTGGCCGACCAAGGGGACTACGTCGTGTGGGGGCGCGGAGTCGACCACTCCTGGTGCGCGGAGGAGGACTCGGTGGTGCTCACCGTGCGCTGGCCCTCGCTGCCCGGCTACCGCACCGACGCAACACCTGATGGCCACCCCGATAGTCAGTCCGACGATCACCCAGACGGCCACCTCGCCAACCACCCAGACGACCAGTCCGGCCGGACCTCCGCTCCGAACCCCGTGTGACCATGGTCCCGCGTCTGCCCGCACGCCTGTGACGCTGCCCACGATGGCCGCCAACGATCACGCGGCGCTGCGATCGTGGAGGTGTAGACCAACCGCCGCACCAAAATTCCAGACGCCCAGCGTTCAGTTTTCAGTGTTCACGCGTTCTTTCCGACGGGCCGTTCCCCGGTAAAGATCCGAACCACCAGGGAGCCCGTCCGTTGTCAGCCCTCGCACGCTGGTGCATGCGGCACCGACTCGTTGCCGTCCTGCTCTGGCTCCTCGCCCTCGGCGGGACCGCCGCTGCCGCGGTCGGCGCCGGGGCGGCGTTCTCCAATGACTACGAGGTACCCGGCACCGAGTCCGCCAAGGCGCACGCCCTGCTGCGGGAAGGCTTCCACGGGCAGGGCGGCGATACCGACACCATCGTGTGGCGGGCCCCGGACGGGCAGAGCGTGCGGACGCCGGCCGTGCAGCAGCGCATGACGCGGGCCCTCGACTCCATAGCCGGGCTGCCCGGTGTCGGTTCGGTTGCCGGTCCCTATGGTCCCGGGCCCGACAGCGGGGCCCGGATCAGCCCCGACGGGCGTACCGCCTACGCCGTGGTCACCTTCGACCGGCAGGCCGACTCGGTGCCGAAGGGCGAGGCGAAGGCCGTCGTCGACGCGGCGAGGAACCCGGCGACCCAGGCGGACGGCCTTCAGGTCGAGCTCGGCGGGCGTGCCATCGGCCTCACCGAAGCTCCCTCCGCGCACCTCGCCGAGGTCATCGGGGTGGCCATCGCCGCGCTGGTGCTGTTCCTGGCCTTCGGGTCGCTGGCCGCCAGCCTGCTGCCCATCGCCACCGCCCTGGTCAGCGTGGGCACCGCCTATTTCGGCATCACCCTGCTCGGCCACGCGATGCCGGTCGCCGACTTCGCTCCGATGCTCGGCACCCTCGTGGGCCTCGGGGTGGGCATCGACTACGCCCTGTTCATCGTCACCCGCCACCGCAAGGGCCTCAAACGCGGACTCCCGGTCGAGGAAGCCGCCGAGAGCGCCGTCGCCACCACCGGCCGGGCCGTGGTCTTCGCCGGGGCCACGGTCTGCATCGCACTGCTCGGCATGCTGGTGCTCCGGCTGAACTTCCTCAACGGCGTCGCCATCGCCGCCTCCCTCACCGTGGTCCTGACCGTAGCCGCCTCGGTGACCCTGCTGCCCGCGCTCCTCTCGTACATCGGCATGCGCGCGCTGTCCCGCCGCGAGCGCCGCAAGCTGGCCGCCGAGGGTCCGCAGCCCGACGCGGTCACCGGCTTCGCCGCCCGCTGGTCGGCCTTCGTCGAGCGCCACCCCAAGCTGCTCGGCCTGGTCGCCACCGCGGTCATGGTGGTGCTGGCACTGCCCACGCTCTCCCTCCACCTCGGCACCTCCGACCAGGGCAACAATCCGGCCGCGTCCACCACGCGCAAGGCCTATGACCTGCTCGCGGAGGGCTTCGGCCCGGGAATGAACGGCCCGCTGACCGTGGTGGCCCGCCTCGGCGGGGCCGGCGACCGGGTCGCGGTGGACGCGCTGGCCGAGTCGCTCCGTACGACCAGGGGCGTGGCCGCGGCCGGGCCGGCGGTCTTCAACCGCAGCGGCGACACCGCCGTCCTCACCGTCGTACCGGACTCCTCTCCGCAGTCCCGGGCCACGAGCGAGCTGGTCGACAGGCTGCGCGAGGACGTCATCCCGCGCGCCGGCCACGACAACTCCATGCAGGTGCACGTCGGCGGCGTGACCGCCGGGTACGACGACTTCGCCGAGGTCATCGTCGGCAAACTGCCGCTCTTCGTCGGGGTGGTCATCGCGCTCGGCTGCCTGCTCCTGCTGCTGGCCTTCCGCTCCATAGGCATCCCGGTCAAGGCGGCCGCCATGAACGTCGCCGCCGTCGCCTCCTCCTTCGGAGTCGTCGTCGCGATCTTCCAGTGGGGCTGGGGCAGCGAACCGCTGGGGCTGGGCAGCGCGGGGCCGATCGAGCCCTTCCTCCCGGTGATCATGGTCTCGGTGCTCTTCGGGCTGTCCATGGACTACCAGGTTTTCCTCGTCAGCCGGATGTACGAGGAGTGGCTGGAGACGGGGGACAACAAGCGGGCGGTGCGCGTCGGCCTCGCCGAGACCAGCCGGGTCATCAACTCGGCGGCCGTCATCATGATCTCCGTCTTCCTGGCCTTCGTACTCAGCGGCGACCGGATCATCGCCATGTTCGGCATCGCGCTCGCCGCTGCCGTCGCCCTCGACGCCTTCGTCCTGCGGACCCTCCTCGTCCCGGCCCTGATGCACCTGCTCGGCGGAGCCAACTGGTGGCTGCCCGCCTGGCTGGACCGCAGGCTCCCGAAGATCAGCATCGAGCCCCCGGAGCGCCGTCCGCATGCGAAACTTCCCCTGCAGCGGCCCGGCGCGGACCACGCCACGAGCGAGGACGCGGCCGAGCCCGCGACCAGCTCCCGGTGATCCGGCCACCCGCCGCTCGATAGCCAAGGAAGAACGCGCATGTTCTCGATAGACCTCGCCGACGACGCCCAGCTGTTCCCGCTGGAAGCCCGGCACGCGGAGGAGTTCTTCGCCCACATCGAACGCGGCCGCGAGTTCATCGGCCGGTACGTCGGCTTCCCCGACCGGTCCGCCGACCTGGAGTCCGCCCGGGCCCTGCTGGCCAAGTACGCGGTCACGGCCGGGGAGGACGGCGCGCGGTTCTTCGGGATCAGGCTCGACGGCACCCTCGTGGGCGGGGTCCTCTTCCCGGCGTTCGACGCGGGGACGGGCAACTGCGAGATCGGCTGCTGGCTGGAGCCCGCCGCGGCCGGCCGCGGCCTGGTGACGAAGGCCTGCCGCGTCCTGATCGACTACGCCTTCGGCGAGCGCGGCATGCACCGCGTCGAGTGGCACGCCGCCTCCGGCAACAAGAAGAGCCTCGCCGTGGCCGAGCGCCTGGGCATGACCCGTGAAGGCGTCATGCGCGAGAACCACCTCCACCGGGGCGTCCGCCAGGACACCGAGATCTGGGCGCTCCTCGCCCACGAGTGGTCCGCGGCCCGCCCCGCGTAACCACCCCCCGCGGCCGCCCGCCCCCGCCCCGCCCCGGCTCTCCCCGGGGGACCGGGACGGGGCGCTGCCCGCTGCCCGGCCGGATTCTCAGGAACCTCTCAGAAAAGCCGCCTACGGTGCCCCGCATGGACACCACCAAGACCCCCGCCCCGACCGCTCCCGAGGCGGACTCCCCGGCCGACCTGAAGAAGGCCGCCACCGACGAGACGACCGCCCCGGCCGCCGCGGACGCCGCCTCCACCGAGGAGGTCCAGGGCGAGGAGCTCGCCACCGACCTCGACGACGAGTTCGACGCCGCGGCCGACGAGGAGCAGAGCAGTGGTGTCGCCTCCGGAGCCTCCGCGATCGTCGCCGCCGGTCTCGGCCTGATCGCCCTCAGCGGCAGCTGGACCTCCCGCGTCATAGGCGAGCGGGAAACCCTCAAGGGCCAGATCAGCTCCGCGACCGCCACCTCCACCGAGGACAAGATCGAGGCGCTGTACGGCAACGCCTGGCACATGACCGCCCTGGTCAACGGCGTCCTGTCGACGATCGCGCTGCTCATCGCCGTCTTCGTGCTGGCCCGCCCGGCCTTCGGCGCCTCCGGCCGCACCCTCCCGGCCTGGGTCCGCTCCGTGTCCTGGGCCGCCGTGGTCGTCGCCGTCATCGGCGTGATCGCCTTCCTGTTCATGTACCTGCTCGCCCTCCCGGTGGCCCCCGCCGCCTAGGCCGCGGCCGCCCGGCGGCCCGTCTAGGTACTGCCTTAGGCCACCTCAGGGACCCCGGGTCCCGGCCTAAGGCCCCACGGCTCCCGCAGATGCGGCATGCTCCCGATGTGCCGGCACCCCCTGGGGCGCGAATCTTGGATCACACCGAACGAGGTGTCCGAGAAAAGCGAACCAGGGAGCACGAGATGTTCGAGTACGAGATCGCCACCGCCCGCCGCGCCGACCTCATCCGCGAGGCCGACGCCTACCGTCTGGTCCGGGAAGCGAAGAAGGCCCGCCGCGTCTTCTCCCGGAGCCAGGAACCGGAGGGGTCGGTGAGAGGGCAGCGCGGCCGGTTCACCCGCGCCGCGTAACCCGCGTCGCGAGACCGTGCGAACCCCCACGTGATGAGAAGCGCACCAATATCCAGTGCCGGTGAGCAGGGCCTCTGTGCGATGCTCGGCGGCGTGGAGACCAGATCTGTCAGCCCGGTGTTCGTCGGCCGAGCCGACGAACTGGCCGTACTCACCGACGCCCTGACGCGCGCCGCCGGCCAGGAGCCGCAGGCACTGCTCATAGGCGGCGAGGCCGGGGTCGGCAAGACCCGCCTCACCGAGGAGTTCCTCTGCGAGGCCGACCGCCGCGGCGCGGTCGTAGCCGTCGGAGGCTGTGTGGAGATCGGGGCGGAGGGACTTCCCTTCGCCCCGTTTTCGACGGCGCTGCGCACCCTGCACCGCCTGCTCCCCGACGAGCTGGCCGCGGCCGCCGTCGGCCAGGAGGACGAACTCGCACGCATCCTCCCCGAACTGGGCGAGACCCCCCGCGGCCCGCACGACGAGGAAAGCACCGCCCGGCTCTTCGAACTGACGGCCCGGATGCTGGAACGCCTCGCCGCCGACCGCACCGTCGTCCTCGTCCTGGAGGACCTGCACTGGGCGGACACCTCCACCCGGCACCTGCTCTCCTACCTCTTCCGCGCGCTCGGCAGCGGCCGGCTCGTCGTGGTGGCCACCTACCGCGCCGACGACGTCCACCGCCGCCACCCGCTGCGCCCGCTCCTCGCGGAGCTCGACCGGCTGCGCACCGTCCAGCGCATCGAGCTGTCCCGTTTCAACCGGGCCGAAGTGCGCCGCCAGCTCGCCGGGATCCTCGCCTCGCAGCCCGACGAGGAGTTCGTCGAATCGGTCTTCGACCGCTCCGACGGCAACGCCTTCTTCGTCGAGGAACTCGTCGCCTCCCGCGCCAGCGGCTGTCTCACCGGCCTCACCGAATCCCTGCGCGACCTCCTCCTGGTGCGCGTCGAAGTCCTCCCGGACGCCGCGCAGCGCGTCGTGCGCATCGTCGCCGAGGGCGGCTCCACCGTGGAGTACGACCTGCTGCGCGCCGTCACCCGGCTCACCGAGGACGAACTGATCGAGGCCCTGCGCTCCGCGGTCGGCGCCAACATCCTCATCGCCACCTCCGACGGCGACGGCTACCGCTTCCGGCACTCCCTGGTCCGCGAGGCCGTCTCCGACGACCTGTTGCCCGGGGAGCGCGCCCGCGTCAACCGCCGCTACGCGGAGGCGCTCGAAGAGGACGACTCGCTGATCCGCGCGGAGGAGCGGGTCATCCGGCTCGCCACCTACTGGTACTACGCAAACGACGTGGTCAAGGCCCTGCCCGCCGTCCTCGCCGCGTCGGTGGCCGCCCGGCGCCGGCACGCCTACTCCGAGCAGCTGCGACTGCTGGAGCGGGCCATGGAGCTGTGGGAGGCCGTGCCGGAAGACGTGCGCGGAGCGCTGCGCCCGGCGGACTACACGGAGGTCTACCCGCCCTGCGGCTGTGACCCCGAGACCACTCCGCTGCAACGCCTCGACCTGCTGGCCGAAGCGACCGTCGCGGCCCGCTTCGGCGGGGAACGCGAGCGTGCACTGAAGCTCACCAAAACGGCCCTGCGGTCGCTGGACGACGGCCACGACCCGCTGCGCGCCGCCTGGTTCTGGACCGAACGCTCCCGGCTGATCACCGGCCTCGGCCGCGGTGACGGCTGGGAAGAGCTCGCCAGGGCACAGGAACTCGTCCGCGGGCTGCCCCCGTCCCAGGTGCACGCCGACGTCCTGGTCCGGGCCGCGAGCTGGGGCATGCTCCACACGCCGGGACCCGACAACCTGGTCGCCGCCGAACGCGCCGTGGAGTACGCGCGGATGGTCGGCGCCGAGGACACCGAGCTCAACGCCCGGATCACCGTCGGCAGCCTGCTCGTCGACACGGGCGCCCCCGAGCGCGGACTCGCCGAGATGTACGTGGTCAAGGACAGGGCCGCAGAACTCGGACTCGGCATGCTGGTGGGACGGGCACACATCAACCTCACCTCTCATCTGGAAAGCCTGGGCCGGTCCCGCGAAGCCGTGGAACTGGCCGAACAAGGTGTCGCACTGGTCAAGAAGTCCCAGCTGATGGACTCCGAGGCCTGGGTCCGCGGGAACATGGCGGAAAGCCTGTACAGCCTCGGCCGCTGGGACGAGGCCGCGGCGGAGGCCCGGCGCACCCTGGCCCTCGTCAGCAGCGGAGCCGCCCCGCGCGCCGCCGCGGCCGGACGGCTGGCCTACCTGGCCCTGGCCCGCGGCGAGCTCGCAGAGGCCGCCGCCCAGCTCACCGCCGCCCGCGCCCACTTCGGATCCCACGACGGCCAGCCCCAGCACCAGATCCCGCTGTCCCGGCTCGCGATCGGGGTGGCCGCGGGGGAGGGGCGGATAGCCGACGTCCGCACCGAGGTCGCCGCAGCCGTCGACTTCGGCTTCCCGCTCGGCAACCACCGCTACGCCTGGCCGCTGCTGCTCGCCGCCGCCTCGGCCGAAGCCGACGCCCGGGGCCTGCCGGTCGCCGAGGCCGGCCGGGAGGAGGCGCTGAGGGTGCTGCGCGCCGCCGCCCGGACCCTGGCCACCCCGGTCCCGCTGTGGACCGCCCACTCCGAGTTCCTCAGGGCCGAGCTGCTGCGGGCCGAGGCCCGGGACACCGTCGCCGACTGGACGGCCGTGGAAGCGGCCGTACGCGCCCTGGAGCGGCCCTACCTGCTGGCCAGGGCCCGGCACCGGCTCGTGGAGGCCCTGCTGGCGGCCGGCGGGGACCGCGAGGCCGCCGCCGGGCTGCTCCACGAGGCCTACGCCACTTCCGAGCAGCTCGGTGCCCGCAGGCTCCGCGAGGACCTGGCCCTGCTCGCGCAGCGCGCCAGGCTCCCGCTCGTCCCCGCGGGCGCCGCCGAGGCCCTGCTCGCTCCGGAGGCCGACCCGGTCGAGGCGCTGGGCCTGACCAGCCGCGAACGGGACGTGCTGCGCTTGGTCGCGGCCGGCCACACCAACCGCCAGATCGCCGAGGAGCTCTTCATCTCCCCGAAGACGGCCAGCGTGCACGTCTCGAACATCCTGGCGAAGCTCGGCGTCGCGGGCCGCGGCGAAGCCGCCGCCCTGGCGCACCGGCTACGGCTCTTCGGCCCCGTCGCCCAGCAGTCGGCCGGGACGCGGTGAAGGCGACGTCCTCCCCCTAGGGGCACCAGCCCCTAGGCCGCCGGGTCCTCCTTCGGCCGTATGAGCACCTTGCCGGAGTCCAGGTCTATCGGGCCCTTTCCCGGGTCGCCGTCACTGACGTCGGTCCGGGAAAGCTCCAGCCGCTTCTTCTCCTCGTCCGTGTGCTTGCGCCCCGGGCTGAACAGCTCCTCGATCATGTTGAACACCGCGTCCACCGCACCTTTCGTCCCCACGCCGGGGCCCGCCGGTCATCGCACCGTCAGTGTCAGGATCCTGTCGTCGCCGGCTTCCGGCGACCCGCGCCCGTCCGTCTCGCTCGTGACCAGCAGCAACCTGTCCCCACCGAGGGGCACCACGGTGCGCAGCCGGCCGTACTCGCCCGCCAGGAACGCCTCGGGCTCCGCCACCGGCTCCGTCCCGGCCAGCGGGATCCGCCAGAGGCGCTGCCCCCTCAGCCCGGCCATCCAGACGGAGCCCTGTGCCCAGGCGATCCCGCTCGGCGAGGCCTCGTCGGTCTTCCACACCGCCACCGGATCGCGCATCCCCGGCTTGCCGGCCTTGCCCTCGGCCTCAGGCCAGCCGTAGTTCGCGCCGGGCTCGATCAGATTCAGCTCGTCCCAGGTGTTCTGCCCGAACTCGGCCGCCCACAGCCGTTTGTCCTTGTCCCAGGCGAGGCCCTGCACATTGCGGTGCCCGTACGAGTACACGACCGAGTCTGCCTCCGGGTTGCCGTGCACCGGCTCCCCGTCCGGGGTCATCCGCAGGATCTTCCCGCCGAGCGACTTCTTGTCCTGGGCCAGCCCGGTCTCCCCGGTCTCGCCCGTCCCGGCGTAGAGCATCTTGTCCGGGCCGAAGGCGATCCGTCCGCCGTTGTGGATGAGCCCCTTGGGGATCCCCCTGAACACCGTGTCGGGTGCGCCCAGTTGATCGCCGGCCGGTCTCTTCTCGTCATAGCGCAGCCGGGCGATGCGGTTGTCGGACTCGGTGGTGAAGTAGACGTACACCATGAGGTCCGAGGCGAAGGCGGGGGACAGGGCCAGGCCCAGCAGCCCGCCCTCGCCGCCCGGGGCGACCCCGGGCACCTTGCCGACCGGCGTCACGGCGCCGGTGCCGACGTCGACCCTACTGATCGTGCCCTTGTCCCGCGAGGCGACCAGCAGGTTCCCGTCGGGCAGCGGAGCCACCCCCCACGGGGACTCGAGACCCTGGGCGGCCACGCCGGTCACCGTCACCCCGCCCTTGGGCGGCGGTACGGAGGCCGAGGCGGAGGGGCCGCCCGAGGCCCCCGGCGGCGCGGAGCCCGCCGTCGTGCCCGGTGGCGCATCGCCGGGCCCGGCTCCGGCGCCGTCCGGCGGGGAGCACCCCGCCGCCAGCAGCGCCCCGCATCCCGCCAGGGCGAACGCCGCCAGCACCCCGCGGGCCCGGCCGCGCGGGCCGCCGTACGCCCGCGGCGCAACCCCCGCCCGACCCTGCACCCCCGCCCGATCCTGCACCCGGTCCCGGTCCGGCCCCTGGGCCTGCCCCGGCCCCTGCGGCAGGCCGTGTCCCGGCCCGTGTCCCGGCCGTTGTCCACGCTCGTGTCCGTATCGCATCGCCGTACTCCCCTCCGGTCCTCCGATCGTGCCCTCACACGACTCAACAGCGTCGACCCTGCTCCAAGTTCCGCCATTCGTACACTCGATCGAGTGGTTCGGGACCTGGTGCGGGCGGCGCTTCGGGCGGCGCTTCGGGCGCTGTCTCAGGCGCCCATCGGCGCCGGCAGCTCCGACAGCTCCACCAGGTCCTCGGCGGTCAGGCGCACCTCCGCCGCCCGCGCGTTCTCCGCGGCCCGGTGCGCCTGCCCGGTCCCGGGCACCGGAACCACCTGGGGCCCCTGCGCCAGCACCCACGCCAGGGCCACCTGCGCCGCCGTGACCTCGTCCCCGTGCCGCCGGGCGACCCGCCGCAGCCCCGCCACCAGCACCTGGTTCGCCGCCATCGCGTACGCCGTGAACCGCGGATGCCTGGCCCGCACGTCCTCCGGCTCGAATCCCTCACCCGGGACCAGCGTGCCGGTCAGGAACCCGCTCCCCAGCGGCATCGCCGCCAGGAACCCCACCCCCCGCGCCGCGCACCACGGCAGCAGCCGCCACGCCGCCTGCGGGGACCACACCGACAGCTCCGCCTGCACCGCGCTCACCGGGAACACCTGCTGGGCCCGCTCCAGGTGCCGCACGGTCGTCTCGTACGCCCGGTCCCCGCGCCGCCCCGCGCCCGGCCCGGTGCCCGCCCCCAGCGCGCAGAAGCCCAGCGCCCGCACCTTCCCCGCGCCCACCAGCTCCGCCATCGCCCCCCAGGACTCCTCGACCGGCACGTCCGGGTCCACCCGGTGCAGCTGGTACAGGTCTATGACGTCGGTGCGCAGCCGCCGCAGCGAGGCGTCGCAGGCCCGCCGCAGGTACCCGGGGCGCCCGTCGGCCACCGTGTGCACCCCGTCGGCCCGCAGCCCCGCCTTCGCGGACACGAAGGCGTCGGGCCGGCGCTCGCGCAGCACCCGGCCGAGCAGCAGCTCATTGGTGTAGGGGCCGTACAGATCGGCGGTGTCGAGCAGGTTCGCCCCCAGGTCGAGGGCCGTGTGCACGGTGAGCAGCGAGTCCTCGCGCCGTCTGCGCGAGGGCGCGTACGCCCCGCTCATCGGCATGCAGCCGAGGCCGACGGCTCCCACCGTCATCGCCCCCGACCCGATCGACCTGCGCTCCACCGTGCGTCCCCCTGGTCCCCCCGGTTCCGGCACACAAACTAACGGGTCGATCCGGATCCCCTGGCATAGCCTCCTGATCATGACTGCAGAGAACCGCGAGCCCCTCGACGTATGGCTCCCCTTTCCCGCCGAGGAGATCGAGGGCCTGCCCGACTCCTTCCGCTACCGCCACTGGGACGGCGAGGAGACCTTCCCGGCCGATCCGGCCGCCTGCGTCTTCTACGTCACCCCGTACATGAAGTCCCCGGCCGTCACCCTGCGCCCGCTGCCCGCGATGCCCCGCCTGCGGATCGTCCAGACCCTGACCGCCGGGGTCGATCACGTCCTGGGCGGCCTCGGCGATCTGGCCCCCGGCGTACGGCTGTGCAACGCCAAGGGCGTCCACGACGCGAGCACCGCCGAGCTCGCGCTCACCCTGATCCTGGCGTCCCTGCGCGGGATCCCCGGCATGGTGCGCGGCCAGGACCTCGAGGAGTGGCGGTTCGGGTTCTACGAGGCCCTCGCGGACAAGTCCGTACTGATCATCGGCTACGGAGCGGTCGGCGCGGCCATCGAGGACCGGCTGGCCCCCTTCGAGTGCGAGCGGATCGTCCGGGTCGCGCGCACGGCGCGCACCACGGCGCGCGGGCCGGTGCACGCCCTCGCCGAGCTGCCCCAACTCCTGCCCCGGGCCGACGTGGTGATCCTTGCCACGCCGCTCACGGAGGAGACGAGGGGGCTCGCGGGCGCCGAGTTCCTCGGCCGCATGAAGGACGGCGCGCTGCTCGTGAACGTGGCCCGCGGACCCGTCGTCGACACCAAGTCCCTTCTGGCGGAGGTGGAGTCGGGCCGGCTGCGCGCCGCGCTGGACGTCACCGATCCGGAACCACTGCCTTCAGGCCATCCGCTCTGGCATGCTCCGGGTGTCCTGATCACGCCCCATGTGGGCGGCAGCAGCTCCGCGTTCGAGCCGCGGGCCAAGCGTCTGGTGGCCCGTCAGCTCCGCCGGTTCGCCGCCGGGGAGCCCGTGGAGAACACGGTGTTGATCACGGAATGACGTGCGGCGCGCACGCTCCGCGTTCGTCCGGATGCGCTCGGTGGGCACAACTCCCTTGTTGGTGACGGAGCGTAGAGAAACTATGTCCCTGAGTGACGAAAGTGGTGTATCGTCCGGAACAAGGGGCTGCGCCACGAACGTCTGGCGCTGGGGAGTGATCGGACACTTTGGGGGGCGACGGGCGATGCACGGCCAATGGACGAAGGATCCGATGCGGCGAAGCCGCCGGAGGCGACGGTGCCGGGACTGGGCCGCGCCGGAACCAGCCAGCGAGGGGGACCGGTGAGCACCCCGGGGGCGGCGCTGCTGACCCGCCAGCCCCTCGCAGGCGGCGGTGGCAGAGGCGCCAGGGGGCTGGCGATGCAGCTCCTCCTCGCGGTGGTCAGCAGCGGGTACGGCGTGGGCGCCGCACTCGGCTGGGGCTCCGAGGAACTCGCCGAGATCATGGGCGACTTCGGGCTCAGCGCGGCCGGCCTGCTCGCCGCGGTCTCCTGTTTCACCTACGCCCGCGCCATTGACAGCCGGGAGCGCCCGGCCTGGCTGCTGTTCGCGTTCTCCTCGCTCATGGGCTGCTGCGGAAACGCGGTCTGGGGCTGGTACGAGGTGGTCCTCGGCGAGGACGTGCCGAAGCCCTCCCTCGCCGACTTCGCCTTCCTCTGCTTCGCGCCGCCCGCCATCGTGGGCCTGCTCGTCCTCGCGAAGCGCCCGGTCACCCGAGCCGGCTGGGTCTGCCTGGGCCTCGACTCCTGGCTCATCGGCGGCTCCCTGCTCACCCTCTCCTGGAGCCTTGCCCTCGCGCACGCCGCGCGCACCGCCCAGTCCGGCGCCCCCGGCAGCGTCCCGCGCGCCGCCCTCTCGCTGGCCTACCCGCTCCTGGACATCGCGCTCGTCTCGATGGTGCTGGTGCTGCACTTCCGCCGCTCCGAGACCAACCGCTCCGCCGTGAACACGGCCATCGCGGCCCTCGCCCTGACCGTGCTGAGCGACGCGCTGTTCACCTCGCCGCTGCTCAGCGCCGAGTACCAGTCCGGCCAGCTCCTCGACGCCGGCTGGTTCGCCGGATCACTCCTCCTCGCCTACGCGCCCTGGGGCGCCCGCCGGCTGCACCCGGGTCCCGACCCCGTCGCCCAGGCGCGCGCCGAGCGCCCGCACAGCCGCCCCATCACCGGCTCCCTGCCCGCCCTCACCCCGTACCTCGCGGCGGCCGTCTGCACGCTGGGCATCCTCTACAACGTGGTGGACGGCCGTAAGGTCGACCGGGTCGTCGTCTTCACGGGCTGCACGGTCGTGCTCGCCCTGGTCATCCGCCAGGGCATCATGCTGCTCGACAACATCGCCCTGACCCAGGAACTGGCCCAGAAGGAGAACCACTTCCGCTCCCTGGTCCAGGGCTCCAGCGACGTCATCATGATCGCCGCGCCCACCGGCACCCTGCGCTACGTCAGCCCCGCCGCCGCCGGGGTCTACGGCCGCGAGGCGGAAGAGCTGGTCGGTACCGAGCTGGCCACCCTGATCCACCCGGAGGACCTGGGCCGCGTCGTGCACGAGGTGCGCCGCTTCCTGGCCGCGCCGCCCACCGAGGAACCGACCACCCGCATCGAGTGCCGGTTCAGATCGGGCGCCGGCGAGTGGCTCAATGTGGAGTCCACCGTCAACCGCCACCAGGGCGGCCTCATCCTGAACAGCCGCGACGTCACCGAGCGGGTCCGGCTCCAGGCGCAGCTCCAGCACAGCGCCGAGCACGACCCGCTCACCGACCTCCCCAACCGGGCCCTGTTCACCCGCCGGGTCCGCCAGGCCCTCACCGGCCGGCGTGCCGGGGACCACAGCACCGCCGTGCTCTTCATCGACCTCGACGGCTTCAAGGCGGTCAACGACACCATCGGCCACCAGGCCGGTGACGAGCTGCTCATCGAGGCGGCCCGCCGGCTCCAGGACTCGGTCCGGGCGGGGGACACCGCGGCCCGCCTGGGCGGCGACGAGTTCGCCGCGCTGATCCTGGGCGACGGCAACCGCGACCGCAGCGCCCGCGAGTACCAGGTCCACGAGATCGCCGACCGGCTGCGCACCACCCTTGCCCAGCCCTACCGGATCGCCGGGAGCGAGGTCCGGGTCGCCGCCAGCATCGGCGTGGCCTTCGCGGACCCCGGCATCACCCCTTCGGACCTGATGCGCAACGCGGATCTCGCGATGTACCGGGCCAAGGCGGGCGGCAAGGACCGGGTCGAGATGTACGCGCCCCAGATGCAGGCGGAGGTCGTCCGCAAGGCCGAGCTCGCGGGGCGGCTGCGCACCGCGCTGCACGAGGGAGAGTTCGCCCTGCTGCACCAGCCCGTGGTCTCCCTGGCCTCGGGGGAGATCTCGGCCGTGGTGGCCCAGGCCCGGTGGCGTTCCGCCCAGGGGATCCTGTTCACCCCCGCCGAGTTCCTGAGGGTCGCCGAGTACAGCGAGGGCGGGCATCCGGCCGTGCCGGACGCGTCGCGCACCGCCGAGCTGGGGCGCTGGCTGCTGGAAGAGGCCGTCGGGCAGGCGGCCGAGCGCCACCGGGCCGGGCACGACGTCCCCGTGGCCGTACGGATGACCGCACAGCGGCTGCTGGACCGGTCGATGCCGCTGGGCTCGGTGGAAGCCCTGCTGACCCGCAACGGGCTGCCGTCGGGCGCGCTCGTCCTGGAGCTCGCCGTCTCCGACCCCAGGGTGCCCTTCGACGACCTGGAGCGCCGCTTGGCGGCGCTGCGCCGGCTCGGGGTCCTGATCGCCCTGGACGGCTTCGGCAGCGGTTACGCGGCCATCAGTGCGCTGCGCCGGCTCCCCGTGGACATGCTCAAGCTCGACCGCGGCCTGGTCGAGGGGGTCGTGGAATCCCCCCGGCTCCACAAGATCACCGCAGGTCTGTTGCGGATCGCAAACGACCTCGGCATGCAGTCGGTGGCGGAGGGCGTCGACCTCCCGGAGCAGGTCATGGCACTGCGTGCGATGGGCTGCAGCCACGGGCAGGGAATGGCCTTCTCCGGCCCTCTGGACGAGTACAGGCTGCGGCGAGCGCTCGTGCGCGGTACGTTCCCAGTACCGGGCGGTTCGGCCCAACCCGCGTTGGCCGGTGGTTCGCCAGGTGGCTCGATGGTTATCCACAGAGGCTCACATAATGAGACGCCCGTCCCACCCGCTTGACATCACCCTCCCGCCAGAGGGAGGGTCAATGCCATGCGCACCCGAATTCTCGTACTTGGAAAGCGCGTCGGCTGAAGCTGGGACCAGCATGTCCCCGCTCAACGCACCCGACGCGCTCCCCTCGCTTGCCTCCCGGCACGAGGGGTTTTTTGTTGCACTGGCAACGTCGAATCTCGTAAAACCCTCCTCGTAAAACCCTCAGCTTCGAGAAGAGAATGCCGATGACCGAGCAGGCCACCGGGGCCCACCATCCGCAGCCGCGGGCCCGTACCGGCGGACACCAGACCGCCGCAGTTGAGCACGTCACGGGTGCGCAGTCCCTCATCCGCTCTCTCGAAGAGGTGGGGTGCGACACCGTCTTCGGTATTCCGGGCGGCTGCATCCTCCCGGCCTACGACCCGATGATGGACAGCACGAAGGTCCGCCACATCCTGGTCCGCCACGAGCAGGGGGCCGGCCACGCCGCCACCGGCTACGCCCAGGCGACCGGCAAGGTCGGCGTCTGCATGGCCACCTCCGGCCCCGGCGCCACCAACCTGGTCACCCCGATCGCCGACGCGCACATGGACTCCGTGCCGCTGGTCGCGATCACCGGCCAGGTCTCCTCCAAGGCCATCGGCACCGACGCCTTCCAGGAGGCGGACATCGTCGGCATCACCATGCCGATCACCAAGCACAACTTCCTGGTGACCAGGGCCGAGGACATCTCGAGGACCATCGCCGAGGCCTTCCACATCGCCTCGACCGGCCGCCCCGGACCGGTCCTGGTCGACATCGCCAAGGACGCCCTGCAGGCGCGGACCACCTTCTCGTGGCCGCCGAGCCAGGACCTCCCCGGCTACCGGCCGGTGACCAAGCCCCACGCCAAGCAGATCCGCGAGGCCGCCAAGATGATCGCCGCCGCCAAGCGGCCGGTCCTCTACGTCGGCGGCGGCGTCATGAAGGCCGGCGCGACCGCCGAGCTGAAGGTCCTCGCCGAGCTCACCGGCGTCCCGGTCGTCACCACCCTGATGGCCCTGGGCTCCATCCCGGACAGCCACCCGCAGAACGTCGGCATGCCCGGCATGCACGGTGCCGTCACCGCCGTGACCGCGCTCCAGAAGTCGGACCTGCTGATCGCGCTCGGTACCCGCTTCGACGACCGCGTCACCGGCAAGCTGGACAGCTTCGCCCCCTTCGCCAAGGTCATCCACGCGGACATCGACCCGGCCGAGATCGGCAAGAACCGCGCCGTGGACGTCCCGATCGTCGGTGACGCCCGCGAGGTCATCGCCGACCTGATCCAGGCCGTCCAGGCCGAGGCCAACGACGGCAACGCCGGCGACTACACCGCCTGGTGGAAGGACCTCAACCGCTGGCGCGACACCTACCCGCTGGGCTACGACCTGCCCGAGGACGGCACGCTCTCCCCCCAGCAGGTCATCGAGCGGATCGGCCAGCTGGCACCGAAGGGCACCATCTACACGGCCGGCGTCGGCCAGCACCAGATGTGGGCCTCGCACTTCGTGAACTACGAGGAGCCCCGCACCTGGCTGAACTCCGGCGGCGCCGGAACCATGGGCTACGCGGTCCCGGCCGCGATGGGCGCCAAGGTCGGCATGCCGGAGCGCACCGTCTGGGCGATCGACGGCGACGGCTGTTTCCAGATGACCAATCAGGAACTGGCCACCTGCGCCCTGAACAACATCCCGATCAAGGTCGCGATCATCAACAACGGTGCGCTGGGCATGGTCCGCCAGTGGCAGACCCTGTTCTACAACCAGCGGTACTCGAACACCGTCCTGCACGCGGGCGAGACGGGCACCGACACGGCCGTCGGCTCCCAGCTCGGCGAGTCGGCCGCCCCCCGCATGGGCACCCGCGTCCCGGACTTCGTCAAACTGTCCGAGGCCATGGGCTGCGTGGCACTGCGCTGCGAGGACCCGGCCGACCTGGACAAGGTCATCGCCGAGGCCAACGCGATCAACGACCGCCCGGTCGTCATCGACTTCATCGTCCACGAGGACGCCATGGTGTGGCCGATGGTCGCCGCCGGCACCTCGAACGACGAGGTCATGGCCGCACGGGGCGTCCGCCCCGACTTCGGCGACAACGAAGACGACTGAGCCGAGAGAGCCGAGAGAGAGAACGACTCACATGTCCAAGCACACGCTCTCCGTCCTGGTCGAGAACACGCCCGGCATCCTCGCCCGGATCGCCGCGCTGTTCTCCCGACGCGGGTTCAACATCGACTCCCTCGCGGTCGGTGTCACCGAGCACCCCGACATCTCGCGCATCACCATCGTCGTGAACGTCGAGGACCTCCCGCTGGAGCAGGTGACCAAGCAGCTCAACAAGCTGGTCAACGTGCTCAAGATCGTCGAGCTGGAGCACGTTAACGCCATCGAGCGCGAACTCGTTCTGGTGAAGGTCCGCGCCGACAACGAAACGCGCTCGCAGATCGTCGAGATCGTCCAGCTGTTCCGCGCCAAGACCGTCGACGTCTCCCCGGAGGCCGTCACCATCGAGGCCACCGGCGGCACCGACAAGCTGGGCGCGATGCTCAAGATGCTGGAGCCCTTCGGCATCAAGGAGCTCGTCCAGTCCGGGACGATCGCCATAGGGCGCGGCGGCCGGTCCATCACGGACCGCAGCCTGCGCGCGCTCGACCGCAGCGCCTGAGCCCGCCCGGGCCGGTGTCACCGGCCCGGTCGTGCCCCGCCCGTTCGTTTCTCGCTCGCTCGTATGGCGAGACCGAGAACCACGTATTCCGTTCCCCGCCGTACGGTGGGAGCAACACCAGCGCACCAAGGAGATATCCCAGTGGCCGAGCTGTTCTACGAGAACGACGCCGACCTGTCCATCATCCAGGGCCGCAAGGTCGCGGTCATCGGTTACGGCAGCCAGGGCCACGCCCACGCGCTGTCGCTCCGTGACTCCGGCGTCGACGTCGTCGTCGGCCTGCACGAGGGCTCGAAGTCCAAGGCCAAGGCCGAGGAGCAGGGCCTGAAGGTCCTGCCCGTCGCCGAGGCCGCGGCCTGGGCGAACGTCATCATGATCCTGACCCCGGACCCGCTCCAGGCCGAGATCTACGCCGCCTCCATCGAGTCGCACCTGGAAGAGGGCGACGCGCTCTTCTTCGGCCACGGCTTCAACGTCCGCTACGGCTTCATCAAGCCCCCCACCAACGTGGACGTCGCCCTGGTCGCCCCGAAGGGCCCGGGTCACCTGGTTCGCCGTCAGTACGAGGAAGGCCGCGGCGTGCCCTGCATCGCCGCCGTCGAGCAGGACTTCACCGGTTCCGCCTTCCAGCTCGCGCTGTCGTACGCGGCGGGCATCGGCGGCACGCGCGCCGGCGTCATCAAGACCACGTTCACCGAGGAGACCGAGACCGACCTGTTCGGTGAGCAGGCCGTTCTCTGTGGTGGCGCCTCCGCGCTGGTGAAGGCCGGTTTCGAGACGCTGACCGAGGCCGGTTACCAGCCCGAGATCGCGTACTTCGAGTGCCTGCACGAGCTGAAGCTCATCGTGGACCTCATGTACGAGGGTGGCCTGGAGAAGATGCGCTGGTCGGTCTCCGAGACCGCCGAGTGGGGCGACTACATCACCGGTCCCCGCATCATCACGGACGCCACCAAGGCCGAGATGAAGAAGGTCCTCGCGGAGATCCAGAGCGGCGAGTTCGCCAACACCTGGATGGCCGAGTACAAGGCCGGCCTGCCGAAGTACAACGAGTACAAGAGCGCCGACGAGGCGCACCTGCTCGAGACCACCGGCAAGAAGCTCCGCAAGCTGATGAGCTGGGTCGACAACGACGAGAGCTGATCCGCTCGCCGCGGGGCCGGGACGGTGCGTCCCGGCCCCGCGGCACATCGGTGGAACCACCCGTACGGCGGGCCCCGAGGGGCCTCCGGGGGGACCGCTTGTCCACCCTGGCCAATCTCGTGCGGGTGATCCTTCCGTACAGGCGGAATTCCGTTCCTGATCCGCCACTACACTGCTCAACACAACGCGTCAGGCCCACAGTGTCGTGCGTCTTCCACGCGGCTACCCCCCTCCACCGCCTGCGGCCGTCGGGACGGCCGTCCGCACTGGACTTGTGAGGACCCACGTGAGCTCGAAACCTGTCGTACTCATTGCCGAAGAGCTGTCGCCCGCCACTGTCGAGGCGCTCGGCCCGGACTTCGAGATCCGTCACTGCAACGGTGCCGACCGCGCGGAGCTGCTCCCCGCGATCGTGGACGTCGACGCGATCCTGGTCCGCTCCGCGACCAAGGTCGACGCCGAGGCCATCGCCGCCGCCAAGAAGCTGAAGGTCGTCGCCCGTGCGGGCGTCGGTCTCGACAACGTCGACGTCTCGTCCGCCACCAAGGCCGGCGTGATGGTCGTGAACGCTCCGACCTCCAACATCGTCACCGCCGCCGAACTGGCCTGTGGCCTGCTCGTCGCGACGGCCCGCAACATTCCGCAGGCCAACACCGCCCTGAAGAACGGCGAGTGGAAGCGGAACAAGTACACGGGTGTCGAGCTCAGCGAGAAGACCCTCGGTGTCGTCGGCCTCGGCCGCATCGGCGTCCTGGTCGCCCAGCGCATGTCGGCCTTCGGCATGAAGATCGTCGCGTACGACCCCTACGTGCAGCCCGCGCGCGCCGCCCAGATGGGCGTCAAGATGCTGACGCTGGACGAGCTCCTCGAGGTCGCCGACTTCATCACCGTGCACCTGCCCAAGACCCCCGAGACCCTCGGCCTCATCGGGGACGAGGCCCTGCACAAGGTCAAGCCGTCCGTCCGCATCGTCAACGCCGCCCGCGGCGGGATCGTGGACGAGGCCGCGCTGTACTCGGCCATCAAGGAAGGCCGCGTGGCCGGCGCCGGCCTCGACGTGTACGCGAAGGAGCCCTGCACGGACTCCCCGCTGTTCGAGCTCGACCAGGTCGTCTGCACCCCGCACCTCGGCGCGTCCACGGACGAGGCCCAGGAGAAGGCCGGTGTCTCGGTCGCCAAGTCGGTGCGCCTCGCGCTCGCCGGTGAGCTCGTGCCCGACGCGGTCAACGTCCAGGGCGGCGTCATCGCCGAGGACGTCCGTCCGGGCCTGCCGCTCGCCGAGAAGCTCGGCCGCATCTTCACCGCCCTCGCGGGCGAGGTCGCGGTCCGCCTCGACGTCGAGGTCTGCGGCGAGATCACCCAGCACGACGTCAAGGTGCTCGAACTCTCCGCGCTCAAGGGTGTCTTCGAGGACGTCGTCGACGAGACGGTCTCCTACGTCAACGCCCCGCTGTTCGCGCAGGAGCGCGGGGTCGAGGTCCGCCTGACCACCTCCTCGGAGTCCCCGGACCACCGCAACGTGGTGACCGTCCGCGGCACCCTGTCGGACGGCCAGGAGGTCTCGGTCTCCGGCACGCTCGTGGGCCCGAAGCACCTGCAGAAGATCGTCGGCATCGGCGAGTACGACGTGGACCTGGCGCTCGCCGACCACATGGTCGTCCTGCGCTACGCCGACCGTCCGGGCGTGGTCGGCGCCGTCGGCCGCATCCTCGGCGAGGCCGGCCTGAACATCGCGGGCATGCAGGTCGCCCGCGCCGAGGAGGGCGGCGAGGCCCTCGCGGTCCTCACGGTCGACGCGGAGGCCCCGGTGAACGTCCTCGCGGACATCGCCACCGAGATCGGCGCCGTCTCGGCCCGTACGGTCAGCCTCGGCTGACGCTTCGGCAGCAGACTGACGCGAAGGGCCCGGGGGAGACCCCGGGCCCTTTCGTGTGTCCCGCCCCGCTACGCCGCTCAGCGCGCGAGCGCTTCGCCGGCCGGGGCCGGCTCCGCCGGGGCCGGCTCCGCCGGGGCCGGGGCCGGGGCTCCGCGTCCCCGGAGCAGGGCCGCGGCGAGCACCGCCGCCGCGAGGAGCAGGACCGTACCGCCCCAGGCCGCGTACTGCATTCCGTGGACGAAGGCCTCCCGGGCCGCCGTCAGGACCTGCCCGCCGGCCGCGCCGCCGAGCTCCTGGGCGGTGGCCGCGGCCCCGCCCAGGGTCTCCCGTACGGCGGGCTCGGACCCGGCCAGGTCGGAGTGGTAGACGGCCGTGCCCAGGCTGCCCAGGACGGCCATCCCGAGGGCGCCGCCGAACTCCTGGCCGGTCTCCAGGAGGGAGGCGGCCGAGCCGGCCTTCTCGGCGGGGGCGGAGCCGAGCGCCATGTCCGCGACCAGGGACATCACGGTGACGATGCCGGAGGCGAGGATCCCGGCGCCGGCCAGCAGCAGCCACAGTGAGTCGGTGTCCACCAGACTGATCAGGGCGAACCCGGCGGCGGCGAGGACGAAGCCGCCCGAGACGACGTAGGCCCGGTCGGTCTTCTGGGCGAGGGCCGCGCCGACGGGGGCGGCGGCGCCGATGACGACCGAGGGGGCGAGGCTCCAGAGGGCGGCTTCCAGGGTGCCCATGCCGAGCACCGACTGCAGGTACTGGGTGGTGAAGTAGGCCGAGCCCATCATGGCGAAGGCGGCGATCGTGTTCAGGCCGATGCCGGCGCCGAAGCCGCGTTCCCGGAAGAGGGCCCGGGAGACCATGGCGCCGTCACGGGTGCGCTGGCGGCGGACGAAGAGCCACCCGAAGGCCAGGCCGGCGGCGAGGCAGCCGGCGTGGAACGGGGTGAGGCCCCCGGCGGCGATCTCCTTGAGGCCGTAGACCACCGGGAGCACGGCGGCCATCGACAGCGGCACGCTCAGCAGGTCGAAGCGGCCGGGCGCCGGGTCCTTGAACTCGGGGACCAGTACGGGGACCAGGACCAGCAGGAGCAGCATCGCGGGCACGTTGATCAGGAAGACGGAGCCCCACCAGAAGTGGTTCAGCATCACGCCGCTCATGACCGAGCCGAGGGCGATGCCGCCGGTCATGGCACCGGACCAGATCGCGATGGCCTTGCCGCGCTGCCGCTCGTCCTGGAAGAGGTTGCGCACGAGGGCGAGCGTGGAAGGCATCAGGGTCGCGCCGCCGATTCCGAGCAGCACCCGGGCCGCGATGAGCATTTCGGCGCTGGAGGCGTAGGCGGCGGCGACGGAGGCGAGCCCGAAGGCGGCCGCGCCGGTCAGCAGCAGCTTGCGGCGGCCGATCCGGTCGCCGAGCGAGCCCATCGTGATGAGCAGGCCCGAGAGGGCGAAGGCGTAGCTGTCGAAGATCCAGAGCTGCTGGGTGGCGCTGGGGTCCAGCTCCCGGGTGATGGCCGGGATGGCGAAGTAGAGGACGGAGACGTCCATCGAGACCAGGAGCAGGGGGAGCAGGAGAACGGTGAGGGCGGTCCATTCCCGGCGACCGGCGAGGCGTGCTGCGGGGTTCGTCATGAGCAGCAATGTACAAGCGTCATAAACATCTGTCTAGTACGTCTGTATAGAACGGCCGTGTAGGACGTTTGTCTTGGACGGGTGTCTTGGCTACCGTGACGGCATGGGACATCGCGAAGACTTGCTGGAAGGCGCCAAGAAGTGCCTGCTCGAGAAGGGTTTCGTGGGCACGACCGCCCGCGACATCGTCAAGGCCTCGGGCGCGAACCTGGCCTCGATCGGCTACCACTACGGCTCCAAGGACGCCCTCATGACGGAGGCGTTCGTCGCCGTCGTCCAGGAGTGGGGTGACCGCTTCACGGGCGAGGTGGAGGGCGAGGGCGGCTCGCTGGAACGCTTCCGTTCCGTGTGGGACGGGGTGCACGCCGGGCACGAGGAGTCCGGTCCGATCTGGTCGGCCAGCATGGAGATCGCCCTCGCCGGGGGCCGGATGCAGGAACTGCGCACGATGCTCGCCGCCTCGCAGGGGGAGGGGCGCAGGGGGCTGGTCTCGATGTTCACCGGCGTACCCGAGGAGGACCTGACCGAGGAGGACCTGCGGACCGCCGGCGCCTTCTACCAGGCCCTACTGAACGGGTTCATGCTCCAGTGGCTCTTCGACCCCGCGTCGGCCGCGACCCCGGCGGAACTGACGGAGGGGATGCGGCGGGCGGCGGCCGCGATGGCGAAGACGGCGGCCGTGTCCGACGGCGCTCCCGGCGCCGTGTCCCAGGCCTGAGCGGAGCCGGAACCGACGCCGGAGCCGGAGCCGGAGCCGGAACCGGAACCGGAACCGGAGCCGGAACTGCCATCCGCCCGGCCGCTTGAGCGCGGCCGCGACGTACGAGAAGCTCACCGGTAAGACCCCGGCGGGGGAACACCCGTTGACCGTCACGGGCGCCCGCCCCGGCGAGCTGACCCTGAACACCAGCCGCGGCCCGGCCCGGGTGCCGGTGTGGTTCTTCGGCCTGGAGGGGTACGAGGAACCCCTCGCCCTGGTCGCCCTGGCCGACGCCGGCCGGCCGAGCCGCCGATCGGGCCCCTGAGGCCCGTCGGCGAGGGCGCCGCCGAACTGTTCGGCCACGGAGCCGTGGACGGCGCCGGCACGGCGTTCACCGTGGACGCCGGGCACGGGGCGTGCGACGGCGGAGTGGCCGTCGAGGTCCTGGAAGGGGCCGACACGGTGGTGCGCGGCGGCCGCATCCTGCCCGGCGCGACGCTTCGCGGGGGCGAGGCCTGCCCCGCGATCATGCTCAAGGCGACGGTCCCCGTCACGCTGACCCGGCCGCTCGGGAACCGCGTCCTGATCGACGCGGTCTCGGGCGCCGCGCTCGGCCACGGGGGCCGCACCCGGTGAGCCGGCCGACACGCACCGGCGGCGGCCGGGCCGTCAGCTGTAGGGTCCGCGAATCCATGGGCAGTGATTCCTGCAAGAAGGCGTGAATCCGGACTCGTTGAGCACCCGCAGCGGCGTGGCTGTTGAGCAGCGGGCAGCCACGCGGGCCGGTGAGGGCTCACCGAGAGCGAGGATTGGCCTCACCGGCTCAGAGGCGACCGTGGGACCTCGCATCTGCAGGCCATTTGCCGTCCACCCGCACCGCAGCCCGCGACACGCCCCACATCACCTGCTCGTAGGGTCTAACGAGTTGCTCCCGTGAGCGGTGGCCCAGGCCCGACCGTGACTTGACCACCCTTCTGAGCCCAGCCACATCGCTGCGAACTAAAATCCTCCTTCAGCGTGAGGACTTGCAGGACCGGGGAGGACACCTGTGGATTGGGAACGACTTGAGGCCAAGGCGAAGACGGCCAAGATGCGTGCGGAAAATGTCTACCGCACCGAGATAGTGCCGAACACCGGGGGACTCACTCGGCAACAGCTCGACGCGAATGCAGAAGCCGCGTACAACATGTTGAGAACGGCCTCAAACCTCCTACATTCGGGCGGTTCCCCATTCTTCACGGCACAGCAGGTTTATGTAATATCTCACGCGTCGTTCAATGCGGTGAAGGTCGGCGTTGGTTCGAGCGGGCGTATTACTGCCCACGTGAACCGTGGCTGGGTCCTTGAACATGTCACGTCCGCCACTCTTGTTGCCCGAGAGATAGAGCAAACTGTCCTCAGGCGGGTGAGATCCGCGGGTGTAGCCCAGGGCGTTACTTCGGAGGAAATGATTCAGGGAGGTTCCACAGAGACCATGGATGGGTCTCAGATCTCTGCAGCCGAAGTTTGGGCGATGGTGCAGGAGGAACATCACCGATTCGCCACGCTTCTCGTCGAAAGCTTGGGGGGTGGAGAGGAGGCCCCGGAGATAATTTCGAGTCTGGATGACACGCTCGAACTCCCCGGCGTAGGGCGGAAACTCCCCGAGCTGCTTGACCGGGCGGCTGCTGGCATGTCCACCGTATTGACGAGAGAAGGGAATCCGATCGCGGCAATAGTTTCAATGGAGGACTATCGCGCTCTTCAGGCGGCCGCTGATGAGTTCCTCGCACGAGAGGCAGTAGAGCACCAAGGCGACAAAACGACCAAGATGGTCGATATTCTTGCCAGTTTGATGGAAGGGAGGGGTGTGTGAGTTACAGTTTCTCTTACGCGTACCCTTATAATTTTCGCCCTTACTATCTCGGGCGGCGGCTCAATCACCGTTTCATCATGACGGACAATGCGCGAAGTCGGCTGGCGGATATTCCAGAAAATGACGCCATCGATCTCCTCAATAAGCTACTGAGTCGCGACCAGAACCCTCGCTTTAACGGTGTCGATAGTCAACGCTTCCCGGGCCGGGAAAACTTGCACAGGCTAAGGTTCGGCCCCTATCGACTCGTGTACTGGTGCACGGGGAATACCGTGGTCCTGGCGGGGGTCCTGGACGATAGGCGCCGGTGGTCGCCTCGTCAGGCAGAGAGTCAACTGGCAGAGGAGGCCGAGTGACATCGGCCCGGGCGCTGGGTTGGGCCAACGAACAGCACGGCTGGGCAAAGAGCCTGCGTACTGCCGGATCGAAGTCCGCCAGCCAGATGTGGTGGGTTGAGCCGTCAGATGTGGGCCCTGATCTGACGGACAGGGTGCCCGAGCGCGTCAGCAAGGGCGGTTAGCTCCCTGTTGCTGAACTGGATACGCTCGGGATTCCAGATGGCGATCTCAAAACGGGCGAAGCCGCAGGGCCAGTCGTATTCCAGCGTCTCGAGTGAGGTCTCGGCGCGGCAACAGGGGACGCGGACTGCAAGCGTTGCGAAGCCGTCTTCACCGTGGGTCTCCAGCAGATCTGCCCACCACTCGGTGTCGATCGACGCTCCGCAGTGGGGACAGCCGATCCTTTCCAGGTTCTCGCCGCAGTCAACCACTGTGAGTGTGTCGTGCCAGGTGACCTCGACCTCGACGTCGTCGGGGGCTCCGGGCTCAAGGTCCGTGACGATCGCGGCAGCGCGGTCCGCTGCGGCCTGGTCGGGCTGCCAGTACGGGTCGGTCGGAATGACCGAGAGCACGTCGTCGCTCATGGACTCACTCGATTCGTCAGGCTCGGTGCCTCATCCGAGCAATGCGATGCTATCGAGATTTCGTTCGAAGGAACGGTCGTCGCACTGGGCAGACGCCAGGGGCCGGGCCGGCAAAAGTGAGGCGCCTGACTCGGTGCGGTCACCTTGGGACAGGCTGGTCGGGCTGCGGCGCCTACCGATGAGAAGGCTTGTAGTGGTTGACGTAGGCACGTTGCTCGTCGTCGAGTGATGATTCGGCGCCGCCGTCGAGGGTCTCACTGATGCAGTTCTCGATCCAGAAGCGGTAAGCCCACGTCTCGAAGGTGGGAGCGCAGTACTGGAGAGCCTCCATCTGCTCGTCCAAGTCTTCGATGTCACTGTTCCCGTTGAACTCGCCGCCGCTGTCGTGGGCCTCGTACTCGTACTCGTACTCAAGGTGAGAGTGCACCACGAAGGCCGAGTGGCCGGGTCGCAGGTAGAGGTACCAAAGGACGCAGTCCTGCTGGTCGCGGAAGAAGCGGACGAGGAAGGCGCCGGGCTCGACCGGACTGGGTATCGGCTTGGAGAGGCTGCTCCAGCAGCAAGTCAGCGACTGGTCGCCCAAGATGTCTGGAAGGTTCGCCGAAGTGAAGTAAGTGGAGAAGTCCTGGGGGAGCGAAAGCCCCGTCCGGTCCAGTTCCTCGGTCACTGTTCGAAGCTCGGTGACGCGGTCCGCAGAGGTTCCGGTGTCCTCACCGAGCCATTCGAAGGCCCCCTTGAACCTTCGTTCGTCCAACGGCGGCAAGGAATCGTGGGGGTAGTAGTCGTAGGTGTTGGGGCAGGAACGATGGCCACCCAGATCGCTTCCGCACCAGCTGGCCTCGAAGCGGACGCTCATCTGCGTGATTCCTTCCGTGACTCGCCGACCTGTTGTCGCCGAGCGAGAGATCCGTTCATCGTACTGACCGCGGTGACTTGGCTTGGCTGTCAGACCCGCCTGTCATAGTGCCGCTGTGGACGACGAGACCTTCTGGAACATGATCGAGAGCTGCCGGCGGCAGTCCCCGGACCCGGACGAGCGCCTCGCGTGGCTGCGTGGGCAGCTGGCCCATCGGCCTGAGTTGGACGCCGTGTGGTTCCAGATATGTCTTGACCGCTTTCTCACCCCGACTTTCACGTGGGACCTGTGGGCGGCCGCGGATCGGATCTTGGGCTGGTGTTCAGACGACAGTTTCTTCTATTACCGGCTCTGCTGGTGGGGCTTGGCCGGGACATGTTCGAGCGAGTTGCCCGCCATCCGGATGCGTTGGCCGAGGCGCCAGAGGTCCGATGCCTTGCAGGCCGGTCGCCGAGGTCCTGGGCGGACAACGAGTGGCCCGAATGGGAGGAGCTCGACTACGTCGCCGGGCGTGCGTTCGAGGATGCGACCGGCAAGGCCCACGACGAATTCCATGCCGCTATTGATGCTCAGGTCATCGATGATCCCGAACCGCGCCATCCGGCTGGCGAACAATGGGATGTGAAGCAGGAGAAGGAGGCGGATCTTCGTCTCCCTCGTCTCGCCGCCCTGTTTCCCGTTGCCCAGGCTGCGTAGGGACGGTCGGTGCTTGACCGGCAAGCTTGAGGATTTCTGTCGCTTCGCGTATGAATTCTGCCCCGCGCTGGGTGGGGGTGAGGGGCAGGGAGTCGCGGTCGATGATCTGGAACCCTGCGTCTCTTTCGATGTAGATGAGTCGCTGCCGCAGAGCACTATCACGGCCGCCGTAGATGTCTCGGGCCGCGGCAGCGAAGCTGGTGTAGCCCGGGATCTGAACGATGGCTCGCAGGCGGTCCAGCGCCCTGCTGCACATGGTCACGGCTCGGATGGCCGGGGAGGGCGTCCAGGGCAGGGCGAGGTGGCCGATGGCGTTGTATCGGGTACCAGGGCTGCGGATAGGAAGGCCCCAGCCCCTGGCCATTTGGTGAGGTGATAGTGGGTGACGCCACGTTCACGGGCGAGGTTGGCCATGTCGCGTCGGCGTTCGATGTACTCGTGGTGCAGCCACTCGCGGGTGATGTCGGGGCGCTGGGGGAGACGACCCGGTCGGGGGCGGAGAAGGACCCCGTCTCGATGCAGAAGCCGGCGCACCGTTTCGGGACGGCAGGATGCCAGGTTGGCGATGTGCGAGAGCTCCATAAGCTTGTTCTCGTAGAGGTGACGCAGCTCGGTCGGGGCCAGAACTCCTTCGCGGATCTTTACCTTCGGCACCGTGCGCTTGGTGTGGTGCTTGCCGATTACGGGGCTGGGTGTGGTCGTGCTGATCTCCGTGAGGTCGCAGTAGAGCCGGATGTGCTCCGAGGTCAGGCCAAGAGCGTCGGCGGCTTCGTGAACGGATCCGACCGCTCCCAGGAGATTGCGAAATTCGCCCTGCACGATGCTTGCGGGGGAGACGCCGGGCCATGACACGTCGGTCACCCAGGATTCAGGGGGTTCCCAGGTGACGGGTTCGCTGATCGTGTGCTGCTCGAGGTTGATCTCAGCTTGTTGACGCAGGAATGCGCGGAGGGCGACGGGTGCACGGAATCGGAACTCCGTGCAGTGCCATCCGAATCGGAAGGATGCGTCAGGGGGTGGGGGATGGGCCTCGCCGGTCAGGAGCGTCAGCAGATACCAGCGCATGAGGGAGACGCGGTGCTGTCGGCCGGTGCTCCAGCCCTGCTGAGCACATAGCCGGGCGTATGCGTTGAGATCGAGGGTGACTAAGGTGTTGGTGAAGGTCGCTCGGCGTCTTGCGTAGTCGATCGGGGAACCGTACTCGTCCAGAGCGCGGGCGAGTTGGGCCAGCACGGAAGCCAGCGGCGTCAGATCGTGCTCAAGGTAGAGGCGTCGTTCGACGCTGTCGCGGTCGCTGTTGATTTCGTGGTTGCCCAGGAGCGGGCCGACGCGTTCGAAGTTCAGCTGCGGTGGCCCGCCAGGAAGAAGGAGGAAGCTGCTGCAGCCACGTCGGAATGTACCGGCGCGGGGGTCGTACTCGTCCTTCGGCCGCGGGAGCAGGCGCATGGTCCACCCTGGCCAGAGCATCGCCGGCGTCATTGCCGCCCGACGGGTGATGGAAGCAGCCGTGAGTTCGGGCCAGCGTGGCCGCGGGCTGGCGCTGCCGTAGCGGAGCCGGGCATGAAGTGTGGCGTCGGGATCGAGCTTGGTCAGCACGCGCTCCACCAGTTCGGGGCCGCTCCAGCTCCACCGGCCGGCCATCGCACCCATGTTGTTCTTCTGCCTCTTCAGCAGCGAACGATCGGCCTCGAGAATCCAATCGAAGAGTGCCTCGTGGTCCGTGTGGCCGGGGTGGAGAGCGATGCGGGCCAGCGCGGTGCCGATGGCGGCATTGTGGGCGTCGTGCCCGACATCCTCGCTGGTCAGCTGTGGCAGAACCCCGCCGCACTCGGCCAACACAGTGCGTACGGCTTCCGGCGCCCGGTCGGCGACCGTGTGCAGACCCCGAAGAATGCGCCAGGCCAGGGCATAGAGCTGCTTGAACTCGGCCAAGGCTGCCGGCCGTGAGGGTGCCTCGGCGGCCAGCAGGGTGGTGATGTGCCGCTGAGCGGCCAGAATCAGTCCGGCGGCAGGCAGCGGGGTGACCGGCGCCTGCGTGAGGTCGGCTCCGCAGGCAGCCCTGAAGCCGACGTTGCTGCCGTCGCGCGTGCAGGCACCCGTTTCCCGGGGACCGAGCCGCCTCGCCTTCCACGGGTTCGGAGCCCGGTGGCAGTCGGGGCAGAAGTCCAACAGCAGGGTTCGGTGCGTGGTGCAGGCGAAGGCCCACGGAAGCCGCCAGAAGACCGGGCCCCGGCCGGCGTTCTCGCCCAGGCACGCGGGGCAGTAGCGCGCTCGGCTTCCGCTGAATCTCCAGGCCGGAGGCCTGGAGAGTTTGCGTCGGTCGGGCAGGATCGCCACCGCCAGCCCGTCGTAGGGTTCGAGCGTCATGCCAGTGAGCACTTGCCGGCCGACGCCGGTGGCCTGTTCAAGCGCGGCGATCTCGGCCGCCGTGAGTCGTAACGCCAGGTGTGACGCGCGCGTGCCGGCCAGCCCAACGGCTGTGAGGAAGTCGTTGTTGGTGACCCGAAGGCGCCGGGCATAGGCGCCAATCCAGCTCTCGAGTGCCTCGCCGGGTATCGGTGCCACCGCGATGGGAATGCGATCGGGAGTCCAGAGCGTCACGCAGACCTCGTCTGAAGCGGTGGGCGCGAGGCCGGTCGGGTGGTCAAGAGCCCGGCCTTGATCGCAGCCTCGAGTTCCTGGCGGGCGCCCTCCGCCGCAGCGTCGTTCTTGACCTGGTTCATCAGATCTTCGTCGAGGCGCTCATGGCCGCGGCGGATCGCCCGAAGGCAGCCACGGTTGATCAGCGACATCAGTGAGGCGAAGTGGCCGGTCGAGCGCGCGTAGAGGTAGTCCGAGAGCTCCTCCGCCAGCATCCCAGGAGACTTTTCCGCCAGGACCAGCTGCCGTTCGATCGTCTTCAGCAGTGTCCGCCACTCCAGGCGCCCCTCCTCGCTCTCGACCTCGAAAGGACGCAGGGTCAGCGGGGTGGTGCGACGCCCGAACTGGGCGAGGAGAGTCTCCTCGCGAGCGAAGCCCTCCCGGAGGATGCCACGCTGCTGGACCCCGACGCCCACGTAGATCAGCGTGACGGGGAAGACGTTCGACAGGTACTTCAGCTGGTTGGCCATCCGCACCGCATTGCTCTTCGAACCGCGCTCGGCCAGCGTGTCGGCGTCCCCGGTGACCGGCAGACCGTAGAAGCGGCAGATCGAGGCGTTCAGCCCGCGAATCTGCGTGTTGCCACTCAGCGCGATGTAGATGACCGGGACCCTGCGGTCCCCTGCGGGAGTGGTCTCCCCGCGCAGGGTGACCTGCTTGCGGTAGAGGCGGCGGCCGTAGGCCCTCACCGCCGTACTCTTTCCGAGCCCGGGGTAGGCGTCCACCAGCGCGGCAGGCTTGGTCTTGTCCCCATCGTGCCGGTTCGACTCGACGATCTCTGCCAGGTCCTCGTGCAAGGTGATCAGCTGAGGCGTATGGATCGGCCCGATGTTGGCGTGCCACACCTCACGGCCGTCGTTGTGGATCAACAGCTCTCGCGGCGACAGCTGGGCCAGCTCAGCCCGGGTGAGATGCTCGGGTTCGACACGCTCAGGGCGGTTGACCTCCTGCAACCAGCCCGCAAGGCGGGTGGGTGAGTACTGGAGGTCATCGCCCTCGAACGGCTCAATGCCGTCCCCCGCGCTCAACGGCTCTCCCAGACATCGGAGTAGTAGTCGTCCTCGCCGACCGGGGCGACGGCCTCATCTCCGGGGAAGGCAGCCTCGCACTCCTCGTCCTCATCGTCGTCCCCGCCCAGGTCGTCTCCCGCGGGCCCAACGACGCGGAGTTCCATGCCGCCCGGGCTTTCACCACCGCCGTCCCCCGGGGTATTCAAGGCAGCCAGGCGCCGGAGCGACGGCAACGACGCGATCTCGTCCTCTTCGGTCTGTGGCGCGTCGTCGCCCACCAGCCGCAGCCGCTCTTGCGAGAGTCGCACCGCCATGCGCCGCTCGACACGGTCAGCGGTCATCCCCGCACCCCACCGCTCGAGCAGTTCGACGAGCGCCCGCTTGGTGTCCGGGAACCGGTGCGTCGTGGCCGCGAGCCGGCGCGCGTAGACCAGCGCCTCACGGCTGACCGGGCCGTTGAGGGCGGCCGCATGTTCCCAGTCGAGCGTGTGCCACCGCCGGGTCGCAGGGTCCTGGAAGTAGGCCTTGGTGATGTCGCCAAGGTCCACGGCGATCGGCCACTTGCCCGCATTCACCCCACGATACGGACTGATTTGGTTGCGGTAGCCGTTGAGGCCGTCCCCGTTGTAACGCAGGCCCTCGAGCTCCACTCCGTAGTGCTGGATGGTCGTGCGTTCCTCCTCCAGGAACTCCAGTGCCAGATGGGGCCGGGCCGGGATGCGTAGCGGTCCGGCCCGGGTGACGCCGTGCTCGAACATCTCCAGCGGACTCAGCTTCAGCCCCGGGACCTCTGGAACAGACAGCCCGCGGTGGTGGCGACGGTGATAGATCCTCGTGATCCACTCGCGGATGACCGCCTCGAGCTCGTCGAGGAAGAAGACCGCCTCCTGTTCGACCCTCTCGCCGCGACTGTGGACGTCCGAGCCCTTGTAACCCGGCAGCGCGGCCAGAAGCCCCTGGTTGAGGGTCTTGAACCAGCGCTCCACCGGCTTGTCGGTCGGCGTCTTCGGACGGGCCGGCTGCAGTGAGATGTCCAGCTTCGCGCAGACGCTCTGGATGTGGTTCGACAGATAGATCTTGCCGTGGTCGAAGATGATCGTCTCCGCCGCGACCGTAGGCAGCAGGGGCTGCCCGTCCCGGTCGACGAGTTTGTCCGCGTCCACCACGACCGTGGACGGCACTCCGCAGTAGGGAAGCGGCTCGCCTCCATCCGCAGGCACCTCCCGAGGGCGGACCGTCTCGAACAGCACCCCCGCCACGTCCACCGACTTCGTCGACACCGGCGTCAGTCGCAGTCCGGTGATGCATCGGCTGTAGAGATCCATCGCAACGGTGAGCTCGCACCGCACCCACCGGCACGTGACCGGCTCCATCGCGAAGACGTCCAGGCTATTGGTATCCAGCACCACGTACTCGCCCGGTCGGGTGGCCAGCAACCGGCCGTAGGTCCCCTGCGGGGCGTTCGCAATCGACCGCTTGCCTTTCGTGCTGCCCTCGAACGCGTTGGTTCCCTTGGACAGCTCCCGCAGCACTTCGTATCCCGTCGTGCGGGCCGGCAGCGGGACCGTGCCGGGCCCGTACTCCTTGGCCAGACGTTCCTGGATCTCGATCAGGACCAGATTCCGGACCGGCCGACTCGACTTGATCCGTCCCTCCAATACCGACCGGGCTATCTCCACCCAGCGTGGATCCACCCGGTCCACCACACTGCGCGCCGGACGCTCATTGACCAGACCAGCCGGACCGCACCTCTTCAGCGCTGAGACCCATCGGCGCAGCGTGCTGGCGCCGACGCCGAGTTCGGCAGCCTTGGCTGCATAGCGATGCAGCATGGGGACTCCGGGCGCGTAGTCAGCACGGGGCTCGCCTTCCAGCGCGAGATCCACGTGGCCCAGCTGGTAGCCGGTGAGGACTTCCTGAACATGTCGGACCCGCCTCGTCAGCGCGTCGTCCTCGGCCTCCTCCAGACCGCTCAGCACTGCCGCGATCGCGGGTTCCTCATCGGGCGCCGGTACCAAGACCTCGGTGGTGGGGTGCGAGAGTAACACCGAGATGTCGACCTGCCTCCACTGCGGCACGCCTGCGACGGCGGCCTGTTCGAGAAGAACCCGACGGCCCTCGATTTCGGCGACCGTGAACTGCTCGCCATCGAACCTGATCGGCAGCCCTGGCCGCAGCGTCGTCGTCCAGGCGCTCACGCGCACCTCCGCAGCACTGATTCACCCGATAGCGGGCGGGACAGGTCTGTGGTCAGCCGACCGGACCACAGCAGTGCCATCAGGGGTGGCCGGGCTTCGTGAACAGGCCGATCACCGGCGAGCCGCCGTTCGGCGACGGCCATCGGATCACCATCTGCGACCTGTTGCCAGGCATCCTCGACATCGGATTCGGGGACGATGCCGGGCCGCCGGTATGCGGCAAGGAACCGTACGTTCTCCAGGAGAACCCGGTCTGCCCCGGACCAGATCTCGTACTCCCAGCCGTGCCGCTCGACCAACCGTCCCGGCCATTCCAGGGCTTCCGCGATCTTCGGATCCTGCAGACGGACAGCCGGTTTGACATTGACCACCCGCACTGTGCCCGAGCCCATGACGAGCAGGAAGTCGGGCACGTGACGTCGTACCCGATCTCCGATTCGGGCCACCAAGCGGCACGGCTGGGCGAAGATCCCGCGTACCGCCGGATCGAAGTCGGCCAGCAGCAGACGGGCGAGCTCGAGGCGGCTCTCATAGACCACATGGCCACCCGTCGTCGCCGACGCGTAGCTGCCCGAGTAGTGAGCCTGTCCGTGTACCGACCTGACCTGCCGCCACGGCGCAGACTCAGTGAAGTCAGCCAACCGGAGCTCAGAGAAGGGCACTTCACGCATCGATCCGCCTTCGTGCCGGATCGATGCCATGGGCACCCTGCGTTCCCTGTGAACCTTGCTCGTGCCGTGTACCGCCATACCCTGGACGGTACGGAGCACCCTCGCAGCCCAGGCTCGGACGACCGGAAGAATCCAACAAGTGGCAGCTACTGAACGTCACCGATGCTCATGATCACCCGAATTTGCTCGGACAGTGCCCATGATCCGCCGACAGTGCTCACGAAACTGCGGATCCTAGATCAGCCGTGCAGGCGGGCTGCCTTGAGGGCCATGTGGAGGAGCAGGCGGTCCTCGCCCTCGTCCAGGTCGAGGCCGGTCAGCTGCTCCACCCGGGACAGGCGGTAGTACAGGGTCTGGCGGTGGATGCCCAGGGCCGCCGCAGCGCGGCCCGCCTGGCCGGCGCAGTCCAGGAACACCTCGGCCGTACGCGCCAGTTCGGGATTGGCCGGGCCCCGCAGGGCGCGGGCCACCGGGTCGTCGAGGGCTTCCTCGGCGACGGAGGCCAGCATGCGGTAGGGCCCGATCGCGGACCACTGCGCGACCGGGCCGAGCCGCGGCCCCGCGGCGGCGGCCCGGGCGGCGGCGGTGGCCTGCTGCCAGGCGGCGGGCAGTGCCGTGAGCGCCCGCACGGGGTCGGACACCCCGGCGGTCACTCCGGTAGTCACTCCGGTGGCCGCCGCGGGGGTGGCGGGCTTGGCGCCGGCCGCGCCACCCGTCCCGCCGGCCGTGCGGGGCATCAGGCGGGAGATCGCCGTGAGCGCCGGAGCCAGCGGGTCCGTGCCGCGCAGGCGGATCAGGACCGCGAGGGACTGCCCCGCCGGGCCGCCGCCGTCCGGGTGGGGTTCCTGCTCGCCGGCCCCCCGCCAGGGCACCACGCACACGGCAGCCGCTCCAGGGACCGAAGTCGGGGCCTCGCCGGACCACGGGCTCACGCAGACCGCGGCGTGCGGCCCTTCGCCGCCCGGACCGAGTGCCACCCGTAGCGCGGCCACCGCCATGTCCTGGTGCCGGCCGCGCCCGGCGGTGAGCACCGCGAGGAACTCCCGGGACAGGTCGGCCCCCGCCCGGGCCTCCTCCGCGAGCAGCAGCCCGATCCGCTGGGCCACCTCCATGGCGGCGGCCAGGGACTCCGCGTCGGGTCCGGGTTCCTGGTCGAGGAGCCATACGTAGCCCTGGACGATCCCGCGGTGGCGCACCGGCAGGCAGATCCGCCCCCGGAAGACGCCGGCGTCCGGGGCGGCCGGGATCCTGACCGGGCCGGTGGCGCGGGCGATGCCGAAGCCCTCGAACCAGGACCGGACGGCCGCCGTCGACTGGCGGGTCAGGATCGAGCGGGTCCGTACGGGATCCATGACCAGATCGTCATCGCTGTCGTGCGCGCCGAAGGCGATCAGGCGGAAGTCGCGGTTCTCCAGCGTCGCCGGAGCGCCGAGCAGCGCCGAGATCTCGTCCACCAGGTCCTGGTAATCGCCCTTCACCCGCACATTCTCCCACCCCCGCGGCCCCTCTTCAGACAGATGTATGAGATCCGGGCCACGGATGCGTGACAGCTGTCGATGGCAGAGGATCGGGGAGATCCCTAGGTTTCACGGTGGTTTTACTTGCGTTTTCCTTATGGCCTCCGTCGTCCCGGCGCGGGCTGAATGTCTCCTTCTGCCCGCCCCCGTTGGAGGTACCCCGTGCTGGGTCCCGCGATCCTCGCCGCCTCGCGCAGCGACAAGATGCGCCGAATCGTCTCTGCCGCCCCGGTGACCAAGCCCGTGGTGAACCGGTTCATCCCCGGTGAGACGGTCGACCAGGTCATCCCGATCGTCGAGGACCTGACGGGCAAGGGCCTGGAGGTGACCCTCGACGTCGTCGGCGAGGACATCACCACCGTCGAGCAGTCCCACGCCGCGCGCGACGCCTACCTCGAGCTCATCGAGCAGCTCACCCACCTGGGCCTCGGCGAGACCGTCGAGATGTCGGTGAAGCTGTCCATGTTCGGGCAAGCGCTGGAAGGCGGGCACGAGCTCGCCCTCGCCAACGTCCGCCCGGTCGTCGAGGCCGCCGCCGCCATCGGCACCACCGTGACCCTGGACGCCGAGGACCACACCACCCTCGACTCGATGTTCGCCATCCATGAGGAGCTGCGCCGCGAGTTCCCGCAGACCGGCTGCGTGATCCAGGCGTACCTGTTCCGCACCGAGGCCGACGCCCGCCGCCTGGCCGCCGCCGGCAGCCGCGTACGCATCGTGAAGGGCGCCTACAAGGAGCCCGCCGAGGTCGCCTACCAGGACAAGGCCGAGATCGACAAGGCGTACGTCCGCATCCTGAAGATCCTGATGGAGGGCGAGGGCTACCCGATGATCGGGTCCCACGACCCGCGCCTGATCGCCATCGGCCAGGAGCTCGCCCGCCAGGCGGGCCGCAAGCTGGACGAGTACGAGTTCCAGATGCTGTACGGCATCCGCGGCGAGGAGCACCTGCGGCTGGCCGCCGAAGGTCACCGGATGCGCGTCTACACCGCGTACGGGACCGACTGGTACGGCTACTTCATGCGGCGCCTCGCGGAGAAGCCGGCCAACCTGCTCTTCTTCCTCCGCTCGATGATCACCAAGAACTAGGCCCTCCCACTAGCTCAAGGAGCACCCCGCATCATGGACGCTGTAACCCAGGTCCCCGTGCCGGTCAACGAGCCGGTCCACTCGTACGCCCCCGGCACCCCGGAGCGCGCGCGTCTCGAAACGCAGCTGAAGCAGCTGTCCGAGAACCCGATCGACCTCCCGATGACGATCAACGGCGTCAAGCGGATGGGCGGCGGCGAGCGCTTCGACGTCGTGCAGCCGCACGACCACAAGTCCGTCATCGGTACGTACGCGAACGCCACCCGGGACGACGCCCAGGAGGCCGTCGACGCCGCCCTCGCGGCCGCCCCGGCCTGGCGCTCGATGTCCTTCGACGACCGCGCCGCGATCATCCTGCGCGCCGCCGAGCTGCTGTCGGGCCCGTGGCGCGAGAAGCTGGCCGCGTCCACGATGCTGGGCCAGTCGAAGACCGCGCAGCAGGCCGAGATCGACACCCCGTGCGAGCTCGTCGACTTCTGGCGCTTCAACGTCCACTTCGCCCGCCAGATCCTGGCCGAGCAGCCGGTCGCGAACTCCGCCGGCGTGTGGAACCGCAGCGACCACCGCCCGCTCGAGGGCTTCGTCTACGCGATCACCCCCTTCAACTTCACGGCCATCGCGGGCAACCTGCCGACCGCCCCGGCCCTGATGGGCAACGTGGTCGTGTGGAAGCCGTCCCCGACGCAGACCCACTCCGCGGTCCTCCTGATGGAGCTGCTGGAGGAGGCCGGCCTGCCGAAGGGCGTCATCAACCTCGTGACGGGCGACGGCATCGCCGTCTCCGACGTGGCGCTGACCCACCCCGAGCTGGCGGGCATCCACTTCACCGGTTCGACCAAGACCTTCCAGTACCTGTGGAAGACGGTCGGCACCAACATCGAGACGTACAAGTCCTACCCGCGCCTGGTCGGCGAGACCGGCGGCAAGGACTTCGTCGTCGCGCACCCGTCCGCGGACCGCGCGATCCTGAAGACCGCCCTGACCCGCGGCTCCTTCGAGTACCAGGGCCAGAAGTGCTCGGCGTCCTCGCGCGCCTACGTCCCGGCCTCGATCTGGAACGACGGCTTCAAGGAGGCCTTCGCGGCCGAGGTCGACGGCATCACCATGGGCGACGTCCGCGACCTGACGAACTTCATCGGCGCCGTCATCGACGAGCGTTCCTTCGCGAAGAACAAGGCCGCGATCGACCGCGCCATCGCGGATCCGACCTGCGAGATCGTCGCCGGCGGCACGTACGACGACTCGGAGGGCTACTTCGTCCGCCCGACCGTCATCGCGTGCACCGACCCGTCGAACGAGGTCTTCACGACCGAGTACTTCGGCCCGATCCTGGCGGTCCACGTCTACGAGGACGCCGAGTTCGACGCGATGCTCGCGCAGATGGAGTCCGTCTCGGCGTACGCCCTGACCGGCGCCGTCATCGCCCAGGACCGCTACGCGGCGGCCGACGCGATGGAGAAGCTCCGCTTCGCGGCGGGCAACTTCTACATCAACGACAAGTCGACCGGCGCCGTCGTCGGCCAGCAGCCCTTCGGCGGCGGCCGCGCCTCGGGCACGAACGACAAGGCCGGCGCGGCGTCGAACCTGATGCGCTGGACCTCGACCCGCTCCATCAAGGAGACCCTGGTCGCGCCGACCGAGTACGGCTACCCCCACATGGGCTGACCTCCGCCCCGCTGAACCCCGCCCCCGTTCCGGTACCCCCAAGTCCGGAGCGGGGGCGGTTTCCATTTCGCGGTGCGGCAACCGGTGCTGGCTAGACCTCGACGATGACCTGGTCCAGGGATTTGCGGACCAGGTCCGGGACCTCGCACTCGTCCGACGGGTAGCCGACCGGGATGACCGCGAAGGCCTTCTCGTTCTCCGGTCGGTTCAGGACGTGGGAGAGGAAGCGCATCGGGCTCGGCGTGTGGATCAGGGCGGCCAGGCCGGAGAGGTGCAGGGCCGACAGGAGCATGCCGACCGCGATGCCGACCGACTCGTCGACGTAGTAGTGCTTGTGCTTCGTGCCGTCCTCGCCGAGCCAGTAGCGCTGCTGGAAGACCACGATCAGGGCCGGGGCGTCGGTGAGGTGGGTCTTCACGGCGTCCGTGCCGATGGGGCGAAGGGCCGCCAGCCACTCGTCGCCGAGCCGGCCGTCGTAGGACAGCTGCTCCTCCTGCTCGGCGGCCGCGCGGATCTGTTCCCGTACGGCCGGGTCCTTGACGAGGACGAAGGTCCACGGCTGCTGGTGCGCACCGGAGGGCGCGGTCGCGGCGCACGCGATGGCGTCCCGGACCACCTGCTCGGGCACCGGGTCGGGGGAGAAGTGGCGCACGGTCCTGCGCTCGTCCATCCGCTCACGCAACTCGGCGGCGCGCGCGAGGGATTCCCCGGTCGGCATCCGCTCGGGGCGGTAGGAGGCGGGGCGGTACGGCTGGCCGTGGATCGGGGTCCACTGCTGGGTATCGGGAGACATGGGGCGAGTCTGCCGAGCCAATGGTCCAGACCGCCAGAGTCGTGGAGGCCCCATTCGGCCGGTGGGCGATATTTCATGTCCGCATAGCGGATACGAGTGGTGGGGGAGCCCGCTTGGTACGGTCCCGGGATGGGTGACGAGGGCAGGGAAACCGGACGGGACGTCTCGCTGCGGCACACCGCGCAGCTCGCCGGGGAGGAGCTGCGGCGGGTGCGGGAGCTGCTCGACGGGGCCTTCGAGGGGGACTTCGGGGACGAGGACTTCGAGCACGCGCTGGGCGGGATGCACGTACTGGTGCGCGAGGGCGGAGAGCTCGTCGCGCACGGGAGCGTCGTACAGCGGCGGGTGCTCCATCAGGGGCGGGCGCTGCGCACCGGGTACGTCGAGGCCGTGGCGGTGCGGGCCGACCGGCGCCGGCGCGGGCTCGGCGGCACGGTGATGGAGGCGCTCGAGGGGGTCGTCGAGCGGGCCTACGCGCTCGGGGCGCTCAGCGCCTCCGCCGACGGAGCCGGGCTGTACGCGGGCCGTGGCTGGCCGGTGTGGGGCGGGGAGATCGGAGTGCTCGGGCCCGGCGGGCCCGAGCGGCTGCCCGAGGAGGAGGGATCCACGTACGTGTGGACGCCGCCCGGCGGTGGGGTGCTGCTCGACCCCACCGCCGGGCCGCTGCACTTCGACTGGCGCGACGGCGACGTTCTCTAGCTGCCGCTGATGCTCGGGGCGCCCGTCTCGATGTGGCCCGTGTAGCGACGGGACCAGGTGCCGTCGGAGTCGGCGAGGACCGTGAAGTCGTACCAGCCGTTGTTGTAGGCGACGGCGTTGAAGTAGTCCTCGCGGGAGGAGTTCGCCGGCACCGTGTACGTCCACGGGCCGTCCGTGCGGTAGGCGTTCGCGCGGATGGTGAAGGTGACCGGCGAGGCCGAGGCGTTGGTCATCTTGAGGTAGAGCGCCGTCTTGCCGGTGCCCGGCTCCACCGCGAAGCGGGAGGCGACCTCGATCGACTTGCCCGCCTTCGACGCGTCGCCGATGAAGCGCCGCAGGAAGCGGTTCGGCCCGTACATCGAGATGTCGTACTTGCCGGATCCGGAGCCCGTGCCGATGTTGAAGTAGTCCGTCGACGTGGCGCCGGCGTCCACCGTGTACTGCCAGGCGGCCGTGTCCCGGTACTGGTGCGGGTGGATCGAGAAGTGCGCCGCCTGCTTCGCCTCGGTGCCCGCGTTCGTCATCGAGAACCAGGCCAGGATCTTGCCGGCGGACCCGAACTCGAAGCGGTCCAGGTTCCCGTTGACCTGGTACGGAAGGGCTCGCGCGGGCCGGGTCCCGGCCTCCTGTGCCGGCTGCGCGTTGTCCTGCGGCACCGGGTTGGAGAGCGGGCCGCAGGTGGCCTGGCCGATGACCTTGGCCGTGGAGGGGAGGCCGGCGGGAACCCCGTAGACCGGGTGCGCGAAGTCGAAGACGCCCGTCAGGTCGCCGGTGACCTTGCGCCGCCACGCGCTGATGTTCGGACAGTTCGCGGGGGTGCCGAGCGCCGCCGTCCACTTCTCCATGAAGCGCAGCACGGACGTGTGGTCGAAGACCTCGGAGCTCACCCAGCCGCCGCGGGTCCACGGGGACATCACGATCATCGGGACGCGGAAGCCGAGCCCGATCGGGACGCCGTCGATGTACTCGCCGGCGGTGCCGGGCGGGGCGACGGGCGGCGGGACGTGGTCGAAGAAGCCGTCGTTCTCGTCGTAGTTGAGGAAGAGGACGGTGGAGTCGAAGACCTCCGGGTTCGCCGAGAGCGCGCGGTAGACCAGGTCCACGAAGTGCGCGCCGTCGCCGGGCGGGGCGTACGGGTGCTCGGAGAAGGCCTCGTTCGCCACGACCCAGGAGACCTGGGGGAGGGTGCCGGCGACGACGTCCGCGCGGATGGCGGCGGCGATGTCGTCGGGGGTGGAGCCGGTGACCTTGGGGACGGAGCCCATGCCGCGGTCCCAGAGCGGGTTGCCGGGGGCGGCGTCGGTGAACTTCTTGAAGTAGGCGAGCCCGTTGTCCCCGTAGTTGTCCTGGGCGTTCTGGTAGACCTTCCAGCTCATCCCGGCCCGCTGGAGGGCCTCCGCGTACGTCTCCCAGGTCAGCCCGGACTCGTCGCCGCCGTCCTTGCTGCCCGCGTCGACCTTGCCGCTCCACAGGAAGGTGCGGTTGGGGCCGGTCGCGCTGAGGGTGGAGCAGAAGTAGGCGTCGCAGATCGTGTAGTTGTCGGCGAGGCCGTAGTGGAACGGGATGTCGCCGCGGTCGAGGTACCCGAGGGTGCGGGTGTTGCCGACGCCGGTGACGAAGTTGTCCATGCGGCCCTTGTTCCAGGCCGCGTGCTGCGAGGTCCAGCTGTGCGGGAGGTCGCCGTTGCACTGGGCGAGGGTTTCGCCGTCGACGCCGCCCACCGGCGGGGTGGAGCTGAGCTTCCACGGGTACTGCCGGCCGCCCCAGTTGGGCTGGTTGAACATGCCCCAGCCGCCGGGGATGTTGCCGGCCGCGCGGTCGCCGAAACCCCGTACACCCTTCAGCTTGCCGAAGTAGTGGTCGAAGCTGCGGTTCTCCTGCATCAGGATCACCACGTGCTTCACGTCGGTGATCGTGCCGGACGCGGTGGCCGCGGCCGCCGAGCTCGGCGCGATCGCGGGCAGGGTCGCCCCTGCCATCAGCCCGGCGCCGATTCCCACGAATCCTCTGCGGCTGATAGGTGTCACTGGCTGCTCGCCTCCAACTCAAGTGCCCCGCTGGCACATTGACGGCAAGAGTGGCGGTAGCCGCGCCAAAGGTCTACATCCGTGCGGTAAGAAGTCGGTGAACATCCGGGTGGCTGGATTCAGACATCGATGCGTACGAGCATTTTTCCCAGATTGTCGCCCCGGAGCATGCCCCGGAAGGCATCCACCGTGTGATCAAACCCCTGGACAACGGTGGTGTCGGTACCGATCCGGCCGCTGCGCAGATGAGGGACGAGGAAGTCCTCCAGCTCGTCCTGCAGATTGGTGTGATTGCGAACCAATACCCCTTCCAGACGAAGAGACTTGTGTACGACCTCGAAGAGGTTGCGGGGCGCGGCGGGGGAGCGGTCGCCGTTGTACATCGAGATCCCGCCGACCCAGGCGATCCGCCCGTACTCGCGCAGCACGTCGATGGCCCCCTCCAGGTGGTCCCCGCCGACGTTGTCCACGTAGACGTCGATGCCGCCCCCGGTGGCCGCCGCGGCCTGCGCGAGCTGCTCGCCGACCGGCCCGTCGTGGTAGTCGAAGGCCGCGTCGAAGCCGAGGACCCCGGTGAGGTGGCGGACCTTCGCCGCAGAACCGGCGCTGCCGATGATCCGGCGGGCGCCGAGCAGCCGGGCGATGTGCCCGGTGGCCGTGCCGACCCCGCCCGCCGCGGCCGAGACGAAGAGGTCCTCGCCCTCGCGCAGGGCCGCGGTGCGGGTCAGGGCGGCGTACGCGGTCAGGCCGGTGCCGCCGAGGATGGAGAGGTACGCCTCCAGCGGGACGCCCTCGTGGCCGCGCAGCTTGCGGGTGCCGCCCGTGCCCAGGGTGACGAGGGCGTGGGTGCGCCAGCCCTCGCGGTGGAAGACCAGGTCGCCCTCCGCGAGGCCCGGGTCGCGCGAGGCGATGACCCGGCCCACCGAGCGCCCTTCCAGCGGGGTGCCGAGTGCGAAGCCGTCCTCGCCGCCGTCCATCAGTCCGCGGTGGTACGGGTCCACCGAGAGCAGCAGGTTCTCCACCAGGGCCGTGCCGGGCCGCGGCGCGGGGACGGGGCTCCGGACGTAGGCGAAGTCGGAGGCGGCGGGGAAGCCGGCCGGCCGGGCGATCTGGTGGACGGCGCAAGCGGTGCCGGTGCTGTTCGTGGTCATGGCGAGGACGCTAGGAGGGAATCGCCGGGCCGGGCAGGGGGTTTGGCTCATGGAAGCCCCACGTCCATGAATGACGCTCATAGAACGAGGTGAGGCCCCCGTGGCCGAGCTCCTCCCGCAGGAACTGCGGGTGCTGGTGGCCGTCGCCGAGAGCGGCGGCTTCTCCTCCGCGGCCGCCTCGCTCGGCCTCACCCAGTCGGCCGTCTCGCACTCGGTGCGCGGCAGCGAGGCCAAGCTCGGCGCGGTGCTCTTCGAGCGCGGCCGGAACGGCGCCTCGCCCACCCCGGCGGGGGAGCGGGCCGTCGGGCACGCCCGCCGGATCCTGAGGCTCTACGAGGTCATGGGCTCGGAGGCGCGCGGTGCGGGCCGGGCCGGGGGCCCGGCAGCACTGGACGGCGTGCTGCGGATCGCCGCGTTCCGCAGCGCGGCCCTGCACCTGCTGCCCCCCGCCCTGGAGCGACTCACCGCCCGCCACCCGGGCCTGCGCCCCGAGGTCCGGGTGGTGCGCGAGCTCGGTGCCGGTGCGGCCGGGGAGGTGGCCGCGGGCCGTGCGGACCTCGGCATCGCGACGCTGGGCGTCGCGCGGGGCCTGCCGCCGGGTCTGCTGAGCGGGGTGCTCGTCGAGGAGGCGTACGCCTTGGTGCACCCGGCGGGACACCCCGATCCCAGGGCGCTGCCCCTGATGGACTGGGACGAGAACTGCGGCTCCCACACCCGCACGTGGTGGCTGGCGCAGGACTGGATCCCGCGAGCGACCGTCAAGGCGGAGGACGACGCGATGGTGCTGACCATGGTCGGCCGGGGGCTCGGCATGGCGATCATGCCCGAGCTGTCCCTCCGGGAGGTGACCGGAGCCGTCGAGGTCACCGGTTTGGGTCCGGAGGGGCCGGTGAGGCGCGTGGGATACGTCACCACACCGGAATCTGCCGCCACTCTCGCCGTACGGGCTCTGATCAGGGAACTTCGTGCCGTAAGCGGCTGAAACCGGAGCCTCGAAAGGAGACCTCCGGGGGGTTTCGCGTCTCAGATAGTAGGAAGTCCGAGTAATTGCGGAGACATACAGCGGGAGCTGGCTTACGTTGTAGAAGCCGAACGTCTCGCCGATCCGGCGAATGGCGGTCGAGAGCGCGCGCCCCATGGCAGGCAACCCCTGCCGCGCACCGCTCCCCGCCTCTTCCGGCGCCTTGAAGGAACCCCTCATCCGTGGCCCCGCCACGCCGTGATCTCAAGGAGTCGATCACCATGACGCACACCCCCTCCACCACCGCCCGCCGTGTCCGCCGCTCCGCTGCCGCCGAGGCGGACCGCAAGAACGCCGCCGCCGCCCTCCAGCGCGCGCTGGACCGCCGCGACAACGGCGGCTCGACCGGTCACTGACCGCTGTGGACCAGCTCGCCGGCCCCCTCCGCACCGGGCCCCTGACCTGCCACTGAGCGCTGCCCGGCCCGAGACATATTGCGTCCACATCGTGGACGCAATATGTCTGAGGGATGGGACAAGGAGTACGGTTCCACCATGTCGACCAGCATCAATCTCGCAGTGATCCCCGGTGATGGCATCGGCCAGGAAGTCGTGGCTCAGGGCCTCAAGGTCCTTACCGCGGTCCTGCCCCAGGATGTGAAGCTGGAGACCAAGGAATACGACCTCGGCGCCCAGCGCTGGCACCGCACCGGTGAAACCCTCCCGGACGCGGAGCTCGAGGCCCTCAAGCACCACGACGCGATCCTGCTGGGCGCCATCGGCGACCCCTCGGTCCCGTCGGGCGTCCTGGAGCGCGGTCTGCTGCTGAAGCTCCGCTTCGCCTTCGACCACTTCATCAACCTGCGCCCGTCGAAGCTCTTCCCCAACACGGCCACCCCGCTCGCCGGCCGTCCGGAGATCGACTTCGTCGTGGTCCGCGAGGGCACCGAAGGCCCGTACACCGGCAACGGCGGCAGCCTGCGCACCGGCACCCCGGCCGAGGTGGCCACCGAGGTCAGCCTCAACACGGCCTACGGCGTCGAGCGCGTGGTCCGCGACGCGTACGAGCGCGCCAACGGCCGCCCGCGCAAGAAGCTGACCCTGGTCCACAAGAACAACGTCCTCGTCTACGCCGGCCACCTGTGGAAGAACATCTTCGACAAGGTCGGCCAGGAGTACCCCGAGGTCACCACCGACTACCTGCACGTCGACGCCGCGACGATCTTCTTCGTCACCCAGCCGGAGCGCTTCGACGTCATCGTCACGGACAACCTCTTCGGTGACATCCTCACCGACCTGGCCGCCGCCGTGACCGGCGGAATCGGCCTGGCCGCCTCGGGCAACATCAACCCGACCGGCGCCTTCCCGTCCATGTTCGAGCCCGTCCACGGCTCCGCGCCGGACATCGCCGGCACCGGCAAGGCCGACCCGACCGCGACGATCCTCTCGGTCGCCCTCCTGCTGCGCCACCTCGGCTACGAGGCCCAGGCCGCCCGCATCGAGGACGCGGTCTCCGCCGACCTCGCCGAGCGCGACGGCACCTTCCGCTCCACCGACGCCATCGGCGACGCCCTCGCCGCGCGAGTAGCCGGCTGACCCGGTAGCCCCACCTTCAGGAAGCCGCCGGGTCGCGCCCACCGCACCCGGCGGCTTTTCCTGTGCGGCCCCGGGTGCCACCATCTCCCCTGGGCCGCATTCACCCCGTTTCACCGAAGCCTCCTCCCGCGCGATAATCGAACGCGAGGCCGCGGAATACGGGGAAGCTCGGACGTCCTAGTACGTCGTGAGCGCGGTCCGCCCTACAAAACCGGTGAAGGACAAGCACTCATGACGACGACGCCCACGATCGAGCTGAAGCCCTCCTCGAACCCCCTGTCCGCCGCGGAGCGCGACGCGATCCTGACGAGCCCCGGCTTCGGCCGCCACTTCACCGACCACATGGTGACGGTCAAGTGGACCGAGGGCCGCGGCTGGCACGACGCCGAGCTGGTCCCGTACGCGCCGCTGTCGATGGACCCGGCGAACATGACCCTGCACTACGCGCAGACGATCTTCGAGGGGCTCAAGGCGTACAAGCAGCCCGACGGCACCGTCGCCACCTTCCGTCCCCAGGCCAACGCCGAGCGCTTCCAGTCCTCCGCCCGCCGGATGGCGATGCCGGAGCTGCCGACCGAGCTGTTCATCGCCGCCTGTGACGCGCTGATCAAGCAGGACCGCGCCTGGGTGCCGGACTCCGGCGAGGCCTCGCTCTACCTGCGGCCCTTCATGTTCGCCACCGAGGTCGGTCTCGGTGTCCGCCCGGCGAACGAGTTCCTCTTCATCGTGATCGCCTCGCCCGCCGGCGCCTACTTCCCCGGGGGCGTCAAGCCCGTCTCCGTCTGGCTCTCCGAGGAGTACGTCCGCGCCGCCAAGGGCGGCACCGGCGCGGCCAAGACCGGCGGCAACTACGCGGCGTCGCTCGTCGCGCAGGCCCAGGCCGCCGAGCACGGCTGCGACCAGGTGGTCTGGCTCGACGCCGTCGAGCACCGCTGGATCGAGGAGATGGGCGGGATGAACCTGTACTTCGTGTACGGCGACCGGATCGTCACCCCCGAGCTCACCGGCTCGCTCCTCCCCGGCATCACCCGCGATTCCCTCCTCACCATCGCCCGCGACCTCGGCTACACGGCCGAGGAGGGCCGCATCACCACCGAGGACTGGAAGCGCGACAACGAGAACGGCACCCTGACCGAGGTCTTCGCCTGCGGTACGGCCGCCGTGATCACCCCGGTCGGCTCCGTCAAGTCGGAGCGCGCCAACTGGACCCAGGGCGACGGTGAGCCCGGCGAGGTCACCATGAAGCTCCGCAAGGCCCTCCTGGACCTCCAGACCGGCCACAAGGCCGACACCCACGGCTGGATGCACCCGCTGGGCTAGTCCGTCCTGCCCGAAACACCGGAAGGCCCCCCGCGCGATACGCGGGGGGCCTTCCGGTGTTTCTGATCCGAGGGGCGGCGGGAGGGGCGTGGTCAGCGCTCCTCGTCCGCCTCGCCCTCGTGCTTCTTCTTGCGCTCCTGGGCCGTCCCGTCCGGGCCGAGGCCCACCAGGGCCTCACCGAAGACGTAGGCCAGGCCCGCGACTCCCTTGACGAGCCTGCCCGCCACGTATGCGAGTTCTTCCACGACGTCTCTCCGTGTCGCTCGTGGCGGCCGTGTCCTGTTCGGCCGCCGCTGTATGGGTAGACGCCACCGAGGGCCGAACGGTTGATCGCCGTCTCAGGCGGCCACCGGCTCCTCGACGGCCTCCGCGGCCGGGGCGGGGGCCGTGCGGGCGGTCAGGGCCGCGTACACCAGGCCGCCGGTCAGGCCGGACAGGACGAAGGAGCAGTCCACGCCGCCGGTCAGGGCCAGCAGCGGGCCCTCGTAGAACGGGGTGGTCACGGCGAGCAGGCCGACGCCCGCGCCGACGGCCCAGGAGAGGGTGGCCGGGATGTTCCAGCCGCCGCGGAACCAGTAGACGCCGCCCTTGGCGCGGCGGTTGAAGACCTGGAGGGCCTCGGCGTCGTAGTGGCCGCGGCAGCGGACGTAGCCGATGAGGGTGATCACGGCCCACGGGGTGCCGATCGCGGTCAGCAGCAGCACGAACGAGGTCATCGCGGCCTGGACGTCCCACTCGAAGGAGCCGACGAACACGAACGCGGTGGCCACGGCGGCGGCGATCACGGTGGCCGTGGTGCGGGTGGCCTTGGGGACGATGGCGTCGAGGTCGAGGCCCATGGAGTAGAGCATCAGCCCGGCGTTGCCGACCGACCCGGCCCCCGCGGCGGCCAGCAGCGGAACCAGGTACCAGAACGGCGCGGCGTCGACCAGCGGACCTGCGTACTCGGCGCCCGCCCGGGCGGCGAGCGCGGTGTAGGTGCCGAAGAGCTGCGGGATCAGCAGCCCGATGAGCAGGCCGAGCCCGGTGGACCAGAGCACCTTGCGGGAGCTGTGCCTGCGCGGGGAGATGTAGCGGGTGTAGTCGCCGAGCAGGGTGATGAAGGCGACGGGCCCGCTGAGCCCGGCCGCGACGGCGGCGAGCAGCCAGGTCGGCCAGAAGGAGCCGAGCAGGTACGCGGTGTCGGGCGGGGCGGCGGTGGTGAAGTCGGGGGCGTAGGCGAACACGCCGACGGCCAGCAGCAGCACCATGCCGATGGAGAGCACCTTGCTCATGCGCAGCAGCAGCCGGTAGCCGAAGACGGCCGCCACGACGGTGCACGCGGCGAGCACGCCGTACATCACGGCCCGGGAGAGGCCGGTGTCCGGCAGCCCGGTGAGCCGGGACAGGGCGCCGACCATCACGTCGCCGCCTATCCACAGGGTCAGCGCGGTGTAGCCGAGGGAGAGCAGCAGGCCGACCACCGAGCCGACGAGCCGGCCGCGGACACCGAACTGGGCGCCGCTGGAGGTGGACAGGTTGGTCCCCGTGCGCAGGGAGACGAGCGCCAGCGGCGCGGTGAAGGCGATGCCGACGAGGGTGCCGGTCACGATGGCGGTGACCGACGGCCACAGACCCAGTCCGAAGGACGGGGGCAGCCAGCCGAAGACGATCACACCGAGGCAGAGATTGGAGCCGAGGAGGATCGACATCAGGTCACGGGGACCGCTGGTCCGTTCCTCCTCCGGGATGGTGTCGACTCCGCGCTGTTCGATGGGCATGGGGGGACTCCCTTGGCAGGGCGGGGGGTGGCAATGCGGCGTGTGGAATGTTTGAGCGACACTCAATGTGACCTAAGCCCTGGTCCCAGGTCAATGCTTCATTGCAGGGAAATGAAGAGTTAGAGTGATGCTCTAACCCATCGACTCAAAGGGTGGTGGATCGGCGTGCGGCTGACCCCTACGGAGCGCGACCGGCTGCTTCTGCGTGGCGCTGCGGAACTGGCCAGGGCCCGACGGGCCCGCGGACTCAAACTCAACGTCCCCGAGGCCACCGCGCTCATCGCGGACACGGTCTGCGAGGCCGCGCGTGACGGCAAGCGGCTGGCGGAGGCCATCGAGGAGGCCCGCTCCGTGCTCGGCCCCGCCGACGTGCTGCCCGGCGTCAGCGACGTGGTCACCGAGGTGCACGTGGAGGCCGTCTTCGACGACGGATCCCGCCTCGCGGTGGTCTCGTCCCCGATCCGCGGCGCCGTCGGCCTGGGCGAGGACGCCCCGGGCGCGGTCGTACCCGGCCCCGGAGCCCCCCAGCCGGAACCCGCGGTCCACCTGCACGTGCGCAACACCGCCACGGTGCCGGTCAGCGTCACCTCCCACTTCCACTTCTTCGAGGCCAACCCGCGCCTCGACTTCGACCGCGCGGCGGCGTACGGCATGCGGCTGTGCGTGCCCGCGGGCTCCTCCGTCCGCTTCGACCCCGGCGGCGAGGCCGAGGTCGCCCTGGTCCCGATCGGCGGCGCACGCATCGCCATCGGCTTCGCCGGACTGGTCGACGGCCCGCTGGACGCTCCCGGAGCCAAGGAGCTGGCGCTGACCCGCGCCGAAGCCTGCGGTTATCTCGGCGCGACCGCCGCCCCCGACGCCAACGACCGCCCGGAAGGGACGACCGCATGAGCCGGCAGACACCCCACGCGGACCACAGCGCGCACTGCGCGCCCGGCAGCCGGCACATCGACCCGCACGAGTACGCCTCCGTCTTCGGCCCCAGGGCCGGGGACCGGGTCCGGCTCGGCGACTCCGGGCTGACCGTCCGCGTGGAGTCCGACTCGCAGAAGCCCGGGGACGAGTTCCTGGCCGGCTTCGGCAAGACGGCCCGCGACGGGCTGCACCTGAAGGCCGCCGCCGTCCGCGACACCTGCGACGTGGTGATCAGCAACGTGCTGGTCATCGACGCCGTCCTCGGCATCCGCAAGGTCTCCATCGGCATCCGCGAGGGCCGCATCCACGCGATCGGCCGGGCCGGCAACCCCGACACCCTCGACGGGGTCGACGTCGTGGTCGGCACCGGGACCAGCATCGTCTCCGGCGAGGGCATGATCGCCACCGCCGGAGCCGTCGACACCCACGTGCACCTGCTCTCCCCGCGCATCATGGAGGCCTCGCTCGCCGCGGGCGTCACCACGATCATCGGCCAGGAGTTCGGCCCGGTCTGGGGCGTCGGGGTCAACTCGCCGTGGGCCCTCAAGCACGCCTTCAACGCCTTCGACGCCTGGCCCGTCAACATCGGCTTCCTGGCCCGCGGTTCCTCCTCGGACCCGGCCCCGCTGATCGAGGCCCTCGCCGAGGGCGGGGCTTCCGGCTTCAAGGTCCACGAGGACATGGGCGCGCACACCCGCGCCCTGGACACGGCCCTGCGCGTCGCCGAGGAGCACGACGTCCAGGTCGCCCTGCACAGCGACGGCCTCAACGAGTGCCTCTCCGTCGAGGACACCCTGCGGGTGCTCGACGGCCGGACCATCCACGCCTTCCACATCGAGGGCTGCGGCGGCGGGCACGTCCCCAACGTCCTGAAGATGGCCGGCGTCCCGAACGTCATCGGCTCCTCCACCAACCCGACCCTGCCCTTCGGCCGGGACGCGGTCGCCGAGCACTACGGGATGATCGTCTCCGTCCACGACCTCAAGCCGGACCTCCCCGGCGACGCCGCCATGGCCCGCGACCGGATCCGCGCCGGAACGATGGGGGCCGAGGACGTCCTGCACGACCTCGGCGCGATCGGCATCACCTCCTCCGACGCCCAGGGCATGGGCCGCGCGGGCGAGACCATCCGCCGTACCTTCGCCATGGCCGCGAAGATGAAGGGCGAGCTGGGACCGCTGGCCGGCGACGGCGAGGGCGACGACAACGCCCGCGTGCTGCGCTACATGGCCAAGCTGACCATCAACCCGGCCATCGCCCACGGCCTGGCCCACGAGATCGGCTCCATCGAGGTCGGCAAGCTCGCCGACATCGTGCTGTGGCGCCCCCAGTTCTTCGGCGCCAAGCCGCAGCTGGTCCTCAAGTCCGGCTTCCCGGCCTACGGGGTCACCGGCGACCCCAACGCCGCCACCGACACCTGCGAACCGCTGGTCCTCGGCCCGCAGTTCGGCTCGTACGGGGCCACCGCGGCCGACATCTCCGTCGCCTTCGTCTCGGCCGCCGCGGCGGCGCTGGGCAGCGACGAGATGCCGACCCGCAGGCGCAGGGTCGCCGTCCGCGGCACCCGGGGCATCGGCCCCGGGAACCTGCTCCTCAACTCCCGGGTGGGCGCGGTCGATGTGGACGCGCGCAGCGGACTCGTCTCCCTCGACGGGGAACCGCTGCGCTCCGAAGCCGCCGAATCGGTCTCCCTCAACCGCCTTTACTTCCTTTAGACCAGCACTGTCTGTAAGCCAGCACAGCCCTTAAGGACCTCCCTGCCATGACCGACACCACCCCCGTGAACGCCGGATTCCGGATGCCCGCCGAGTGGACGCCCCACGAGCGCACCTGGATGGCCTGGCCCAGCCCCAACCCCACCTTCACCAACGAGCAGGAGCTCGCCGAAGCCCGCGAGGCCTGGGGCGCCGTGGCCCGCGCGGTGCACTCGTACGAGCCGGTGACCCTCGTCGTCTCGCCCGGTGACGCGGAGAGCGCCCGCGCCGTCGTGGGCGACGGCATCGAGCTGGTCGAGCGCGAGCTCGACGACGCCTGGATGCGCGACATCGGCCCGACCTTCGTCACCAACGACGCCGGCGAGCTGGCGGCCGTCGACTGGACCTTCAACGGCTGGGGCGCCCAGGACTGGGCCCGCTGGGACCACGACTCGAAGATCGCCCGGGAGATCTCCGGCCTCGTCGGGACCCGCACCTACAGCACCGCGCTGGTCAACGAGGGCGGCGCCATCCACGTGGACGGCGAGGGCACCGTGCTCCTCACCGACACCGTGCAGCTCGGCAAGGGCCGCAACCCCGACTGGACCCGCGAGCAGGTCGAGGCCGAGATCCACGCCCACCTGGGCACCACCAAGGCGATCTGGCTCCCGTACGGCCTGGCGGGCGACTACGGCACCTACGGCACCCAGGGCCACGTGGACATCGTCGCCGCCTTCGCCCGCCCCGGCGTGGTCATGGTCCACAGCCAGCCCGACCCGGCCCACCCGGACCACGAGCGCGGCAAGACCATCGCCGCCATCCTGCGCGCGTCCACCGACGCCCGGGGGCGACAGCTCCAGGTCGTGGAGATCCCGGCGCCGACCGTGCTGGAAGAGGACGGGGAGTGGGTCGACTACTCCTACATCAACCACTACCTGTGCAACGGCGGCGTGGTCCTCTGCGCCTTCGACGACCCGCGCGACGAGGAGGCGGCGGAGATCTTCCGCGGTCTGTTCCCCGAGCGGACCGTGACGCTCGTCGACGCACGTACGATTTTCGCCGGGGGTGGCGGTATCCACTGCATCACCCAGCAGCAGCCGAAGGTCTGACCCGAGAGGGCGGCCGGGACGAGGAGTGGGCCATGGTGGCGGGTGAGGTACGTGCCGCGCGCAAGAACGCGCCGCCGCGCGAGGACGTACTGGTCGCCGCCATGGCCACCATCGCCGAACGCGGCCTGGACGGTCTGACCATGGCCGGCCTGGGCCGCCAGGTCGGCATGAGCAGCGGCCACCTCCTCTACTACTTCCGCACCAAGGACGAGCTCCTGCTGCAGACCCTGGAGTGGAGCGAGGCGGCGCTCGGCACCCGGCGCCGCGCCCTGCTGTCCCGCCGCGGCCCGGCGCGCGAGCGCCTGCAGGCGTACGTGGACCTGTACGTGCCCGAGGGTGCCCGGGATCCGCACTGGACGCTGTGGCTGGAGGTCTGGAACCGCTCGCAGAACGCGGGACCGGGGGAGCGGGAGCGCCAGGGGGCCATCGAGGGCGCCTGGCACCGCGACCTGGTGGCCCTGCTCGCCGAGGGCATCTCGCGCGGAGAGTTCCGCCCGGTCGACCCGGACCGCTTCGCGGCCCGGCTGCGGGCCCTGCTCGACGGGTTCAGCATCCAGGTCGCCGTCGGCCTGCCCGGAATAGACCGGGGCGACATCCTCGACCACGTCGGCGAGTTCCTCAGCGAGGCGCTGACCCCTGGAGCCGGCGCCTGAGCGGGCCGCCCCGCCCCGCTCCTGCGCCCCGCCCCTCCGCCCATCGGACGGGAGTGCCCGCATGGTGAGATCCCCGTCCATGCGCGGCATGCGGTATGGCAGACTGCCGACGTGCCTGCTCAGCTCATGATTATGGACAGCAGCGCGCCGGTCCCCAGTGGCCGCTGAGCCGCGGAAGAACTTCGCGGAGGCGGCCACCGTGCCCCAGACCCGCGCGCAGACCTCTCGCACCCGCGAGAGGTTTTTTCGTTTTCCGGCCCGAACAGACCGGAATCGGGCAGCGCGCGATGATGGGGGCAGTGGCGTCGGCCTGCCCGAGGGCGGGCATCCGGAACCACCCATCCGACAGGAGTCAGATCAGCATGACGACGACAGAGGCCACCGAGCCGACTGCGCCGGCTTCGGGCCCCGGCCCCGATGACGGGTTCCACGTCTTCGACACGACCCTGCGCGACGGTGCCCAGCGTGAGGGCATCAACCTCACGGTCGCGGACAAGCTGACGATCGCCCGGCACCTGGACGACTTCGGGGTGGGCTTCATCGAGGGCGGCTGGCCCGGCGCCAACCCCCGCGACACGGAGTTCTTCTCCCGTGCCCGCGCGGAGATCGACTTCAAGCACGCCCAGCTCGTCGCCTTCGGTGCGACCCGCCGGGCGGGCGGCTCGGCCGCCACCGACCCGCAGGTCCGCGCCCTGCTGGAATCCGGCGCCCCGGTGATCACCCTGGTCGCCAAGTCCCACGACCGGCACGTCGAGCTCGCCCTGCGCACCACGCTCGACGAGAACCTGGAGATGGTCCGCGACACCGTCGCCCACCTGGTCTCCCAGGGCCGCCGGGTCTTCGTCGACTGCGAGCACTTCTTCGACGGCTACCGGGCCAACGCCGAGTACGCGAAGTCCGTCGTACGGGCCGCGCACGAGGCGGGCGCCGACGTCGTGGTCCTCTGCGACACCAACGGCGGCATGCTGCCCGCGCAGATCACCGCGACCGTGGCGACCGTGCTGGCCGACACCGGCGCCCGTCTGGGCATCCACGCCCAGGACGACACCGGCTGCGCCGTCGCCAACACGCTGGCCGCCGTGGACGCGGGCGCCACGCACGTGCAGTGCACCGCGAACGGCTACGGCGAGCGGGTCGGCAACGCCAACCTCTTCCCGGTCGTCGCCGCGCTGGAGATCAAGTACGGCCGTACGGTCCTCCCGGCGGGCGCCCTCGCCGAGATGACCCGGATCTCGCACGCCATCGCCGAGGTCGTCAACCTCACCCCCTCCACGCACCAGCCCTACGTCGGCGTCTCCGCCTTCGCGCACAAGGCGGGCCTGCACGCCTCGGCCATCAAGGTCGACCCGGACCTGTACCAGCACATCGACCCCGCGCGCGTCGGCAACACCATGCGGATGCTCGTCTCGGACATGGCCGGCCGGGCCTCCATCGAGCTCAAGGGCAAGGAGCTCGGCGTCGACCTCGGCGGGGACCGCGCGCTGGTCTCCCGGGTGGTGGAGCGGGTCAAGGAGCGCGAGCTCCAGGGCTACACCTACGAAGCCGCCGATGCCTCCTTCGAGCTGCTGCTGCGCGCCGAGGCCGAGGGCCGGGCGCGCAAGTACTTCCGCATCGAGTCCTGGCGGGCCATCGTCGAGGACCGCCCCGACGGCACGCACGCCAACGAGGCCACGGTGAAGCTGTGGGCCAAGGGGGAGCGGATCGTCGCGACGGCGGAGGGCAACGGCCCGGTCAACGCGCTGGACCGCGCCCTGCGCGTCGCCCTGGAGCGCTTCTACCCCCAGCTGGCGAAGTTCGAGCTGACCGACTACAAGGTCCGCATCCTGGAGGGCGCACACGGCACGTCCTCCACGACCCGGGTCCTGGTCACCACGACGGACGGCGCCCGCGAGTGGAACACGGTCGGCGTTGCCCCGAACGTCATCGCCGCGTCCTGGCAGGCCCTGGAAGACGCCTTCACCTACGGCCTCCTGCACGCGGGCGTGGAGCCGGCGGAGTAGTCCGCGGACGCCGTCTCACCGTGCTCCGGCAGGGTGAGACGGCGAGGTGCGACCAAGGGGTGCGACCAAGGGGTGCGACCGAGAGACGCGACGGGCGGCCCGGTGGGCCTTATGTCCTACTCACACAGGATTGCACCCGTTCGGGTAGCGTCATGGATATGAGGACCAGGCTTATATCCGCACCTTTTGGATCGCTGCTGGCCGCTCTGCTGCTGGCGCTGTCCGCGACCGCGCTGCTGGTCGCCCCGCAGGCATCGGCGGCCGACGGGACCACCGCCGTGGCCCAGGCCCTCAAGAAGGGCCCGGTCTACGTGGACCCCCGCGCCGAGGCCCAGCTGCCGCCCGCGCAGGCGGAGGCGCTCGCCAAGAAGATCAAGGACGCCGGAAAGCCGGTGTTCGTGGCCGTGCTGCCGGCCACCGCCGAGTTCCCCGCCGCCAGCGTGCTCAAGACGGTCCGTACCGAGACCGGCATCACCGGGCTCTACGCGATCCGGCTCGGGGACGGCTTCAACGCCGGCGCCGACCGGGCCGTCATGCCGGGCAACGCGGTCCGCAACCTGGTCGACGCCGTCAAGGCGGGCGGACCCGCCGACGCGACCGCGAGCACCGAGCTCAACAACTTCGTGGACCAGGCCCTCACCCAGGCCAAGGGCAAGGCCCCTGCCTCCTGGGGCACCGCGAGCACCGACGGCGGGGCCCCGGTGGGCGCCCTGATCGGGCTCGGCGTGGTGGCCGCCGTCGGCGGTGGCGGGGCGTACGCGCTGGTCAAGCGCAACCGCAAGAAGAAGGAAGAGCTCCGGCGCGAGTCCATCGCCCGGCTGAGCGTGGTCGTCGACGAGGACATCACGGCCTTCGGCGAGGAACTGGAGCGGCTCGACTTCCACCCCGGTGAGGCCGGCGCCGACGACGCGATGCGCGCGGACTACGAGCAGGGCCTCGACTCGTACGAGAAGGCCAAGCGGATCATGGCTTCCGTGCAGCACCCGGAGGAGGTCAAGGGAGTCACCCAGGCTCTGGAGGACGGCCGGTTCGCACTGGCCCGCCTCGACGCGCGCCGACAGGGCCGTCCGCTGCCCGAGCGCCGCGCACCCTGCTTCTTCGACCCGCGCCACGGACCGAGCACCGAGGACGCGGCCTGGGCACCGGCGGGCGGGGCGGCCCGTACGGTCCCGGTCTGCGCGGCGGACGCCGTCCGGCTGCGCGACGGCCGGGACCCGGTGGTCCGCACGGTCGACACCGAGCACGGTCCGCGCCCCTACTACGACGCCGGCCCGGCGTACGGTCCCTGGGCCGGCGGCTACTTCGGCGGCGGCATCCTGCCCGGCCTGCTCATGGGCACGATGCTCGGCTCGATGATGTCCAGTCCGGCCTACGCCTCCGACTTCGGCGGCGGCAACGGATTCGACGGAGGCGGCGGAGGCTTCGACGGGGGTGACGTGTCCGGGGCCGACTTCAACCCGTCCGACTTCGGCGGCGGGGACTTCGGCGGCGGAGGGGGCTTCGACGGCGGAGGCGGGTTCGGCGGGGGCGACTTCTAGCCGCCCCCCGGCCCGCGGCTCGCGACGGGGATCAGGCCTGCTTGATCGCCGAGATGTCGAAGGTCAGCTTCACCTTGTCGCTGACCATGACGCCGCCGGTCTCCAGCGCCGCGTTCCAGGTCAGGCCCCAGTCGGAGCGCAGGATCTCGGCCGAGCCCTCGAAGCCGACGCGCTCGTTGCCGTAGACGTCGGTGGCCGCGCCGCCGAACTCCATGTCGATGGCGAGCGGGCGCGTGACGTCCTTGATGGTCAGCTCGCCGGTGATGCGGTACTTGTCGCCGCCGAGCTGCTGCGCCTCGGTGGAGCGGAAGGTCATCAGCGGGAAGGTCTCGGCATCGAAGAAGTCGCCGGAACGCAGGTGGCCGTCGCGGTCGCCGATGCCGGTGTCGACGGAGGCGATCTTCACGTCGATGGAGGCGGTGGAGCGGGACGGGTCGGCGCCGTCCAGGTGCAGGGCGCCCTCGTGGTCGGCGAAGGAGCCGCGCACGTTGGTGACCATCGCGTGGCGGACGGTGAAGCCGATGCTGCTGTGGGAGGCGTCGATGACGTAGTCACCGGTGAGCGCGGCGAGGGCCGGGTCCACGTCGAGGGTGGCGACGGCGGCCGAGGTGGTGGCGGTGTCCTGCGTGCGGCGGTTGAAGAGACCCATGACTGCTCCTTGGTGAGGGGTGCCGCTCGATGTCGGCACTCGTTGAACTTTCAACAAGAATGACGCTAGACCCATTCCGTTCAAATTTCAACCTCTGGGCTCCCGTGCGCGGCGCGGCGGCGCCCGCGGGTGACTTGGCGGGAGTTTTGTGAGAAACCAACAAAGGACCAAGGTCCTGCCTGGTGGGCTCGGCTGCACCCCCGGTGGTTCTGTCCGGGACGGACAGCGGAAGACACCCGACACTGTGTGGATTCGACGGAGGGTTTTTCCGGTCCGGCTTCGTAAGGTCATTACATGACCGTTGTGGACCAGATTCCGAGCGAGCCGACGGACGCTCGCGGCCGCGTGGCCGAGCTGCATGACTTGCGTGAGCAGGCGCGGCGTGGCCCGAGTGACCGGGCGACCGAGGCGCAGCATGCGAAGGGCAAGCTGACCGCTCGTGAGCGGATCGCGTTGCTGCTCGATGAGGGTTCCTTCAAGGAGGTCGAGCAGCTGCGTCGCCATCGTGCGACGGGGTTCGGTCTGGAGTCGAAGAAGCCTTACACCGATGGTGTGATCACGGGGTGGGGCACGGTCGAGGGCCGTACGGTCTTCGTGTACGCGCATGATTTCCGGATTTTCGGCGGGGCGCTGGGCGAGGCCCACGCGACGAAGATCCACAAGATCATGGACATGGCCATCGCGGCCGGTGCTCCGCTGGTCTCCCTCAACGACGGTGCGGGTGCCCGTATCCAGGAGGGTGTTTCGGCGCTGGCCGGCTACGGCGGGATCTTCCAGCGCAACACCAGGGCCTCGGGTGTGATCCCGCAGATCTCGGTGATGCTGGGCCCGTGTGCGGGCGGCGCCGCCTACTCCCCGGCTCTGACGGACTTCGTGTTCATGGTCCGGGAGACCTCGCAGATGTTCATCACCGGCCCGGACGTGGTCCGTGCGGTGACGGGTGAGGAGATCACCCAGAACGGCCTGGGCGGCGCGGACGTGCACGCCGAGACCTCGGGGGTGGCGCACTTCGCGTACGACGACGAGGAGACCTGCATCTCCGAGGTCCGTTACCTCATCTCGATGCTTCCCTCCAACAACCGGGAGAACCCGCCGGTCCACGAGACCGCCGACCCGGCCGACCGCCGCTCGGAGGTCCTGCTGGACCTGGTCCCCGCGGACGGGAACCGCCCGTACGACATGCTCAAGGTGATCGAGGAGCTCGTCGACGAGGGCGACGTCCTGGAGATCCACGAGCGCTGGGCCCGCAACATCATCTGCGCGCTCGCGCGGATGGACGGGCAGGTCGTGGGCATCGTCGCGAACCAGCCCGGTCACCTGGCCGGTGTCCTGGACATCCACGCCTCGGAGAAGGCGGCGCGGTTCGTCCAGCTCTGTGACGCCTTCAACATTCCGATCATCACCCTGCTGGACGTCCCCGGCTTCCTGCCGGGTGTCGACCAGGAGCACGGCGGGATCATCCGCCACGGCGCCAAGCTGCTGTACGCGTACTGCAATGCCACGGTGCCGAGGATCTCGCTGATCCTGCGCAAGGCCTACGGCGGTGCGTACATCGTCATGGATTCCCAGTCCATCGGCGCGGACCTCACTTATGCGTGGCCCACCAACGAGATCGCGGTGATGGGCGCCGAGGGCGCGGCCAACGTCATCTTCCGCAAGCAGATCGCGGACGCCGAAGACCCCGAGGCGATGCGTGCGCGCATGGTCAAGGAGTACAAGGCCGAGCTGATGCACCCGTACTACGCGGCCGAGCGGGGTCTGGTCGACGACGTCATCGATCCCGCCGAAACCCGCGAGGTCCTCGTCGCGGCCCTCGCGATGCTCCGCAACAAGCACGCGGACCTGCCCTCGCGCAAGCACGGCAACCCGCCCCAGTAGACCCCGAAGGAGAACCGCCACCGATGAGCAACGTCACCGCCACCCTGCTGAAGGTCGAGAAGGGCAACGCCGAGCCCGAGGAACTGGCCGCGATCACCGCGATCCTCCTCGCCCGCGCCGCGGCCACCCCCGACGACACCACCACCGCGACCGCCCGCTCCCAGGCCGGCTGGCGCCGCCTGGAACGCACCCCCGGCTTCCGCGGCCCCCGCAGCTGGCAGGGCTAGTACCCGGACCGCATGAGAAAGCCCCCCGCACTCCTCGGAGTGCGGGGGGCTTTCTCATGCGGTCCGGCACGGCTACCGCAGGCGGGCCATGAGGGCGTGCTCGACCAGGGTGATGAGCGCGCTCTTGGCGTCCGCGCGGTGGCGGGCGTCGGTGGTGATGATGGGGGCGTCCGGGCCGATCTGCAGGGCCTCGCGGACTTCCTCCGGGGTGTAGGGCTGGTGCCCGTCGAAGCCGTTGAGGGCGATGACGAAGGGCAGGCCGCTGTTCTCGAAGTAGTCGACGGCGGGGAAGCAGTCGGCGAGACGGCGGGTATCGACGAGCACCACGGCGCCGATGGCGCCGCGCACGAGGTCGTCCCACATGAACCAGAAGCGGTCCTGACCGGGGGTACCGAAGAGGTACAGGATCAGGTCCTGGTCCAGGGTGATGCGGCCGAAGTCCATGGCGACCGTGGTGGTCGTCTTGTCCCCGGTGTGGGTCAGGTCGTCGATGCCGGCGGAGGCGCTCGTCATGACGGCCTCGGTGCGCAGGGGGTTGATCTCGGAGACGGCGCCCACGAACGTGGTCTTGCCCACGCCGAAGCCACCCGCCACCACGATCTTCGCGGAGGTGGTGGAGCGAGGAGCCGCTCCGCCGTTAGAGCTTGCGAAGTCCACTGAGCACCCTTTCGAGCAGTGTCACATCTGGCTGGCCGCCGGCGGACTCGTCGCCGCCGGGCTGGTGGATGGCTACGAGGCCGGCCTCTGCCAGGTCGGCGACGAGGATCCGGGCTACGCCAAGAGGAATGGAGAGAAGTGCCGAGATCTCCGCGACGGATTTGATCTCCTGGCACAGGATGCAGATGCGCTGGTGCTCGGGCAACTGCCCTTGCAGACGCGCGGGATCGGCCGTGGTGCTGACCAGTGCCTCGATGGCGAGCTGGTAGCGCGGCCGGGTCCGGCCACCGGTCATCGCGTACGGGCGCACCAGCGGGTTGTGCGCCTGCGGAGCCTGCGGGCGCCCGCCGCGCGGAGGCTGCTGCGGGGACCGGTAGGGCTGGCCGGGCTGCTGCGGCCTGCCGTACTGCGGCGGCTGCTGCTGGTAGGGCTGCCGCTGGTACGGCTGCCCGGAGGCCGGGTTGTGCTCCGGCCCGGGCTGGTTGCTGGGAGCGGAGGGGAAGTTGAAGCGGTTCTGGTCGTGCCCACCCTGCGGCTGCTGCGCGCCGCCATAGGGATGTCCTCCGGGTGTTGTCACGTTTCCTCCTCCGACTCCAAGTACGCAGTACTCCCTGTGGAACCGCGCCACCGCACCCTATGGTGCAGTGGCGCGAAACGCACTGCCTGTCTGCTAGTTGAGAAGTCCGCCCTGCAGTTCCGCGCGCAGGTCCGGGGTGAGGACACTGCCGGCGCGGTCCACGAGGAGGGCCATCTCGTAACCCACCAGGCCGATGTCGCACTCGGGGTGTGCGAGCACCGCGAGCGAGGATCCGTCGGAGACGGACATGAGGAAGAGGAATCCCCGGTCCATCTCCACAACGGTCTGGTTGACGGCGCCGCCCTCGAAGATGCGCGAGGCACCCGCGGTGAGGGAGGTCAGCCCGGAGGCCACCGCGGCGAGCTGGTCGGCCCGGTCGCGGGGGAAGCCTTCGGACATAGCCAGAAGGAGGCCGTCGGCGGATACCACCACCGTGTGAGACACCCCTGGGGTGTTGTCCACGAAGTTGGTGATCAACCAGTTCAGGTTCTGCGCCGCCTGGCTCATCGCGCTCACACTAACGCTCCTGGTCATAGCTGTTACTTGACTGCTCGGATCCCGCGTTGCGGCCCTGCTCGACACCGCGTCGCAGGTTGCTCAACCTGCCACGGACGTCCTCCGGGGCCCGGGAGACCTGGGGGCCGCCCTGCGGAGTCGTCTCTGCGGCACCCTCGACCAGGTTGGCCTTGGGCACCCGCCGAGGGAGACCGGACGGAGTGACCCCGCCCGCCTTCGGCTCACGGAGTTTGGAGGCCTGCTGCCAGCGCTCGTCGTTGTTCGAGCGCCAGTCGGCGGGGCCTTCCGTTTCCCCGGTGGCCCGCTCCGGTGCCGCGGGCTGCTGCTGACGCTGCGGCCGCTGCTCGAAGAGGGATCCGGAGGACTCCGTTTCCTGCTGTCCCGGCCGCTGCTGCGGCTGGCTGCCGCGTCGCGGCAGGCCCGCCCCGGTCACCTGGTGGCCGGCGTCGGCAGTGGTGCCCGGACGGTCGAAGCCTACGCGCTCCTGGGCCGGTTCGGGAGCGGCCGGTGATTCCGATTCGGTCCCGTAATCCTGCTGGTAGGAGCCCGTGTAGGTGTTCTGCTGGGGCCACTCCGCCGCTGTGGAAGGGGAATCGTACCCGCCGTCATAGGCCGGGACTTCCTGTCGCTGATCCGTGTACTCCGGTTCCGGATACGCGTACTCCTGCTGGGTGTACGCGTCGTATCCCTGCCCGGCCTGAGCGGATTCGTAACCGAGGTCGTAGCCCTGCGCGGGCTGCTGCTCGTAGCCCTGGTACGGCTGGTACGCGTGCTCCGGCTGGGGTTCCGGATAGTCCGCCGCGGGCTCGTCGTACTGGGGCTGCGCCTGCGGGTAGCCGACCTGCGCCTCCAGCGCGGCCCGGCGGTCCTCACGGCCCAGGGAGCGGCCGACCGGGTCGGCGGCGGGCTCTTCGTAACCCGGCTGGTCGGCCCGGTGGACCTCGTAGCGGGAGTCGTCGAAGCCGAGCTCGGCGGCCGTGCGCAGCGCGGCCGGCTGCTGGGACTGCTGGCGCGGGATGATCTGGGAGACCGTGAAGTCGTCCGCCGGGATCTCCTCGCCACCGCCACCGTGGGTGATGGCGTCGGGGAGCATGACCAGCGAGGTGGTGCCGGCCGCTTCGCCCGAGGGGCGCAGCTGGACGCGGATGCCGTGCCGGTCGGCCAGCCGGCCGACCACGAACAGGCCCATGCGCTGCGAGATCGCGGCGTCCACGGTCGGCGGGTTGGCCAGCTTGTGGTTGATGTCCGCGAAGTCCTCGGCCGTCAGGCCGATTCCCTTGTCGTGGATCTCGACCATCACCCGGCCGTCGGGCAGACGCGTCGCGTTGACCCGGACCTTGGTCTGCGGGGAGGAGAAGGTGGTGGCGTTCTCCAGCAGCTCGGCGAGCAGGTGCACGAGGTCGGTCACGGCCTGGCCGTGGATCTCGGCCTCCGAGACGCCCGAGAGCTCCACGCGCTCGTACTGCTCGACCTCGGAGGAGGCGGCGCGCAGGACGTCGACGAGGGGGACCGGCTGGTCCCAGCGGCGGCCCGGCTCCTCGCCCGCGAGGATGAGGAGGTTCTCGCCGTTGCGGCGCATGCGGGTGGCCAGGTGGTCCAGGCGGAAGAGGTTCTCCAGCTGGTCCGGGTCGGCCTCGTTGTTCTCCAGCTCGGTGATCAGCGTCAGCTGGCCCTCGATCAGGGACTGGTTGCGCATGGAGAGGTTCGTGAAGATCGCGTTGACGTTGCCCCGCAGGAGGGCCTGCTCGGCGGCGAGCCGGACGGCCTCGCGGTGGATCTGGTCGAAGGCGCGGGCGACCTCGCCGATCTCGTCCTGGGAGTCGATCGGGATCGGCACCACGCGGGTGTCGACCTTGCCCGGGTCGGTGCGGGAGAGCTGGTCGACGAGCATCGGCAGGCGCTGCTCGGCGACGTCGAAGGCGCCGTTGCGCAGCCGGCGCATCGCGCGGCCCATCTGGCGGGCCATCATGCCGGCCAGGATGAAGGCGGCGAGCAGGGCCACGACCACGATGGCGCCGGTCAGGATGGCGTCGTTGCGGGCCTCGTCGGAGACGGCCACCGCGTCCTTGAGGGCCTTGTCGAGGAGTTCCTTCTCGAGCTGGTTGTAGCCGTCGAACTTGGCGGTCGCGGCGGCCTGCCAGGCTGCCGGGGTGGTGCCGCCGAGGGCGAGGGCGGACGGCTTCGCGCCGCTGGCTATCGCCTCGGTCATGCCGGTGAGCGCCGAGTTGTTGACCACCGGCGGGGCACGGAAGACGGTGCCCGCCTCCTCGGCCGCCTGCTTGGCGTCGACGAGCTTCCGGGCGCCCTCCGCGGACTTCGCGCCCATGATGTCCTTGAGGCGCGCGACGTCCTCGTCGGTACCGGCGGCGACGTACTCGCCGATGGCGATCTCTTCGAGGTAGGCGTACGAGGAGAAGGCGACGAGCTGGGCCTTGCGGACGTCGTCGTTCTCGCTGGGCCGTACCAGCAGGTGCGTGCCCACCGAGCGCTGGAGCGAGTTCGCGGCCTTGGACAGTTCGAGCGCGTAGACCATGCGGCCGTACGAGGTCACGTTGCCGGTGCCGAGGCCCAGCTCGTTGGAGAACTGCATGAGGTAGTGCTGGACCAGCACGTACCCCTCTTCGGTCGGGATCGGGCCCATCGCCCTGGGCAGGGCCTTCTTCGGCGTCTCCAGCTGCGACAGGTAGGCCGTCTTGCGGACCTGCTCCAGCTTCGGCTCCTCCTGCCGGAAGAGCTCCAGGCGGCGTTCCAGGCCCTGGCCCTCGGGCAGGCTCTTCGCGACCTGGGCGAACTTCGCCTTGGCCGCGTCGGTGGCGGAGTACGCCTTCAGGACGGGCTCGGAATCGCGCTGGCCCTTGAGCAGGGCCTCGGCCGTCAGGTCGCGCTCGTTCAGGAGCGCCTGGCCGTACTCGGCGGCGGCCTGGACGATGACGGCGGTCTTCTCGGCGTCCTTGGCCTCGTCCCAGGTGTCGATGGATCCCTTCACCTGGAAGCCGCCCATGACCAGTCCGACGAGGACCGGGACGAGCAGGATGGCGTTCAGACGGGTCGGCACACGCCAGTTGCGGGGCGAGAACCTGCTGGTGCTGCCGCTGCTCACGGATGGTTCCACGGGTACGTCAAAGGATGACGCGGCCGCGCGCGGCGGCGGGGTGAAGTTGCCGCGCGCGGGTTCATCCGCGGGGCTCGAGTTGCTTCGCCTCACTCGACCAACAACCTCTCGGCGGTGCTACTAGCTAGTTCGTTGAATTCCAGCACGGTTAACGGCCGTGTTCCAAACAGTTGAAATCGGCCATTCCTAGAGCCCTATGTCCCACATAAATCGGACATAAAGAGCGTCCTGCGGCAAAAATGGGGCCGGTTGTGAGCGCAGTGACACCGGTCGAACGCACCGTGTCGCCAACTACCGGCAATTCTCTCTCGAAACGTTATGAACGAAGGGGGCGGGCCGTGTCGCATGACACAGCCCGCCCCCCAAAACCAGCCGGTGAAGACCTCGTTGCGTGGAACTCCTACTTGAGCCGCGCCATGAGGGCGTGCTCGACGAGCGTGATGAGCGCGCTCTTGGCGTCCGCGCGGTGGCGGGCGTCGGTGGTGATGATGGGGGCGTCCGGGCCGATCTGCAGGGCCTCGCGGACTTCCTCCGGGGTGTAGGGCTGGTGCCCCTCGAAGCCGTTGAGCGCCACGACGAACGGCAGGCCGCTGTTCTCGAAGTAGTCGACGGCCGGGAAGCAGTCGGCCAGGCGCCGCGTGTCGACCAGGACGATCGCCCCGATCGCGCCGCGGACCAGGTCGTCCCACATGAACCAGAAGCGGTCCTGACCGGGGGTACCGAAGAGGTACAGGATCAGGTCCTGGTCCAGGGTGATGCGGCCGAAGTCCATGGCGACCGTGGTGGTCGTCTTGTCCCCGGTGTGGGTCAGGTCGTCGATGCCGGCGGAGGCGCTCGTCATGACGGCCTCGGTGCGCAGGGGGTTGATCTCGGAGACGGCGCCCACGAACGTGGTCTTGCCCACGCCGAAGCCACCCGCCACCACGATCTTCGCGGAGGTGGTGGAGCGAGGAGCCGCTCCGCCGTTAGAGCTTGCGAAGTCCACTGAGAACCCTCTCGAGCAGCGTTACATCCGGCGTTCCGCCGGCCTCTCCATTGCCCGGCTGGTGGATGGCCACCATGCCGGCCTCCGCCAGGTCGGCGACGAGGATCCGGGCTACGCCGAGCGGCATGTTCAGCAGCGCGGAGACCTCCGCGACCGACTTGACCTCACGGCACAGGGTGCAGATGCGCTGGTGCTCCGGGAGCAGCCCGGACAGGTGCATCGGATCGGCGGTGGTGCTGACCAGTGCCTCGATGGCGAGCTGGTAGCGCGGTCGGGTCCGGCCACCGGTCATCGCGTACGGACGAACCAGCGGCTGGTCGCCTTCCGAGTACGAGTCTCCGTACTGATCGGAATAGGCGGGGGGCGGGGTCATTGATCCTCCGGGCTGGACAGCAAAGGTCAGCGTGCCGTCTGACGGGGCGGCCGGTGGGGGGACGGTATGACGGCCTGGCGGTGGTACTGGGTTCCGGGGCCGCGGCCCCGGTCCCCCGGCCGGCAGTACCGTCCGGCCGGGAGAGCGGCAGTCAGATGAGCAGGCTTCCCTGCAGTTCCGCGCGCAGGTCCGGGGTGAGGACACTGCCGGCGCGGTCCACGAGGAGGGCCATCTCGTAACCCACCAGGCCGATGTCGCACTCGGGGTGCGCGAGTACGGCCAGCGAGGATCCGTCGGAGACGGACATGAGGAAGAGGAATCCGCGGTCCATTTCCACCACCGTCTGGTTGACGGCGCCGCCCTCGAAGATGCGGGACGCGCCCGCGGTGAGGGAGGTCAGCCCGGAGGCCACCGCGGCGAGCTGGTCGGCCCGGTCGCGGGGGAAGCCTTCGGACATAGCCAGAAGGAGGCCGTCGGCGGAGACCACCACGGTGTGGGACACCCCGGGGGTGTTGTCCACGAAGTTCGTGATCAACCAGTTCAGGTTCTGTGCCGCCTGGCTCATCGAACTCAACTATCGCTCCTGCTGGTAAGTGGGGTCGATGTGGTAGCTGCCGGTGGCCGGGCCGGTTGTGCCGGCCTGCCGACCCTGCTGGATACCGCGTCGGAGGTTGGTGAGACGCCCGCGGACGTCGTCCGGGGATCGCGAAACCTGGGGGCCGGCCTGTGCTTCGGCCTGCTGCTGCGCGGTGCCGGCCACGAGGTTCGCCCGCGGGACCCGGCGGGGCAGACCCGACGTGGTGATGCCGCCGGCGGCGGGCTGGCGCACGCGCTCGGCCTGCCGCATCAGCTCGTCGTTCGGCGAGGAGCGCCAGCTCACGGTCGGCACGGCGCCGGTGGCCGTCTGCGCGGACTCGGCCGGAGCCTGCTCCTGGCCGCGCTGCGGCAGCTGGGGCGGCTGCGGACGCTGCGGGGCGGCCGGAGCCGGAGCCGGAGCCGCCGGAGCCGCCGGAGCGGACTGCTGCGCCGGCTGCTGGGGTACGGCCGCCGGGGCCTGAGCGCCCTCTTGGCGGAACCAGTTCGACTCCAGCGTGTCGAAGATCGGGCTGCGGCCCTCGCCGGTGCCGGGACCGGCCGGGGGCAGAGCCTCCGGACGGGGCGCCTGCGGCAGCCGGGGAGCCTCGGCGCGCGCAGTCGGTACGGGTGCGTAGTTGCCCTGGGGCTGCGGGGCCTGGCCGGGCTGGGCGTAGCCGCCGACACCGGGGCCGCCGGGCCGCTGGGCCTGGAAGTCCTGGCGGGCGAACTGACCCGTGGAGGCCGGGTCCGCGAAGTCCGGACGGGCGAACTGGCCGGTGGAGGCCGGGTCACCCAGGTCGGGACGGGCGAACTGGCCCGTGGCGCTGTTGTCGTGGCCGGCCTGGCCGCCGTTGCCGCCGGCCTGCGGGGCCGGGGCGTTGAAGTCGGGGCGGGGGAACTCGGACGTGGAACCGGGGCCGGACAGCTCGTCGTGGCCGCGCGGTACGTCGTGCCCGCGCTGGCCGGCGCCCCAACTGGTGGTCTGGGGCATCGCGGCGGGTCCGCCGCCGGCGCCCGGGAGCTCCGGACGGGGTGCGCCACCGCGCGGCGGAAGCTGCGGCCGGGGGCCGCGGGCGGCCGGGCCACCGGTCTGCTGCTGACCCTGACCCTGCTGCTGCGGGGCCTGCGGCTGGGACTGGTACGGAGCCTGCTGCTGGGGCTGCTGGGGCTGCTGCGGGCGCTCGAAGCCGTTGCCCTGCGGGAAGCCGCCGGGACCGGACGCCGTGGGGGCGCCGACCGGACGGGCCTGCGGGCCGCCGAAGCCGCCAGGGCCTCCGGGACCGGAGACGGGACCGCGGCCGGGCAGCGGAGCACCCGAACCGAAGGCGCTCTGGGTCTGGCCGCCGGGGCCCTGCTGCTGCGGGGACCGTCCGCCCTGAGGGCCGGGGCCCTGGGGCTGACCGCCGGGGGCGCCGTCGCGGCCCGGCAGGGCCGCGCGCTGGCTGCCGGCGGAAACCTGGCCGCGCTGCGGGGCGGCGCCCACGGGGGGACGCGCGCCGGGAGCGGGTATGGAGCCCTGGGCCTGGCCGCCGGGACCGCCCTGACCGGGGGCGCCGGGGGAACCCTGACCACCCTGTCCGGGCATCGGGGCCGGCTTCTTGCCGCCCTGGGCGACATCCACCGGCAGCATGACGAGGGCCGTCGTACCGCCCGAGTCGGAGGGGCGGAGCTGGATGCGGATGCCGTGTCGCAGGGACAGGCGGCCGACCACGAACAGGCCCATGCGGCGGGAGACGGAGACGTCCACGGTCGGCGGCGAGGCGAGCCGCTCGTTGATCGCGGCGAGGTCCTCGGGGGAGAGGCCGATACCGGTGTCGTGGATCTCGACGAGCACGCGGCCGTCGGGCAGCGCGTGCCCGGTGACCTTGACCTTGGTCTGCGGGGAGGAGAACGAGGTGGCGTTCTCCAGCAGCTCGGCGAGCAGGTGCACGAGGTCGTTGACGACGCGGCCGGCCACGTCGGTGCCGGGCACCGACGAGAGTTCGATGCGCTCGTACTGCTCCACCTCGGACGCCGCGGCGCGGAGCACGTCGACGAGCGGCACGGGGCGGGTCCACCGGCGGCCCGGCTCCTCGCCCGCGAGGACGAGGAGGTTTTCGCCGTTACGGCGCATGCGGGTCGCGAGGTGGTCGAGCTTGAAGAGCGAGGAGAGCTGGTCCGGGTCGGCCTCGCGCGACTCCAGCTCGGAGATGAGCGAGAGCTGGCGCTGGATGAGGCCCTGCGAACGGCGCGAGAGGTTGGTGAACATCGCGTTGACGTTGCCTCGCAGGAGGGCCTGCTCGGCGGCGAGGCGGACGGCCTCGCGGTGCACGTCGTCGAAGGCCGCGGCCACCTGGCCGATCTCGTCGCGGGTGTGCAGACCGACGGACTCCACCGTCGTGTCCACGTCCTGCGGGTCGGACTCGGACAGCTGCTTGACGAGCTCGGGCAGCCGGTCCTGGGCGACGCGGGTCGCGGTGTCCTGGAGGCGGCGCAGGGAGCGGATCATCGAGCGGGCCATGACGAAGGCGCCGACGAGGGAGACACCGAGGACGAGGAGGATCAGCGCACCGTTGATGAGTGCGTCGCGCTGCGACTCGTTCTTGAGCTCGCGGGCCTTCTGTTCCATGTCTTCGAGCAGGGTGAGCTCGATGATCTTCATGGCCTGGAGCTTGACGTCGTCGCCGTCGTACCAGTCCATCCAGGACCGGTTCCGCTCCTTGGCGAACTGGTCCTTGTTTCCGAGGACGCGGCGCGCGTAGCCGTCGTTGTTGGTGATTTCCTGGTTGCCGTCGCCGAGCGAGGCGAGGAGTTCCTCGGGCTTGCCCTGGTAGGCGAGTTCGAAGGTCTTCTGCGCCTGCTCTTCGCTGTTCTGGGCGGAGCGGGCGTAGAGCCGGTCGTTCTCGCTGAGGCTGCCCTGCTTCGAGATGTCGGCGGGGAGCGCGGCGGCGATGATCGCGCGCTGGATGGAGGCGTACTCCTTGGCGGAGGAGAACGCGGCCAGGGCGCGGGTGCGCTTGATCATCTCGGGGTTCGAGGTGGCCTGCGCCATCTCCTGCGAGAGCGAGAGCAGCGAGACGACGAGCGAGTTGTACTCGGTGACGGTCTGCTGGGCGCCGTTCTGGTAGGCGTTCTTGCGAACCTCTTCGAGGTTGTTCAGTCCGTGTGCGATCTGCAGGATGCTGTTGCGGATCGACTTGAGCGTCTCGTCGTTGCCCTCGGCGACATCGACCTTGTCGGTCGCGGCGACGAAGGCGTCGATGGCGGTGTTGGTCTGCTCGCGGACGTTCTTGACGAGGGTGCTGTCCTTGCTCGACTTGTCGACGGACAGCGGACCGGCGGAGTTGTCACGCTCGGCCTGGAGCATGGCGGCCAGGTTGGTGGCCTGCCGGGTCATCGTCGTCAGCAGCTGCATGTGCTCCAGCTGCGCGATGTCGTTGAGCGAGTCGTTGATGCGGAAGCCACCGAGGGCGGTGGCGGCGACGACCGGCAGGGTCAGCAGCGACACCAGTCGCGTACTGATGCGCCAGTTCTGCATGGCGAGGCGGGAACCGGACCCACGGAGGGTCTGGGGTATCGCGACGTCGCGGCTGCCCGACTCCTCTTCGGCCTTGGCACCGCCCTTGGACTTGGCGCGGCCCTTGGGCTTCGCCGCGGCGGAGCCGTCGGGGCCTGCACTCTCGACAGCCGGCCCGCGGTTCTGGGCGTGCTGGGGCGAGGAGCCACGGTCGGTCCCGCCGCGCGGGTCCTGCTCCGGCGCGGCTTCCCCACGGCCCTGACGGGCCTGGGGAGACCCCTTGTCATCCCTCTTGAATCGTCCCTGCACTAGCGTCGCAACCTCTGGACCAGGCGTCCCGCCGGGCGACCGGTGGGACGGTGTCGAGTCGTGGGGCAATGCGCCCCATGGTGGTCGTCGGTGACCGGCGCGTCTCCCTCTCCGTTGCCGCCGCGCTCGGCGCTGTCTCGCGCCACCTGCGCGCCGGCTGATTCCCGCGGCGGTCCCGCGAATTCCAGCACAGAGGCGGATCTCCAACAAGGTGCGAGTCCCGGCCTGGGCGGTCGGTCACGTCTGGTGACGCGGGCACTACCCGTCGTGCGTGCCAATTCATACGCAATCGGACTTACGCCGCCCAAACCCAGCACCTGGCAAGCTGTCCCAGTCGCGATGATCGGGAGCGGAATGACGCATTCAGTGGCGCAATGTCCCGTTTTGCGGGACGGAGTTCGCTGACCGTTATGCCCGTAATGCCTGGCCACTGGTGAGCAAACTCACATAGCCGTGGCCATTACTTCCCGGTTCGGCGGGGGATTCAGATGTTTAGCCTTGAGCTTTACAGGGCTGCCGCGAGCGACAAGCGGCACTCCGAAGGCATCCCGGCGGCACCTGCCGCCCCCATCCGACCTAGTGAGCCGAGGGCTTCGCACTCCGATGAAGACGACGATGATGTTCCGCAACATAGCCAACCCGCGCCGCACCACCCTCGCGCACCTCAAGGACGCCGAGGAGCTGCAGGCCGTGCCGGTCCCGGAGCACACCGTCGAGCTGCCGGGCCAGACCGCGAACCCGCGCCGCACCATCCTCATGGAAGCACCGGTCGCCGCCGCCGCGCAGTAGTCCCCGGCAGAAAGCCGCGCGAAGCGTCGGCCCCCACCGCGTTAGCCTGGAGTCCGCAGACTCCAGCCAGCGGAAATACAGAGGGGCAGACGCAACACGTGCGCATCGCCAGGTTCTCGATCGACGGCAATGTCGCGTTCGGCGCGGTCGAGGGCAGCACTGCCCCCGGCGCCGAAGGTGAGCTCGTCCTCGACATCATCAAGGGCATCCCGTTCGCGGACTTCGAGCTCTCGGGCACGAAGGTCCCGCTGAACAAGGTCCGGCTGCTGCCGCCCGTGCTCCCGAACAAGGTCGTGGCCATCGGCCGCAACTACGCGGAGCACGCGGCCGAGCTGGGCAACGCCATCTTCGACAGCGAAGGCCGTCCGGAAGCCCCGATCACCTTCTTCAAGCCCTCCACCTCGGTGGTCGGCCCGGGCGACCCGATCGCGTACCCGTCCTTCTCCCAGGACCTCCACCACGAGGCGGAGCTCGCCGTGGTCATCGGCCGCATGTGCCGCGAGGTCCCGCGCGAGCGCGTCAAGGACGTCATCCTCGGGTACACCTGCGCCAACGACGTCACCGCGCGCGACGTCCAGCAGCGCGAGAAGCAGTGGGCCCGCGCCAAGGGCTTCGACAGCTCATGCCCCCTCGGCCCGTGGATCGAGACCGATCTGGACCCGAGCGACCTGACCATCCAGTGCACCGTCAACGGCGAACAGCGCCAGCTCGGCCGCACCAGCCAGATGGTCCGCTCCATCGAGGACCTGATCGTGCACATCACCGAGGCCATGACGCTGCTCCCGGGCGACGTCATCCTCACGGGGACCCCGGCCGGAGTCGGCCCCCTGAACGTCGGCGACGAGGTCGCCGTCACCATCGAAGGCATCGGCACTCTCACCAACAAGGTGATCAAGCGTGGCTAACGCGACCCCCCGCGTACGTTTCTGTCCGTCCCCGACCGGCAACCCCCACGTGGGTCTGGTCCGCACGGCCCTCTTCAACTGGGCGTTCGCCCGCCACCACGGCGGCACGTTCGTCTTCCGCATCGAGGACACCGACGCGGCCCGCGACTCCGAGGAGTCCTACGGCCAGCTGCTCGACTCGCTGCGCTGGCTCGGCTTCACCTGGGACGAGGGCCCCGAGGTCGGCGGCCCGCACGCCCCGTACCGCCAGTCCGAGCGCATGGACATCTACAAGGACGTCGCGCAGAAGCTCCAGGACGGCGGCTACGCCTACCACTGCTACTGCACCACCGAGGAGCTGGACGCCCGCCGCGACGCCGCCCGCGCCGCCGGCAAGCCCTCCGGGTACGACGGCCAGTGCCGCGACCTCTCCACGGAGCAGAAGGCCGCGTACGAGGCCGAGGGCCGCACCTCGATCGTCCGCTTCCGGATGCCCGACGGGCCGATCACCTTCACGGACCTGGTCCGCGGCGAGCTGACCTTCACCCCCGACAACGTGCCGGACTTCGGCATCGTCCGGGCCAACGGCGCACCCCTCTACACGCTCGTCAACCCGGTCGACGACGCGCTGATGGAGATCACCCACGTCCTGCGCGGCGAGGACCTGCTGTCCTCCACCCCGCGCCAGATCGCCCTCTACGGGGCCCTGATCGAGCTCGGCATCGCCAAGGCCGTGCCGGCCTTCGGCCACCTGCCGTACGTGATGGGCGAGGGCAACAAGAAGCTCTCCAAGCGCGACCCCGAGGCCTCGCTCAACCTGTACCGCGAGCGCGGCTTCCTCCCCGAGGGCCTGCTGAACTACCTCTCGCTGCTCGGCTGGTCCTTCTCCAAGGACCAGGACATCTTCTCGATCGAGGAGATGGTGGAGAAGTTCGACATCCCGGACGTCAACGCCAACCCGGCGCGCTTCGACCTCAAGAAGGCCGAGTCCATCAACGCGGACCACATCCGCCTGCTGGACCCGAAGGCCTTCGCGGACGCCTGCGCCCCGTGGCTGCAGGCCCCGCACGCCAACTGGGCGCCCGAGGACTTCGACGCCGCCGCCTGGGAGCGCATCGCGCCCCACGCCCAGACCCGCGTCACGGTCCTGTCCGACATCACGGCCAACGTCGACTTCCTGTTCCTCAAGGAGCCGGTCGAGGACCAGGCCTCGTGGGACAAGGCGATGAAGGGCGACCCGGCGGCCCTGCTCACCACGGCCCGCGAGAACCTCGCCGGAGCCGACTGGGCGGACCCCGAGTCGCTCAAGCAGGCGGTCCTCACCGCCGGCGAGGCCCACGGCCTCAAGCTCGGCAAGGCCCAGGCCCCGGTCCGCGTCGCCGTCACCGGCCGCACGATCGGTCTCCCGCTCTTCGAGTCCCTGGAGATCCTGGGCAAGGACCGCTCCCTGTCCCGCATCGACGCGACCCTGGCGAAGCTCGCCGGCTAGCGCGCCCCCGTACGAAGACCGGGCCCGGCCCCACGGCAGTCGCCGGGGGTCCGGGCCCGAGGTCTGTCCGCAGGTCACCGGACCCTGCCCCGGGACGGTTCAATTCCGTTTTCCGGTTGTCCGGGACACGGCTGCCGGTGTCTCCTCATAATCGGGGCATGGCCATCCGCGCGATCCTGTGGGACATCGACGACACGCTCTTCGACTACACCGGGGCCGACCGGGCCGGGCTCGCGGCGCACCTGGCCGCCGAGGGGCTCGCGGAGCGGTACGGGGCTCCGCGCGAGGCGCTCGCGCTGTGGCGGCGGATCACCGACCGGTACTGGGAGCGGTTCGCGGCGGGGGAGGGCACCTTCCAGGGGCAGCGCCGGGACCGGGTGCGGGAGTTCCTCGGGGAGTCCGCGATGAGCGACGCGCAGGCCGACGACTGGTTCGGGCGGTACGTGGAGCACTACACGGCCGCCTGGGAGCTCTTCCCCGACGTGGTGCCCGTACTGGACGCCCTGGCCGGCGGCTACCGGCACGGGGTGCTCTCCAACTCCTCCGTGGTCAACCAGGACCCCAAGCTGCGCCACCTCGGCCTGCGCGACCGCTTCGAGGTCCTGGTGTGCGCCGTGGAGCTGGGTGTCAGCAAGCCCGAGGCCGGAGCCTTCCTCGCCGCGTGCTCCGAGATGGGGCTGGAGCCGGGGGAAGTGGCCTACGTGGGGGACCAGCCGGAGATCGACGCGCGCGGCGCCCGTGACGCCGGGCTGACGGCCGTGTGGCTCGACCGCGACGGATCGCGCGGCCCCGGGCCCGAGGGCGTGCACCGGATCGCCGGACTCGACCGGCTCCCGCAGGTGCTGGCCGGGGATACCCGTTTTGGAGCACGGTCAGGCATCCGGTAATGTTCTTTCTGCGCCGCCCGAGCGGGCCGAAAGGCCGGGCCGGAGGCGCTAACCGAACGAAAGTCCCTCAGGGTCTTGAGTTTTGGTGGGCTATAGTGTAATTGGCAACACGAGGGTTTCTGGTTCCCTTATTCTAGGTTCGAGTCCTGGTAGCCCAGCGCAGTTCAGTAGTGACGCAGTGCTTGCCCCCGTTGTGTAGCGGCCTAGCACGCCGCCCTCTCAAGGCGGTAGCGCCGGTTCGAATCCGGTCGGGGGTACAGATCCTTCCCGCGAGATCTCCAGGGTCGCACCCGGATGTTTTGATGCAGGATCGCTAGGGCCCCCGTTGTGTAGCGGCCTAGCACGCCGCCCTCTCAAGGCGGTAGCGCCGGTTCGAATCCGGTCGGGGGTACGGTGTCTAGCTGGTCTAGACCTTTGGGCTATAGTGTAATTGGCAACACGAGAGTTTCTGGTTCTCTTATTCTAGGTTCGAGTCCTGGTAGCCCAGCGCAGTACCGCAGTAACAGCTAGCCCCCGTTGTGTAGCGGCCTAGCACGCCGCCCTCTCAAGGCGGTAGCGCCGGTTCGAATCCGGTCGGGGGTACGCACAGAAGAGGCCCTCCGCGTTCATCGCGGAGGGCCTCTTCGTCGTTTCCGGACCGGGCCGAGAAGGAAGAAGTACGGGCCCGGCGGCGCGTGTGCGGACGTGTGCGGCGTCTCACGCGCCCCCGGGCCCGGGGGTGGGTTGGTGGTGGGAGGTCTGCGAGCGGGAGGTGCTCAGCTGGAGCGGCGCAGGGCCTCGGTCAGGCGGGCGGCCGCGTCGATGACGGCCTGGGCGTGCATGCGCCCCGGGTGGCGGGTCAGGCGCTCGATCGGCCCGGAGACCGATACGGAGGCCACCACGCGGTTCGAGGGGCCGCGCACCGGCGCCGAGACGGAGGCCACGCCGGGCTCCCGCTCGCCGATCGACTGCGCCCAGCCGCGACGCCGTACGCCCGAGAGCGCCGTCGCCGTGAAGCGCGCGCCCTGCAGGCCGCGGTGGAGCCGCTCGGGCTCTTCCCAGGCCATCAGGATCTGCGCGGCCGAGCCGGCCTTCATGGGGAGCGTGGAGCCCACCGGGACGGTGTCCCGCAGGCCCGACAGCCGCTCGGCGGCCGCCACGCAGATGCGCATGTCGCCCTGACGCCGGTAGAGCTGCGCGCTCTCGCCCGTAACGTCCCGGAGGTGGGTGAGCACCGGTCCGGCCGTGGCCAGCAGGCGGTCCTCGCCGGCCGCGGCGGCGAGCTCCGCCAGCCGCGGTCCGAGGATGAACCGGCCCTGCATGTCCCTCGCCACCATCCGGTGGTGTTCCAAAGCCACGGCAAGGCGATGTGCCGTGGGTCGTGCGAGCCCTGTCGCCGCGACCAGCCCGGCGAGGGTGGCCGGACCGGACTCCAGTGCGCTCAATACCAGAGCTGCCTTGTCGAGAACGCCGACGCCGCTAGAGTTGTCCATGAAACGATATTCGCGTCTCACACTGTGAAACGCAAGTTCAATTTTTCCAAGAACCAGCGAGTCTGTATGTGCGGGTCCACGAACCACTGGGTCCGAGCCGTCGTCCGGGACGTGGGGTACGGACGATCAGGCGCACGAGATCTCTATCAAGCGCCGGCACAACCGGCCGGCCGGAGGGAAAGCGATGGGTAGGACACTCGCGGAGAAGGTCTGGGACGACCATGTCGTCCGGCGCGCCGAGGGCGAGCCCGATCTCCTCTTCATCGATCTGCACCTGCTGCACGAGGTGACCAGCCCCCAGGCCTTCGAGGGCCTGCGGCAGGCCGGCCGCAAGGTCCGGCGCCTGGACCTCACCATCGCGACCGAGGACCACAACACCCCCACCATCGACATCGACAAGCCGATCGCGGACCCGGTCTCCCGGGCCCAGCTGGAGACGCTGCGGTCGAACTGCGCCGAGTTCGGCGTGCGCCTGCACTCGCTGGGCGACGTCGAGCAGGGTGTCGTCCACGTCGTGGGACCGCAGCTGGGCCTGACCCAGCCGGGCACCACCGTGGTCTGTGGCGACTCGCACACCTCCACGCACGGCGCCTTCGGCGCGCTGGCGTTCGGCATCGGCACCAGCCAGGTCGAGCACGTGCTGGCGACCCAGACGCTGCCGCTGGCCCGCCCCAAGACGATGGCGATCACCGTCACCGGCGCGCTGGCCGAGGGTGTCACCGCCAAGGACCTGATCCTGGCGATCATCGCCAAGATCGGCACCGGCGGCGGCCAGGGCTACATCCTGGAGTACCGCGGCGAGGCCGTCGAGAAGCTGTCGATGGAAGCCCGCATGACCATCTGCAACATGTCGATCGAGGCCGGCGCCCGCGCGGGCATGATCGCCCCCGACCAGACCACCTTCGACTACCTCCAGGGCCGCGACCACGCCCCCGCGGGCGAGGACTGGGACGCGGCGGTCGCGTACTGGAAGACCCTGCGCACCGACGACGACGCCGTCTTCGACGCCGAGGTCGTCATCGACGGCACCACGCTGTCGCCGTTCGTCACCTGGGGCACCAACCCGGGCCAGGGCGCGCCCCTGTCGGCCAACGTCCCCGACCCTGCTTCGTACGAGGACGCTTCGGAGCGCAACGCCGCCGAAAAGGCCCTGGAGTACATGGGGTTGACCGCCGGGCAGCCGCTGCGCGACATCAAGGTCGACACCGTCTTCGTAGGTTCCTGCACCAACGGCCGCATCGAGGACCTGCGCGCCGTCGCCGGGATCATCGAGGGCCGCAAAGTCGCCGAGGGCGTACGGATGCTGGTCGTCCCGGGCTCGGTCCGCGTCGCCCTGCAGGCCGTGTCGGAGGGCCTGGACAAGGTCTTCAAGGAGGCCGGCGCCGAATGGCGGCACGCGGGCTGCTCGATGTGTCTGGGCATGAACCCCGACCAACTGGCCCCCGGTGAGCGCTCCGCGTCCACCTCCAACCGCAACTTCGAAGGCCGTCAGGGCAAGGGTGGGCGCACCCACCTGGTGTCCCCGCAGGTGGCCGCCGCCACCGCGGTGCTGGGCCACCTGGCCTCGCCCGCCGACCTGGCCGGGTCGTCCGCCGCTACCGCGCCCGCAGGAGTCTGAGAACGATGGAAGCCTTCACCACCCACACCGGCCGGGCCGTCCCGCTGCGCCGCAGCAACGTCGACACCGACCAGATCATCCCGGCCCACTGGCTGAAGAAGATCACCCGCGACGGTTTCGAGGACGGGCTCTTCGAGGCCTGGCGCAAGGACCCGGAGTTCATCACCAACCGCCCCGAGCGCGCCGGTGCGACCGTCCTGGTCGCCGGTCCCGACTTCGGCACCGGTTCCTCGCGCGAGCACGCCGTCTGGGCCCTGCAGAACTTCGGCTTCAAGACGGTCATCTCCTCCCGCTTCGCCGACATCTTCCGCGGCAACTCGCTGAAGAACGGTCTGCTGACCGTGGTCCTGCCGCAGGAGACCGTCGAGCAGCTGTGGAAGCTGACCGAGGCCGACCCCACCGCCGAGATCACGGTCGACCTGGTCGACCGCCAGGTCCGAGCCGAGGGCGTCGTCGCGGAGTTCGAACTCGACGACAACGCTCGCTGGCGGCTCCTGGAGGGGCTGGACGACATCTCGCTCACCCTTCAGAACGAAGCGGACATCGCCACGTACGAAAGCACTCGGCCGGCCTTCAAGCCGAGCACGATTCAGGCGTGATTCCGGCCTGAGCAGCGCTTATTCGCCTTTGGGTGATCACATAGGCAACACTGTGCCCCCTGCCATCCGGCAGGGGGCACAGTCGTGTGTTGAGGCCCCGTGAGGCGACAACTCGCCCCAGATGGCACAATCTGTGCATGGAACGCGACAGTCAACTTGAGCTCTACGGACTTGTCGCCGACCGATTGAAAGAAGCACACACAAGGGTGCGCACACTGCAAGTCCCGGAGGGCGTAAGGATGGCGCTGTCCCGGAAGCTGTTGGTCGTCACCGCCGTGGCGAAGCACGATCTCGCCGACGCGGCAAGGCGCCTGGACAGGTTGATGAAGGACCTCGACGAGGGTCGATTCCCTGAAGGCGACTGATGCGAAGGAACTCCGTAACGGCCTACAACGTTGCGGCACTAGGGTGATAAGCCCGTTTCGTGTTTGATTTGCGGTATATATCCGCCTAACGTGCGAAATAAGCTTGAACACATTCGTTCTGGCGAAGTCTCCGAAGGGGAAGACGTTGAACAAGGCGCAGCTCGTAGAAGCGATTGCCGACAAGCTGGGCGGCCGTCAGCAGGCCGCGGACGCCGTCGACGCGGTACTGGACGCCATCGTCCGCGCGACCGTCGGGGGCGACCGGGTCTCGGTCACGGGCTTCGGCTCGTTCGAGAAGGTCGACCGCCCGGCCCGCTACGCCCGCAACCCCCAGACGGGTGAGCGCGTCCGGGTCAAGAAGACCTCTGTTCCCCGCTTCCGTGCGGGTCAGGGCTTCAAGGACCTGGTCAGCGGCACCAAGAAGCTGCCCAAGGGCGGCGAGGTATCGGTGAAGAAGGCGCCCAAGGGCAGCCTCACCGGTGGCGCTTCGGCGACGGTCAAGAAGGCCGCCGCGAAGAAGGCCGCACCCGCCAAGAAGGCCGCTGCCGCAGCCAAGACCACGGTCGCGAAGAAGACCACGGCCAAGAAGGTCACCGCCACCGCCAAGAAGACGGTCGCGAAGACCGCCGTGGCGAAGAAGGCCGCCCCCGCGGCCAAGAAGGCCACGGTCAAGAAGGCCGCGGCGACGGCGAAGAAGACCACCGCCACCGCGAAGAAGACCGCCCCGGCGGCCAAGAAGGCCACCGCCGCGACGAAGGCGCCCGCCAAGAAGACGGCGACGCGCAAGGCCACCGCGAAGAAGACCACCGCCCGCAAGACCAAGTAGGGCAACGAGTCACACACGCCGGGCCGGTTTCCCCACGGCGGGGAAGCCGGCCCGCGGTGCGTGCGGGAGGTCCGGCGTCAGAAGGTCTGCAGGGTGACCAGGGTGATCCGCAGGCCCGTGCCCTCGCCGTCCGTCTCGATCCGGACCCGCTGTCCGGGACGCAGCAGCCGCAGGCCGCCCGCGTCGAACGCCGGGGCCTCGAAGGGCACCGGGGTGCCGTCGTCCAGCAGCACACTGCCGCTGCGGGTCTGGGAGTCGTACGTGTACGCGGTCGCCTGCATACGGGCACTGTATCGGGCCGTATGACGCCCCACGCCGAGGGTCAGCGCGCTGCGCAGATCCGCCCCCGTGTCCACGTCCCGGCGGATGCTCTCGACGCCGCAGAGGGCCATTTCCACCGCGCCCGAGGCCGAATGCCGGGCCCTCGAGGGGCCGCCGAACGAGGGCGCCAATTCCACGTCCGGAGCAGCGGAAAGCAAGGTCGTCCCGATTCCCGCCGCATCCGCCAGAAATGCCCGGGGAAATGCCGAAGCGGTTTCGAGCACGCGTAGCAATTCGGGTGGCCGCAGCGCCGGCAGATCCGCGTTCATGGCGGCCACCGCCGCCCCCGGCCTGCCCGCCCGTATCTCCCGCGCCCCGTGGGCCAGTGCCGCGTTGAGGCCGGCCGCCGGGGAGTCCGGCACGATCCGGGCCCCCAGCCGCGCCAGTTCCGCCCCGGCCGCCGGATCGTCCGTGACGACCACCACATCCGCGACCGCCGGGCAGGCCAGCGCCCCCGCGACGGTGTCCAGCGCGAACGCCAGGGCGAGCCCCGGCCGGGACGCTCCCACGGCCGCCGCGAGGCGGCTCTTGGCCACCGCGAGCGGCTTCAGCGGGACCACCAGACTCCAGACGGCGTTCGTGACGGACCCCTTCCCTCCGGCACGCTCGCGCGCCGCTCAGACCATGTGCGGGTCATGGCCGGGTCATGCGGAGCCCCATTGTCACCTCATGCCGGGCGACCCGGGGTCTGGTCCGGGTGTCCGGGGCGTACGGTGTTCTCGACAGAGACCGGACCCGGGGCCACACTTGTCCGTCCCCGGGGTGCCCAAGCCGCGCACCGGTCCTAGAGGAAGGTGTCCGAGTGTCCCGCCGCAGAATCGGCTTCTGGTACCGCCTTGCGGCGGCCATCGCGAAACCGCCGCTGGTAGTGCTCTTCAGGCGGGACTGGCGGGGAATGGAACACATTCCGACCGAGGGCGGATTTATCACCGCCGTCAATCACAACTCGTATCTGGACCCGCTGTCCTACGCGCACTTCCAGTACAACACCGGCCGGGTGCCCCGATTGCTCGGCAAGGCGGCCCTCTTCGAGGTCCCGATTGTCGGAGCGATCCTGCGCGGCTCCGGCCAGATCCCCGTCTACCGGGAGTCCACCAACGCCCTGGACGCATTCCGGGCCGCCGTGGACGCGATCGAGCGCGGCGAATGCGTGGCCTTTTACCCGGAGGGCACCCTCACCCGGGACCCGGACGTGTGGCCGATGGCCGGCAAGACCGGCGCCGCCCGCGTGGCGCTGATGACCAGGGCCCCCGTCATTCCGGTGGCCCAGTGGGGCGCGAACCTCGCGATGCCGCCCTACGCCAAGGAGAACAAGCTCAGCTTGTTCCCGCGCAAAACCCTCCAGGTCCTCGCCGGGCCGCCCGTGGACCTGTCCGCCTACTACGACCGGGATCCCACCCCGGACGTGCTCAGGGAGGTCACCGAGGTCATCATGGCGGCCATCACCGGGCTGCTGGAGGAACTGCGGGGCGAGAGCGCGCCCCCGAAGCCGTACGACCATCGCAACGCCAGGGCGGAACAGCGGCGCAAGGCCGCAGGGGAGGGCAACAAGTGACACGTCCCGTGAAGGCAGCCGTATTCGGAACCGGCTCCTGGGGCACGGCCTTCGCCATGGTCCTCGCCGACGCCGGCTGCGAGGTGGTCCTGTGGGGCCGCCGCCGCGAGCTCGTCGACGCCATCAACAGCGGCCGCACCAACCCGGACTATTTCCCCGACATCGAGCTCCCCGCGAACATCCGCGCCACCGACGACCCGGCCGAGGCCGCGGCCGGCGCCGACTTCACGGTCCTCGCGGTCCCCTCGCAGACCCTGCGCGGCAACCTCGCCTCCTGGGCCCCGCTGCTGGCCCCCGAGACCGTGCTCGTCTCCCTGATGAAGGGCGTCGAACTCGGCACCGCCAAGCGGATGAGCGAGGTCATCGAAGAGGTGGCCAAGGTCCCCGCCGAGCGCGTCGCGGTCGTCACCGGCCCCAACCTGGCCCGTGAGATCGCCGCCCGGCAGCCCGCCGCCTCCGTGGTCGCCTGCATCGACGAGGCCGTCGCCCAGCGCCTCCAGGCCGCCTGCCACACCCCGTACTTCCGCCCGTACACGAGCACCGACGTCATCGGCTGCGAGCTCGGCGGCGCCGTCAAGAACGTCATCGGCCTCGCCGTCGGCATCGCGGACGGCATGGGCCTCGGCGACAACACCAAGGGCTCGCTCATCACCCGCGGCCTCGCCGAAGCCACCCGCCTGGGCCTGGCGATGGGCGCCGACCCGCTCACCTTCTCCGGCCTCGCCGGCCTCGGCGACCTCGTCGCCACCTGCTCCTCGCCGCTCTCCAGGAACCACACCTTCGGCACCAACCTCGGCCGCGGGATGACCCTGGAGGAGACCATCGCGGTCACCAAGCAGACCGCCGAGGGCGTCAAGTCCTGCCAGTCCGTGGCCGATCTGGCGCGCCGCCACGGAGTGGACATGCCGATCACCGACACGGTCGTCGACATCGTCCACCACGGCAAGCCCACCCTGGTCGCACTCAAGGAACTGATGGGACGCAGCGCCAAACCGGAACGGCGCTGACTGCTTTCCGGACGCATGAGCGGGTACCCTCGTGGCGATATGAGCAGCGAGAACCTCCCCCAGACCCCTGAGCAGCAGGGCCGCAAGCCCCGTGTGGCCGTCGTGTTCGGCGGCCGCAGCTCGGAACACGCCATTTCGGTCGTCACCGCCGGCGCCGTCCTGCGCTCCATCGACCGCTCCAAGTACGAGGTGCTGCCCATCGGCATCACCACGGACGGCCGGTGGGCGCTGACCGCCGACGAGCCCGCCCGGATGGCCATCTCCGGCGGCGAGCTCCCCAACGTGGGGCAGCTCGCCGAATCCGAGGACGGCGCCGTCGTGCTCTCCGTGGACCCGGCCAGCCGCGAGGTCGTCTACACCGAGCCGGGCGCCGTCCCCAAGGCGCTGGGCGAGGTCGACGTGGTCTTCCCCGTCCTGCACGGCCCGTACGGCGAGGACGGCACCCTCCAGGGCCTCCTGGAGCTCTCCGGCATCCCGTACGTCGGCTCGGGCGTCCTCGCCTCGGCCGTCGGCCAGGACAAGGACTACATGAAGCGGGTCTTCACGTCCTTCGGACTGCGCGTCGGCCCGTACGTGACCATCCGCCCCCGCGAGTGGGAGAACGACCGCGAGGGCGCCCTCGCCCGCATCGCGGACTTCGCCGGCGAGCACGGCTGGCCGCTGTTCATCAAGCCCGCCCGCGCGGGATCCTCGATCGGCATCACCAAGGTCGACGAGCCCTCCGGGCTGGACGCCGCGATCCGCGAGGCCCGCCGCCACGACCCGAAGATCATCGTGGAGGCGCTGCTGCGCGGCCGCGAGATCGAGTGCGGGGTCCTGGAGTTCGAGGACGGTCCGCGCGCGAGCGTGCCCGCCGAGATCCCGCCGGTCTCCAGCCACGACTTCTACGACTTCGAGGCCAAGTACATCGACTCCGCCTCCGGACTCGTGCCCGCCCCGCTCACCCCGGAGCAGACCGCCGAAGTCCAGAAGCTCGCGATCGAGGCCTTCGACGCCGCCTCCTGCGAAGGTCTGGTGCGCGCCGACTTCTTCCTCACGGAAGACGGCACCTTCGTCATCAACGAGATCAACACCATGCCGGGCTTCACGCCGATCTCCATGTACCCGCGCATGTGGCAGGAGTCGGGCATCGAGTACCCGGAGCTGGTGGACCGCCTGATCCAGGCCGCCCTGCGCCGCTCCACCGGACTGCGCTAACCCCCGTACCGGGCCCGCACGAAGCTCCGCACGCGGACGAGGACCGCCCGCCGCCCCTCGCACGAGGATGGCGGCGGGCGGTCCTCGTCCGCGCGGGCCGGTCCGGAAGGGGCCGGGAACGTCAGGAAGACGCGATGCCCACCGGAACGGTCTTCGCGATCGCGGCGGACAGGCCCACCAGCATCCCCGCATCCGTGGCATGCTCCTTGTCGACCAAGACCTCCGTGTACGCCAGCCGCAGCCCGGTGGTGAACCGGACCCCACCGTCGTCCAGCCGCTCCACGAGCCAGCCGACACCGTTCACCTCGATGCCGTCCTGCTTCGGATCCAGCATCTTCACGGGCTTGCCGACACCGCACCGCAGTACGATCGCCGAGCCGCCCCACGCGGCGGTGAGGTCGGACTTCGGCACGGTCGAGGCCCGGCCCAGTTTCGCCACCGTCCCGGGGAGCTCTTTGTGCAGCGCCGCACAGAGGCCCGCGACATCGGCGGGCGGAGCGGACGGCGGCTCCACCCGGGCCTCGGACCCGCCCGGGGAACAGCCCGCGAGGGCCGCCGAGGCGGCGGCCAGCGCGGTCAGTGCGGCGAGCGGAGAGAAGGGCCGGCGGTGTCGTGACATCACCGGCCAAGAGTAGACGGGGGCTACAGATGGACGACCGGGCAGGTCAAGGTGCGGGTGATCCCCTCCACCTGCTGGACCTTGGCCACGACCATGCGGCCGAGATCGTCCACGGTGTCGGCCTGGGCGCGCACGATCACGTCGTACGGGCCGGTCACGTCCTCGGCCTGGATCACCCCCGCGATCTGCGCGATGGACTCGGCGACGAACGACGCCTTGCCCACCTCGGTCTGGATGAGGATGTACGCCTGTACCACGGAACCTCCAGGGCGGCCACGAGGATCATTTCCCCTACCCTTCGGGTGGGCCCGGGGATGACGGGTGGGCCCGGGGAAGAAGGGACGCCACGGTACCGCGTCGCCGAGCGCCGCGGGGAGACCCGCGGGTCCGGCTCCACGCACAGCGGGGCGTACGGAGAGCAGAAGTTGACGTATCTGTTGACGGTACCCAGAGCTGTGACGGCTCGCGACCGCAAGCGGACTGGGCAAGAAGGGGCACAGCGATGAAGGGCACTGTGGGCGAGCTGGGGGAGTTCGGGCTCATTCGGGAGCTCACCTCACGGCTCACCACCACCCCGGCGGTCCGGGTCGGCCCGGGCGACGACGCCGCGGTGGTGTCGGCCCCCGACCGGCGGGTCGTGGCGAGCACGGACATCCTGCTCGAGGGCAGGCACTTCCGGCGCGACTGGTCCACGGCCTACGACGTCGGCCGCAAGGCCGCCGCGCAGAACCTCGCCGACATCGCCGCCATGGGCGCGGTGCCGACGGCCCTGCTCCTCGGCCTCGTCGTCCCGGCCGAGCTGCCGGCCACCTGGCCCACCGAGCTGATGGACGGCATCCGCGACGAATGCCAGGTCGCCGGCGCGGCCGTGGTCGGCGGCGACGTGGTGCGCGGCGACGTCATCACGGTGGCCATCACCGCGCTGGGCGACCTGCGCAACCACGAACCCGTGCTGCGCTCCGGCGCCCAGCCCGGCGACGTCGTGGCCGTGACAGGCTGGCTCGGCTGGTCCGCGGCAGGCTTCGCGGTGCTCTCGCGCGGTTTCCGTTCGCCGCGCGCCTTCGTCGAGGCCCACCGGCGCCCCGAGCCGCCGTACCACGCGGGCCCCGCGGCCGCCGGACTCGGCGCCACGGCCATGACCGACGTCAGCGACGGACTGATCGCGGACCTCGGGCACATCGCCGAGGCCAGCAAGGTGCGGATCGACCTGCGCTCGGCGGCCGTCGACATCCCGACGCAGATGCACGACATCGGGCAGGCCGTCGGTGTGGACCCCCTCCAGTGGGTCCTCACCGGGGGAGAGGACCACGCGATCGTCGCCACCTTCCCGCCGGACGTGAAGCTCCCGGCCCGCTGGAAGGTCATCGGCGAGGTCCAGAACCGCTCCGCGCTGCCCCAGGTGACCGTCGACGGGGCCCCCTGGGCCTCCACCGGCGGCTGGGACCACTTCGGCGGCGACACGGCCGCGGAGGACACCCCGCGATGAGCGGGACCCGCCCGTCCCGCCCGCACCCGCCGCTGTGCCTGACCGTCGCCGGATCCGACTCCGGCGGCGGCGCGGGCGTCCAGGCCGACCTCAAGACGATGCTGGCGCTCGGGGTCCACGGCATGAGCGTGGTGACCGCTGTGACCGCGCAGAACTCGCTGGGCGTCAAAGGCGTCTGGGAGCTGCCCGCGGAGGCCGTGAAGGGCCAGTACAGGGCCGTGGTGGACGATATCGGCGTCCAGGCCGTGAAGACGGGCATGCTGTCCTCCGCCGCCCTCGTGGAGACCGTGGCCGAGCTGCTCGCCGCGACCGCCGCCCCGGCCGTCGTGGACCCGGTCGGCGTCTCCAAGCACGGGGACGCGCTCCTCGCCGCCACCGCGCTGGACGCCGTGCGGGGAGAACTGCTGCCCCGGGCCACCGTGGCCACGCCGAACCTGGACGAGGTGACCCAGCTCACCGGAGTCGTCGTGGAGACCGAGGACGACATGCGCCGGGCCGCCGACGCCGTCCTCGCGTACGGGCCCGCATGGGCGCTGATCAAGGGCGGCCACCTCGCCGCCCACGGGAACGAGGCCGTGGACCTCCTCACCGACGGCTCCGACGAACGCTGGCTGCGGGCCCCCCGTCACGACAACCGGCACACCCACGGCACGGGCTGCACGCTCGCCAGCGCGATCGCGGCGGGCCTGGCCAAGGGCCGTACCGTCCCGGAGGCCGTCACCGAGGCCAAGGAGTACGTCACCGGCGCCATCGCCGCGGGGTTCGCCCTGGGCGCGGGCATCGGACCGGTGGACCACGCGTGGCGGTGGCGCTGAGGCGCCGTGCCGGAACGCTCTGCCGCAGGGCCCGTGCCGCAGCACCTGTGCCGCAGCGCCGGTGCCGAAACGCCTGTAGGGCCTGCTCCACCCCGTGGGTTCACGGAGCGGAGCAGGCCCTACAGGTTTGATCATGTTCGATCAGGCAAAGCAAGAGGCCGGTCCACCAGGTGGACCGGCCTTCTCAGCAACCGGAAAGGGCTGCGCTACGACGGAAGGCGTCAGCGCGAGACCTTGCCGGCCTTGATGCACGAGGTGCAGGCGTTGAGGCGCTTCGGCGTCCCATTGACCACGGCACGGACACGCTGGATGTTCGGGTTCCAGCGACGCGAGGTGCGGCGGTGCGAGTGGGAAATGCTGTTGCCGAAGCTCGGCCCCTTGGCGCAAACGTCGCAGTTGGCAGCCACAGGTCACTCCAAAGACTTCAGATGCACTTACAGTGAATCCCGGCGCACCGGTATCAGGGATCTGAAGTGGTTTGCCGGGGGGAATGGCCCGACTCTCATCGGGCAACCGGAGCAGCATACAACGACTGCCTCGGTCCAAGAAAACTACCATGTCCACGGACGCCCCCGCCCCGGGGTCCCGCCCGCCCGGCAGTCCTTCGTTACCCTGCGGTGAACCCTGGCCCGCACAAGGAGGAACGCCCGGTGGCGCACCAGCCTCAGCCGTACCCCCTGAGCGTCGAAGCGGTACGCACCTGGAGCTCGCTGTCCCTGGCCGCACTGGGCCGGGCCCGCGAGGACATCGACGCGATCAACGTCTATCCCGTCGCCGACGCGGACACCGGCACCAACCTCTACCTGACCGCCGAATCGGCCGACCGCGAGCTCGCGGACCTCCTCGCCGGAGTGACGGACGGCACAGCCGCGGCCTCCCTCCCCGAGGCCGTACGGGCCTTCGCGCACGGCGCCCTGATAGGCGCCCGGGGCAACTCCGGGACGATCCTCGCGCAGCTGCTGCGCGGAGTGGCCGACGTACTCGGCGACGAGCCCGCCGGACGCGATCCCGCGCGGCTCCTCGCGCAGGCGCTGACCCGGGCCGCCGAGGAGGCCTACCGGGCCGTCGCGCACCCGGTGGAGGGCACCATGCTCACCGTCGCCACCGCCGCCGCCCGGGCCGCCGAGACCGCCGCCCGGGCCGCCGAGACCGCCGCCGACGTGGCCGAGGCCGCCTACGACGGAGCCCGCGCGGCCCTCGCCGAAACCCCGGGGCAACTCGCCGTGCTCGGGCGGGCCGGGGTGGTCGACGCCGGGGGCTGCGGGCTGGTCGCGGTACTCGGGGCCCTGTGGCAGGCGCTGTCCGGGCGGGAGCCGGCCCCCGAACCGGTACGCGGCCGGGCCGTGCCCGTACCGAGGCCGCAGGCGCCCTGCGCGGAGGAGCACGGCGGGCCCGCCTACGAGGTGATCTACCTGCTGGAGGCCGCCGAGACCGAGGTCGACCGGCTGCGCACCCGGCTCGACGCCCTCGGAGACTCCCTCGTGGTGGTCGGCGGAGACGGGCTGTGGAACGTCCACGTCCACGTCGACGACCCCGGCGCGGCCGTGGAGGCCGCGGTGGTCGCCGGGCGGCCGTACCGGATCCGCATCACGCACTTCGGCGACGAACGCCGCCGGGCCCGCGGCGAACGCTCCCAGCGCGCGGTCGTCGCCGTGGTCCAGGGCGAAGGACTGGCCGGGCTGTGCGGGGAGGCGGGCGCCACCACGGTGCTCGCCCGGCCCGGGGAACCGCCGGCCGCCGCCGAACTGGCCGACGCCATCCGCGAGGCGCACGCCCGCGAGGTCGTCCTGCTCCCGAACGGCGCCGAACTGCGGGCGGTCGCGGCAGCCGCCGCCCAGCAGGCGCGCGCCGAAGGCGTACGGGTCGCCGTGATCCCCACCCGCTCCGAGGTCCAGGGCCTGGCCGCGCTCGCCGTGCACGACCCGGACGGCACCTTCGACGAGGACGTGGTCGCCATGACGGCGGCCGCCGGAGCCACCCGCTACGGCGAACTCGCCGTCGCCGAACGGCAGTCCTTCACCTCGGCCGGCATCTGCCAGGCCGGCGACGTGCTCGGGCTCATCGACGGCGACGTGGCCGTCATCGGCACGGGCCTGGCCGAAACCGCCGAGGCCGTCCTGGCCCGCATGCTCGGATCCGGCGGCGAACTCGTCACCCTGGTCCTGGGCCCCGGCGCGCCCGGGGAACTCGCCGGACGGCTGGAGGCGTACGTCCAGCACGGCCACCTCGCCGTCGACACCGTCACCTACCAGGGCGGCCGCTGGTCCGCGCCGCTGCTCATCGGGGTGGAATAGCCGGGTTGTCGGCCCCATGGTGTGCAATGGAACACGTGCCCGCGCTCGACGAAGACCTCAAGAAGACCCTCGGCCCCGCCACCGCGAAGGTGCTGGCCGAGCAGCTCGGCCTGCACACGGCCCTTGACCTGCTCCACCACTACCCCCGGCGGTACGCGGAGCGCGGCGAGCTGACGTCGCTGGCCGAACTCGCCGACCAGATCGACGAACACGTCACGGTGGTCGCACAGGTCGCCGACGCCCGCCTGCTGACGTACCAGGGCAGCCGGGGCGGCGGAAAGCGCCTCGAAGTCACCATCACCGACGGCAGCGGACGGCTCCAGCTCGTCTTCTTCGGGTCGGGCGTCCACAAACCGCACAAGGAACTGCTGCCCGGCAGCCGCGCGATGTTCGCGGGCAAGGTCGGGATGTTCAACCACAAGCTCCAGCTCGCCCACCCCGCCTACGAGCCGCTCGGCGAGGACGCCTCCGACCGGGACGCGGCCGCCGCCTTCGCGAGCCAGCTCATCCCGATCTACCCGGCCTGCGCCAAGCTGGAGTCCTGGAAGATCGCCAAATGCGTGGACGCGGTGCTCCCCACGGCCCAGGAGGTCGTCGACCCGCTGCCGCCCGCCCTGCGCGAGGACCGCGGACTGGTCCCGCTCACCGAGGCCCTGCTGAAGATCCACCGCCCGGTCACCAAGGCCGACATCGAGGACGCCCGCGGGCGCCTGAAGTGGGACGAGGCCTTCGTCCTCCAGGTCGCCCTGGCCCGCCGCAGGCACGCCGACTCCCAGCTCCCGGCCGTACCCCGCCGCCCCACCCCCGGCGGCCTCCTCGAATCCTTCGACGCCAAGCTCCCCTTCACCCTCACCGAAGGCCAGCGGACCGTCTCGAAGGAGATCTTCGACGACCTCGCCACCAGCCACCCCATGCACCGCCTCCTCCAGGGCGAAGTCGGTTCGGGGAAGACAATGGTCGCCCTGCGGGCGATGCTCGCCGTCGTCGACTCCGGCGGACAGGCCGCCATGCTCGCCCCCACCGAGGTGCTCGCGCAGCAGCACCACCGGTCCATCACCGAGATGATGGGCGAGCTCGCCGAGGGGGGCATGCTCGGCGGCTCCGACCGGGGGACCAAGGTGGTCCTGCTCACCGGCTCGATGGGGGTGCCCGCCCGCCGCCGGGCACTGCTGGACCTGGTCACCGGCGAGGCCGGGCTCGTGATCGGCACGCACGCACTGATCGAGGACAAGGTGCAGTTCCACGACCTCGGCCTGGTCGTCGTCGACGAACAGCACCGCTTCGGCGTGGAACAGCGCGACGCCCTGCGCTCCAAGGGGAAGCAGCCCCCGCACCTGCTCGTCATGACCGCCACCCCGATCCCGCGCACGGTCGCCATGACCGTCTTCGGCGATCTGGAGACCTCCGTACTGGACCAGCTCCCCGCCGGCCGCTCCCCGATCGCCACCCACGTGGTGCCCGCCAAGGACAAGCCGCACTTCCTGGCCCGGGCCTGGGAGCGGGTCCGCGAGGAAGTGGAGAACGGCCACCAGGCGTACGTGGTCTGTCCGCGCATCGGCGACGGGGAGGACGAGAACGGCAAGGGAGCCAAGTCGGCATCGGCCAAGAAGAAGACGGCGGCCGAGGAGGACGGCGACAAGAGGCCCCCGCTCGCGGTGCTGGAGATCGCCGAGCAGCTCACCCGCGGCCCCCTCGCCGGACTGTCCGTCGAGGTGCTGCACGGGCGGATGGACCCCGCCGACAAGGACGACGTCATGCGCCGCTTCACCGCGGGCGAGGTCAAGGTGCTGGTCGCCACCACCGTCATCGAGGTCGGTGTGAACGTCCCGAACTCCACCGTCATGGTGATCATGGACGCGGACCGCTTCGGCGTCTCCCAGCTCCACCAGCTCCGCGGCCGCGTCGGCCGCGGCTCCGCCCCCGGACTGTGCCTGCTGGTCAGCGAGATGCACGAGGCCAGCCCCGCCCGCGCCCGGCTCGCGGCCGTCGCCGCCACCCTGGACGGCTTCGAGCTCTCCCGCATCGACCTGGAGCAGCGCCGCGAGGGCGACGTGCTCGGGCAGGCCCAGTCCGGCGTGCGCTCCTCACTGCGGATGCTCGCGGTCATCGAGGACGAGGAGGTCATCACCCAGGCCCGGGAGGAGGCCACCCGCGTGGTCGCCGAGGACCCCGAGCTCACGCGGCTGCCGGGCCTTCGGACCGCCCTGGACGCACTCCTGGACACCGAGCGGGAGCAGTACCTGGAGAAGGGGTGACGGGCACGACCTATCGTTGAAGGCCTGCACCACCCTCCGCCCCGCTCACCGAAGGACCCCAGATGACCCGCGTGATCGCCGGAACCGCCGGCGGGCGACGCCTCGCCGTACCGCCCGGCACCGGCACCCGCCCCACCTCGGACCGGATGCGCGAAGGCCTCTTCTCCACCTGGGAGTCGCTGCACGGAGTCGAGGGGGCCCGCGTCCTCGACCTCTACGCCGGTTCCGGCGCCGTCGGCCTGGAGGCGCTCTCCCGCGGCGCCGACCACGCGCTGCTGGTCGAGCCCGACGCCAAGGCCGCCAAGGCGATCAAGGACAACATCGCCTCCGTGGGCCTGCCCGGCGCCGAATTCCGGTCCGGCAAGGCCGAGCAGATCGCTGCCGGCGCCGCGCACGGGGACCCGTACGACGTGGTCTTCCTGGACCCGCCGTACGAGGTGGAGCACGCCGACCTGTGCGAGATCCTCCTCACACTCCGGTCCAATGGCTGGCTCACCGACGACGCGCTCGTCACCGTGGAGCGCAGGACCCGCAGCGGAGCCTTCCCGTGGCCGGACGGCTTCGAGCCGCTGCGCTCCAGGAAGTACGGCGAGGGCACCCTTTGGTACGGTCGCGCCGCCTCCATCAGCGAAGAGTCATGAAGCCCGCACCCGGGAACGAGGGAATGCAGTTGCGCCGCGCCGTCTGTCCGGGGTCGTTCGACCCCATCACCAACGGACACCTCGACATCATCGGCAGGGCCTCGCGGCTCTACGACGTGGTCCACGTCGCCGTGATGATCAACCAGTCCAAGCAGGGCCTCTTCACCGTGGAAGAGCGGATCGAGCTGATCCGCGAGGCGACCGCGGGCTACGGCAACATCGTGGTCGAGTCCTTCCACGGGCTCCTCGTCGACTTCTGCAAGCAGCGCGAGATCCCGGCCATCGTCAAGGGTCTGCGCGCGGTCAGCGACTTCGACTACGAGCTGCAGATGGCCCAGATGAACATGGGCCTGTCGGGCGTCGAGACGCTCTTCGTCCCGACCAACCCCACCTACAGCTTCCTGTCCTCCTCCCTGGTCAAGGAAGTGGCGGCCTGGGGCGGGGACGTGGCCCACCTGCTGCCCGCACACGTGCACGCGGCGCTGCTGGAGCGCCTGCCCCGGCGCTGACCGCGGCCGCCGGCGCCCCTGACCCGGAGTCAGCCGGTGTCGGCTCCCGGGCCGGTGGCCTTACAGTCGTCCCGTCCGTCTCGGGAACCGCCCGGGGCCGAGAGAGTGCGAGCACCCATGGACGTGCAGAAGAAGCTCGACGAGATCGTCGCGGCCGTCGGCAGCGCCCGGTCCATGCCCATGTCGGCCTCGTGCGTGATCAACCGCGCCGAGCTGCTCGCCCTGCTCGAAGAGGTGCGGGGCGCCCTGCCGGGCTCGCTCGCACAGGCCCAGGAGCTCATCGGCGGCCGGGAGCAGATGGTCGAGGAGGCCCGCCGCGAGGCCGACCGGATCATCGAGTCGGCGCACGCCCAGCGCGGTTCGCTGATCTCCGACACCGAAGTCGCCCGGCGCTCCCAGGACGAGGCGGACCGGATCCTGGCGGAGGCCCGCCGGGAGGCCGACGAGGTCAAGGCCGAGGCCGACGACTACGTCGACAGCAAGCTCGCGAACTTCGAGGTCGTGCTCACCAAGACCATCGGCTCGGTGGACCGGGGCCGCGAGAAGCTGCTCGGCCGGGGTGCCGGGCTCGACGAGCAGGGCTACCCCGACGCCGAAGCGCCCGAGCGCAGCCACGACCCCGAGACGCAGCGGCAGCAGGCGGACGCGTACGTGGACACCAAGCTGGCCACCTTCGAAGCGGTGCTCTCCAAGACCCTCGAGGCCGTCGGCCGGGGCCGGCAGAAGCTGCTGGGCCGCGTGGCCACCGACGACCTCGGCGCCCACATGGCCGCCCAGGACGCGGTGGGGCACCAGCAGTCGCGCTCCTCGAGCGACGCGGACTTCCTTGCCGGGCTGGCCGAGCCGCAGGCGCCGCTGATCCCCGCGCAGGCCCAGCCGGAGCCGCAGCCCTCGTACGACGCCTATGCCTACCAGCAGCCGGTCCAGCAGGACGCCTACGCCTACCAGGACCCGTACGCGGGCTACCAGCAGCAGGGGCAGCAGCCGGACCCGTACGCGGTCTCCTACGAGCAGCAGCCCGACCCCTACGGCGGCTACCAGCAGCCGCAGCAGGGGACGCAGGACCAGCAGGCGGCGCTCGACGAGACCAGCTTCTTCGACACGAGCATGATCAACCTGGACCAGCTGCGCCAGTACGAACAGGGCCGCTGAGCTCGCTTCCGAACCTGGATTGGGCTCAGGGCGAAGCGGCGGGTATCCTGGCTCTTCGGTCGCGCGTATGCACCGCGATCCATGCTGCCCTTGAGTGGCGGAAATCTTGATCTTCAGCAGTCTCCAGTGATTTTGTGAAAGCGGGAACAGCCCTGAACACCCACCTCGACCACCGCAACCCCCTCGTGTTCGACACGCACGAGCTGGGTCGGCGTCCTGGTGCCATGCTGCGGCTGTCCCGCGAGATCGCGGCGCCGGCGGACCTCGGTCTCGCCGGGGTCATCGGAGTGCCGGAAGGCAGCCGGCTGAACCTCAAGCTCCGCCTGGAGTCGGTCATGGAAGGGGTGCTTGTCACAGGCACCGCCCGTGGCTCGGCGACCGGGGAATGCGTAAGGTGTCTGGAGGCCGTCGAGTGTGAGCTCAAGGCGGACTTCCAGGAGATGTTCTCGTACCCTGACGCCGACGACCGGATCCGCTCCAAGGCGGAGCCGGCCGACGACGCCGAGGACGACGAGGACACGCTCTTTCTCGAGGACGGTTTGTTCGACCTCGAATCCGTGCTGCGCGATGTGGTGGTGCTCGCACTGCCGCTGCAGCCGGTGTGCCGGGAGGACTGTCTCGGACTGTGCCCCGATTGCGGGCTCAGCCTGAACGACGACCCGGACCACCACCATGACGCCGTCGACATCCGTTGGGCGGCACTGCAGGGACTCGTCACCGATCAGGGCGTCGAGAAGGACAATATGAGCGGCACTGCCTCCGACGGAGTTCAGAGCGCCGCCGAGAAGCAGGAGAAGTAGCCGTGGCTGTTCCGAAGCGGAAGATGTCGCGCAGCAACACGCGCCACCGCCGGTCGCAGTGGAAGGCTGCGGTCCCCACCCTGGTTTCGTGTGAGCGTTGCCAGGAGCCGAAGCTCCAGCACATTGCGTGCCCGAGCTGCGGCACCTACAACAAGCGCCAGGTCCTCGAGGTCTGAGCGGCTGGTGAGAGGCGCAATGTCTGAGCTGTCCAACGCTGAGAAGCAGGCAGTCAGTAACAACGCGGCCTCGTCCCACGTGCTTCTGGAAGGGCGGCTCGGGTATCGACTCGAGTCCGCCCTTCTGGTGCGTGCGCTGACCCACCGCTCGTACGCGTACGAGAACGGCGGTCTGCCCACCAACGAACGCCTGGAGTTCCTCGGGGACTCCGTGCTCGGCCTGGTGGTCACGGACACGCTGTACACGACCCACCCCGACCTGCCGGAAGGCCAACTGGCCAAACTGCGGGCCGCGGTAGTCAACTCGCGTGCACTGGCGGAGGTCAGCCGCGGCCTCCAACTCGGCTCCTTCATCCGGCTCGGCCGGGGCGAAGAGGGCACGGGTGGCCGGGACAAGGCCTCCATCCTCGCCGACACCCTTGAAGCGGTGATCGGCGCGGTCTACCTCGACCAGGGCCTCGACGCGGCCTCGGAGCTGGTTCACCGGCTCTTCGACCCGCTCATCGAGAAGTCCTCGAACCTCGGTGCCGGCCTGGACTGGAAGACCAGTCTCCAGGAGCTCACGGCGGCCGAGGGTCTGGGCGTTCCCGAATACCTGGTCACCGAGACCGGCCCGGACCATGAGAAGACCTTCACCGCCGCCGCGCGCGTCGGTGGAATCTCCTACGGCTCCGGTGTCGGACGCAGCAAGAAGGAAGCGGAACAGCAGGCGGCCGAGTCCGCGTGGCGCGGTATCAGTACCGCGGCGGGCTCCGAGTCCGGCGCCGCTCCGGCCGAGGTCCAGGCTCCGGCCGCGACCGAGGCTCCGGCCGAGGCCGACGGGGCGACGACCCCCGCCGACCCGGCGCCCGAAGCCTGACCCGTTCTTCCGGGAACTCCCCGCCCCGCCACCTGCTCCGGCAGGAGGCGGGGCGGACCCGTTTCCGGGCGCGTGCCCCGCAGGCGCGGGCCCGGGCAGGGCGCGGGGGAGGGCGGAAAGTCGGGGAGGGGGACGAGCCCCGCGGGGCAAGTCGGTACGCTCGCGGGAGAAAGCCCGACCGAACCCTCCGGAGGAACACCGTGCCCGAGCTGCCCGAGGTCGAAGTGGTGCGGCGCGGGCTGGAACGCTGGGTGGCCGGGCGGACCGTCACGGCCGTCGAGGTGCTGCATCCGCGCGCCGTACGCCGGCACGAGGGCGGCGGCGCCGATTTCGCGGCGCGGCTCACGGGGGAGACCTTCGGGGTGCCGCAGCGGCGCGGCAAGTACCTGTGGCTGCCGCTGGAGGAGCGCGAGCACTCCGTGCTCGGGCACCTCGGGATGAGCGGGCAGCTCCTCGTGCAGCCCGAGGGGGCCCCCGACGAGAAGCACCTGCGCATCCGGGTGCGGTTCGGGGACGACGCCGGGACCGAGCTGCGCTTCGTCGACCAGCGGACCTTCGGCGGACTCTCGCTGCACCCCTGCGTTCCCGACAGCCGGGACGGGCTGCCCGACGTCATCGCGCACATCGCGCGCGACCCCCTGGACCCGCTGTTCGACGAGGCGGCCTACCATCTGGCGCTGCGCGCCAAGCGCACCACGGTGAAGCGGGCGCTGCTCGACCAGTCGCTGATCAGCGGGGTCGGCAACATCTACGCGGACGAGTCGCTCTGGCGCGCCAAGCTGCACTACGAGCGCCCCACGGCCACGCTCACGCGCCCCCGGAGCACGGAACTCCTCGGCCACGTCCGTGACGTCATGAACGAGGCCCTCGCCGTCGGCGGCACCAGCTTCGACAGCCTCTACGTCAACGTCAACGGCGAGTCCGGCTACTTCGACCGTTCCCTCGACGCCTACGGGCGGGAGGACGAGCCCTGCCGGCGCTGCGGCACTCCGATGCGGCGCCGGCCCTGGATGAACCGGTCGAGCTACTTCTGCCCGCGCTGCCAGCGGCCCTCGCGCGTGGCGTCGTAGGCGGACCTGGAAGAGAGCACCGCGGGCATGCTGCCCTCCAGCAGCCCGATGAGCGCGTCCACGCGCTGTGCGACCTCGGCGCCGAACGGGGTCAGCTCGTAGTCGACGCGGGGCGGGTTGGTGGGCTGGGCCTCCCGGTTGACGATGCCGTCGCGCTCCAGCGCGTGCAGGGTCTGGGAGAGCATTTTCTCGCTTATGCCGTCCACCCGGCGGCGCAGCTCGTTGAACCGGCACGGCCCCTTGGACAGGGCACCGACCGTGAGGCTGCCCCAGCGACCCGTGACGTGCTCCAGCGTCTCGCGGGACGGGCACGCGCGAGCGAACACATCGAAGGCCTCGGAGGCCTGTTCGGGCGCGCCGTCGTCCCCGGCCTCGCCACACCCTGGAGTCTGCATGATTTCAGCCTACTACTGTGCAGCGCCAGCCATCCAGCTTGCGCTTTCGAAAAGTTAGTGCTTTCCTCGGGGTAGTTACCAAGCCGCGCAACGCCGTGACCCACCACGGTGTTTTCCGAGGGAGACCCGCCTTGTCTGCAGCCACTTACACCCCTGTCGTCTCGATCGCCTACCACTCCGGCTACGGCCACACCGCTGTGATCGCCGAGGCCGTCAAGGCCGGCGCCCTCGACGCCGGTGCGACCGTGCACCTGATCAAGGTCGACGAGATCGACGACGCGCAGTGGGAGCTCCTGACCGCGTCCGACGCGATCGTCTTCGGCGCTCCGACCTACATGGGCACCGCCTCCGGCGCCTTCCACGTCTTCGCCGAGGCCACCTCGAAGATCTGGTTCGCGGGCGGCTGGCAGGACAAGGTCGCCGCGGGCTTCACCAACTCCGGCTCCAAGTCCGGCGACAAGGGCAACACCCTCGACTACTTCCAGACCCTGGCCTCGCAGCACGGCATGAGCTGGGTCAACCTGGGCCTGAAGCCGGGCTGGAACTCCAGCACCGGCTCCGAGAACGACATCAACCGCCTGGGCTTCTTCGACGGCGCCGCCGCCCAGTCCAACGGTGACCAGGGTCCCGAGTTCGTCCACAAGGCCGACATCGCCACCGCCGAGCACCTCGGCGGCCGCGTCACCCAGCAGACCCGTGTCCTGCTCGCCGGCCGCGCCGCCCTGGCGTCCGTCTGACGGGTCCGACGGGCCCGACGGGTCCGGCGTACGGCCCGGGCACCGGGCGCCGCCCGCCCGGCGGGGGCACGGTACGGAGAAACGGGCGGGGGCACGGTCGGGCGCGGCGATATCCGCCGCGCGCGACCGTGCCCCCGCCCGTTTCCGCTGTCAGAAACCGAAGTCCTGGGTCCACCAGGGGCCGCCGGCGGCGTCGTACATACCGACGCCCAGGGTGCGGAACTCGCAGTTGAGGATGTTGGCCTTGTGGCCCGGGCTGTTCATCCAGCCCTCCATCACGGCCGCCGCGTCGCCCTGGCCCCGGGCGATGTTCTCGCCGCCCATCCCCGATATGCCGGCCTTGGTGGCACGGTCCCACGGGGTGTTGCCGTCGGGGTCCGTGTGGTCGAAGAAGCCCCGGACGGCCATGTCCTTGCTGAACGCTCCGGCCAGCGCCGCCAGCGGCGGGTTCGCCCGGACCGGACCGCAGCCGGCCTGTGCGCGCTCCTGGTTCACCAGGGTGAGTACGGCCGCCTCCTCGGCGGAGTGACCGGCCGAGGTGGGCGGGGCCTTCGGAGCCGCAGGGGCGGAGGTCTTCGGCGCGGAGGGCTTCGGCTTCACCGGGGTCGGGGTGGGGCTCGCCTGCGGGGTCTTCGCCGGCTCCGTGGAGGGGGACGGGGACGGGCTGGCCGACGGGGACGGCGAGGCGGAGGGGGTGGGGGAGGCGGAGGAGGGGCGGGCGCTCGCTCCCGCGGAGGCCCGGCCGGAGAGGTTGGCGAGGCCGCCCTGCTGCTCCAGCGCGCTCTCGGGGCTCGGCGAGGCCTGGGCCTTGGCCTCCGCGGTCTTCGCGTCGGAGCTCGCGGCCGTGACCCCTACGTAGGGGAAGGAGGAACCGACCGGGACGACGCCCGTGGTGACGGCCGCCGTGCCGAGGACGACGGCCACGGACGCGCCGAGCAGGCCGCCTCGCAGGGCGGCGCGGCGCTTGCCGCCGGGGCGCGGCGCGGCGTGGAGTCGGTGGCGTCCCATCGCGGCTCACCTTCCTGTGGTTCGGGTTCAGCAGTTCAAGATCAACCTTTACTCACCCAAATGGGTGAGCTCATTGCTGCGCGACTGTACGCCATGGCGACAGGGGGCGAGGTGACCCGGAATTGTTTGCCCGGTTAGCGTTCAGGCATGAATGAAGATGTGCGGATGACCGCCTGGGTGCGCGGCCGTGTACAGGGAGTGGGCTTCCGCTGGTTCACCAGGGCCAACGCCATGGAGATCGGCGGACTGGCCGGCTTCGCGCTCAACCTGGACGACGGGCGAGTGCAGGTGGTGGCCGAAGGTCAACGTGAGAATTGCCACCGGCTCCTGGCGTGGCTGCACGGCGCCGACACGCCCGGGAGTGTGGACGGGGTGACAGAGATCTGGGGCACACCGCGCGGTGGCTACGACGGGTTCGCGATCCGGTGAGCGATCGACTGATCATGTACTGAACACATCGCCGGATGGTCCGCATGCGGTCGGAACTGCGCATTCGTCGCCGACGCGTTGCCGACGCGCTGGATCCGTGGAAGGCTCGGAGACGAGGATGATCTCCATGTCCCTTGCGGGGGCCGGGATGCCCGCCGATACGGGGCGTGATCGTGTTGACCGTCAAACTTTTTGGTGAGACGCTGGAAGCCCCGCGCATCCTGAGCTGTTTGGCAGTGCTGGCAGTACACAGTGTCAGCGAAAGATCGATGCAGTGACTGACAGTCGCTGCCGGACATCCGCGGGTGCGATTCCCTCACGACCCACACCGCTTCGGTCGGTCACTCAGTGTGGAGGACCATCCATCATGGCAAAGGCGCTTCTCGGTTACGTCGGCGGTTCCGACCCGCGACTCCTCGCCGAGATGCGACGGCTTCAGCAGCGCGTCCAGGACCTCGAGTCCGAGCTCGGACGAATCCAGTCCGAAAACGACGCTCTGAACGCGGCCGCCGCACAGCACGGAGACTCGTTGCTTGACGGCATCGACCTCGACGTACCCCAGGCGGAGCCTGCGCTCACCTGATCCGCGCTCCCTCGTCGCTCGATCAACAGAACCGCATGATCTGCAAGGGACGCTTCGGCGTCCCTTCTTTCTTTCCGCTCGTCCCTTTCCCGCTTTCCTTCGGCCTTTCCCGCCTCGGGCAAGGCCGCCGGGCGCGTTGCGCCAGGTGGGGGGCCCATTCCTTTAGCGTCTGATCTGCCCTGCACCTTCATGGGCGAAACCGAACGTGAAAGGTAGAGTCCGGCGGCGTGCACCTCAAGTCCCTGACCCTGCGTGGCTTCAAATCATTCGCCTCCGCAACCACCCTGCGCTTCGAGCCGGGCATCACCTGTGTCGTGGGCCCCAACGGCTCCGGCAAGTCCAATGTGGTGGACGCGCTCTCCTGGGTCATGGGCGAACAAGGGGCCAAGTCCCTGCGCGGCGGGAAGATGGAAGACGTCATCTTCGCCGGCACGACCGGCCGCCCGCCGCTCGGCCGCGCCGAGGTCTCGCTCACCATCGACAATTCCGACGGCGCGCTGCCCATCGAGTACGCCGAGGTCACCATCACGCGGATCATGTTCCGCGGCGGCAGCAGCGAGTACCAGATCAACGGCGACACCTGCCGCCTCCTCGACATCCAGGAACTGCTCTCCGACTCCGGCATCGGCCGCGAGATGCACGTCATCGTCGGACAGGGCCAGCTGGACTCCGTACTGCACGCCGACCCGATGGGCCGCCGCGCCTTCATCGAGGAGGCGGCCGGGGTGCTCAAGCACCGCAAGCGCAAGGAGAAGGCGCTGCGGAAGCTGGACGCGATGCAGGCCAACCTCGCGCGCGTGCAGGACTTGGGCAACGAGTTGCAGCGGCAGCTGAAGCCCCTGGGCAGGCAGGCGGCGGTGGCCCGGCGGGCGGCCGTGATCCAGGCGGACCTGCGGGACGCGCGGCTGCGGCTGCTCGCCGACGACCTCGTGACGCTCAAGGGCGCGCTCGACGCGGAGATCGCGGACGAGGCGGCCCTGAAGGAGCGCAAGGAGGCGGCCGAGGCACAGCTCGCGGCGGCGGTGCGGCGGGAATCCGAACTGGAGGAGGCCGTACGCGAACTCGCGCCGCGGCTCCAGCGGGCACAGCAGACCTGGTACGAGCTGTCGCAGCTCGCCGAACGCGTGCGCGGGACGGTGTCGCTGGCGGACGCCCGGGTCACCTCCTCCTCGGCTCCGGCCGAGGAGGAGCGGCGGGGCCGGGACCCGGAGGAGATGGAGAGGGAGGCCGCGCGGATCCGCGAGCAGGAGGCGGAGCTGACGGCAGCACTCGAGGCGGCCGCGCGGGCACTGGAGGACACGGTCGCCCACCGGGCCGAACTGGAGCGTTCGCTGGCCGATGAGGAACGGCGGCTGCGGGACGTGGCGCGGGCCATCGCCGACCGGCGCGAGGCGCTGGCACGGCTGACGGGCAGGCTCGGCGCGGCCCGCTCCCGCGCGGGCGCGGCCCAGGCGGAGATCGACCGGCTGGTGCTGGCGCGGGACGGAGCGCGGGCACGGGCGGAGGAGGCGCGCGAGGAGTACGAGGCACTGGCGGAGGAGGTCGGGGAGGAGCCGCCGGGGGCGGGTGAGGATGCTGCGTCCGGCTCCGGGCAGGGGGAGTACGAGACGGCGCGGGCCGAGCTGGCGGCGGCGGAAGCCGGACTCGGGGAGACCCGGGACGCGTTGGCGGCGGCGGAGCGTTCGAAGGCGGCGGTGTCGGCGCGACGGGATGCCCTGGCGATGGGGCTGCGCCGCAAGGACGGTACGGCGGAGCTGCTCGCCGCGCGGCTGGAGGGACTGCTGGGGCCGGCGGCGCAGCGGCTGTCCGTGACCCCGGGGTACGAGGTCGCGGTGGCGGCGGCGCTGGGCGCGGCGGCGGACGCGGTGGCCGTCACGTCGACGGCGGCGGCGGCCGGGGCGATCCGGTACCTGCGGGACGGGGAGGCGGGGAGGGCCGCGTTTCTGATCGCTCCGAGCGTGGTGGCCTCCGGCGGCTCGGCGATGGGGACCGGGGTCCCGGGCCAGGCGGCGGCAATGGCCTCCGGCGGTGCGGTGGTCTCCGGCGGTGCGGTGGCAGGGTCCGGCGTCCCGGGGCAGGCCCCGGCGCCGGGTGCGGTCCCCGCCCCGGGTGCGGTCCCCGCCCCGGATTCGGGGCGGGCCCGAGGACCGGTTCGGGCCCCCGATGCGGGCTCGGCTCAGGAGCAGGACTCGGCCCGGACCGTGGCATCGACCCCGGGTTCGGAACCGGGAACCGGTGTCGGCCCCGGGGGCGGGCAGCAGGTTTCCGGGGCCGGTCCGGGGACGGTCTTCCCCCACCCCGCCCCTTCCCGCGACGCGGGCTCCGTCCCGGACCCCGCGCCTCGAACGCCGGCGAGGCCGGATGCGGCCGGAGCTGCGGTGCGGGTTGCCGGGTCAGCGGTCGCGGCAGCGGGGCTCGTGCAGGGGGACGCGGAAGTGGTGCGGGCCGTGGCGTGGGTGTTGCGGGACTTCGTGGTGGTCGGGGGGCTCGACGAGGCCGAGGCGCTGGTGGCCGCGCGGCCCGAGCTGGTGGCCGTGACCGCCGAGGGGGACGTGCTCGGTGCGCACCTCGCGCACGGCGGGTCCGCCGGGGTGCCGAGCCTGATCGAGGTGCAGGCCGCCGTCGACGAGGCGGCCGCGGAGCTGGCCCGGCTGGACGGCCGGTGTCTGGTGCTGGAGGGCGAGAAGGCGGCGGCCGATGCGCGACGGGTGGCGGCCGGGGCCCGGGTCGAGGAGCTCGGCGAGCTCCGGCGGGCCGCCGAGCGGGCCCGGGCCGGGGTCGCGCAGCAGCTCGGGCGGCTCGCAGGGCAGGCGAAGGGGGCGCTGGGCGAAGCCGAGCGCGCCGCGGCGGCCGCGGCCTCGGCGCAGGACGCGCTGGAGCAGGCGCTGGCCGACGTGGAGGAGTGCGCGGAACGGCTCGCGGTCGCCGAGGAGATGCCTGCGGAGGAGGAGCCGGACACCTCGCGCAGGGACCGGCTCGCGGCCGACGGGGCGAACGCGCGGCAGACCGAGATGGAGGCCCGGCTTCAGCTCAGGACCCACGAGGAGCGGGTGAAGGGGCTCGCGGGCCGGGCCGATTCCCTCGACCGCGGGGCCAGGGCCGAGCGGGAGGCCCGTGCCAGGGCCGAGCGCCGCCGGGAACGGCTGCGGTACGAGGCGCAGGTGGCCGCGGCCGTCGCCGCCGGAGCCCGCCAGCTGCTCGCGCACATCGAGGTGTCGCTGACCCGCGCCGTGGGCGAGCGCACGTCGGCCGAGTACGCGAAGGGCGTGCGGGAGCGCGAGCTCGACGAGGCCCGGGGGCTGGGCCGCGGCCTGAAGGGCGAGCTCGACAAACTGACGGACTCCGTGCACCGGGGCGAGGTGCTCGGCGCCGAGAAGCGCATGCGGATCGAGCAGGTGGAGAGCCGCGCGCTGGAGGAGTTCGGGATGGCGGCCCCGGGGCTCGTCGCCGAGTACGGGCCTGACCAGCCGGTTCCGCCGAGCCCGTCCGCGGACGGGGAGGACCGGGACGCCGAGGACGGGGAGGCCGGGCCGGAGCCCTTCGTACGCGCCCGGCAGGAGAAGCGGCTGAAGGCGGCCGAGCGGGCCTACCAGCAGCTCGGCAAGGTCAACCCGCTGGCGCTCGAGGAGTTCGCGGCGCTGGAGGAACGGCACAAGTTCCTCAGCGAGCAGCTGGAGGACCTGCGTAAGACCAGAGCCGACCTCCTCCAGGTCGTGAAGGAGGTCGACGAGCGGGTGGAGCAGGTCTTCACGGAGGCCTACCGGGATACGGCCCGCCAGTTCGAGGGGGTGTTCTCGCGGCTGTTCCCCGGCGGTGAGGGCCGGCTGATCCTGACGGATCCGGACAACATGCTCACCACGGGCGTGGACGTCGAGGCCCGGCCGCCGGGCAAGAAGGTCAAGCGGCTGTCGCTGCTCTCGGGCGGCGAACGCTCGCTGACCGCCGTGGCGCTGCTGGTCTCCATCTTCAAGGCGCGGCCCAGCCCGTTCTACGTGATGGACGAGGTCGAGGCCGCACTCGACGACACCAACCTCCAGCGGCTGATCCGGATCATGGAGGAGCTGCAGGAGAGCTCGCAGCTGATCGTGATCACGCACCAGAAGCGGACCATGGAGGTCGCCGACGCGCTCTACGGGGTCTCGATGCAGGGCGACGGGGTGTCGAAGGTGATCAGCCAGCGCCTGCGGTGACGGGAGGGCCGGGTGCGGCGGGGCGGCCCGGTGTGCCGGGTGGGCCGGGGCCGCCGGGTGGGCCGGAGCGGCTGGGTGGGCCGGGGGCCGCTGGGTAGGGCGGAGCGGCCGGGTGGGCCGGAGCGGCCGGGTGTGACGGAGCGGGCGGATGCGGCCGGGCGGGCGGCCACGGCCGGATGAAGCCGGGCGGGCAGATGAGGTCGTCGGGGCCGGATGAAGCCGGGTGGGGTGTGGCCGGGTCCGTCCGGGGCAGGTGCGCCACCGATGGCCCTTCCGAATGGTGCGCGATCTTGACCTGTGCGCCACTGGGAGGGATCACACCCTCAGCCCGTCACCGCAGCCGGCACGCAGGAGCGCACCTTGAGCAGCAGCACGACGCGGCCCCAGGATCCTGGCGGCGGCCACGTATCGCAGCCCGACCACCTCGGGCACGTCATCTTCATCACCGCGGCCGCCGCGATGGGCGGGTTCCTCTTCGGCTACGACAGCTCCGTCATCAACGGTGCGGTCGAGGCCATCCGCGACCGCTTCGACGTCGGCTCGGCGACCCTCGCCCAGGTGATCGCCGCCGCCCTGATCGGCTGCGCGCTGGGCGCGGCCACCGCCGGCCGCATCGCCGACCGGATCGGCCGGATCCGCTGCATGCAGATCGCCGCGGTGCTCTTCACCGCGAGCGCCATCGGCTCGGCCCTGCCCTTCGCCCTCTGGGACCTGGCCGTCTGGCGCGTCATCGGCGGCTTCGGCATCGGCATGGCCTCGGTGATCGGCCCCGCCTACATCGCGGAGGTCTCCCCGCCCGCCTACCGGGGCAGGCTCGCCTCCTTCCAGCAGGCCGCCATCGTCATCGGCATCGCCATCTCGCAGCTGGTCAACTGGGGCATCCTGAACCTCGCCGACGGCGACCAGCGCGGCAAGATCGGCGGCCTCGAGGCCTGGCAGTGGATGCTGGGCGTGATGGTGGTCCCGGCCGTGCTCTACGGCCTGCTCTCCTTCGCCATCCCCGAGTCCCCGCGCTTCCTCGTATCGGCCGGCCGCATGGAGAAGGCCAAGACGGTCCTGCGGGAGGTCGAAGGCGAGGGCATCGACGCCGACGCCCGCGTCCGCGAGATCGACAACGCCATCCACTCGGAGCAGAAGTCCACCTTCAAGGACCTCCTCGGCGGCCGTTTCGGCTTCCTGCCGATCGTCTGGATCGGCATCGGCCTCTCCGTCTTCCAGCAGCTCGTCGGCATCAACGTGATCTTCTACTACAGCTCCTCGCTGTGGCAGTCGGTCGGCATCGACCCGAGCTCCTCGTTCCTGTACTCCTTCGAGACCTCGGTCGTGAACATCATCGGTACGGTGATCGCGATGGTCTTCGTGGACCGCATCGGCCGCAAACCCCTCGCGCTCATCGGGTCCGTGGGCATGGCGATCTCCCTCGCGCTCGCCGCCTGGGCCTTCTCGTACAAGGACACCAGCGGCGGCGACATCGCCCTGCCGCACGCCCAGGGTCTCGTGGCCCTCATCGCGGCCAACTGCTTCGTCCTCTTCTTCGCCCTGTCCTGGGGCGTGGTGGTCTGGGTCCTGCTCGGCGAGATGTTCCCCGGCCGCATCCGCGCCGCGGCCCTCGGCGTGGCGGCCGCCGCCCAGTGGATCGCCAACTGGGTCATCACCGTCTCGTTCCCGACGCTCTCGGACTGGAACCTGTCCGGCGCCTACGTCATCTACGCGGTCTTCGCCGTGCTCTCGATCCCGTTCATCCTGAAATGGGTGCCGGAGACCAAGGGCAAGGCGTTGGAGGAGATGGGCTGACCGCCCCGCCGACAGCCCCCTCTCCTCCCGGATCCGCTGCCCCGTCTCAGTCCTTGAGGCGGGGCAGTACCTGTTCGCACAGGAGCTGCAGGCTCCGCCAGCCCTCGTCCACGGGCATCCCGCCGCACAGCGGGTGCAGCACCAGGTTCCCCGCCTCGCCGGCGCCGCGGGCGTACGCGACCGCCTCGTCCGGGGTCAGGATGCGGTACACCCCCTCGGTGCGCAGCTCCGCCACGGTGGTCGCGCCCGACCGCACCGCGCTGCGGATGTCCTTGGACTGCCAGGAGGCGTACATCCCGGCCTCGTGGAGGAACCGCTCGCCGTACTGGTCCCAGGCCCGGTCCGGGTCCTCCGCGATGTGCAGCAGCGGGGTCTCGGCCGCCGGCATCATGCAGAAGCCCTCCGTGCCGTACTCCGCGAGCTTCGCGTTGTAGTACGCCTCAAGCTCGGGCAGGTGCGCGCTCGGGAAGAACGGCAGCCCCAGGCGGGCCGCCCGGCGGGCCGCCGCCTCCGAGCTGCCGCCGACCAGGAGCAGCGGGTGCGGCTGGGTGAAGGGCCGCGGGGTGACCCGTACGGTACGGCCGCGGAACTCGAACGGCTCGCCCGTCCACGCCTTCAGCAGGGTCTCCAGCAGCTCGTCCTGGAGCTTGCCGCGCCGGCCCCACTCCACGCCGTGCTGCTCGTACTCCTCGGGCCGGTAGCCGATGCCGGCCACGGTGACGAGGCGGCCGCCGCTGAGCAGGTCCAGTACGGCGATGTCCTCGGCCACCTTCAGGGGGTCGTACAGCGGGCCGATGATCGCCGAGACGGTGACCGCGATCCGGCGGGTGGCGCCGAAGACGGCGCCCGCGAAGGCGAAGGGGGAGGGCAGCCAGTTGTTGTCGGTGCCGTGGTGCTCCTCGGTCTGGATGGTGTCGATCCCGCGGTCGTCCGCGTACTTCGCCATCTCCAGCGCGGCCTTGTAGCGGGCGGAGAGGGTTTCCGGGGTGCCGTTCGGGTCGATGAGGTTGAACCGGGCCACGGTGATGGGCATGGAGAAGTCCCCCTTCGCCGGAGGTGGGTGGGCGGGCGAAGGGGGACGTTAGCTGACGTGGCGTCAGTTGGACAGGGATCCGGCGGGGACCCGCTCCTGCGCCGCGGCCTCGGGAGCCGCCGGGGTGCGCGGCAGCGCCGCGTACAGGACGGCCGAGGTGACGATGCCCGCCACCCAGCCCAGGCCGTTCTGCCCGATCCAGGTGGTGGCCAGCGGGCCGCTGAACCAGTCGACCTTCGTGAACAGCAGGCCCACCACCAGGGCCAGGCCCCAGGCGGTCATGGCCTGCCAGGCGAAACCGCCCCGGTACCAGTACGCGCTGCCGCGCGTGGTGTCCAGCAGCGCGGCCCCGTCGTAGGAGGTGCGGCGCAGCATGTCCACGCCGAAGACGCCGATCCACGCGGAGAAGGCCACGGCCAGCAGGGTCAGGAAGGAGATGAACGAACCGAAGAAGCTGGTCGCGACCACCATCAGCAGGAAGCCGAAGACCAGGCTGATGACGGCGTTGACGCTGACCGCCGCCGCGCGCGGGACCTTGATGCCGAGGGTCTGGGCGGTGAAGCCGGCCGAGTACATGGACATCGAGTTGATGAGCAGCATGCCGACGAGTGCGATCAGCAGGTACGGGACCGCGATCCAGGTGGGCAGCAGTTCGCCGATGAAGGACACCGGGTCCTGTGCGGTGGCCAGGTCGGGAGTGGCGACGGCCATCACCGCGCCCATGAGCACCATCGGGATCACGACGACGGCCGCGCCGCCGATGGTCGCGCCGACCATGCCCCTGGCGGAGGCGGTACGGGGCAGGTAGCGGGTGAAGTCCGGGCCGGACGGGACCCAGCTGATGCCGCCGGCCGCGATGGTGCCGATGCCCGCGATCATCATCGCGGTGGAGCCGGCGGGCTTGGCGAAGACGGCGGACCAGTCGGTCTCGGCGATCAGGTAGCCCAGCACCAGCACGCTGAAGGCGCCGAAGAGGTACGTGGACCACTTGGAGCAGACGCGCAGCGCGTTGATGCCGAGCCCGGAGACCAGGAAGGTGCAGCCGACGAAGAAGAGCAGGGTGACGACGATCAGTGCGGTGTTCTTCTTGACGCCGAAGACCAGGTCGAGGACGGTCAGGACGGCGTAGGCGCCGCTGACCGCGTTGATGGTCTCCCAGCCCCAGCGGGCGACCCAGATCAGCGCGCCGGGGAAGAGGTTGCCGCGCTGGCCGAAGACGGCCCGGGAGAGCGCCATGCCGGGGGCGCCGCCGCGCTTGCCCGCGATGGATATGAGTCCGACGATCCCGTAGGAGACGACGGGCGCGGCGATCGCGACGACGAGCACCTGCCAGATGTTCAGCTTGTTGAAGATGACGAGACCGGCGCCCATGGTCAGCAGCAGCACGCTGATGTTGGCGGCGACCCAGGTCGGGACGAGCTCGCGGACCCGGCCGCGGCGCTCGGCGTCCGGGACGGGCTCCAGGCCGCGCGACTCGACGGCGGTCTCGGCAGGCATACGTGTACTCCGTGGGGGAGGCGGGGCGTGATGGGGGGCTGCTCATCATCGTAGATTTGCCGCAAAAACCACAAACAGAGGCTTATGGCCTGGTGTGAACCTCCAGGGTCCCCGCCTCGGCGTGCGCGTGGCCGATACTGGACGGGTTATGGAAATCCTCATCCTTGCCGTAGTCATCGCCCTGGTCGCGGTCGGTGCGATCAGCGGGCTCGTGGTCAGCAGCCGCAAGAAGAAGCAGCTGCCCCCCACGGCCCCGCCCAGCACGCCGACCATCACTGCCCCGCCCGCCGAGCCGCAGGTGGGGGAGGACGCCGCACCGACGGCGGAAGAACCGCGCCGCACGATCGAGGAGGTCACCCTCCCCGACGCGGAGGCCGCCCTCGAATCGCCGGTCGCGGTCGAGGACCCGGTCGTCGAGGCCCCGCCCGCCCCCGAGATCGAGGTGCCCGAGCCCACTGCCGGCCGCCTGGTCCGGCTGCGCGCCCGCCTCGCCCGGTCGCAGAACACGCTCGGCAAGGGGCTGCTCACGCTGCTCTCCCGCGAGCACCTCGACGAGGACACCTGGGAGGAGATCGAGGAGACCCTCCTCATCGCCGACGTGGGTGTCGCGCCGACCCAGGAGCTGGTGGACCGGCTCCGCGAGCGGGTCAAGGTGCTCGGCACCCGCACCCCCGCCGATCTGCGCGCCCTGCTGAAGGAGGAGCTGGTCACGCTCCTCGGCACCGACTTCGACCGTGCGGTGAAGACCGAGAGCGGTGTGGACACCCCCGCCGTGATCATGGTCGTCGGCGTGAACGGCACCGGCAAGACCACCACCACCGGCAAGCTCGCCCGGGTGCTCGTCGCCGACGGCCGCAGCGTCGTGCTCGGTGCGGCCGACACCTTCCGCGCCGCCGCCGCCGACCAGCTCCAGACCTGGGGCGACCGGGTCGGGGCGCGCACCGTGCGCGGCCCCGAGGGCGGCGACCCCGCCTCGATCGCCTACGACGCGGTCAAGGAGGGCATCGCCGAGGGCGCCGACGTGGTGCTCATCGACACGGCGGGCCGTCTGCACACCAAGACCGGCCTGATGGACGAGCTCGGCAAGGTCAAGCGCGTCGTGGAGAAGCACGGTCCGCTCGACGAGATCCTGCTGGTCCTGGACGCCACCACCGGGCAGAACGGCCTGACCCAGGCCCGCGTCTTCGCGGAGGTCGTGGACATCACCGGCATCGTGCTGACCAAGCTCGACGGCACCGCCAAGGGCGGCATCGTCATCGCCGTCCAGCGCGAGCTCGGCGTCCCGGTCAAGCTCATCGGCCTCGGTGAGGGCGCGGACGACCTGGCGCCCTTCGAGCCGGAGGCCTTCGTCGACGCCCTGATCGGCGACTGAACGCTCCCGACGCTCCTACGCCGGCCAGTGCCCCCGAGTCCCGAGGACCCGGGGGCACCGCCATGTCCGGTGGCGCGGGTGAAGCCGTGCGGGGAGCCGTGGGAGGGGCTATGAGCGGCGCAGCCGGTGGCAGAGGTAGGCGAGGGTGCCCAGCAGCAGGCGGGCCTGCGGGGGATCCCCGGCCGAGTCCAGGGCCGGCGGGCGCATCCAGCCGACCGGGCCGAGGCCCGCGAAGTCCGAGGGCGGGGCGGTGACGTAGGAGCCCTGCCCCAGCGCGCGCAGATCGAGACCGGCGTCGTCCCAGCCCATTCGGTACAGCAGCTGCGGCAGCCCGGCCGCCGCCCCCGGGGCGACGAAGAACTGGGCCCGGCCGTCCGGGGTCGCGGTCACCGGGCCGAGCGGCAGCCCCATCCGCTCCAGCCGGACCAGTGCGCGCCGCCCGGCCTCCTCGGCGACCTCGATGACGTCGAAGGAGCGGCCGACGGGGAGCAGGACCGCGGCTCCCGGGTACCCGCTCCAGGTCTCGGTGACCTCGTCGAGGGTGGCGCCGGCCGGGACGGTCGGAGCGAGGGCCAGCGGATGCGCCCCCGGCGCACCACAACTCGTATGACCGCAGGAGCAGTCGCGGGCGGGCCCCGCGGCACGGGCGCCGGGGACCACGTCCCAGCCCCAGAGTCCGGTGTACTCCGCCACCGTCGTGCACTCCGACGTCCGGCCGCGGCGCCGAGCGCCGGAACGGAACTCCTTGGTGCCGCGGCTGCCGCCGATCGTGAAGCCCATGCCCATGCCCCCTCCAACGGGTCGGACGTGCCGGTGGTTACGACGTTGGCCGGACCGGATGCCCGGCGCACTCCGCGCCGCGCGCGCCCCGGCGCGCTCCTGTCCAACCGATCGGTTCTGCCTTCGTGTCAAGTGAATCGCGCCTGGCGGGTGGCGAGTTCATTCGAAGGGGTGGCGAATGGTGGCGTTTCCGGGATCGACCTCGCCGAAGGGGTGATCGTAGGATTACTTTCGGTGCACGAAGCGCGAAGAGAGACGTGTTCGCGGGTATGCCGGAGGCATGGCGTGAAGGACCTGTGAAGACCGTTTCCCGACTGGGTTTCGTGTTGAAGAGGCTGACGGATGGGGGCGTTCCAGTGAGCGGCAACGGCGCAAGCGGAACGAGTGCGGAGTCCGGCGTGTCGTCCGCCGGCACGCCGGACCGGGACTCCGCGCGGGAAGCCGCACAGGACTCCCCGCAGGACGCCACCGTCCGCAACGAGCAGCTGACGTCCTGGTTCGTCCGCAGCGGCTGGTCCAAGGGCGAGCTCGCCCGCCAGGTCAACCGCCGCGCCCGCCAGATGGGCGCCCACCACATCAGCACCGACACCTCGCGGGTCCGCCGCTGGCTCGACGGCGAACAGCCCCGCGAGCCCGTCCCGCGGATCCTGTCCGAGCTGTTCTCCGAGCGCTTCGGCTCCGTCGTCGCCATCGAGCACCTCGGCCTGCGCACCGCCCACCAGACCCCCTCCGTCTCCGGCGTGGACCTGCCCTGGGCCGGCCCGCAGACCATCGAGCTGCTCGGCGAGTTCTCCCGCAGCGACCTGATGCTGGCCCGCCGCGGCTTCCTCGGGACCTCGCTCGCCCTGTCCGCCGGCCCCGCCCTCATCGAGCCCATGCAACGCTGGCTCGTACCGGTTCCGGCCGCCGACCCGGGACCCCGGGAGGCGGGGTCGGCGGGCGCCCTCAGCGGCCACCGGCCGCCGCGGCTCTCCGAGCCCGAGGTGGACCTCCTCGAAGCCACCACCGTGATGTTCCGCCAGTGGGACGCCCAGTGCGGCGGCGGACTGCGCCGCAAGGCCGTCGTGGGCCAGCTCCACGAGGTCACCGACCTGCTCCAGGAGAACCACCCGGCCCCGGTCATGAAGCGGCTCTTCAAGGTCGCCGCCGAACTCGCCGAACTCGCCGGCTGGATGAGCTACGACATCGGCCTGCACCCCACCGCGCAGAAGTACTTCGTCCTCGCGCTGCACGCCGCCAAGGAGGGCGGTGACAAGCCCCTGGGCTCCTACATCCTCTCCAGCATGAGCCGCCAGATGATCCACCTGGGCCGCCCCGAGGACGCCCTGGAGCTCATCCACCTGGCCCAGTACGGCAGCCGCGACTGCGCGGGGCCCCGTACCCAGGCCATGCTGTATGCGATGGAGGCCCGCGCCTACGCCAACATGGGCCAGCCCAGCCGCTGCAAGCGGGCCGTGCGGATGGCCGAGGACACCTTCTCCGACCTCGGCTTCGACACCGAGCCCGAGCCCGACTGGATCCGCTTCTTCTCCGAGGCCGAGCTCAACGGCGAGAACTCCCACTCCTACCGGGACCTGGCCTATGTGGCCGGCCGCAGCCCCATGTACGCCTCCCTCGCCGAACCGGTCATGCAGCGCGCCGTCGAGCTCTTCGAGAAGGACGAGGAGCACCAGCGCTCCTACGCGCTCAACCTCATCGGCATGGCCACCGTGCACCTGCTCCAGCGCGAGCCCGAGCAGGCAACCGTCCTCGCCGGGCGCGCACTCGACGTGGCGGGAAAGGTGCGGTCCGAACGGGTCAACACCCGGCTGCGCAAGACCGTCGACACCGCCGCCCGTGAGTACGGCGACGTCGCCGACGTGGTGCGGCTGACCGACCACCTCGCCTCCCGCCTCCCCGAGGCCGCGGAGGCCGTCTGACGGCCACCCGGCCGCCCCAAGGCCCCCGGCCGCGGCAGTCACCCCGTGAAGCCCGATCAGGCTCCCCCAGCCAGGTTCCCCGGGTCATCGCCGCGGCCGGGTTTCCACCCGCCACCCTCATGAACCACTCGTTCATGGAGGCGTAACACGCCAGACCTCTTCGTCATCGACGCGAAACACCCAGCGGCGCCGCCGGAAACCGGCCTGCGCGAATCTCAGGGCCAATAACCGGCCAGCCCCCACGCCGGAACACCCTCAGGCCTGATTCACGAACCAGCGCCGCTCAGGTTTTCACGATCGCCCGCACGCGAACGTACCGACGACGAGGAGACGCCGATGGCATCAGCCATCACGACCCTCGCGGCAGACGCCCCCACGCTGTCTTCCGCGAACACCGGGTTCATGCTCATCTGCTCCGCCCTGGTCATGCTGATGACCCCGGGACTCGCCTTCTTCTACGGAGGCATGGTCCGCGTCAAGAGCAGCCTCAACATGCTGATGATGAGCTTCATCAGCCTCGGGATCGTCACGATCCTCTGGGTCCTCTACGGATTCAGCCTCGCCTTCGGCGCCGACTCCGGCTCGCTCATCGGCTGGACCTCCGACTACGTGGGACTCAGCGGCATCGGCATCACCGAGCTGTGGGACGGCTACACCATCCCGGTGTACGTCTTCGCCGTCTTCCAGCTGATGTTCGCGATCATCACCCCGGCGCTGATAAGCGGCGCGCTGGCCGACCGCGTCAAGTTCAGCGCGTGGGCCCTGTTCATCACCCTCTGGGTCACGATCGTCTACTTCCCCGTCGCCCACTGGGTGTGGGGCGCCGGCGGCTGGCTCTTCGAGCTCGGCGTGATCGACTTCGCCGGCGGCACCGCCGTCCACATCAACGCGGGCGCCGCGGCCCTCGGCGTGATCCTGGTCATCGGCAAGCGCGTCGGGTTCAAGAAGGACCCGATGCGCCCGCACAGCCTCCCGCTCGTGATGCTCGGCGCCGGCCTGCTGTGGTTCGGCTGGTTCGGCTTCAACGCGGGCTCCTGGCTCGGCAACGACGACGGCGTCGGCGCGGTCATGTTCGTCAACACCCAGGTCGCCACCGCCGCCGCCATGCTCGCCTGGCTCGGCTACGAGAAGCTGCGCCACGGCTCCTTCACCACCCTCGGCGCCGCCTCCGGCGCGGTCGCGGGCCTCGTCGCCATCACCCCCTCCGGCGGCTCCTGCTCCCCGCTCGGCGCGATCGCCATCGGCGTCATCGCCGGTGTCGTGTGCGCCATGGCCGTCGGCCTGAAGTACAAGTTCGGCTACGACGACTCCCTCGACGTGGTCGGCGTCCACCTCGTCGGCGGTGTCATCGGCTCCCTGCTCGTCGGTTTCTTCGCCACCGGCGGGGTCCAGTCCGACGCGGCCGGCCTCTTCTACGGCGGCGGCCTGGAGCAGCTCGGCAAGCAGGCGATCGGAGTCTTCTCCGTCCTGGCCTACTCTCTCGTGGCATCCGCGGTACTCGCCTTCCTGCTCGACAAGACGATCGGGATGCGGGTCCCCGAGGACGACGAGGTCTCCGGCATCGACCAGGTCGAACACGCCGAGACCGCCTACGACTTCAGCGGAGCCGGCGGCGGCTCCTCCTCCCGGAGCACCGCCGTCCCCGCCCCTGTTGCCGCCGCGAGCAAGAAGGTTGACGCATGAAGCTCATCACCGCGATCGTGAAGCCGCACCGGCTCGACGAGATCAAGGAAGCCCTGCACCGCTTCGGAGTCCAGGGACTCACCGTCTCCGAGGCCAGCGGCTACGGCCGCCAGCGCGGACACACCGAGGTCTACCGGGGTGCCGAGTACACCGTGGACCTCGTACCGAAGATCCGCATAGAGGTGCTCGTCGAGGACGGCGACGCGGAAGACGTGATGCGGATCGTCGTCGACGCCGCCCAGACGGGCAAGATCGGCGACGGCAAGGTGTGGAGCATCCCCGTGGACTCGGTCATCCGGGTCCGCACCGGTGAACGCGGCGCTGACGCGCTCTAGGCGATTGGAACCCCTGGGTGACGAGTGTCGAAGAGACCACGGACGGCGGTAGCACCGCCGACCAGGGACCCAGCGGGTACGCCGCGGCCCGGCTGCGACTCCTCCAGGAGGAGTCGCGGTCCGGGCCTTCCCGGCGTTCCGCCCTGGCGTCCCTGACCGACGACTGGCTGAAGGCGCTGTTCGCCGCCGCCGTGAAGGAGACGGGTGTGCGGGGCGCCGCCCTCGTCGCCGTCGGCGGCTACGGCCGCGCCGAACTCTCCCCCCGCAGCGACCTCGACCTGGTCCTGCTCCACGACGGCAAGGCCGAACCGCGGGCACTGGCCGCCCTGGCCGACCGGCTCTGGTACCCCGTCTGGGACCTCGGGGTCGCCCTCGACCACTCGGTGCGCACCCCCGGCGAAGCCCGCAAGACCGCCGCCGAAGACCTCAAGGTGCACCTCGGGCTGCTCGACGCCCGGCCCGTCGCGGGCGACGCCGGGCTCCTCGCGGGACTGCGCACCTCCGTCCTGGCGGACTGGCGCAACCACGCGGCCAAACGGCTGCCCCAGCTGCACTCCCTGTGCCGCGAGCGGGCCGAGCGTGCCGGGGAGCTCCGCTTCCTGCTGGAACCCGACCTCAAGGAGGCGCGCGGAGGCCTGCGCGACGTCACCGCGCTGCGGGCCGTCGCCGCCTCCTGGCTGGCCGACGCCCCGCGCGAGGGCCTCGCCGAAGCCCGGCGCCGGCTGCTCGACGCCCGGGACGCGCTGCACCTGGTGACCGGCCGCGCCACCGACCGGCTCTCCCTCCAGGAACAGACCCCGGTCGCGGCGCAGCTCGGTCTGCTCGACGCCGACGCCCTGCTCCGGGAGGTGTACGAGGCCGCGCGGGTGGTCTCGTACGCCGGTGACGTGACCTGGCGCGAGGTCGGGCGCGTGCTCCGGGCGCGGTCCGCCCGCCCCCGGCTCCGCGGTCTGCTCGGCACCCGCGGCTCCGTACCGGAGCGGGCGCCGCTCGCCGAGGGCGTCGTGGAGTCCGACGGCGAGGCCGTACTGGCCCTGGCCGCGCGGCCCGACCGGGACCCCGTGCTGCCCCTGCGCTTCGGCGCGGCCGCCGCCCAGGCCGGACTGCCCGTCTCGCTGCACGCCGTGCGCAGGCTCGCGGCGCAGGCGAAGCCGCTGCCGGTGCCGTGGCCGGCCGAGGCCCGGGAGCAGCTGCTGACCCTGCTGGGCGCGGGGGAGCCGACGGTGGCCGTGTGGGAGGCGCTGGAGGCCGAGGGGATCATCACGAAGCTGCTGCCCGACTGGGAGCGGGTGCGGTGCCGGCCGCAGCGCAACCCGGTGCACACCTGGACCGTGGACCGCCACCTCGTCGAGACGGCCGTCCGGGCATCCGAGCTGACCCGCCGGGTGGGCCGCCCCGACCTCCTCCTGATGGCCGCACTGCTGCACGACATCGGCAAGGGCTGGCCCGGCGACCACTCGGTGGCCGGCGAGACGATCGCGCGCGACATGGCACTGCGGGTGGGCTTCGACGCGGAGGACGTCGCCGTGCTGGGCGTGCTCGTACGCCACCACCTGCTGCTGATCGACACCGCCACGCGGCGGGACCTCGACGACCCGGCGACGGTCAAGGCGGTGGCCGAGGCGGTCGGTTCCCCCGGCACGCTGGAGATCCTGCACGCGCTGACGGAGGCCGACGCGCTGGCCACCGGCCCGGCCGCGTGGAGCGCGTGGCGCGGCTCGCTCGTGGCCGATCTGGTCGCCCGGGTCGCCGCCGTGCTGCGCGGCGCCGCCCCGGCCGCGACGGAACTGGAGATCCCGACCACCGAGCAGGAGCGGCTGGCGGTGGAGGCGCTGCGCACCGGAGAGCCCGTCCTGGCCCTGCACGCCCGGCAGGAGGAGGAGGCGGTCGGCGTGGAACTGGTGGTGGCCGTCCCCGACCAGCCGGGAGTTCTGCCCTCGGTGGCCGGCGTACTGGCCCTGCACCGGCTCACCGTGCGGGCGGCCGACCTGCGCTCGATGGAGCTCCCGGACCGGCTGGGCGAGGTACTGGTCCTGCGCTGGCGGGTGGCGGCGGAGTACGGCTCCCTGCCGGAGGCCGCGCGGCTGCGCACCGATCTGGTGCGGGCCCTGGACGGCTCGCTGGACGTCCCGTCGAAGCTGGCGGACCGCGAGGCGGCGTACCCGCGCCGGCGCGGGGTGGTCCCGCCGCCGCCCCGGGTCACGGTGGTGCCCGAGGTCTCCTCCCTCGCGACGGTCCTGGAGGTGCGGGCGCCCGACGCGGTCGGTCTGCTGCACCGGATCGGGCGCGCGCTTGAGTCCTCCGGGGTCAGGGTCCGCAGTGCGCACGTGTCCACGCTCGGCGCGAACGCCGTGGACACGGTGTACGTGGTCGACGCCGACGGCAAACCCCTCGGGCCTCCGGCCGCGGCGACCCTGGCTTCGGCGATCCAGGCGGCCCTGGCGTAGCGGGGCGGCCGCTGCGCGGGGCCGTCCCCTACCCGCCCTTCCACCGTTCCCCGGGCTCCGCCCGGACCCGGTCCTCAAACGCCGGACGGGCTGAAATGGCGCTCCGCGCCATCCAGCCCCCCCGGGGAAAATCCGGCCCCGCCGGCGTTTGAGGCACGGGTCCGGGGCGGACCCCGGGGGAACGGGAGAAGGGCGGGCAGGGGATTGCCGCCCGCAGGGCCGGGCCCGCGGCGGGGACCGATACCCTGGGGGACGACCACACGCCCCCCGACCCGAGGAATCGCGACCACCGTGTTCGATACGCTTTCCGACCGCCTCAGCGCGACCTTCAAGTCCCTCCGGGGCAAAGGCCGCCTCTCCGAGCAGGACATCGACGCTGCGGCGCGGGAAATCCGTATCGCCCTCCTCGAGGCCGACGTCGCCCTCCCGGTCGTCCGCTCCTTCATCGCGAACGTCAAGGAGCGCGCCCGCGGCGAAGAGGTCTCCAAGGCCCTGAACCCGGGCCAGCAGGTCCTCAAGATCGTCAACGACGAGCTGGTCTCCATCCTCGGCGGCGAGACCCGGCGGCTGCGCTTCGCCAAGACCGCGCCCACCGTGATCATGCTCGCCGGCCTCCAGGGTGCCGGTAAGACCACCCTCGCCGGAAAGCTCGGCCTGTGGCTGAAGGGGCAGGGCCACACCCCGCTCCTCGTCGCCTGTGACCTCCAGCGCCCCAACGCCGTCAACCAGCTCTCGGTCGTGGCCGAGCGGGCCGGCGTGGCCGTCTACGCCCCCGCGCCCGGCAACGGCGTCGGCGACCCGGTCCAGGTCGCCAAGGACTCCATCGAGTACGCGCGCACCAAGCAGTACGACGTGGTCATCGTCGACACCGCCGGCCGCCTCGGCATCGACCAGGAGCTGATGCAGCAGGCCGCGGACATCCGCGACGCCGTCAGCCCGGACGAGATCCTCTTCGTCGTCGACGCCATGATCGGCCAGGACGCGGTCAACACCGCCGAGGCCTTCCGCGACGGCGTCGGCTTCGACGGCGTCGTGCTCTCCAAGCTCGACGGCGACGCCCGCGGTGGTGCCGCGCTCTCCATCGCGCACGTCACCGGCAAGCAGATCATCTTCGCCTCGAACGGCGAGAAGCTCGACGAGTTCGACGCCTTCCACCCGGACCGCATGGCGGGCCGGATCCTCGACATGGGTGACATGCTCACCCTGATCGAGCAGGCCGAGAAGACCTTCAGCCAGGCCGAAGCCGAGAAGATGGCGGCCAAGCTGCAGAAGGGCCCGAAGGAGTTCACGCTCGACGACTTCCTGTCCCAGATGGAGCAGGTCCGCAAGATGGGCTCCATCTCCAAGCTGCTCGGCATGCTCCCGGGCATGGGGCAGATCAAGGACCAGATCAACAACATCGACGAGCGCGACGTGGACCGCACCGCCGCGATCATCAAGTCGATGACCCCGGCCGAGCGCCAGGACCCGCACCTCATCAACGGCTCGCGCCGTGCCCGTATCGCCAAGGGCTCCGGCACCGAGGTCAGCGCCGTCAAGTCGCTCGTCGAGCGGTTCTTCGAGGCCCGCAAGATGATGTCCCGCATGGCCCAGGGCGGCGGCATGCCGGGCATGCCCGGCATGCCCGGGATGGGCGGCGGCCCCGGCCGGCAGAAGAAGCAGGTCAAGCAGGCCAAGGGCAAGCGCAAGAGCGGCAACCCGATGAAGCGCAAGGAAGAAGAGGCCGCGGCCGCCGCGCGCCGCGAGGCGGGTCCGGAGGCGATCGAGCCCACCGCCGGCGGGAACCCGTTCGGCCTTCCGGCGGGGGGCGCTCAGCCGGGCCAGGACTTCGACCTGCCGGACGAGTTCAAGAAGTTCATGAAGTAGCGGATCCTGAAGTACGTGAAGTAGCAGTACGGAGCCACGCGAGCCCCGGCCGGATCACTCCGGCCGGGGCTTCGCCGTGTGGCCCGCCGCCGGGGGCGACGGTCCGGTTTGTCGCTTATGGTCGGCCGGGAGGACGGCAGAAGGAGGCCACGTGCCCAGCCCCACCCCCGTACCGCCCCGCGACCGGGCCGATACGCCCTGGCGCTCCGAAGGCGCACCCCCCGCCCCGCCGCCCAAGAAGCGGATGCCGGGTGGCTGGCGCGGCCTGATCCTCACCGCCCTGATCGTCTACCTGATCACCAACCTGGTGCTGTCCTTCTTCAACGAGGGCGACGAGCCGACCATCTCGTACACCGAGTTCAGCAAGCAGGTCGCGAACGGCAACGTCTCGAAGATCTACGCCAAGGGCGACGCCATCCAGGGCGAGCTGAAGACCGAACAGCCCAAGCCGGACGGGGACAAGGGCGACTACAAGAAGTTCGTCTCCCAGCGGCCCGCCTTCGCCGACGACGACCTGTGGGCCAACCTCACCAAGCAGAACGTCGTCGTCACGGCCTCCCCGGTCGTCGAACAGCGCAGCTTCCTGGCCAACCTGCTGATCTCCCTGGCCCCGATGCTGCTGCTGGTCCTCCTTTGGGTGGTCATCGCCCGCCGGATGGGATCGGCCATGGGCGGCGGCATGGGCGGGCTCGGGCGCAAGACGCCGCCCAAGCCGGTCGAGCTGGAGGGCGCCAAGCGGACGACCTTCGAGGACGTGGCCGGCATCGACGAGGTCGAGGGCGAGCTCAACGACGTCGTGGACTTCCTCAAGAACCCGGACGAGTACCGCAAGATGGGCGCCCGCATGCCCGGCGGCGTCCTGCTCGCCGGCCCGCCCGGCACCGGCAAGACCCTGCTCGCGCGAGCGCTCGCCGGCGAGGCCGGAGTGCCGTTCTTCTCCGCCTCGGCCTCGGAGTTCATCGAGATGATCGTCGGCGTCGGTGCGTCCCGGGTGCGCGAACTCTTCTCCGAGGCCCGGAAAGTGGCCCCCGCGATCGTCTTCATCGACGAGATCGACACCATCGGCCGGGTGCGCGGCGGCGGCGCGGGCATGGGCGGCCACGACGAGCGCGAGCAGACCCTGAACCAGATCCTCACCGAGATGGACGGCTTCTCCGGCTCCGAAGGCGTGGTGGTCCTGGCCGCGACCAACCGGGCCGACGTCCTGGACCCCGCGCTGACCCGGCCGGGCCGCTTCGACCGCACCGTCGTCGTGTCCCCGCCCGACAAGAGCGGCCGGGAAGCCATCCTCCGCATCCACACCAGGGACATCCCGCTCGCCGACGGCGTCGACCTCGCGCAGGTCGCCCGTACGACGCCGGGCATGACCGGAGCCGAACTGGCCAACCTCGCCAACGAGGCCGCCCTGCTCGCCGTGAAGCGCCAGCAGAAGGAGGTCACCCAGTCGGACCTCTCCGACGCGCTGGAAAAGGTCCAGCTCGGCGCGGAACGGCCGCTGGTCATGTCGGACGAGGACCGCCGCCGCACCGCTTACCACGAGGGTGGGCACGCCCTGCTGGGCATGCTCCAGCCGGGCGCCGACCCGGTCCGCAAGATCACCATCGTGCCGCGCGGCCGGGCGCTCGGCGTGACGCTCTCGACCCCGGACGCGGACCGGTACGCGTACACCGAGGAGTACCTGCGCGGCCGCATCATCGGGGCGCTCGGGGGAATGGCCGCCGAGCACGTCGTCTACGACGTCATCACCACCGGCGCGGAGAACGACCTCGAACAGGTCACCAACATCGCCCGGGGCATGGTCGGCCGCTGGGGCATGAGCGAGCGCATCGGCCGCCTCACCGCGATCCCCTCGGACGGGCAGAGCCCCTACGGACTGTCGGCGGCCCCCGCCACCCTCGATGCGGTGGACCACGAGATGCGCCGGATCGTGGACGAGTGCTACGACAAGGCCTGCCGCCTGCTGCGCGAGAACCGCGACAAGCTGGACGCCCTCGCGGAAGCCCTGATGGCGAACGAAACCCTGGACGAACCCGCCGCCTACGCCGCCGCGGGCATCCCCCGCCTCCACAAGTGAGCGCCGTGCGGGGCTGCGGATCAGCCCCGCACGGCGACGGTGGCGCGGGTTAGGCCGTACGGGCGATGACGTACCGGAAGATGTTCGGCAGCCAGACGGCCCCGTCACCCCGTTCGTACGGGTGAAGCGCCTCCGCCAGTTCCTTCTCCACCTGGACCGGGTCGGAGCACTCGTACAGCCCGGTCGACAGCAGCCCGCGCACCGCGCTGTCCACGTCGGCGTACCCGAACGGGCAGAACACCCGCCCCGAACCGTCCGGCACCAGGCCGGCCGCGGCCGCCATCGCGTCCAGGTCCCGTGCGGCCGGCCCGCCGCCCAGGACCGAGGGCACCGTGCACCGCTCCGCCGGGCCCCAGTCGGCCAGCACCACCGCGCCTCCGGGCCGGCGCAGCGCCGGCAGGGCCGCGGCCAGGGCGCCCGGGGCGGGCGAGAAGGCCAGCAGCACGTCGTAGGGCACAGCGGGCGCCGGCGGGGCCGCGAGGACCTCCAGGAGGCGCTCCCGGGCCAGCGTCCGGCGTGCCGGATCCGTCTCCACGCCCGTGGCCAGGGCTCCCCGGCCCGAGGCAAGCAGAAGGGCCAGCCCGGCCCCGCAGTCGAGGCCCAGCAGCCGGTCGCCCGGCCCGACCTCCAGCCGGTCGTAGACCGCCTCGTACAGCGGTACCAGCATCCGTTCCTGGATCTCCGCCCAGTCCCGCGCGACAAGCGTCGCCGTCGGCGTCGGTGTCATCGAAAGAGCGCTCCTGATTCCGTGTCGCCCCCATGCCCCCGTTGCCAGAGAACTCCCGATTCGCCCCCGCGTCCAGAGGAGCGCGCCACCCGATTCACACCCGATTCACGTTCGGCACTCCGGGCGCCGTACCATTCGCGCCATGGCAAAGGCACCCGTTCTCACCCCCCAGGCGGAGGATTTTCCCCGCTGGTACCAGGATCTGATCAACAAGGCCGAGCTGGCCGACAACGGTCCGGTCCGCGGCACGATGGTCATCCGGCCGTACGGCTACGGCCTGTGGGAGCGGATGCAGCAGGAGATGGACGCGCGCATCAAGGACGCGGGCGCCCAGAACGCGTACTTCCCGCTCTTCATCCCGCAGTCGTACCTGACGCGGGAAGCGGAGCACGTCGAGGGCTTCGCCCCCGAGCTCGCGGTCGTCACGCACGGCGGTGGCAAGGAGCTCGACGAGCCGGTCGTGGTCCGGCCGACCTCCGAGACGATCGTCAACGAGTACTTCTCCAAGTGGGTCCAGAGCTACCGCGACCTGCCCCTGCTGATCAACCAGTGGGCGAACGTGGTCCGCTGGGAGATGCGCCCGCGCGTGTTCCTCCGTACGAGCGAGTTCCTCTGGCAGGAGGGCCACACCGCCCACCTCTCCTACGAGGACGCCCGCGACTACGCCGCCCGCATCCACACGGACGTGTACGGCGACTTCATGACCAACGTGCTCGGCATCGACGTCGTGCTCGGCCGCAAGACCGCCAAGGAGCGCTTCGCCGGCGCCATCAACACCCTCACCCTCGAGGGCATGATGGGCGACGGCAAGGCCCTCCAGCTGGGCACGAGCCACGAGCTCGGCACCAACTTCGCCAAGGCCTTCAACACGCAGTACCTGTCGAAGGAAGGCAAGCAGGAGCTCGTCTGGCAGACCTCGTGGGGCGTCTCCACCCGCATGGTCGGCGGCCTGATCATGTCGCACGGCGACGACAACGGCCTGCGGGTCCCGCCGCGCCTCGCGCACGTCCAGGTCGTCGTCATGGCGATCAAGGGCGACGAGGCCGTGGCGAAGGTCCGCGAGCTGGGCGCCCAGCTCAAGGCCGCGGGTCTGCGGGTGTTCGTCGACGACCGCGTCGACACCCCCTTCGGCCGCCGCGCCGTGGACTGGGAGCTCAAGGGCGTACCGGTCCGCGTCGAGATCGGCCCCCGCGACCTGGAGGCCGGCACCGCGATGCTGGCCCGCCGGATCCCGGGCGGCAAGGAGGCCGTGCAGATCTCCGACCTCGCCGCCCTGCTGCCCAAGGTGCTCGAGGAGGACCAGGAGCAGCTGCTGCGCGAGTCCCGCGAGCGCCGCGTCTCCCGTACCTCCGACGTCTCGACCATCGAGGAGGCCGCCGAGGCCGCCATCGCCGGTGGCTGGGCGCGGATCCCGTGGGCCGACCTCGGCCCCGAGGGCGAGGCGAAGCTCGCCGAGCAGGCCGTGTCCGTACGCTGCCTGGTCGCCGAGGACGGGTCGGTCCCGCAGGCGGACGACGCCCCCGGCAACATCGCGATCGTCGCGCGCTCGTACTAGCCGGTCCGGCCGAGGGCTCTCACTCCCCGGCGTGCGGCAGCTGCCGCACGCCGGGGAGTAGTCGTCGCTACGTACCGACTCATCCTGAGATATGCGCACCCGTCCTCGTCGGGACGCATGAGACTGAACTGACTGGTACGTGCAAAAAATTTGGAATGGCCCGGAATCGGAACACCGGGGCACCCCTGCTCGTTGTCACGACGTGAGCACGACACCACCTGTTCTCGCCGCAGAGCTGGCGCAGGCGTGGGCCGATATTCAGCGGTACCACCCCGAGCTGCCTGACCTTGCCGCGCCCGAGTCCCTGATCGGAGAGTCCTCGTCCGCCTGCGGCGCCGAACTCTCCTTCGAGCGACTGCTGCACGAGGCAGTCCACGGCATCGCCGCAGCACGCGGAGTGCGTGACACTTCGCGGGCCGGCCGCTACCACAACCGCAGGTTCCTCGCGATCGCCGAGGAGATGGGGCTGGACCACACCGAGGAGCCGCACGCGAGCAGTGGCTTCTCCCTGGTCTCGCTCAATCCCGAGGCGAAGAAGCGCTACCGCCCCACCATGGAACGCCTCCAGCGCGCGCTGAAGGCCCACACGGTCGCCACGGCCGCCGACACCAAGCGCAGCTTCCGCGGCCCGGCCGCCCGGCACGGGTCCTCCGGCGGCGGCGTACGCGTCAAGGCGGTCTGCGACTGCGGGCGCAACGTGCGCGTGGTCCCGTCCGTGCTGGCTCAGGCCCCGATCGTGTGCGGAGGCTGCATGAAGCCCTTCCGCATCCCCGAAGTGGCCATCGCGGTGGCCTCCTGACCCGGCGGGTGGCCCCGGTCCCTGCGGGCGCGACCTCCCGGCCGAGCGCGCCGCGGGCGTGTGGCACAATGGACAGCTGTACTCGACAGTCGCATAGGACCCCTCTCTCCTCCGGCTGACGCGTCCATCGGGCACCCGAGTACCGCAACCCCACGTGGCATCTCATGTGCCCAACCACGTCAAGTTCAGGAGACACCACTCCAGTGGCAGTCAAGATCAAGCTCAAGCGCCTCGGCAAGATTCGCCAGCCGCACTACCGCATCGTCGTCGCCGACGCCCGTACCCGTCGGGACGGTCGCGCGATCGAAGAGATCGGTATCTACCACCCGACGTACAACCCGTCGCGCATCGAGGTCAACGCCGAGCGTGCGCAGTACTGGCTGTCCGTTGGCGCCCAGCCCACCGAGGCTGTGCTCGCCATCCTGAAGCTCACCGGTGACTGGCAGGCGCACAAGGGCCTCCCGGCCCCCGCGCCGCTGCTGCAGCCGGCGACGAAGGAGAACAAGCGTCGCTCCTTCGACGAGTTCGCCAAGGCCCTCGAGGGCATCGGCGAGGGCAAGGGCGAAGCCATTACCCAGAAGGCGAAGAAGGCCGACAAGAAGGCGGACGAGGCTGAGGCCGAGACCGCCGAGTCGACCGAGGCCTGAGCATGCTCGAGGAGGCTCTTGAGCACCTCGTGAAGGGCATCGTGGACAACCCCGACGAAGTGCAGGTCGCCTCGCGCAACCTGCGCCGCGGGCAGGTGCTGGAGGTTCGGGTCCACCCCGACGACCTCGGCAAGGTGATCGGCCGCAACGGCCGCACCGCACGTGCTCTGCGTACCGTCGTGGGCGCCATCGGCGGCCGGGGGATCCGCGTCGACCTCGTCGACGTGGACCAGGTCCGCTGAGCAGTTGAATCACCGGCACGGGCCGGGGAGGGCATACGTGCCCGCCCCGGCCCGTCGTCGTCTGAACAGGAGAAAATGCAGTGGAGCTGGTAGTCGCGCGGATCGGCCGCGCCCACGGGATCAAGGGTGAGGTCACCGTCGAGGTGCGGACGGACGAGCCCGAGCTGCGGCTCGGACCCGGCGCCGTGCTCCGGACCGATCCGGCGTCGGCGGGACCGCTGACGGTGGAGACGGGCCGGGTGCACAGCGGCAGGCTGATGCTGCGCTTCGCCGGGGTCAAGGACCGCACCGGCGCCGAGGCGCTGCGCAACATCCTGCTCATCGCCGACGTGGACCCGGCGGAGCTGCCGGCCGAGGACGACGAGTACTACGACCACCAGCTGATGGACCTCGACGTGGTCCTCGAGGACGGCACCGTGATCGGCCGGATCACCGAGATCTCCCACCTGCCCTCGCAGGACCTGTTCATCGTCGAGCGGCCGGACGGCACCGAGGTGATGATCCCCTTCGTCGAGGAGATCGTCGCCGAGATCGACCTCGACGAGCAGCGCTGCGTCATCACCCCGCCGCCCGGTCTCATCGACGAGCGCGAGGCGATCGTCGTCTCCGCCAGGGACGAGGACGAGGCCGGGAACTCCGACGCCGGCTCCGACGGGGACGCGGCCGAGGGCGTGAACGGGGAAGACGCCTGATGCGTCTCGACGTCGTCACGATCTTCCCCGAGTACCTGGAACCGCTCAACGTCTCCCTGGTCGGCAAGGCGCGGGCGCGCGGCCAGCTCGACGTACACGTCCACGACCTGCGGGACTGGACGTACGACCGGCACAACACGGTGGACGACACCCCGTACGGCGGCGGTCCCGGCATGGTAATGAAGACCGAGCCCTGGGGCGAGGCCCTGGACGCGGCGCTGGCCGACGGCTACGAGGCGGGCGCGCACGGGCCCGTCATCGTCGTCCCCACCCCCAGCGGCCGGCCGTTCACCCAGGAACTCGCGGTCGAACTCTCCGAGCGTCCGTGGCTGATCTTCACCCCGGCCCGGTACGAGGGCATCGACCGCCGGGTCACGGACGAGTACGCCACGCGGCTCCCGGTCTACGAGGTGTCCATCGGCGACTACGTCCTGGCCGGCGGCGAGGCGGCCGTCCTGGTCGTCACCGAAGCAGTGGCCCGGCTGCTGCCCGGAGTGCTCGGCAACGCCGAATCGCACCGCGACGACTCCTTCGCGCCCGGCGACATGGCCAACCTGCTGGAGGGGCCCGTCTACACCAAGCCCCCGGAGTGGCGCGGCCACGGGATCCCGGACGTGCTGGTCAGCGGCCACCACGGCAAGATCGCCCGGTGGCGCCGCGACGAGGCCTTCCGTCGTACGGCGGCCAACCGCCCGGATCTGATCGAGCGCTGCGAGGCCTCCGCCTTCGACAAGAAGGACCGTGAGCTGCTGAGCATCCTCGGCTGGAAGCCGTCCCCGGACGGCCGGTTTTGGCGCAGGCCCCAGACCGTGGAAGAATAGGCGGCTGCTGTGTGCTCGCGTACGCCCCTGCCACAGGGGGACCGTCGTCCGCCGAGTCCCACAGCTCCCGAATTCTCTCCGGAAACCCCGCATCGGCGACCTGTGGCGTCATGCGAAGAAAGCAGAAGAATCACATGTCTCACCTGCTCGATGGCGTCAACGCCGCCACCCTGCGTTCGGACCTCCCGGCCTTCCGCCCGGGTGACACCGTCAACGTTCACGTCCGCGTGATCGAGGGCAACCGCTCCCGTATCCAGCAGTTCAAGGGTGTCGTCATCCGCCGTCAGGGCTCGGGCGTCTCCGAGACCTTCACGGTCCGCAAGGTCTCCTTCAGCGTCGGCGTGGAGCGTACCTTCCCGGTCCACTCCCCGATCTTCGAGAAGATCGAGCTCGTCACCCGCGGTGACGTGCGTCGCGCCAAGCTGTACTTCCTCCGTGAGCTCCGCGGCAAGGCCGCGAAGATCAAGGAGAAGCGCGACCGCTGATCTGCTCCCGGAGTTCAGGGGAAGGCCGGATAGGCTCGCCCCCGATGGACACCGAAGCACCTCACACGCAGCGCGGCCACTCTTCCCCCGACGAGGGGGAGGGGAGGTCGCGTTTCGTGCTTTCCGGAGCGGGGCCCGCCCCGGATCCCGGGTCCGGCACGGCCGGCTGGCTGACCTGGCGGCGCTCCGGGCTGCTCGGCTTGGCCTGCACCGTCTTCCTGCTGCTGTTCAGCAATTTCGTGCTCCAGCCCTTCCTGATCCCGAGCCGCTCGATGGAGCCCACGCTCGCCGTCGGGGACCGGGTGCTGGTCAACAAGCTGGCGTACCGTTTCGGCGGCGCGCCGGAACGCGGGGACGTCGTGGTCTTCGACGGCACGGGCTCCTTCGTACGGGAGGCGCCGGACGGAAATCCGATCGGCGAGGCCCTGCACGGGGCGGCATCGGCGCTCGGGCTCGCCGAGCCGGCGGACTCCGACTTCGTGAAGCGGGTCGTGGGAGTCGGCGGCGACGACGTGGTGTGCGACGAGAACGGCCGGATCAAGGTCAACGGGGTGCCGCTGGACGAGCCGTACCTCTACCCGGGCGACTCGGGATCGAAGGTGCCGTTCCGCATCGTCGTGCCCCTGGGGACCCTGTGGGTCATGGGCGATCATCGTTCCCAGTCCCGGGACTCCCGGGATCACCTCGGGGAGCCGGGCGGGGGGATGGTGCCGGTGGACAAGGTGATCGGGCGGGCCGACTGGATCGGCTGGCCGGTGTCGCGCTGGGGCGACGCCGGTTCCGTGGGCGGTGGCCGTGGGTAGCCGCGGGCGCCCGCGCGGCGGCCGGGACGAATACGAATACGACGACGAGCAGGACGCCGCCGCCGACGGCGCCGCTGCCCGAGACCCGGAGCCGGAGCACGACGTGCCGGCCGAGCCCGGCGGCCGGGCCGAACGGCGTCGCCTCGCCCGCCGGGTCCGGCGCAGACGGCGTACCCGCCGGGCGGGGGAGCTGCCCCTGCTCGTGGTGGTCGCGCTGTGCATCGCGCTGATCCTCAAGACCTTCCTCGTCCAGGCCTTCTTCATCCCGTCGGGCTCCATGGAGCAGACGATCCGGATCGGCGACCGGGTCCTGGTCGACAAGCTCACCCCGTGGTTCGGCTCCGAGGTCGAGCGCGGGGACGTGGTCGTGTTCAAGGACCCGGGGGGCTGGCTGGGCGGCGAGAGCGTCCAGCCCGCCGAGGACCCGGTGGGGATCAAGCAGATCAAGCAGACCCTCACCTTCATCGGCCTGCTGCCCTCGGCGAACGAACAGGACCTGATCAAGCGGGTCATCGGCGTCGGCGGGGACACCGTGAAGTGCTGCGACGCCCGCGGCCGCGTCAGCGTCAACGGATCGCCGCTCGACGAGCCGTACGTGAACCCGGGGAACGTCCCCTCGGAGATCCGCTTCGAGGTGCAGGTGCCGGCCGGACGGATCTTCGTCATGGGCGACCACAGGGCGAACTCCGCCGACTCCCGCTACCACCTCGACGAGGCCTTCCACGGCACGATCGACGAGAAGGACGTCGTCGGCGAGGCCGTGGTGATCGCCTGGCCGTTCGGGCACTGGCACCGGCTGGAACAGCCCGCCACCTTCCGCATGGTTCCCGACCAGGCGCGCGGTGGTCGCCGCGCGCCCCGTAGGCGCCGGGGCGGCTCCTCGTTCGCATAGTGTGTCCTTGGTCTCCCGCGCCTTCGGGAACTCCCGCTCGTTAGGGGAGGGGAGGGCCCGTGCCTCATCAGGGTCGGGCGTCGATTTCCGAACGAGGAGTGGATGTGGGGGACGTGGCGGTTGGTGCACGATCCGGACGCGACGAGGGTGGCGAGGAGCCGAACGACTCCTCCGGGCCCGATGCCGTCGAGAACGACGGCGACGACGCGATGGACGGCGCCGCGGCACGCCCGCACCGTTCGTTCTGGAAGGAGCTGCCGCTCCTGGTCGGCATCGCCCTCCTGCTCGCCCTGCTGATCAAGACCTTCCTGGTACAGGCGTTCTCGATCCCCTCGGACTCGATGCAGAACACCCTGCAGCGCGGTGACCGGGTGCTCGTGGACAAGCTGACGCCGTGGTTCGGATCGGAGCCCGAGCGCGGCGAGGTCGTGGTCTTCCACGACCCCTCGAACTGGCTGAGCGGGGAGCCCACCCCGGATCCCAACATCGCGCAGAAGGCCCTCAGCTGGATCGGCCTCATGCCGTCCGCCGAGGAGAAGGACCTGATCAAGAGGACGATCGCCATCGGCGGCGACACGGTCGAGTGCAAGAAGGGGGGACCGGTCATCGTCAACGGCAAGGAGCTCGACGAGCCGTACATCTTCCCGGGCAACACCCCGTGCGACGACTTCCCCTTCGGTCCGCTCACCGTGCCCAAGGGCAAGATCTGGGTGATGGGCGACCACCGGCAGAACTCGCAGGACTCCCGCTACCACCAGCAGGACCCCACCCAGGGCTTCGTGCCCGTCAGCGATGTCGTCGGACGCGCCGTGGTGGTCGCCTGGCCGATCACCCGCTGGTCCACCCTGCCGGTTCCGGACACCTACGACCAGCCGGGCATCGGTACGCAGACCAAGGCCACCGCGCTCGGTCTGGACGCCGCCGGGCTGGCGCCGGTCGGACTCGGCCCGGCCGCGCTCGGGTTCGCCGGCGCGGTGCCGGTCGTGCTGTGGCGCAGGCGGAGGCTGACCGCGGGGCGTACCGACAGGTAGGGTGCCGCCCAGGTCGACGATCTCCGAGTGTGGGGGCGCTTGCAATGGGCGGAACACGAGCAATACGAGCAGGTGACGGCGATGGCCGCGGTGCTCTCGGCAGCATGCTGTCGGGAGTCGCCGTGGCCATCGGCTTTGTGCTCTTCCTGGGCGGCTTCGTGTGGGGAGCCGTCGTGTACCAGCCGTACACGGTGCCCACCGATTCGATGGTGCCCACCGTGCAGCCCGGAGACCGGGTTCTGGCGCAGCGCATCGCCGGGGAGGACGTGCGCCGCGGGGACGTGGTGATCTTCAAGGACGGGCAGTGGAGCGATTCGCCCATGGTCAAGCGGGTCGTCGGCATCGGCGGGGACACGGTCAAGTGCTGCGGTGCCGGCGGCCGGCTCACCGTCAACGGCAAGGAGCTCGACGAGCCGTACATCGAGGAGGAGAAGCTCGACGTGGCGGGCGCTCCGGGCGGGTCCGCCTCCCGGACGCCGTTCGAGGTGACGGTGCCCGAGGGCAACCTCTTCCTGCTCGGCGACCGGCGCGGAGCCTCCCTGGACTCCCGGGCGCACCTGGAGGAGGCCGGGCAGGGGACGGTGGCCCGCTCGGCGGTGACGGGCCGCGTCGACGCCCTCGCATGGCCCGACATGGCGATGCTGGAGAGGCCCAGGGCCTACGCCGCCCTGCCCGGCGGGACCTCGACGCCGGGGCCGCTGCTGCTCCAGGTGGCCGCGGTGGTGGGCGGGGCGGCCCTGGTGCTGCTCGGAGCCGCGTACGGGCCGGTCGTACGGGTTCTCGGGCGCGGGCGGAGGCAGGAGCGGGCCGATGTCCGCTGACGCGCCGGCGGGGCCGGGAGGCGGCTCCGGGCCGGGGGCCGGCTCCGGGCCGGGCGGTGCGGGAGGGCAGGGAGCGCCGCGCAAGGTGGCGCGTGTGATCCTGCTGGACCCCGAGGACCGGATCCTGCTGCTGCACGGCTTCGAGCCGGGCGACCCGGCGGACGACTGGTGGTTCACCCCGGGCGGCGGCCTGGAAGGGGCCGAGACCCGGGAGCAGGCCGCGCTCCGCGAGCTCGCGGAGGAGACCGGGATCACCGACGTGGAACTGGGGCCGGTGCTGTGGCACCGCTACTGCTCGTTCCCCTTCGACGGGCGCCGCTGGGAGCAGGACGAGTGGTACTTCCTGGCCCGGACCAGCCAGACCGCGACCGTGCTGGGAGGCCTCACCGAGCTGGAGCGCCGCAGCGTCTCGGGCACCAGGTGGTGGACCTCCGAGGAACTCCTTGCGGCCCATGAGACGGTGTACCCGACCAGACTCGCGGAGCTGCTCCGCACGCTGCTCGACGACGGTCCCCCGGGTGCGCCCGTGAACCTGGCTCCGGAAATCGTTTAGGGGCGCACGGGCCTGGCGCACAATAGGGGGACGCACGGCTGAAGGGGAACATGCCATGAGTGCCGAGGACCTCGAGAAGTACGAGACCGAGATGGAGCTGAAGCTCTATCGCGAGTACCGCGACGTCGTCGGGCTGTTCAAGTACGTGATCGAGACCGAACGCCGTTTCTACCTCACCAACGACTACGAGATGCAGGTGCACTCGGTACAGGGGGAGGTCTTTTTCGAGGTCTCGATGGCCGACGCGTGGGTCTGGGACATGTACAGACCGGCTCGGTTCGTGAAGCAGGTGCGGGTGCTGACCTTCAAGGACGTGAACATCGAGGAGCTCAACAAGAGCGACCTCGAGCTTCCGGGCAGCTGATCTCCGGCCCGGTTCCCTCGCCGGGGTGACGCGGTCGTCCACATCGCCCCGGCTGTCCACCAAGATCCACCAGGTGGGCGGGGACGCGGGATCGTCGGTGCCGGAGGTGGTGCCGGATGAACGCGAAGGGCGTGGCACAGCAGGCATTGGGGCGGTACGGCGAGGACCTCGCGACACGACGCCTCACCGAGGCCGGGATGACCGTGATCGCGCGGAACTGGCGGTGTCGCGGCGGGGAGATCGACATCGTCGCCCGGGACGGGGACGCCCTCGTCGTGTGCGAGGTCAAGACCCGGCGGGCGGGGGAGTTCGAACATCCCATGGCCGCGCTGCGGCCCGCCCAGGCCGAGCGCTTGCGCAGGCTCGCCGGGCGCTGGCTGGCCGACCACGGGGGACCACCCCCGGGCGGGGTCCGCATCGACCTCGTCGGTGTCCTCCTGCCGCGCCGCGGCGGGCCCTTGGTGGAGCACGTCAGGGGGGCGGCCTGATGGGGTTCGCACGGGCCTGCTCGGTCGCCCTCGTGGGCGTCGACGGCGTGGTGGTGGAGGTCCAGGCCGACCTGGAGCCCGGGGTCGCCACCTTCTCCCTGGTGGGGCTGCCCGACAAGACCCTGGTCGAGAGCCGGGACCGGGTCAGGGCGGCCGTGGTGAACTCGGGCGCCGCCTGGCCGCAGAAGAAGCTCACCGTCGGCCTCAGCCCGGCGTCCGTCCCGAAGGGCGGCGCGGGCTTCGATCTCGCCGTGGCCGCAGCCGTGCTGGGCGCCGCCGAGGTGGTCGACCCGAAGGCGATCGCCGATCTCGTCCTCATCGGGGAGCTGGGGCTGGACGGCCGGGTGCGTCCCGTCCGCGGGATCCTCCCGGCGGTGCTCGCCGCAGCCGAGGCCGGATACCGGCAGGTCGTGGTCCCGCAGCAGTGCGCGGCCGAGGCCATGCTGGTCCCGGACGTCTCGGTGCTCGGGGTACGCAGCCTGCGCCAGCTGATCGCGGTGCTCACCGGGGGAGAGGTCCCGGAGGAGGAACCACCGGATCCGTCCGGGCGCCCGGACCCGATGCTCGCCGGGCTGGTCGTCCCGGGCGCCGGACTCGGCACGGGAGTGGCCCGCGACGGCGACGGACGGGACTTCCCCGACCTCGCCGACGTCGCCGGACAGCACGCGGCACGCCGGGCCCTGGAAGTGGCGGCCGCCGGGGGCCACCACCTCTTCCTCAGCGGACCGCCGGGCGCCGGCAAGACGATGATGGCCGAGCGGATCCCCTGGATCATGCCCCCGCTCACCCGACAGGACTCCCTGGAGGTCACGGCCGTCCACTCGGTCGCGGGAATCCTGCCCCCGGGCGAACCGCTCGTCGCGCGACCCCCGTACTGCGCCCCGCACCACTCGGCGACCATGCAGTCCCTCGTCGGGGGCGGAGCCGGTGTGGCCAGGCCCGGAGCGGTGTCACTGGCCCACAGGGGGGTGCTGTTCCTGGACGAAGCCGCGGAGTTCGCCGCCAAGGCCCTGGACGCCCTGAGGCAGCCCCTCGAAGCGGGACACGTGGTCATCGCCCGGGCCGCCGGGGTGGTACGCCTGCCGGCCCGGTTCTTGATGGTGCTGGCCGCCAACCCCTGTCCCTGCGGGCGCCACACCCTGCACGGGACCGGCTGCGACTGCCCGGCCTCGGTGATCCGCCGTTACCAGGCCCGGCTGTCGGGGCCGCTGCTGGACCGGGTGGACCTGCGCGTGGAGGTAGAGCCGGTCACCCGCTCCGATCTGCTGGGGCGAGGGGGCCGCGGCGAAGCCACGGCGGTGGTGGCCGCGCGGGTCCGGGAGGCCCGCGAACGGGCGGCGGCCCGGTTCGAGGGCACGCCCTGGCGGCTCAACGCGGAGGTCCCGGGCCACGAGCTGCGGACCCGCTGGCCGGCCGCCCCCGGAGCGCTGGCCCAGGCCGAGCGGGACCTGGAGCGCGGCCTGCTGACCGCGCGGGGGCTCGACCGGGTGCTCCGGGTCGCCTGGACGGTGGCCGACCTGAGGAGCCGGGACCGCCCCGACGCCCTGGACGTGGCGGTCGCCCTCGAACTGCGCACCGGAATCGCCCGCGGAGCCGCGACGCACCTGGACGCCGCCTCATGACCGCCGCGGCTCCGGACCCGGAATCCGGCCCGCCGGGGGAGGCGGAGCCCGCGGGCGAGGTGCTCGCGCGGGCCGCGCTCACCCGGGTCCTTGAGCCCGGGGAGGAGCACGGCGGGCGCTGGCTGCGGCAGTACGGGGCCGTCGGGCTGATACGGCTGCTGACCGGGCCCGCGCCGGAGCACGGGGTACTGACCGGGGTCGGCGGCGAGCGGCTCGCCGGATACCGCCGCCGGGCCGCGTCGGCCGACCCCCGGCGGGACCTGGAGGCCGCCGCCGAGACCGGGGGCCGGTTCGTCTGCCCCGGGTCGCCGGAGTGGCCGAGTCAGCTGGACGACCTCGGGGACGCCCGGCCCGTCGGGCTGTGGGTGCGGGGCAGGCCGAGCCTGCGGGCCTGGGCCCTGCGCTCCGTGGCGGTGGTCGGAGCCCGCGCCTGTACCCCGTACGGGGCGCACATGGCCCAGAGCCTGGCCGGTGAACTCGCCGAGCGCGGCTGGGTGCTGGTTTCGGGCGCCGCCTACGGGATCGACGGCGCCGCCCACCGCGGCGCCCTCGCCGCCGGCGGAGCCACGGCCGCCGTGCTGGCCTGCGGGGTGGACGTGGCCTACCCGCGCGGGCACGCCGGCCTGCTCGGCCGGATCGCCGCCCAGGGGATGGTCCTCGGCGAGCTGCCGCCCGGCAGCCATCCCACGCCGAGCCGTTTCGTGCTGCGCAACCGCGTCATCGCCGCCCTGACCCGGGGCACGGTCGTCGTGGAGGCGGCCCACCGCAGCGGGTCCCTGGTCACCGCCCGGCGGGCCCAGGCGCTGGGGAGGATCACCATGGGCATCCCGGGCCCGGCCACCAGCGGTCTCTCGGCCGGCGTGCACGAACTGCTGCGCGGAGAGGCCTCGCTGGTCACGGACGCGGCGGAGGTCATCGAGCTGGTCGGAGGGATGGGAGAGCTGGCACCCGAGCGGCGGGGCCCCGTCATCGCCCGGGACCTGCTGGGTCCCGAAGCGGTCCGGGTCCTCGAGGCCCTCCCGGCGGGGCGCCTCGCAGACCTGGGGGAACTGGCCCTCGCCGCGGGCGCCGGTACCGATGAAGTCATCGGCAGACTGTACGAACTTCACTCTCTGGGGTTCGTCGAACGGCAGGGCGACGGCTGGCAGTTGGCCCCGAAGCGGCCGAGAGGAGGCGCATAAAGCGCCGTCACCCGGCGAGGCGGTCGTTGACCTGGGGCGTTCCGGTGAAAGAGTGAAGGCGATGAGAGACGCGGTCTTCCCGGTGGCACCCGCCGGGACCGTGCGCCAGGCGCCGGTCCCGGGTCTCCCGCGCGAGTCGGGGCGCCCTTGCGGGCCCGCGCGATCCCGTACTCTTCGCGCACCGCGACACTTCCGTCACGCTACGCTCCCAAGGAATCCGGCTCCGGCAAAGGCGAAGCATGCCCCAGCACACCTCAGGGTCCGACCGCGCTGCGGTGCCCCCCGCTGCGCGCGGCAGCGAGCGGTCCACCGCGCCCTCGTCCCTGGAGGTGCTGTGGCGCTCGTACAAGGACTCGGGTGACGAGCGGCTGCGGGAGCAGCTGATCCTGCACTACTCGCCTCTCGTGAAGTACGTGGCGGGCCGCGTCAGCGTCGGCCTGCCGCCCAATGTGGAACAGGCCGACTTCGTCTCCTCCGGAGTCTTCGGACTGATCGACGCCATCGAGAAGTTCGACATCGAACGGTCCATCAAGTTCGAGACGTACGCGATCACCCGCATCCGCGGCGCGATGATCGACGAGCTGCGGGCGCTGGACTGGATCCCCCGCTCGGTGCGGCAGAAGGCGCGCGCCGTCGAACGGGCCTACGCCACGCTGGAGGCCCAGCTGCGGCGCACCCCGACCGAGCACGAGGTCGCCGGGGAGATGGGCATCGGCGTGGAGGATCTGCACGCCGTTTTCAGCCAGTTGTCGCTCGCCAACGTGGTCGCCCTCGAAGAACTGCTGCACGTGGGCGGGGAGGGCGACCGCCTCTCCCTGATGGACACGCTGGAGGACACCGCCGCGGACAACCCGGTGGAGGTCGCGGAGGACCGGGAGTTGCGCCGGCTGCTGGCGCGGGCCATCAACACGCTGCCCGAGCGGGAGAAGACGGTGGTGACCCTCTACTACTACGAGGGCCTCACGCTCGCCGAGATCGGCAACGTCCTCGGGGTCACCGAGAGCCGCGTCAGCCAGATCCACACCAAGTCGGTCCTGCAGCTGCGGGCGAAGCTGGCGGACGTCGGGCGCTGAACCGGGTCCCGGAGCGCGAGGGCGGATGCCGAGAGCGTGCGACGGCCTTGCGGTGCATCCGTAGAGTGGACGCGTGCCCAGGATTCGAGCGGCCTCCGTGGCCGAGCACCGGTCGATGCAGCGCGGCGCCCTGTTGGACGCCGCGCGTTCCCTGCTGTCCGAAGGGGGGACGGAAGCGCTGACCTTCCCCGCCCTAGCCGAGCGGACCGGCCTCGCCCGGTCCTCCGTCTACGAGTACTTCCGGTCCCGCGCGGCCGTCGTCGAAGAGCTGTGCGCGGTGGACTTCCCCGTGTGGGCGGCCGAGATCGAGGCGGCGATGTCCGAGGCGGAGACGCCGGAGGCGAAGATCGAGGCGTATGTGCGCTGCCAGCTGGGGCTGGTGGGGGACAAGCGGCACCGGGCGGTGGTGGCGATTTCGGCGAGCGAGCTGGACGCCGGGGCGCGCGAGAAGATCCGCGCGGCGCACGGGAGCCTGATCGCGATGATCGTGGAGGCGTTGGGCGCGCTGGGGCAGGCGGAGCCGAGGCTGGCCGCGATGCTGCTCCAGGGTGTGGTGGACGCTGCCGTCCGGCGGATCGAGGGCGGTGCCGGGGAAGACCCCGTTGTCGTCACGGACGCGGCGGTGGCCATGGCCCTGCGGGGCGTCGGGGGCTGACCCGGCCCGGTTCCCCGGGCCCTGCCCCGGTCCTCAAACGCCGGACGGCTGAAAGAGCCCGGACCCCGGTCCTCCAGCGCCTGACGGCTGAGGGGTGGTCAGGGGGAGTAGGCGGGGGGTCGGGCGCGGCAGGAGCGTCAGGGGGTTGAGGTAGGCCTCCGCGTGGAGGAGGCCCCAGTGGAGGCAGGGGCGGGGGCAGTGGGGGCCTTCCGTGAGGAGGGCGACCACCTGTCCCGTCGTGACCTCGGCGCCCTGTGCCACCAGGGGGCGGACCGGTTCGTAGGTCGTGCGCAGGCCGTTCGGGAGGGTCAGCGAAAGGACCCCGCGGCCGGCCACCGGGCCGGCGTAGTGGACACGGCCCGGACCGATCGCGCGGAGCTCCGCGCCCACCGGGGCCGCAAGGTCCACCCCGCGGTGGCCCGCCGCGTACGGGGTCGGGGGCGGGTCCCACCAGCGGACCACCGTCAGGGGAGAGGGCAGCGGGCGTCCGGTCGGGCCCGGCGGCACCGGTGGCGGCGCCGATGGCACCTGCGGCCCCGGCAGCCCTCGCGGTCCGGGCGGTCCGGGTGCCGTCGGAGGTGGGGCCAGGGTGAGGCCCAGGGCCAGGAGCAGGGTGAGCAGCAGCTTCGTCATGGGGGAATGGTTCCGTTTCCGGAGCCGGTCCCGTTCGGGCCTGTGGACGGGCGGGGCGCTGTGGACAACCGCGTCACCCGGCATACCACCGGGTCCCGTACACTTCTTGTGGCGATCCGGGTCACCGGGTCGACTTCGCACGCCCCAGCACCGGCCCCTCAGGGCCAGGTGACAGCGTCTCTCGGTCCCCTCTACGGGGGCAGGGCGCGACAGGGGCGTCAGGAACCAAACCGAGAAAACAAGGAGATGGCCATGGCCGTCGTAACGATGCGGGAGCTGCTGGAAAGCGGCGTCCACTTCGGTCACCAGACCCGCCGTTGGAACCCGAAGATGAAGCGCTTCATCTTCACGGAGCGCAACGGCATCTACATCATCGACCTGCTGCAGTCGCTGTCGTACATCGACCGCGCCTACGAGTTCGTGAAGGAGACCGTCGCCCACGGCGGTTCCATCATGTTCGTCGGTACCAAGAAGCAGGCCCAGGAGGCCATCGCCGAGCAGGCGACGCGCGTTGGTATGCCCTACGTCAACCAGCGGTGGCTGGGTGGCATGCTCACCAACTTCTCCACCGTCTACAAGCGCCTTCAGCGTCTGAAGGAGCTTGAGGCGATCGACTTCGAGGACGTCGCCGCCTCGGGTCTCACCAAGAAGGAGCTCCTGGTCCTCTCTCGCGAGAAGATCAAGCTGGAGAAGACCCTCGGTGGTATCCGCGAGATGTCGAAGGTTCCCAGCGCCGTCTGGATCGTCGACACCAAGAAGGAGCACATCGCCGTCGGTGAGGCGCGCAAGCTCCACATCCCGGTCGTCGCGATCCTCGACACCAACTGCGACCCCGACGAGGTCGACTACAAGATCCCGGGCAACGACGACGCGATCCGCTCCGTCACCCTGCTCACCCGCGTGATCGCCGACGCCGTCGCCGAGGGCCTCATCGCCCGTTCCGGTGCCGCCACTGGCGACTCGAAGCCGGGCGAGAAGGCCGCCGCCGAGCCGCTCGCCGAGTGGGAGCGCGACCTGCTCGAGGGCGAGAAGAAGGCCGATGACGCTGAGGCCGCTCCGGCCGAGGCCGCTGTCGAGACCCCCGCCGTCGAGGCCGAGGCCGCTCCGGCCGCCGAGGCCGAGGTTGTCGCCGAGGCCGTCGTCGAGGCTCCGGCCGCCGACGCCGAGCAGGCCTGACCCACTGAGAGCGCCCGGCGTTCACACGCCGGGCACTCGAAGAACGGACGATGACGGCGGGGGAGCCGCGCCACGAGCGCGCTCCTCCGCCGTTCACCCGTAGATCTACGACTTCGAGAGAGAATCACAGACTCATGGCGAACTACACCGCCGCTGACGTCAAGAAGCTCCGCGAGCTCACCGGCGTCGGCATGCTGGACTGCAAGAACGCGCTGGTCGAGGCCGACGGTGACGTCGACAAGGCCGTCGAGGCACTCCGTATCAAGGGTCAGAAGGGCGTCGCCAAGCGCGAAGGCCGTTCTGCCGAGAACGGTGCCGTCGTCTCCGTCATCTCCGACGACAACACCTCCGGTGTCCTCGTCGAGCTGAAGTGCGAGACGGACTTCGTCGCCAAGGGCGACAAGTTCCTTGCGGTCACCAACGAGCTGGCCAACCACATCGCCGCGACCTCGCCGGCCGACATCGAGGCGCTGCTCGCGTCCGAGATCGCCCCCGGCAAGACCGTCCAGGCGTTCGTGGACGAGGCCAACGCCAACCTCGGCGAGAAGATCGTCCTGGACCGCTTCGCGCAGTTCACCGGCGGCTACGTCTCGGCGTACATGCACCGCACGATGCCCGACCTGCCGTTCCAGATCGGCGTCCTGGTCGAGCTCGACAAGGAGAACGCCGAGGTCGCCCGCGGCGTCGCGCAGCACATCGCCGCGTTCGCGCCGAAGTGGCTCTCCGCCGAGGACGTGCCGGCCGAGGTCGTCGAGTCCGAGCGTCGCGTGGCCGAAGAGGTCACCCGCGCCGAGGGCAAGCCGGAAGCCGCGCTGCCGAAGATCGTCGAGGGTCGTGTCAACGGCTTCTTCCGCGACAACACGCTGCTCGGCCAGGCGTACGCCCTGGACGCCAAGAAGTCCGTCCAGAAGGTTCTGGACGAGGCCGGTGTCACCCTGGTGCGCTTCTCGCGCATCAAGGTCGGCATCTGAGTCCGTCCGTACGCGACGGACACCGGACCCCGGTAGGGTCTGAAGCAGTCGCCCGCGTTCGCGCAGGGCGACCGCAGATCTGACGAGGAGGCCATTGCCGCAGAGGGAACCGCGAGGACCCACCGGCAATGGCCTTCTTCGTATGTGCACGAGGAGATCTCCATGAATCAGGGCGTGGACACCCACACCGCTTCCGACGACAAGAGCGACCAGGACAAGAAGGGCCGCCGCTTCATGCTGAAGCTGTCGGGCGAGGCCTTCTCCGGTGGCGGAGGACTGGGCGTCGACCCCGACGTAGTCCACGCCATCGCCCGTGAGATCGCCGCGGTGGTCCGCGACGGCGCGGAGATCGCGATCGTGATCGGCGGTGGCAACTTCTTCCGCGGCGCCGAACTCCAGCAGCGCGGCATGGACCGGGCCCGGTCCGACTACATGGGCATGCTCGGCACGGTCATGAACTGCCTCGCCCTCCAGGACTTCCTGGAGAAGGAAGGCATCGACTCCCGCGTCCAGACGGCCATCACCATGGGCCAGGTCGCCGAGCCGTACATCCCGCTGCGCGCCGTGCGTCACCTGGAGAAGGGCCGCGTGGTCATCTTCGGTGCCGGCATGGGCATGCCTTATTTCTCCACCGACACCACGGCCGCCCAGCGCGCCCTGGAGATCGACGCGGAAGCCCTGCTCATGGGCAAGAACGGCGTCGACGGGGTCTACGACTCCGACCCGAAGAAGAACCCGGACGCGGTGAAGTTCGACGCGCTGGAGTACAGCGAGGTGCTGTCGCGCGACCTCAAGGTCGCCGATGCCACGGCCATCACTCTGTGCCGCGACAACAAGCTGCCGATCCTCGTCTTCGAGCTGCTCGCCGAGGGCAATATCGCGCGGGCCGTCAAGGGTGAGAAGATCGGCACGCTCGTGAGCGACCAGGGCACCCGGGCCTGAGCAGGCCCTCCGTCCGCCTGAACCATCCATTTCTGACATGCAGGAGCACGTGGTGACCGAAGAGATCCTCCTCGAGGCCGAGGAGAAGATGGAAAAGGCCGTCGTCGTCGCCAAGGAAGACTTCGCCGCGATTCGCACCGGTCGTGCGCACCCGGCGATGTTCAACAAGATCGTGGCGGAGTACTACGGCGCCATCACGCCCATCAACCAGCTCGCCTCCTTCTCGGTCCCCGAGCCGCGCATGGCGATCGTGACCCCGTTCGACAAGAGCGCCCTGCGCAACATCGAGACGGCCATCCGCGACTCCGACCTGGGCGTCAACCCCAGCAACGACGGCAGCATCATCCGGGTGACCTTCCCCGAGCTGACGCAGGACCGCCGCAAGGAGTACATCAAGGTCGCGCGCACCAAGGCCGAGGACTCCAAGGTGTCGATCCGCGCCATCCGCCGCAAGGCGAAGGACGCCCTCGACAAGCTCGTCAAGGACAAGGAAGCCGGCGAGGACGAGGTGCGCCGCGCCGAGAAGGAGCTCGACGACACCACCGCGAAGTACGTCGCGCAGGTGGACGAGCTCCTGAAGCACAAGGAAGCCGAGCTCCTCGAAGTCTGATGAACGACACTTCCTGGCAGCCGGAGCCGGTTCCGGCGGGTCCCGCCTACGATGCGCTGGTGGGCCCGCACACTCGGCCCATGCCCATCGTGCCCGATGCCGCCGGCCGTGACTTCGACGACCGGGAAGCACGCGATCGGGGGGCCGCCGCTGACGGCGGCCCCCTCTTCCGCGCCGATACGCCGCCGCAGGAGCCCATGCCCAGCCCCCCGCCGACCCCGCCTTCGCCGGCACCGCAGGACGCCTCGCCCCCGCCTCAGAAGAAGCGTGCCGGGCGGGACCTGCGTGCCGCCATAGGGGTCGGAGTGGGCCTCGGCGCGGTGATCTTCGCCTCGCTGTTCATCGTCAAGGCGGTCTTCGTCGGCGTCGTCGTCGTGGCGGTCGTCGTCGGCCTGTGGGAGCTCACCTCCCGTCTCCAGGAGAAGAAGGGCATCAAGGCCCCGCTGGTCCCGCTCGCGATCGGCGGTGCGGCGATGGTCATCGCCGGGTACGTCCGCGGGGCCGAGGGCGCCTGGGTGGCGATGGCGCTGACCGCCCTCGCGGTCCTGGTCTGGCGGATGACAGAGCCGCCCGAGGACTACCTCAAGGACGTCACCGCCGGAGTCTTCGCGGCGTTCTACGTGCCCTTCCTGGCCACGTTCGTCGCGATGCTGCTCACCGCCGACGACGGGCCGCAGCGGGTCGTCACCTTCCTGGTCCTGACCGTGGTCAGCGACACCGGGGCCTACGCGGTCGGCTGGCGCTTCGGGAAGACCAAGCTCGCCCCGCGCATCAGCCCCGGAAAGACCCGTGAGGGGCTCTTCGGAGCGGTGGCCTTCGCGATGGGGGCCGGCGCGCTGTGCATGGAGTTCCTGATCGACGGGGGCGTCTGGTGGCAGGGCCTGGTGCTCGGCTTCGCCGTGGCGGTCAGCGCCACCCTCGGTGACCTCGGGGAATCCATGATCAAGCGGGATCTCGGGATCAAGGACATGGGCACGCTGCTGCCGGGTCACGGCGGCATCATGGACCGGCTGGACTCCCTGCTTCCCACGGCCCCGGTGGTCTGGCTGCTGCTGGCGGCCTTCGTCGGCACGGGCTGACCTGCGGAAAGGCGCCCGTGCAGGCAGGGCGGTTACTCTTGGAAGGCGCGCTGCTTCTGCGGCGCGCCTTTCGTCTTACAAGGAGTACCTGCCATGGCCCGCCCTGTCCCGGGAGAGCTCACTTTCGTCGCCCCTCGTGGAGCGAAGAAGCCGCCCCGGCACCTCGCCGACCTCACGCCCGAGGAGCGCCGGGAGGCCGTCGCCGCGATCGGTGAGAAGCCGTTCCGGGCCAAGCAGCTCTCCCAGCACTACTTCGCCCGGTACGCGCACGACCCGGCCGAGTGGACCGACATCCCCGCCGCGTCCCGCGAGAAGCTCCAGCAGGAGCTGCTGCCGGACCTGATGAACGTCCTGCGGCACATCTCGTGCGACGACGACACCACCCGCAAGACCCTGTGGAAGCTGCACGACGGCACGCTCGTCGAGTCCGTGCTGATGCGCTACCCGGACCGGGTCACCATGTGCATCTCCTCGCAGGCCGGCTGCGGCATGAACTGCCCGTTCTGCGCCACCGGACAGGCCGGTCTCGACCGCAACCTGTCGACGGCCGAGATCGTGCACCAGATCGTCGACGGCATGCGCGCCCTGCGCGACGGCGAGGTCCCCGGCGGGCCGGCCCGGCTGTCGAACATCGTCTTCATGGGCATGGGCGAGCCGCTCGCCAACTACAACCGCGTGGTGGGCGCCATCCGCCGCCTGACCGACCCGGAGCCCGACGGCCTGGGCCTGTCCCAGCGCGGGATCACCGTCTCCACGGTGGGCCTGGTCCCGGCGATGCACCGCTTCGCCGACGAGGGCTTCAAGTGCCGTCTCGCCGTCTCCCTGCACGCCCCGGACGACGAGCTGCGCGACACCCTGGTCCCCGTGAACACCCGCTGGAACGTGCGTGAGGTGCTCGGCGCGGCCTGGGAGTACGCGGAGAAGTCCGGCCGCCGGATCTCCATCGAGTACGCCCTGATCCGCGACATCAACGACCAGGCCTGGCGCGGCGACCTGCTCGGCAGGCTCCTCAAGGGCAAGCGCGTGCACGTCAACCTGATTCCGCTGAACCCGACCCCGGGCTCGAAGTGGACCGCCTCGCGGCCCGAGGACGAGAAGGCCTTCGTCGAGGCCATCGCCCGCCACGGGGTGCCGGTGACCGTACGCGACACCCGCGGCCAGGAGATCGACGGCGCGTGCGGCCAGCTCGCCGCCTCGGAGCGCTGATTTCGGCCAGTTGAGGTGTGCAATCGGCCGCGGGGTACCCTGTGGCCGAAACCAATTTCATATTCCGACAGGGGAGCGCCACAGCGCTGAGAGTGCGGTAACCGTCACCGCAGACCCTCTGAACCTCGCCCCGGTCATTCGGGGTAGGAAGTTCGGTCACCACTCAAGCTGTTGCGCCCTGCCCGGCGTCCGCTCCACAGAGCGCCGGGCAGGGCCGCGTCTTCTCCTGGACATCCCAGGAGGAATGCACCAATGAGCACCACCAAGAAGATGGCGGGCATCGCGCTCGTGGCCGCGCTCGGCGTCACGACGCTCAGTGCCTGCGGCGGCGGCGACGCCAAGGACAAGTCCGCCGGGGCGAGCGACGCCCCGAAGTCCAAGACGGTCACCCTCGTCTCGCACGACTCCTTCAACGTGACCGACACGGTCCTCAAGGAGTTCGAGCAGCAGAGCGGCTACACCGTCAAGGTCCTGAAGTCGGGTGACGCGGGCGCGGCCCTGAACCAGGAGATCCTCACCAAGGGCTCCCCGCGCGGCGACGTCTTCTTCGGCGTGGACAACACGCTCCTCTCCCGGGCCCTCGACAACGGCATCTTCACGCCGTACGAGGCCAAGGGGCTGGCCGGCGTGAAGCCCGAGTTCGTGCTCGACAAGGAGCACCGGGTCACCCCGGTCGACTCCGGCGACATCTGCGTCAACTACGACAAGGCCTACTTCGCCGACAAGAAGCTCGCCCCGCCGCAGACGCTGGACGACCTGATCAAGCCGGAGTACAAGAACCTGCTGGTCACCGAGAACGCCGCGACCTCCTCGCCCGGCCTCGGCTTCCTCCTCGCCTCCGTCGGCAAGTACGGCGACGAGGGCTGGAAGGACTACTGGAGCAAGCTCAAGGCCAACGGCGTCGAGGTCGTCGACGGCTGGGAGCAGGCCTACAACGAGCGCTTCTCCGGCTCGGCGGGCGGCAAGAAGGCCAAGGGCGACCGGCCGCTGGTCGTCTCCTACGCCTCCAGCCCGCCGGTCGAGGTGCTCTACGGCGAGCCGCAGCCGGCCGAGGCCCCCACGGGCGTCTCGACGGGAACCTGCTTCCGCCAGACCGAGTTCGCGGGTCTGCTCAAGGGCGCGAAGAACGAGGAGGGCGGCAAGGCGCTCCTGGACTTCCTGATCTCCAAGAAGTTCCAGGAGGACATGCCGCTCCAGATGTTCGTGAACCCGGTGACCAAGGACGCGACGCTGCCCGAGCTGTTCACCAAGCACGGCGTCGTCATCGAGAAGCCCGAGGTGGTCGCCCCGGAGGCCATCGCCAAGAACCGTGACCAGTGGGTCAAGGCGTGGACCGCGCTCGTCGTGAAGTAGGACCGGTGAGCAAGGTTCCGAAGGAGAGCGGGCGGGCCACGGCCGTCAGGCTCGGTCTGATGGCCGTGCCGCTCGTCTTCTTCGGTCTGTTCTTCGCCTACCCCGTCGCCGCGATCGTCGGGCGCGGGCTCAAGACCGACGCCGGCTGGCAGTTCGGCCGGATCGGCGAGGTCCTGGCCCGGCCCGACATCGGCGACGTGCTCTGGTTCACCACCTGGCAGGCGCTCGCGTCCACCGCGCTCACGCTCCTGATCGCACTCCCCGGCGCGTACGTCTTCGCGCGCTTCGAGTTCCCCGGCAAGCAACTGCTGCGGGCGCTCGTGACGGTGCCGTTCGTGCTGCCGACCGTCGTGGTCGGCACCGCGTTCCTGGCGCTCGTCGGGCGGAACGGCCTGCTGGACGAGGTGTGGGGGATCCGCCTCGACACGACCGTATGGGCGATCCTGCTCGCGCACGTCTTCTTCAACTACGCCGTCGTCATCCGCACCGTCGGCGGACTGTGGGCGCAGCTCGATCCGCGTCAGGAGGAGGCCGCCCGGGTGCTGGGCGCCGGGCGGTTCGCGGCCTGGCGGCGCGTGACGCTGCCCGCGCTGGTGCCGGCGGTGGCCGCCGCCTCGCTGATGGTGTTCCTGTTCACCTTCTCCTCCTTCGGCGTCGTGCAGATCCTGGGCGGGCCTGCTTACTCCACCCTGGAGGTGGAGGTCTACCGGCAGACCGCGCAGCTCCTGGACCTGCCGACGGCCGCCGTACTGACGATGGTGCAGTTCGCGGCCATCGGGGCGATCCTCGGCGTGCACGCCTGGACCGTGCGCAAGCGGGAGACCGCGCTGCGGCTCGTCGACCCGGGGCGGACCACGCACCGGCCGCGCGGCTGGGCCCAGCGCACCCTGCTCGGCGGGGTGCTGCTGACGGTGGCGCTGCTGATCGTGGCTCCGCTGGCCGTGCTGGTCGAGCGCTCGCTGGACGCGCCCGGCGGCTACGGCTTCGGCTTCTACCGGGCCCTTCAGGAAGTGGGCGCCGGCGGCGGAACGTTTCTGGTGCCGCCGCTCGAGGCCATCTGGAACTCCCTGCAGTACGCGCTCGCCGCCACCGCCATCGCGCTCGTCGTCGGCGGGCTCGCGGCCGCGGCGCTGACCCGGCGCGCGGGCCGTTTCGTACGGGGCTTCGACGCGCTGCTGATGCTCCCGCTGGGGGTGTCCGCCGTGACCGTCGGCTTCGGCTTCCTCATCACCCTCGACGAGCCGCCGCTGGACCTGCGGACCTCGTGGATCCTGGTGCCGCTGGCGCAGGCACTGGTGGGCGTTCCCTTCGTCGTACGGACCATGCTGCCGGTGCTGCGCGCGGTGGACGGACGGCTGCGGGAGGCCGCCGCCGTGCTGGGCGCCTCGCCGCTGCGGGCCTGGCGGGAGGTGGACCTGCCGATGGTGCGGCGGGCCCTGCTGATCGCGGCGGGCTTCGCCTTCGCCGTGTCCCTCGGGGAGTTCGGGGCGACCGTCTTCATCGCGCGGCCCGACCATCCGACGCTGCCGGTCGCCGTGGCGCGGCTGCTGGGGCGGGCCGGGGAGATGAACTACGGGCAGGCCATGGCCCTGAGCACGATCCTGATGCTGACGTGCGCGGTGTCCCTGCTCCTGCTGGAGCGGCTGCGACCCGACAAGACCTCCGGAGAGTTCTGATGACCCTGCTTCAACTGGAAGGGGTGTCGGTCCGCTTCGGTGAGCGCGCGGTCGTGGACGCCGTGGACCTGGCGGTGGCCGAGCACGAGATCGTGTGCGTGCTGGGGCCGAGCGGGAGCGGCAAGTCCACCCTGCTCCGGGTGGTGGCCGGGCTCCAGCCCGTCGCCGGCGGGAGGGTGCTCCTGGGCGGCGCCGACCAGGCCGCAGTGCCCGTACACCGGCGCGGGGTGGGCCTGATGTTCCAGGACCACCAGCTGTTCCCGCACCGGGACGTGGGCGGGAACGTCGCCTTCGGGCTGCGGATGCGGGGTGCTTCGAAGGAGTCCTCCGAGGCCCGCGTCGCCGAGCTCCTGGAACTGGTCGGGCTCCCCGGGGCGCAGGGCCGGGCGGTGGCCTCGCTGTCCGGCGGGGAGCAGCAGCGGGTCGCGCTGGCGCGGGCGCTGGCGCCTTCGCCGCGGCTGCTGATGCTGGACGAGCCGCTCGGGCAGCTGGACCGCGGGCTGCGGGAGCGGCTCGTGGTGGAGCTGCAGGGGCTGTTCTCACGGCTGGGCACGACCGTGCTGGCCGTCACGCACGACCAGGGCGAGGCGTTCGCGCTGGCCGACCGGGTGGTCGTCATGCGGGACGGGCGGATCGCGCAGGCGGGGACCCCGCTGGAGGTGTGGCAGCGGCCGGCGTCGGAGTTCGTGGCGCGGTTCCTGGGGTTCGAGAACGTGGTGCCGGCGGTGGTGTCGGGTGGGGTCGTCTCCACTCCGTGGGGGAAGGTCGCCGCTCCGGCGGGGGCCGTGGAGGGGGACTGCCGGGTGCTGATCCGGCCGGCGGGGGTTGTGCTTGTGCCCGAGGCGGGCGGGCTGGGCTGCGAGGTGGTGTCGCGGACCTTCCGGGGGACGCATGTCGCGCTGTTGCTCCGGCCCGAGGTGGGGCCGGTGCTCGAGGCGGAGTGCGATCTTGCGGGGGCGCCGGCGGTCGGGGACCGGGTCGAGGTGGGCTTCGCCCCGGCCGAAGTGGTCGTGCTACCGGGGGAGTAGGGCCGCTGCGCGGGGGAGTCCCCGCTGCGGCCTTAGCCGCTGCGCGGGGCGAAGTCCCCTACCCGCCCTTCCACCGTTCCCCGGGCCCTGCACGGACCCGGTCCTCAAGCGCCGGACGGGCTGGAGGGGGTGCCGGGCTGTCGCCGGACCGGCTGGGGCTCCGCCCCGGGCCCCGGTCACCGAGAGTCGGTCGGCTGAAGAGGCATCAGCCGACCGGGGCCGGTTCCGGGGTGGGGACGTCGCCGTCCGCGCCCTCGTGGTTGCCGTACCAGGCGACTGCCACCGCGCCGGTTACCGCGAGGACGAAGCCGAGGACCGCCAGCCAGGCCATGCCGGGGCGGGAGGCGTCGCCGAGCCAGAGGACGCCGATCGCACCGGGGAGCACGGTTTCACCGACCACCAGGGCGGCGGTGGCGCCGTTCACCGAGCCGATCTGGAGCGCCACGGTGTGCAGGTACATGCCGCCGACCCCCGCCAGGACGATGGCGTACAGGGCCGGGTCGGAGAGGAGGGAGGGGAACGAGAACGGCTCCACGCCGTTCAGGATGCGGACCCCGACGCCCAGCGCGCCGAACGCCAGACCCGACAGCAGGCCCGCCAGGATCGCGGCACGGGCGCCGAGGAAACGTACCGCCACCGTGCCGCCCACGATGATCAGCACGGTCACCGCCAGCAGCCACCAGTGCGTGGCGGCCGGCGCGTAGTGGCCGCCCTCGTGGCCCGCGGCCGTCGCCAGCAGGACCAGCGCCGCGCAGACGACCCCGATGGAGGTCCATTCCTTGCGGGTCAGCCGGATGCCGAGCATCTTCACGCTCAGCACGGCCGTGATCACCAGGTTGGCGCTGATGACCGTTTGAGAGAGGAAGAGCGGCAGGAGGCGGGCGGCCAGGGCGCCCAGGCCGAACCCCACGAAGTCCAGGATCGTGCCGACGATGAACTCCCAGGTCATCGCGGCCTTCGCCGTGGAGGTGAGGTTCGGGCCGCCGTGCTGGGTGACCCCGGCGGCGGCGGGCGACATCCGGGCCGCCCGCCGTGAGCCCACGGCTTGCAGGACGGATCCCGTGCCGTAGCAGATGGACGCCGCGATAGCGGTCAGCAAGCCTATGAGCACCCGAGGGCTCCGTTCACGTCTGGCAGGTTTTACGTAGTGCGTACCTCTTCCAGACGTGGAAAAGGGGAGAGAAGTTGCCTGCCCGGGTCAGGTCGTCCGGGTCAGCCCATGGCGGCGAGGGCCGCCGGGACCTCGGTCACCGAGTCGACCAGCGCGATCCGGGACTCCATGGCGCGGCCGCGGGCCAGCGCCTGGAGCAGCGGCCAGGCAGGCAGCCGTTCGGTCCAGTGGGCGCGGTCGACGAGGATCATGGGGGTCGGTTCGCCCCGGGACTCGTAGTGGTTGGGCGTCGCGTTGTCGAATATCTCCTGGACCGTCCCCGCCGCGCCCGGAAGGAACACCACACCTGCGTTGGCGCGGGCGAGCAGCCCGTCCTCCCGGGTGGCGTTGGCGAAGTACTTCGCGATGTGCCCGGCGAAGGGGTTCGGCGGCTCGTGTCCGTAGAACCAGGTCGGGATGCCCACCGAGTCGCCTCCCGTGACCGCCGGCCAGCGTTCCCGCACGGCGAAGGCCGCGCGCGCCCAGTCGGAGACGGACGGGGTGAAGGAGGGGGCCTTGGCCAGCATCCGCAGGGCTTCGGGCAGGGCCTCGTCGGGGGCCGGAGCGAGGTACGCGCCGAGGTTGGCCGCCTCCATCGCGCCCGGGCCTCCACCGGTGGCCACGGTCAGCCCGGAGCGGGTCAGGGTCCGGCCGAGTTCGGCCGCGCCGCGGTACGCGTCGCTGCCGCGGGCCATGGCGTGGCCGCCCATCACCCCGACCACGCGGGCGCCTTCGAGGTGTTCGTCGAGGGCGTCGGAGATGGCGTCGTCGTGGATGGAGCGCAGCATCGAGGAGTAGACGTCGCCGTCCGCCTTGGTCTCCTGGAACCAGGCGTAGGCCTCGGCGTCCGGGGTGGCCTCGTAGCCCGCGGACAGCCCGGTGAAGAGCTCCTCGGCCGTGTAGAGCAGGCCCCGGTAGGGGTTGAACGGGAGGTCGGGGATGGGCGGGAAGACCAGGGCGCCGTCCGCGCGCACCTTGACCGAGGCGTCCGGTTCCATCGCGCAGCCCAGGAACACGGCGGCCGAGGTGTCGGCGGACAGCAGGGCGAAGGTCCGCTCCAGCAGGTTGACCGACTGGATCCGGTACCCGCTGAGCGAGCCGCGTGCCACGACCCGGTCGAATTCGGCGAGGGTCTCGATCTCGATTTCGGTCGCGGTTTCGGTCTCGGTGTGTGGGTTGACCATTCGGCCCACCCTAAGGGCTGCCCGCCTCAGCGGGTCAATGCCAGCGACGTCAGCTGTGACACACCCCAGCTGAGCGGCAGGCACACCGCCGCCAGCGCGGTGACCCGTACGGTCGCGGCCGTACGCAGGACCTTGCCCGGGGCGCCGAGCCCGGTCAGGGTCTCGCGGGTGGCGGCACGGGCCTGGCGGACCTCGACCGCGGAGGTGAGCAGGGTGGCGGCCGCGCACAGCGCCACCAGGGCGGCGGCGGGCGCGGTCAGCGGGCCGAGCGGGACCTGGAGCCCGCCGTGATCGCGCAGGGCCACGGCGCTGAGGGCGCCCGCCCCGACGGCGCACAGGACGCCGAGGGGTGCGCCCAGACGGGGGGCCTCCTCCTGGAGGGCCCGCCCGGCCAGCAGCCGGAGCGCGCCCGGGCGGACGGCCTGGACGAGCGCTCCGCAGGCGTAGGCCAGTCCCGGACCGGCGAGGGCGAGTCCGAGCGCGGTCAGTGCCCAGCCCGTCGGCAGACCGGCTCCGCCCGGGCGGGAGTAGGCCAGCGCGGCGAGTCCGCAGGCGGTGAGGGCGATGCCCCAGGGCAGTGCGGTCTGCGGCGCGGGCCGGGGGTGCGGGCGCAGGGCGTGGGCGGTGGCGATCGAGGCGGCCAGCGGGAGCAGGGCCAGCAGGGTGAGGGCGGCCGCCACGGGCAGGGGCTGGTCGCCGTGGAGCAGCCGCGCCCCGGCGCCGTCGAAGGGCAGTCCGGTCACGTCCCCGCGCAGATGGAGGAAGACGGCGAGGGCCACGGCGCTGCCGAGGGCGCAGGCCACGGCGGTGGAGATGGTCGCGACCAGGGTGAGCCGTACGGGTCCCAGCCCGGCGGCGTCCAGCCCTTCCAGGGGGCGGGTCGCTGGGTCGGTACGGGCCACCGCGACGGCGAACTGGACGGTGACGGCGAGGGGGACCAGGGCCCACAGCAGCTGAGGGAACGATCCGGCGGGCCGGGCCGTCGCCTGTGCCAGCACGTACAGCAGCAGGAAGCCGCTGCCGGCCGAGGCGGCGGCGACGAGCAGTCGGCGCAACTGGACCAGCGGCCGGGAGCCGCGGGCTAGGCGGAGAGCGAGCACGCGGCCTGGTCCTCCGGGGGCTGGGGGAAGGAGGTGGGGGAGAGCCCGGCGGCGGCCGCCGCGGCGGCGGGGCGGCCGTCGAGCAGGGAGAAGTGCCGGTCGGCGACGGCCGCGGTCTCCTCCTCGTGGGTGGCCAGCAGCACGGTGATGCCGTGGGAGCGGGCGGCCGTGGTGAGGGTGCGCAGCAGCAGGGAGCGCTCGGCGCGGTGCAGCGGGGCCGTGGGCTCGTCGGCGAAGATCACGGCGGGCAGGTTCGCGAGGGCGCGGGCGAGGGCGACGCGCTGGGACTCGGCCCGGGTGAGGGCACCGGGGTGCTTGCGGGCGAAGGCGCCGATGTCGAGGCGGTCGAGCCATTCGCAGGCGGTCCGCTTGGCCGTGCGGTGGGGAACGCCCGCGATCAGCAGCGGCAGGGCGGCGTTCTCCCAGACCCGGAGCTCGGGCAGCAGCCGCGGCTCGGGGCCGATCCAGCCGAAGCGGTCGCGGCGCAGCCGCTCGCGGGCCAGGGCGCCCATGGTGTGCACCGGGACGCTGTTGAACCAGACCTCGCCCTGCTCGGGCCGCAGCAGGCCGGACAGGCAGTGCAGCAGCGTGGTCTTGCCACTGCCCCGGGGGCCGGTGACGGCGAGGATCTCTCCCGCGCGGACACCGATCGAGACCCCGATGAGTCCCGGCGAGCCGCTGTGCGAGTAGTGAAGGGACCGTGCCCAGAGCAGATCGTCCTGGGGCGGGGCTTTGTCCGGCGGAGCGTTGTCCGGCGGAGCGTTGTCCCGTGGAGCCACCATGGCGTACACCTCCGTCCGGGGGAACGAAGCGGAGCCCGCTTGGTCACTGGCGCCGCAATGAGATGTAAAGAGATGAACGTCTTGGATGGTGACAGCACACGGCCCGGACCCCCTCGTTCTCACTCGAACGGGGGATCCGGGCCGTGTGGTCCGGCAGTTTGCCGCCTGCGGGACGGTCGGAGGACGCGGGCTGGTTAGAGCTTGGTCCAGGCCTCGGTGAGCACGCGGCGCAGGATGCCCTCGATCTCGTCGAAGGTGCCCTGGTCGGCGGTCAGCGGCGGGGCCAGCTGGATGACCGGGTCGCCACGGTCGTCGGCGCGGCAGTACAGGCCGTTCTCGAAGAGCGCCTTGGAGAGGAAGCCGTAGAGCACGCGCTCCGTCTCCTCGTCCGTGAAGGACTCCTTGGTGACCTTGTCCTTGACGAGCTCGATGCCGTAGAAGTAGCCGTTGCCGCGGACGTCGCCGACGATCGGCAGGTCGTGCAGCTTCTCCAGCGTCGACCGGAAGGCGTCCTCGTTGTCCAGCACGTGCTGGTTGAGGCCTTCCTTGTCGAAGATGTCGAGGTTGGCGAGCGCCACCGCGGAGGACACGGGGTGTCCGCCGAAGGTGTAGCCGTGCAGGAAGGTGTTGTCACCCTTGTAGAACGGCTCGGCGAGGCGGTCCGAGATGATGCAGGCACCGATCGGGGAGTAGCCCGAGGTCATGCCCTTCGCACAGGTGATCATGTCCGGGATGTAGTCGAACTTGTCACAGGCGAACATCGTGCCCAGACGGCCGAACGCGCAGATCGTCTCGTCGGAGACGAGCAGGACGTCGTACTCGTCGCAGATCTCGCGGACGCGCTGGAAGTAGCCGGGCGGCGGCGGGAAGCAGCCACCGGCGTTCTGCACCGGCTCCAGGAAGACGGCGGCGACGGTGTCGGCGCCCTCGAACAGGATCTCCTGCTCGATCTGGTCGGCGCACCAGCGGCCGTAGGCCTCGGGGTCGTCGCCGTAGATCGGGGCGCGGTAGATGTTGGTGTTGACCACCTTGTGCGCGCCGGGGACCAGCGGCTCGAAGGGGGCCTTGAGGGCCGGCAGACCGGTGATGGACAGGGCGCCCTGCGGGGTGCCGTGGTAGGCGACCGCACGCGAGATGACCTTGTACTTGGTGTGCTTGCCCTGAAGCTTGAAGTACTGCTTGGCGAGCTTCCAGGCGGTCTCGACGGCCTCGCCGCCACCGGTGGTGAAGAAGACCTTGTTCAGGTCGCCCGGGGCGTAGTGCGCGAGGCGCTCGGCGAGCTCGACGGCCTTGGGGTGCGCGTACGACCAGATGGGGAAGAACGCGAGTTCCTGCGCCTGCTTGTAGGCGACCTCGGCCAGTTCCTTGCGGCCGTGACCGGCGTTGACCACGAACAGGCCGGCGAGGCCGTCGAGGTAGCGCTTGCCCTTGTCGTCGAAGATGTAGGTGCCCTCGCCGCGCACGATGGTGGGTACGGGCGAGTTCTCGTACGACGACATGCGGGTGAAGTGCATCCACAGGTGGTCGTAGGCGGTCTTGGAGAGGTCCTGGCTCACGGCTATCGCGTTCCCCACATGTAGGTCTGCTTCTTCAGCTTCAGGTAAACGAAGCTTTCGGTTGATCGCACGCCGGGGAGCGCGCGGATCTTCTTGTTGATCGTTTCGAGCAAGTGGTCGTCGTCCTCGCAGACGATCTCGACCATCAGGTCGAACGAGCCCGCGGTCATCACCACGTACTCGCACTCGGCCATGGCGGTCAGTGCGTCGGCCACGGGGTCGAGGTCTCCCTCGACGTTGATGCCGACCATCGCCTGGCGTCGCAGCCCCACGGTGAGCGGGTCCGTGACGGCGACGATCTGCATGACGCCCTGGTCGAGAAGCTTCTGTACTCGCTGGCGCACCGCCGCTTCGGACAGGCCGACGGCCTTGCCGATCGCTGCGTAAGGACGGCGACCGTCCTCTTGCAGTTGCTCGATGATCGCCAGGGACACAGCATCGACCGAAGGGGACGGTTGTCTGTTCCTGGAATCTGCGCTTCGACTGACCACGCCCTCACTGTGCACGAGGAGTCGTCTGTTCCGCAAGGCGAGAACGATGTAATTCGTTGTTTCGGGAGTCGGATCTCACTGATTCCGTAGTTCGTGATGTGTGGGCCTGTCGAAAACGGCGTCTGAGAGGCTAGGCTGGGTAGCTGTCTCAACCATTGGACATGTGATCACAGGAGTGTGGCTGTAGTGACCACCGAACTGCGTCGTCTGCGCAACTACATCGGCGGGGAGTTCAAGGACGCCGCCGACGGGCGGACCACCGAGGTGGTCAACCCCGCCACGGGCGAGGCGTACGCGACCGCTCCCCTCTCCGGCCAGGCGGACGTGGACGCCGCCATGGCCGCGGCCGCGGCCGCCTTCCCGGCCTGGCGCGACGCGACCCCCTCCGAGCGCCAGAAGGCCCTGCTGAAGATCGCGGACGCCTTCGAGGCCCGCGCGGACGAGCTGGTCGCCACCGAATCGGAGAACACCGGCAAGCCGCTCGGCCTCACGGCCAGCGAGGAGCTGCCGCCGATGGTGGACCAGATCCGCTTCTTCGCGGGCGCCGCGCGCCTGCTGGAGGGCCGCTCGGCCGGCGAGTACATGGAGGGCATGACCTCCATCGTCCGCCGCGAGCCGGTCGGCGTCTGCGCCCAGGTCGCGCCGTGGAACTACCCGATGATGATGGCCGTCTGGAAGTTCGCCCCGGCCATCGCCGCGGGCAACACCGTGGTCCTCAAGCCCTCGGACACCACCCCGGCCTCCACCATCCTGATGGCCGAGATCATCGGTTCGATCCTGCCCAAGGGCGTCTTCAACGTCGTCTGCGGCGACCGCGAGACCGGCCGGGCCATGGTCGAGCACTCCACCCCGGCGATGGCCTCCATCACCGGCTCGGTGCGCGCGGGCATGCAGGTCGCCGAGAGCGCCTCCAAGGACGTCAAGCGCGTCCACCTGGAGCTCGGCGGCAAGGCCCCCGTGGTGGTCTTCGAGGACGCCGACATCGCCAAGGCCGCCGAGGACATCGCCGTCGCGGGCTTCTTCAACGCCGGCCAGGACTGCACCGCGGCCTGCCGCGTACTGGTCCACGAGTCGATCCACGACGAGTTCGTCGCGGCGCTGGCCAAGAACGCGGCCGACACCAAGACCGGACAGCCGGACGACGAGGACGTGCTCTACGGCCCGCTGAACAACCCGAACCAGCTGAAGCAGGTCGCGGGCTTCATCGAGCGCCTCCCCGCCCACGCCAAGGTCGAGGCGGGCGGCCACCAGGTCGGAGAGAAGGGCTACTTCTACGCCCCGACCGTGGTCTCCGGCCTCAAGCAGGACGACGAGATCATCCAGAACGAGGTCTTCGGCCCCGTCATCACGGTCCAGTCCTTCACGGACGAGGACCAGGCCCTGACGTACGCGAACGACGTCGAGTTCGCCCTCGCCTCGTCCGTGTGGACCAAGGACCACGGCCGCGCGATGCGGATGTCCAAGAACCTCGACTTCGGCTGCGTGTGGATCAACACCCACATCCCGCTCGTCGCCGAGATGCCCCACGGCGGGTACAAGAAGTCCGGCTACGGCAAGGACCTCTCCGCCTACGGCTTCGAGGACTACACGCGCATCAAGCACGTCATGACCTCGCTCGACGGCTGACCGAAGGCCGGGCGGGCGGCCCGTCGGCCGCCGCATCGACCAGGTCACAGCCTTGAAGGGGCGGGTAGTAGACAACATGTCTATTGCCCGCCCTTTGGCGTTCCACCAGGCTCTCCCCATGCCTGAACTCGCCTTCTCCCGCCGCGCGGCGCTGCGCGGCCTCGGTGCCGCGGGGCTGCTGGCCGCCCTTCCCGGCTGTGGTGTCCCCGCCGCGTACGTTCCCGAGGGCCGACGGGAGGGGCAGGACCGTTCCGGGAGCGACCGGAGCGTCTCCTTCTCCAACTGGCCGCTCTACATCGACACCGACGAAGAGGACGAGAGCCGGCGTCCGACGCTGGACGCCTTCACGGAGAAGACCGGCATCGAGGTCCGGTACACCGAGGAGATCAACGACAACGACGAGTTCTTCGGCAAGATCAGCCCGTCGCTGATGAACCGCCAGCAGACCGGACACGACCTGGTCGTGGTCAGCGACTGGATGGCCGCCCGCTTCGTCCGCCTGGGGTGGGCCCAGAAGATGGACCGCTCGGCGCAGGCCAACGTGGCCAAGCACCTGGACCCGCAGCTGCGCTCCCCGGCCTTCGACGAGGGCCGGCTGCACACCGTCCCCTGGCAGTCGGGGATCACCGGCATCGCCTACAACCGCAAGGCGCTCGGCCGGGAGATCAAGTCCGTCAAGGACCTGTGGCACCCGGACCTGGCCGGCAAGGTCACGCTCTTCTCGGGCCTCGACGAATCCTTCTCCCTGCTGATGCAGGGCAACGGCGTCGACGTGACCAAGTGGACCGAATCCGACTTCCACCGGGTGTGCGACCAGGTGGAGAGCATGGTGAAGAAGAAGCACATCCGCCGCTTCACCGGCAACGACTACACCTCCGATCTCGGCAAGGGCGACGTACTGGCGTGCCAGGCCTACTCCGGAGACGTGATCCAGCTCCAGGCGGACAACCCCGACATCGAGTTCGTGGTTCCCGAGGAGGGCGGAGAGCTCTGGGCGGAAAGCCTGCTCGTCCCCAACCTCGCCCGCCACAAGGCCAATGCGGAAGCCCTGGTCGACTTCTACTACGACCCGGAGGTGGCCGCGCTGCTGGCCGCCTACGTCAACTACGTCTGCCCGGTCCCGGCCGCCCGCGAGGTCCTGGCCGCCTCCGACGACCAGGAGACCGCCGAACTGGCCGAGAACCCGCTGATCTTCCCGGACGAGGACATGCGCAAGCGGCTCGTCGTCGCCCGTGACATCTCCGCGGTGGAGCGCTCGTCCTTCGCCAAGCGGTGGAACGCCATCGTCGGTCTGTGAGGGGCGGGAGCCGGGAGCAGGGGGGAACGATCTCGGTCCGGCCACAGAACTGAACATGTTCAGAAATCTGGGTAGGCTTCCTTCCATGAGCGAGAGAAGCGCCCTTCAGCGGCGGATCCGTGCCTGGCGGCGGTGTTCTTCTACGGGGTCCACCGCGACCCCGTCCGCAACGTCTGGATCGTCGAGGCGGGCATGATCGCCTGCGCCGGCATCGTTCCGCCGGCCCTGATCTGCGGGCCCGTCCGGGGCATTCCGATCTGGTGGTCGGTGATCGACATGTCGTTCGGCGTCTTCGGAGTGATCCCGCTGCTGATCCTGCGGCGCATGATCAAGCGGCTGGAGGCCATGCCCGCACCGGGCGAAGGCGACCGGGACCACGGCGAGGGCGCCTTGCCCCGGGCGCGTATCACCGGCCGAGCGCGGCCCGTACGGCTTTCAGCGCGTCCACCCGGTTCGTCGTGATCGAGTCCACCCCGGCCCCGACCAGCGCGCGCATCGCGCGCTTCGTGTCCGGGGTCCAGGCCGACACCAGCAGGCCGTCCCGGTGCAGAGCCTCCACCAGCTCCGGGCCGACCAGCCCGAAGCGGTAGTTGAGCCAGGTCGGCGCCACGGCGTCGATCAGCACCCGGCGCGGGGGAGCCAGGGTGGTCCACGTCAGCGCGATCTCGGCGCCCGGATCGGCGGCGCGCACCGCCAGCATGGTGGCCGGACCCGCGCAGTAGTACGTACGGTCACGGGCGCCGCACTCGCGGACCTGGCCGACGACGGTCCGTACGCTCTCGGGAGTCGCACCCGGCAGGTCGACCATGACCCGGCCCGCACCGGCGGCCATCAGGGCGTCGCGCAGGGTCGGGATCCCGCCGTCCGTCAGCTCCCGCAGCTGCGGGGCCGTGACGTCTTCGAGCCGTACGTCATGGCCCCACAGCCGCCGGAGATCCTCGTCGTGGAGCAGTACGGGCACCCCGTCGCGGGTCATCCGCACGTCGATCTCCACCGCGTCCGCCCCCCGGTCGAAGGCGGAGCGGATCGAGGGCAGGGTGTTCTCGCGGACGCGGTAGGGATCCCCGCGGTGGCCTACGGCAGTCAGGGTGCGCATGCACCCATTCTGCGCAAGCGTCAGGAAGCCAGCCAGGCGGCGGTGTACGTGTCGATCTCGGCCGTGAGCTTCGCCTTGCCGGCCGGGTCCAGGAAGGAGGCCTCGACGGCGTTCTTCGCGAGTTGGGCCAGACCGCGCTCGTCCAGGTCCAGCAGCCGCGCGGCCACCGCGTACTCGTTGTTGAGGTCGGAGCCGAACATCGGCGGGTCGTCGCTGTTGATGGTGACGAGCACGCCGGCCGCCACCATCTCCTTGACGGGGTGCTCGTCGAGGGTGGCGACGGCGCGGGTGGCGATGTTGGAGGTGGGGCAGACCTCCAGCGCGATGCGGTGCTCGGCGAGGTAGGCGAGCAGCTCCGGGTCCCGGGTGGCGCTGGTTCCGTGGCCGATGCGTTCGGCGCCCAGCTCGCGGATCGCGTCCCAGATGGTCTCCGGGCCGGTGGTCTCGCCGGCGTGCGGCACGCTGTGCAGTCCGGCGGCGCGGGCGGCGTCGAAGTACGGCTTGAACTGCGGGCGCGGCACCCCGACCTCCGGGCCGCCCAGGCCGAAGGAGACCAGGCCCTCGGGGCGCAGGTCCAGGGCGAGGCGGGCGGTCTCCGCGGCGGCTTCCTCGCCGGCTTCGCCGGGGATGTCGAAGCACCAGCGCAGGATCACGCCGAGCTCGGCCTCGGCTGCCTTGCGGGCGTCCTCGATGGCCTCCATGAAGGCCTTCTCGTCGATCCCGCGGCGGGTGGAGGAGTACGGGGTGATGGTGAGCTCGGCGTACCGGATGTTCTGCCGGGCCATGTCGCGGGCGATCTCGAAGGTGAGGGTACGCACGTCGTCGGGGGTGCGGACCAGGTCGACGACGGAGAGGTAGACCTCGATGAAGTGCGCGAAGTCGGTGAAGGTGAAGTAGTCGGCGATGGCCTCGGGATCCGTGGGGACCTTGGAGTCGGGATGCCGGGAGGCGAGTTCGGCCACGATGCGGGGAGAGGCCGAGCCGACGTGGTGGACGTGCAGTTCGGCCTTGGGCAGCCCCGCGATGAAGGGGTGCAGGTCGGACATGAGGGTGCCTCCGAAGGACGCGGTGCGGATGGAACGGCCTTCATCGTAGGCAGGACCCGCACCGCCGAAGGGGCTTGTCGCAGGGAGCGCTTAGCATGGCCGTACGAGAGGGGGGCGCCGTATGACCGATCAGAGCCCCGAGTCGCGAGACCCCTGGGCGCCGCCGGAGCAGCCCGCGGTCGATCTGGGCAAACAGCGCGGCGGGCCGGGTGCGCCGGGGGTGCACGACCAGCAGACCGTCACCGGGATGCCGGGGGCGGGCGGCCCTCAGGGCGGCCACCCCGGTGGTTACCCGGGCGGATACCCCGGCGCGCCGCTGCCGGGTCAGACGCCGCCGGCCGGGACCGGGCCGATATCCGCCGGGGCGCCCGCGCCCCAGCCGGGGCAGACGCCCGCCTACGGGTACCCGGCCGAGCCGGATCCCGCGGGATACGGATACCCCACCGCGCAGCAGCCGTTCCAGCAGCCCGGATACCAGGGCTACCCCGGTTACGCGGGCTACCCCGGATACCCGGGCGGCGGATATCCGGTGTACCCGCCCAGGAGCAACGGCTTCGGGGTCACCGCGCTCGTGCTCGGCATCCTCTCCGTTGTCACCTGCTACTTCGGCCTCCTGTTCGGCGTTCCGGCCGTCATTTTCGGCGTGCTGGGCCGCGGCAAGGCCAAGCGCGGCGAGGCCGACAACGGGGGCCTGGCGCTGGCCGGCATCATCACCGGCGCGGTCGGCATCGCGATCAGCTGCCTGTTCATCGCGGTCGTCATCCTGGGCGTCCTGTGGGAGGACGGCTCCGGCTCCGACTCGGACTACTTCTCTCCGTACGAGAACACGCAGGTCCTCCACCGGGGTTGATCCCCCCGCCCGGCAGGTGCGACGGAGGGCCGGGCAGGGACGCGTACCGTCCCTGCCCGGCCCTGTTTTGCCCCGCAGCGTGCCGTCAGGCGGCCTTGTCCGCCTGCCCGGTCTCCCAGGGCCACCTGGCGTCCAGGCCGTCCTCGATCAGGGACACCATGCGGAAGGCCGCGTCGGTGAGCCCGCCGAAGGTGTGCCGGTTCGCGGACCCGGAGGGCGCGTGGCCGACCCGGTATCCGGCCAGGTTCCAGGTGTAGACCGGGACCGTGTCCGGCACCAGGACCGTCGGATCGCCGCCGTAGGAGTACGTGGCCTGCTCGTCGGTGACGATCAGGACCCGGTCGTGCCCGGCGTAGTGCGCCGCCACGGCCTTGGCCGTGTAGGTGCCGCCGAGGTCCTCGAACCGCTCCAGCACCTTCAGCACCGACTCTCCCCGCCGGTAGTCGACGGCCTTGCTGGTGGAGCCGAACTGCACCAGGTCCGCGTCCTCGGCGCGCAGCGCCAGCGCCGTACCGAAGACGGCCGCCGCGTCGGCGCGGTTGAGCTGCGAGCGGTCCGACAGCGGTGACCACATCGACCCCGACCGGTCCACGAGGACCAGCGTCCGCCCGGGCAGCGCCGGTACGTGGGCCAGGGAGTGGCCCAGCGCCCGCTCCAGCGGGTACGCCCAGCGCAGCGACGGCGCGTGCTGGTAGGCGGCCAGGTAGCGGAAGGGGAACTGCCGGGCCCGGGCGACGGTCTCCGGGTCGGAGATCTTCGCCGCGACCCGCTCGGCCACCGCGTCCGACACCCCGGCCCCGTCGAAGTTGCGCAGGTTGCGCAGCAGTGCCATCGCGCCCATGGACGGGATGACCGCCTCCCAGGCGGCCGCGTCCATCGGCCCCTGCAGCCAGCCCGCCAGCGCCTCCCAGGTCATGCCCGCCGCGGAGAGCCGCTCGGCTCCGTCCGCCGCGGTGACCACGTCCCGGCGCTCCGCCACGGGCAGCTCCATCAGGGCCCGGTGCGCGAGCAGGGTGCGGTTGCCCGGCGGGACCTGGGCGGTCTCCGGGTTGTGCCGGCGGTCGAGGGCGTGCCGGAACAGCTCGCCCTGCCAGGGCTTGGCGGGGTCGGGGGAGGCGTGCACCAGGTTCAGGACGTCGCCGAAGCGGTATCCCCGGGAAGCGGTGTCGTACTTCAGCAGCGAGGCGCCGGAGTAGAGGCGGCGCACGGCGTCGGCGATCCCGCGCTTGACGGGCTTGGGCACGTTCCGCCCGTACGCGGCCGTCCAGTAGGCGAGCAGCTCGCCGGGCTCGTCCGCGCGCAGCAGTACGGAGTCCACGACCTGCCGGTTCGAGGGCCCCCCGGCCGCTCCGGCGTCGAGCCGCGCCTTGACGTACTCGGCGGCTCCGACGAGCGAGGCCGTCCGCATGCTGCCGTCGCGCCGCAGCCAGCCCAGAAGGCCCGCGGTCCACTCGGGATCCTCCACGGCAAGGGTGCGCACGAGCGCGCCGAACCGGTCGTCGCGGGCCCCGCCGGACTCGTAAGCGGTCTGCTGCGTCACGAAGTTGGCGACGGCGAGCAGGAACAGCTCGGAGCGCGCGTCGCGGACGAAGCCGGCGCTGCCGTGCGCGTTGGCGGCGCGGCGGCCGGTCGAGCGGACCGGAGAGGCGGGCGCGGCGGACGCAGCGGGTGCGGTGGGCGCCGCCTTGGAGCGGAGCAGGTTGAAACGAGCCATGAGAATCCCCCCGAATTCAGTGGAAAGCGGGGGAGGCGTGACGTGCGGAATGCCCGAGATCGAAGTCGGCGACGGACTGTGTCGACTGCTCTACCGACTGAGCTACCGGCCGGAGCCGGGCGGGATTCGAACCCGCGACCCGTTGATCCGGAAGTAACCGTTGCCTGCGCACCGGGCACTCCGCACGTGCGCCTCCCGAGGAAGAAGTGGCCGCGGCGTAGTTTCGTGGAGGAAGTAGCCGTGGCCGGCGCACCGGGAGGTGCGAACGTGGGTGTCCAGAGATCGAGATCGGCGAAACCACGTGGTGCTCTACCAACTGAGCTACACCGGCCCGAAGCCGGTGACGGGACTCGAACCCGCGGCCGCCCCATTAACAGTGGAAGTAGGTCTCACCTGCGCACCTGGACAAGGATCACGCTAGACGCACACCCCTGCCGGCTGCGAGCGATTAAAGCTCCGCCCGCAGCCGCTCGCGCGCCTCCATGAGCGCGAATCCCAGCAGGTTCAGGCCGCGCCAGCGCGCCGGGTCCAGCGCCCGCTCGTCGTCGGCGGCGAGCCCGATGCCCCAGATCCGGTCCATCGGGCTGGCCTCCACCAGGACCCGCTTCCCGGTGGACAGCAGGTACGAGGCCAGCGCCGGGTCGGAGCCGAACTTGTGCACGCTGCCCTCCACCACCAGCGCGAAGCGCTCCCGCTTCCACACCGCGTCGTCGAAGCCGCGCACCAGCCGCCCGGCCTTCTTCGACTCGGCCGGACTCTTCGCCTCCAGGGCCGCGCGCTCCGCCTCGGCGTCCTCGAACAGGCGCGCCTTTCCGGCCATCATCCAGTGCTCGGCGGTGGCGTACCGCACGTCACCCACGGTGAACTCCGACGGCCACCACTGACTGAGGCAGCTCGGTCCGAGCGTTCCGTCGGGCCGCGGACGGTGTCCCCAGAACGGCAGGAACTTCAGCCTTTCACCCCGGCTGACCTGCCCGATCAGTTCCTCGATCTTCTCCATGCATGCGAGTCTCGCAGGGGCACCGGACACTTCGTACGGGATTTCGGGCGCGCCTCGACACATGGTCGACCGATTCCGTCGCGTAATCAAAAGGCAACAACGGAATCACTTGGCCGAGGGGTGTACCTCTGCCAGGATCGGCACTCAATTCGAGCTGTAGCTCGAACTGTAGCTACGGAGAGCGTGAGAGCGTGATGGGCAACCGCTTCCAGGTCAAGGTCCAGGTCAAGGACCGATTCGCCGAAGGCGCGCAGTACATCGACGGGCAGCTGCGGCCCGGCACCTCGGGTCGGTCACACACCGTGGTCGACCCCGCCACGGGCGAGGAGGTGCTCACCTACGAGCTGGCCTCCACCGCCGACGTGGACGCCGCCGTCGCCGCCGCCAAGCGGGCCTTCCCCGGCTGGTCGGGAGCCACCCCCGGGGAGCGCTCCGACGCGCTGCACCGGCTGGCCGGCGTGCTGGCCGAGCGGGCGGAGGAGTTCGCTCACGCGGAGTCCCTGCAGTGCGGCAAGCCGGTCAAGCTGTCCACGGAGTTCGACGTCCCGGGGACCATCGACAACACCGCGTTCTTCGCGGGCGCCGCGCGCCACCTCCAGGGGCAGGCCGCCGGCGAGTACTCCGGGGACCACACCTCGTACGTGCGCCGCGAGGCGATCGGCGTCGTGGGGTCCATCGCGCCGTGGAACTATCCGCTGCAGATGGCCGCCTGGAAGATCCTTCCGGCGATCGCCGCGGGCAACACCATCGTGCTCAAGCCCGCCGAGCTCACCCCGCTGACCTCCCTGATGTTCGCCCAGGCGGCCAAGGAGGCGGGCCTGCCCGACGGCGTGGTCAACATCGTCACCGGCGCCGGCCGGGACGCGGGCGAGCACCTGGTCGGCCACCCGGACGTGGTCATGACCTCCTTCACCGGGTCCACCGCCATCGGCAAGCGGGTCGCCGAGATCGCCACCGCCACCGTCAAGCGGCTCCACCTGGAGCTCGGCGGCAAGGCCCCCTTCCTCGTCTTCGACGACGCCGATCTGGAGGCCGCCGCCAACGGCGCCGTCGCCGCCTCCCTGATCAACACCGGCCAGGACTGCACGGCCGCCACCCGTGCCTACGTCCAGCGCCCCCTCCACGACGCCTTCGTCGCCCGGGTCGCCGAGCTGATGGAGACCGTCCGCGTCGGTGACCCCTTCGACCCGTCGACCGACCTCGGGCCGCTGGTCTCGCACGCCCACCGCGACCGGGTCGCCGGGTTCGTCGAGCGCGCCCGCGCGTACGCCACCGTCGTCACCGGCGGTGAGATCCCCGCAGGGGAGCTCGCGGACGGCGCGTACTACCGGCCCACGCTGATCTCCGGCGCCGCCCAGGACAGCGAGGTGGTCCAGTCCGAGATCTTCGGGCCGGTCCTGGTGGTCCTGCCCTTCGACACCGACGACGAGGGCATCGCGCTGGCCAACGACACCCCGTACGGTCTCGCCGCCTCCGCCTGGAGCCGGGACGTGTACCGGGCGAACCGTGCCACCCGGGAGATCCAGGCGGGCTGCGTCTGGGTCAACGACCACATCCCGATCATCAGCGAGATGCCGCACGGGGGCTACAAGGCCAGTGGCTTCGGAAAGGACATGAGCACGTACTCCTTCGAGGAGTACACGCAGGTCAAGCACGTGATGTACGACAACACCGCGGTGGCGGCGAAGGACTGGCACCGCACGATCTTCGGGGACAGATAACCAGTAGCCGCCCGACCAGCGGCCCGCACCCATCCCGAAAGGGCACCTCCCATGGAGCAGTTCGAGCCCGACCGCCTCTCGGCGGCGCAACTCGCCGCTATGCGGCGCAGCCTCACCACCGGGCGCGGCGCCCTCACCCGCCGCTCCGTGCTGCGCGCCTCCGGAGTCGGAGCGCTCACCCTCGGCGGCCTGTCCGCGCTCGCCGGCTGCGGCATCCCGCCGGCCAAGCGCGCGGAGGGCACCGCTGCGGCCTCCGACGACCATTCGGCGCAGGAGAAGGAGATCAGCTTCTCCAACTGGACCGAGTACATGGACACCAGCGAGGACGAGAAGTCCCGTCCCACGCTGGAGGAGTTCACCAAGCGGACCGGCATCAAGGTCAAGTACACCGAGGACATCAACGACAACGTCGAGTTCTTCGGCAAGATCAAGCCCCAGCTCGCGGCCGGCCAGGACACCGGCCGCGACCTGATCGTCGTCACCGACTGGCTCGCTTCGCGGATCATCCGGCTCGGCTGGGCCCAGAAGCTGGACCCCTCCCACCTCCCGCACGCCTACGCCAACCTGATCCCGCAGTTCCGCAGCCCCGACTGGGACCCGGGCCGCGCGTACAGCTACCCCTGGACCGGCATCAACACCGTCATCGCCTACAACACCAAGGCGACCGGCGGGAAGAAGGTCGACTCCGTCACGCAGATGCTCGACGACCCCTCCCTCAAGGGCCGCGTCGGCTTCCTCACCGAGATGCGCGACAGCGTCGGCATGACCCTCCTCGACCAGGGCAAGGACCCGGCGAACTTCACCGACGCCGACTACGACGCGGCGATCGGCCGGCTCCAGAAGGGCGTGGACAAGAAGCAGATCCGCCGCTTCACGGGCAACGACTACACGGCGGACCTCGACAAGGGCGACCTCGCAGCCTGCCTGGCCTGGGCCGGCGACGTCATCCAGCTCCAGGCCGGCAACCCGGACATCCAGTACGCGATCCCGGCGCCCGGCTACATCACCTCCAGCGACAACCTGCTGGTCCCCGTGAAGGCCCGGCACAAGGCCAACGCCGAGCGGCTCATCGACTACTACTACGAGCCTGCGGTCGCCGCCCAGCTCGCCGCGTACATCAGCTACGTCTGCCCCGTCGAGGGCGTCAAGGACGAGCTGGCCAAGATCGACCCGGAGCTCGCGGACAACGTCCTGATCGTCCCCGACAAGGCGATGGCCGCCAAGTCGCACGCCTTCCGCTCCCTCACCAGCGAGGAAGAGACGGCGTACGAGGAGAAGTTCGCCAAGCTCATCGGAGCCTGACGGGTCCCGCCGCGTCCCACCGATCGCGCCGGAACCGGACCCCCGTACCGGCACCTGCCCCTTCCACGACACACCACCGAAGGCCCAGGCCCATGACTGACAAGACCGAAGGCGGCGACGTCCGCCTCGCCGGGATCAGCAAGCACTACGGATCCTTCACCGCCGTGCACCCGCTGGATCTCACCATCCCCCAGGGCTCCTTCTTCGCCCTGCTCGGCGCCTCGGGCTGCGGGAAGACCACCACCCTGCGCATGATCGCCGGCCTGGAGGAGCCCTCCACCGGCACCGTCAGCCTGGGCGAGCGCGAGGTCACGCACCTGCCGCCGTACAAGCGCCCGGTCAACACCGTCTTCCAGAGCTACGCCCTGTTCCCGCACCTCGACGTCTCGGAGAACATCGCCTTCGGGCTGCGCCGCCGCGGCATCAAGTCGGTCAAGAAGCAGGTCGACGACATGCTGGACCTCGTCCAGCTCGGCCAGTTCGCCCTGCGCAAGCCCCACCAGCTCTCCGGCGGCCAGCAGCAGCGCGTCGCCGTCGCCCGCGCGCTCATCAACCACCCGCAGGTGCTGCTCCTCGACGAGCCGCTCGGCGCCCTCGACCTCAAACTGCGCCGCCAGATGCAGCTGGAGCTGAAGCGCATCCAGACCGAGGTCGGCATCACCTTCGTGCACGTCACGCACGACCAGGAGGAGGCCATGACCATGGCCGACACGGTCGCCGTGATGAACGGCGGCCGCGTCGAGCAGCTCGGCGCCCCCGCCGAGCTCTACGAGAACCCGAAGACGACCTTCGTGGCGAACTTCCTCGGCACCTCCAACCTCATCGAGGCCGAGGTCCTGGAAGCCGGCGCGTCCGACGTCGTGGTCTCCTCGGCCGGCACGAAGCTGCGCGTCCCGGCGTCGCGATGTTCGACCACACCCCGCGCCGGCGGCAAGCTGCTGGTCGGGGTGCGCCCGGAGAAGATCTCCCTGGTCCACGCGGACGCCGAGAACACCATCGAGACCGGCCGCAACAAGGTCGCCGGCAAGATCGCGGCCTCCTCCTTCATCGGGGTCTCCACCCAGTTCGTCATCGACAGCCCGGTCTGCCCGGAGCTGGAGGTGTACGTACAGAACATCGAGCGCGACGCCCGCCTCGTCCCCGGCGCCGACGTGATACTGCACTGGAACCCGGACCACACCTTCGGGCTGGACGCGGCCCAGGACATCGACGCCGGCATCGAGACGGTCGAGGAGAGCGCGTGACCGCCCCCGCGACCCTGCCCGAGGTCGCCGTTTACGCCGAGCCCCCGGTGCACAAGCCGTCCCTGAAGAAGCGCCTGGTCCCGTACTGGCTGCTGCTCCCGGGCATCCTGTGGCTGCTCGTCTTCTTCGTGCTGCCGATGGTCTACCAGGCCTCGACCTCGGTGCAGACCGGCTCCCTCGAAGAGGGCTTCAAGGTCACCTGGCACTTCCAGACGTACTGGGACGCCTTCACCGAGTACTACCCGCAGTTCCTGCGCTCCCTGCTCTACGCCGGCACCGCCACCGCGCTGTGCCTGCTGCTGGGCTACCCGCTGGCCTACCTGATCGCCTTCAAGGCGGGCCGCTGGCGCAACCTGCTCCTGGTGCTGGTCATCGCCCCGTTCTTCACCAGCTTCCTGATCCGCACCCTCGCCTGGAAGACGATCCTGGCCGACGGCGGCCCGGTGGTCGGCGTCCTCAACTCGGTCGGCTTCCTGGACGTCACCAGCTGGCTCGGCATGACCGAGGGCGACCGTGTCCTCGCCACGCCGCTCGCGGTCGTCTGCGGTCTGACGTACAACTTCCTCCCCTTCATGATCCTTCCGCTCTACACCTCGCTGGAGCGCATCGACACCCGCCTCCACGAGGCGGCCGGGGACCTGTACGCCCGCCCCGCCACGGTCTTCCGCAAGGTGACCTTCCCGCTGTCCATGCCGGGCGTGGTCTCCGGGACCCTGCTCACCTTCATCCCGGCGAGCGGCGACTACGTCAACGCCGAACTGCTCGGCTCCACGGACACCCGCATGATCGGCAACGTCATCCAGTCGCAGTACCTGCGCATCCTCGACTATCCGACGGCGGCCGCGCTGTCCTTCATCCTCATGGCCATCGTGCTCGTCATGGTCACCATCTACATCCGCCGAGCGGGGACGGAGGACCTGGTCTGATGAAGAGCGCCACCACCTGGCTGCGCCGCAATCTCGTCGTGATCGCGGGGCTCGGCACGCTCGCGTACCTGATCCTGCCGAACGTCGTCGTCACGGTCTTCTCCTTCAACAACCCCACCGGGCGGTTCAACTACGCCTGGCAGGAGTTCTCCCTCGACGCGTGGAAGGACCCCTGCGGGGTCGCCGACATGTGCGGGTCCCTGTCCCTGTCGCTGCAGATCGCCCTGTGGGCCACCATCGGCGCGACGGTGCTGGGCACCGCGATCGCCTTCGCGATGGTCCGCTACCGCTTCCGCGGGCGCGGCGCGGTCAATTCGCTGATCTTCCTGCCGATGGCCATGCCCGAGATCGTGATGGCGGCCTCGCTGCTCGCGCTCTTCCTCAACATGGGCATCCAGCTCGGCTTCTGGACGATCCTGATCGCCCACGTCATGTTCTGCCTCAGCTTCGTCGTCGCCGCCGTCAAGGCCCGGGTGCTCTCCATGGACCCCCGCCTGGAGGAAGCGGCCCGCGATCTCTACGCCGGACCCGTGCAGACCTTCCTGCGCGTCACCCTGCCGATCGCGGCCCCCGGTATCGCGGCGGGTGCGCTGCTCTCCTTCGCACTCTCCTTCGACGACTTCATCATCACCAACTTCAACTCGGGCAACACCGTCACCTTCCCCATGTTCGTGTGGGGATCGGCCCAGCGCGGTACGCCTGTACAGATCAACGTCATCGGAACCGCGATGTTCGTGATCGCGGTCCTGGTGGTGCTGGCCGGCCAGATGGTCGCCAACCGCCGCAAGAAAGCACAGCCCAAGTAACACCTGTAGGGAGTTGGAAGACATGGCCCCAGACGCCATGCGCACCGCTGCACGATCTCTTTCCGAAGCGAAGCCGGTCTCGTACTGGCTGGACGACCCCGGCAAGCCCGCCGCCGAGCCCGCCCTCACCGGGGACGAGCACTGCGACCTGCTCGTCATCGGCGGCGGCTACAGCGGCCTGTGGACCGCACTGCTCGCCAAGGAGCGCGACCCCGCCCGGGACGTCGTACTGATCGAGGGCCACGAGGCGGGCTGGGCCGCCTCGGGCCGCAACGGCGGCTTCTGCGCCGCCTCCCTCACCCACGGCCTCGCCAACGGGATGGCCCGCTGGCCGGACGAGCTCGCCAAGCTGGAGGACCTCGGAGCGCAGAACCTCGACGCCATCGAGGAGGCGGTCGCCCGCTACGGCATCGACTGCGACTTCGAGCGCAGCGGCGAGATCGACGTGGCCACCGAGCCGCACCAGGTCGCGGAGCTCCGCGAGTTCCACGCGGAGGCCGAGCGGCTCGGCCTCGCCGGCCGGTCCGAATGGCTGGATGCGGACGCCGTACGGGCCGAGGTCGACTCCCCGACCTTCCTCGGCGGGATCTGGGACCGCGACGGCGTCGCCATGCTCAACCCGGCGAAGCTCGCCTGGGGCCTGAAGCGGGCCTGCCTGGAGCTGGGCGTGCGGATCTACGAGAACACGCGCGGGCTGGACCTGACCGGCTCGGGGGAGGGGATGGCGGTGCGGACCCCGTACGGGCGGATCTTCGCCCGCCGGGTCGCGCTGGGCACCAACATCTTCCCGTCGCTGGTCAAGCGGGTGCGCCCGCTGACCGTCCCGGTCTACGACTACGCGCTGATGACCGAGCAGCTCTCCGAGGAGCAGCTCGCCTCGATCGGCTGGAAGAACCGGCAGGGACTCGGCGACAGCGCCAACCAGTTCCACTACTTCCGGATCACCCCCGACCGGCGGATCCTGTGGGGCGGCTACGACGCCATCTACCCGTACGGCGGCAAGCTCGACGCCGAGCACGACCACCGACCCGAGACGTACCTCAAGCTCGCCGAGCACTTCTTCACCTGCTTCCCGCAGCTGGAAGGGGTGAAATTCAGCCACGCTTGGGGCGGGGCGATCGACACCTGCTCGCGCTTCTCGGCCTTCTTCGGCACCGCGCACGCGGGCAAGGTGGCCTACGCGGCCGGCTACACCGGGCTGGGTGTCGGGGCCACCCGCTTCGGCGCCGACGTGATGCTCGACCTCCTCTCAGGGGAGAAGACCGAGCGCACCGAGCTGGAGATGGTCCGCACCAAGCCGATGCCCTTCCCGCCCGAGCCCTTCGCCTGGACCGGCATCACGATGACGAAGTGGTCGCTGGCCCGGGCGGACCGGATGGGCGGACACCGCAACCTGTGGCTGAAGACGCTGGACCGCTTCGGTCTCGGCTTCGACAGCTGAGGCCCGCCACCCCGGTGTGCTGATCGGGTAAGCGACCTCCGCGCGCCCCGGGCGTACGTCGCCTCCGGCGATGTGACCTGCTTCACTACCATGGAGTAACGAAACCCGCGTCATACCTGCGCCCGGCCCCGCTCTCTCCTGTGAGAACGCTTCACCTCATCACAGAGAGCGGAGGCCGGGCGATGACGATCCCGGGCGAGAAAACGGCAGTGGAATGGCTGGTCTCGGTGGCGCCCGATCCGGACGCCTGCCGGCGGGAGTGGGAGCGCAACCCCCTCGGGGTCGCCCTGCTGCCCGCCGGCCGCCGGTGGGACGTGCTGATCCTGCCGGGGGAGCTGGGGCACACCACCCTCGAGGTACTGCACGCGCTGCTGGAACGGCCCGGCCCGGTGCTCGCCGATTTCGGCGACTCCAGGCTGGGCTTCTTCGTGCCCGCGGGCACGGCGTCCCGGTGGGTCGGGACGGGCGTACGGGGAGCCGGCCGGGGGACCTGGATCGTGGTCCCGTATCCCGGCCGTGCCACGGGCGGGGTCCGCTGGCTCGTGGTCCCGGACGGGCAGGGCACGCTCACCGATCCGGCGGTACTGGAGCTCGCGATGCACGAGGCGGCAGCGCGCGCCGTGGGGCGGGGAGGCGGGAAGTCTTGACAAGAACATTGGTCTGGACCATCTTGGGCGCCGCTGCGCCTTCCCCCACCGCTTCCCCGTGCGCGGCCAGGCTCCATCCCCCCACGTACCGGAGGCAGTTGTGCGCCCCACCCGTCCTGCTCGCCCCACCCGCGCCGCCAGACCCACCGTCATGCGCTCCGTGCTGTCCCTCCTTACCGCCGCCGCCCTCGCGGCGGCCGGCCTCCTCGCCGCCGGGCAGCCCGCCGCGGCCGCCGATGCCGACCTCATCCGCAACGGCGGCTTCGAAGCCGGCCTCGCCGGCTGGAGCTGCTCGGCCGGCAGCGGAGCCGTCGTCAGCACCCCGGTCCACGGCGGCACTTCGGCCCTCAAGGGCACCCCGGCCGGGCAGGACAACGCCCGCTGCTCCCAGACCGTCACCGTCAAGCCCGACTCCGCGTACACCCTGAGCGCCTGGGTGCAGGGTGCGTACGTCTACCTCGGCGCGACCGGCACCGGGACCACGGACCCGCAGACCTGGACGCAGACACCGGGTGCCTGGAAGCAGCTGAGCACGAGCTTCCGTACCGGCGCGAGCACCACCTCGGTGACCGTGTACACGCAGGGCTGGTACGGCCAGCCGCCGCAGTTCACCGACGACGTGACCCTCGTCGGCCCCGACCCCGGCGGCTCCGGACCCGGTGACCCGCAGGTCCCGGCGGCCCCCGCCGGGCTCACCGCGTCGGCCTCCTCCGCCACCACGGTCGGCCTCTCCTGGGCGGCCGCGACCGGGGCCACCTCGTACAAGGTCTACCGGGACGGCGCGAACCCGACCACCGTCAGCGGCACTTCGGCGACGGTCACCGGCCTCACCGCCTCCACGACCTACTCCTTCCAGGTCAGCGCGGTGAACGCGGCCGGCGAATCCCCCAGGAGCGCGGCCGTCCCCGTGACCACGCCCGGCGGCGGCAATCCCGGCAACCCGGGCCTGCCCGCCCACGCCCTGGTCGGCTACCTGCACGCCAGCTTCGCCAACGGCTCCGGCTACGTCCGGATGGCCGACGTACCCGCCTCGTGGGACGTCATCAACCTGGCCTTCGGGGAACCCACCTCGGTCACCTCCGGCGACATCCGCTTCCAGCTCTGCCCCGTCAGCGAGTGCCCCACCGTCGAATCGGCCGCGGAGTTCAAGGCGGCCATCAAGGCCAAGCAGGCCGCGGGCAAGAAGGTGCTGATCTCCATCGGCGGCCAGAACGGCCAGGTCCAGCTGGGCACCACGGCGGCCCGCGACACCTTCGTCTCCTCGGTCGGCAAGATCATCGACGAGTACGGGCTCAACGGCCTCGACATCGACTTCGAGGGCCACTCCCTCTCCCTCGCCACGGGCGACACCGACTTCCGCGCCCCCACCACCCCGGTGATCGTCAACCTGATCTCGGCCGTGAAGACCCTGAAGGCCAAGTACGGCCCGGACTTCATCCTGACGATGGCCCCCGAGACCTTCTTCGTCCAGCTCGGCTACCAGTACTACGGATCCGGCCCCTGGGGCGGCCAGGACCCGCGCGCCGGCGCCTACCTCCCCGTCATCCACGCCCTGCGCGACGACCTCACCCTGCTCCACGTCCAGGACTACAACTCGGGCTCGATCATGGGCCTCGACAACCAGTACCACTCCATGGGCGGGGCCGACTTCCACATCGCCATGACGGACATGCTGCTCACCGGCTTCCCGGTGGCCGGCAACACCGCCCGCGTCTTCCCGCCGCTGCGCGCGGACCAGGTCGCCATCGGCCTGCCGGCCACGACCAACGCGGGCAACGGCCACACCTCCCCGGCGGAGGTCAACAAGGCGCTGGACTGCCTGACCAAGAAGACGAACTGTGGCCCGTACCAGACCCACGGCACCTGGCCCGCCCTGCGCGGCCTCATGACCTGGTCGATCAACTGGGACCGCTTCGGCAGCTGGGAGTTCTCGAAGAACTTCGACGCCTACTTCGGCGGCTGACCCTCGGACGCGTGACCGTCGGACGCGGCAGGGCCGGGGCGCGCACGCCCCGGCCCTGCCGTGCGTCCCCGCCTCGCCGCGCTTCGCACCGCGAGCAGCAGCGGCGTGCACATCAGGAGGCTGGCCAGGACGTCCAGGGGCCAGTGGTAGCCGCGCAGGATCAGCCCCGTCGCCGTCAGGGCGGTGAGGGCGGCCGCGAGGGGGAGGGGCCAGCGGCCCCGGGCGTACGGGCGCACGAGCAGGGCCGCGCCCGCGTACGCCACGTACGCGGTGGCCGTGTGGCCCGAGGGGTAGTAGCCGGAGGCCCAGGGCTCCAGGGGGCCCGGACGGCCGGTCCACTCCTTCAACGGGACGATCAGGGCCGGCACCAGGGCCATGGCCAGCGCCGCGGCCGCCGCGCCCCGGCGGTTGCCGCGCCGGACGGCGTAGAGGACCGCGAGGAGCAGGACGGGAACCGCGACCGGGACGTTGCCGAGGTCGGAGAGGCGCTGGGTGACCGCGTCGGGGACCGTGCGCACCAGCAAGCGGCTGAGGGCGGCGTCCGGGACCAGCAGGGGCCCGGACACGAGGACCTGCCAGGTGGTCAGGGCGAAGAGCGCTACGCAGAGTGCGGAGATCGCGTAGGCCGCCGAGGTCCCGGAGATCCCGGAACGGAGAGTGGCCGGCCGCCCCGGAACAGGGGGGGTGGTTCCGGGGCGGCCGCCCGGATCGGGTTGCCGGGCGCCCCGGGGGGTTTGGGGCGTGCGGCCGTCCGATCGCTGAGGAGTGTGCGCGAACGCATGCCCAGTGCGGCGCTGGGGAAGCCCGGTACTGGTGTCGCCCCCGGTTTCCCGGAAGCGGGGTGTCTCACTCATCTGCAGAAACCGTACGGCAGCGGAAGGGGGACCGACAGCAGGAAAACGTTCCCGCCATCGGCCCCCCACACCTTCTTCACAGCGCCCGACCGTTACCCGCGGTAGTGAACGCTTGGTGATCGAGGATTGCGTCCCCGCGTTCTACCGCCTGTGTCAGACGTTCGATCAGAGGGTCGCGAACGCGGCCTCGATGACGTCCAGGCCCTCGTTCAGCAGGTCCTCGCCGATGACCAGCGGCGGCAGGAAGCGGAGCACGTTGCCGTAGGTGCCGCAGGTGAGGACCAGCACGCCCTCGGCGTGGCAGGCCTTGGCGAGCGCGCCGGCCGCCTCCGGGTTCGGGGTCTTGGACTCGGGGTCCTTGACGAGCTCGATCGCGATCATGGCGCCGCGGCCGCGGATGTCGCCGACGATGTCGTACTTCTCCTGGATGGCCGTCAGACGGGCCTTCATGATGGACTCGATCTTCTTCGCCGCGGCGTTGAGGTCGAGCTCCTTCATGGTCTCGATGGAGCCGAGGGCGCCGGCGCAGGCCACCGGGTTGCCGCCGTAGGTGCCGCCCAGGCCGCCGCCGTGCACGGAGTCCATCATCTCGGCGCGGCCGGTCACCGCGGCGAGCGGCAGACCGCCCGCGATGCCCTTGGCGGTGGTGATGAGGTCGGGGACGATGCCCTCGTCCTCGCACGCGAACCACTGACCGGTGCGGCAGAAGCCGGACTGGATCTCGTCGGCGACGAAGACGATGCCGTTGTCGTTGGCGAACTTCACGATCGCCGGGAGGAAGCCCTTGGCCGGCTCGATGAAGCCGCCCTCGCCGAGGACCGGCTCGATGATGATCGCGGCGACGTTCTCGGCGCCGATCTGCTTGACGATGTTGTCGATCGCCTGGGCGGCGGCCTCGGGGCCGCAGTTCTCGGCGCCGGTCGGCCAGCGGTAGCCGTAGGCGACCGGGACGCGGTAGACCTCGGGGGCGAACGGGCCGAAGCCCTGCTTGTACGGCATGTTCTTCGAGGTCAGGGCCATCGTGAGGTTCGTACGGCCGTGGTAGCCGTGGTCGAAGACGACGACGGCCTGGCGCTTGGTGTACGAACGGGCGATCTTGACGGCGTTCTCGACGGCCTCGGCGCCGGAGTTGAACAGTGCCGACTTCTTGGCGTGGTCACCCGGGGTGAGCTCGGCGAGGGCCTCGCAGACCTCCACGTAGCCCTCGTAGGGGGTGACCATGAAACAGGTGTGGGTGAAGTCGGCGAGCTGCGCGGCGGCGCGGCGCACGACGGCCTCGGCGGAGGCGCCGACCGAGGTCACGGCGATGCCGGAGCCGAAGTCGATCATGCGGTTGCCGTCGACGTCCTCGATGATGCCGCCGCCCGCGCGGGCCGTGAAGACGGGGAGCACGGAGCCCACGCCACCGGCCACCGTCGACAGACGGCGGGCCTGCAGCTCCTGCGACTTGGGGCCGGGGATCGCGGTGACGATGCGGCGCTCCTGCGGGACAGCGGTCATAGGGGGCTCCTGGGGGGTGTTTTCGGACGCACTTGTGTCTTTGTCCGCAGGCTAGGCCCGGGAGGCGTGGTCCTGCATGCTCCGTTCGGGAGTGGTGCCCGCGTGTCCTTGTCCGTGACGGCCATAGGAAGGAATCCGCGGCATGTCTTGTGGATCATGACCGGGTACGGGCCGCGGGGCGGCGGCGGCCACTAGATTGAGCGCGCGGCGCGGTGCAGGGCGGCGCAGGGCAGTGCGGTAACGGGCAGGGGGCAGGGGTTACATGGACACCGACGGCACGCAGGGCGGGGAGCGGCGGACGCCGTTCGCGGCCGGGCACGTCCCGCGCCCGGCCGGCCCCCCGGGCACCCAGGGCCTCCCGCCGAAGCCCGCCCACGCCCCGGCCCCGGGAACGGCCACCGGGGCGGCGGCGGGCCCGGCGGCGCAACCGGTGGCAGGCGCTGTGGCAGGCCCCACCCTCGCCGACTGGCTGCGCGTCCCGCGCCCGGACGCCGGCCCCGGCGTCTGGTCGTACGGGCACGTCCCCCGTGCCGCGCAGGAGCCCGAGGTCACCCCGACCCGCCAGCTGGTCAGCGGGGCGCTCATCTCCCTGCTGGCCGGACTGCTGCTGTGGTCCCTCCTCTGGAACGGCTACCTAGGCGGCTTCTGGCTCTGGCCGCTCTACATGTTCACCCCCGACTCCTGGGCGGGGACGCTCCCCGCCGTCGTCGCCTCCTACATCTGGTACGCCATCGTCGCGGCGACCCTCACCATCGGATTCGGCCGGCTCGGCCGCTGGCCCGAGCTGGCCCGCCGGATCCTCGGCGGCCGCGCCGCCGCGCGGACCCAGGCCCCGCCGCCGCGGCCGGTGGAACCGGGCGGCCCCGACGACCCCGCGGCCTGGACCGAGGTGCGGGCGGCCGGGCTGCTGGAGGCGGCCGACCGGCTGGGGGCGGAGGTGCGGGCCGGGCGGATGAACGACGTGGACCACGTGCGGATCCGGCGTGCCTGGCAGACCGTACGGGCCGACCCCTCGCGGACGCGGGCCTTCGCCGACGCCGTACGGGACAAGGGGGCCGGGGCCTGCGTCCACCCGTCGGGGGCGCGCGATCTGCCCGTCCGCGCCGCCCGGCACGATCTGCTCGCCCGGCAGGTGCTGCTCGGCACCGTCCAGGACGGCGAGCGCAACCCGTACGCCCGCCGCGGCAGCGGCCTCGCCCTCGACCCCACGGTCCTCGGCACCTCACTGCTCGCCATCGGCCCCTCCGGCGCCGGCAAGACCTCCCGCCTGGTCCGCCCCGTCGTGGAGTCGCTGGCCCTGCAGGCGCTGGCCGGCCAGGCCGCCGTCGTCGTGGTCGCCTCCGCCGGAACCGCCCTCGGACCCGACGCGGGCTACGACGTCGTCGTCCGCGTCGGCGACCCCGACTCCGTCTACGACCTGGACCTCTACGGCGGCGCCACCGACCCCGACGAGGCCGCCATGCTCCTCGCGGAGGGGTTCGTGGGCGACCTGCCGGGAATCGACGTACGCCGCGCCGCCACCGCACTCGCCCAGCTCCTCGGACCGTTCCGGGCCGCGTACGGCCGCTTCCCCGCCGTGCCCGAGCTGCGGGAGCTCGTCGACCGCGTGCCCATGGCCCTCGCCGCCCTGCGCGAGGCCCTGGAGGCCGCCGGGCAGCAGCGCATGCTCCGCGAGCTCGACGCGCGCGAACGCCAGCACGGCGCCCCCGCCGATCCGGGCCCGGCCCTCGCTGACCGGATCGCACTGCTGGACCGGCCCGCCTTCGCGGGGTTCTTCGACACCACCGGCGCCGGGCGGCCGTTCTCCCTGCGGGCCCTGGAACACCCGCTGCGGGTCCGCGTGGACCTTCCCGAGCGCGGGCACGCCGACGCCTCCCGGATGCTGGCCCGGCTGCTGCTCGCCCAGTTCAACGCCTCAGCCGCGGCCCGTACCGACCGCACGCTCTTCGCGCTCCTCGCCTTCGACGACGCCTCCCACACGCTCACCCCGGAAGCCGTACGCGGCATCCAGCGGCTCCGCTCGGCCAACGCGGGCGTCCTGCTCACGCTGCGCACCCTGGACGACGTGCCGGAGGCCCTGCGCACCCCGCTGCTCGGGGCCGTGGGCTGCCGGATGGCCTTCTCCGGGGTCACCACCTGGGACGGCAAGCGGTTCGCCGAGACCTGGGGCACCGAATGGGTGGAGACCCGCGACGTCACCCACCGGACGGTCTTCGCCGACCAGCCGCTCACCCGGGCCATCCACGCCTTCCGGAAGCTGGTCTCCGGCAAAGCGGTGACCACCGACGCCGTGACCGTGCGCCAGGTGGAGCGGGAACGCTGGTCGGCCTCCGACCTGGCGCACGTGGTGCCCCCCGGCCACGCCGTGCTCTCCCTGACCTCCGTCCGCGGCGAGCGGGCCGCCCCGCTGCTGGTGCGGCTCGGGGGACAGGGCTGAGCGGGGATGCGACCGGAGGGAGCGAACCCGTACGGGGTGGCAGAATCAAGGGAGCCGTTCGTACGACACGGCGAAATCCGCGGTGGTGGTCCACGGCGAGAATCCTCCGTCGGCACCTCGCCGCCGAACCCCTCCTCTCCCTAAGGCGCCCCGGTACCCATGCCGCTCACCCTCGCCTCGCTCGTCCAGCACTCGGCGCTCAAACTCAGCGTCCGGGCCGGGGAGGGCCGTCTCGACACCCCCGTGCGCTGGGCCCACGTCAGTGAGCTCGCCGACCCCGTCCCGTACATGGAGGGCGGTGAGCTCCTCCTCATCACCGCGATGAAGCTGGACGCGGACGACCCCGAGGAAATGCGGCGCTACGTCCGCAGGCTCGCGGCGGCCGGGGTCGTCGGCATCGGCTTCGCCGTCGGCGTGAACTACGACGCCGTGCCCGAGGCGCTCGTGGAAGCCGCCACCGCCGAGGACCTGCCGCTGCTGGAGGTGCCCCGGCGCACCCCGTTCCTCGCCATCAGCAAGGCGGTCTCCGCGGCACTCGCCGCCGACCAGTACCGGGCCGTGACCGCGGGCTTCGAGGCGCAGCGCGAGCTGACCCGGGCCGCGCTGTCCGCCGACGGGCCCGCCGAACTGCTGACGAAGCTGGCGGCGCACGTGCACGGCTGGGCCGCGCTCTACGACACCTCGGGCGCCGTCGTCGCGGCCGCACCCGACTGGGCCGCGCGCCGGGCCGCCCGGCTCACCCCCGACGTGGAACGGCTGCGGGAGCGGCCGGCGCCGGCCAGCGCCGTGGTCGGCGGCTCCGAGGACCGCGTCGAACTCCAGTCGCTGGGCACGGGGCGGCGGGCCCGCGGAGCCCTCGCGGTCGGCACCGGGGCCCCGCTCGGCACGGCGGAGCGGTACGCCGTCCACTCCGCGGTGGCCCTGCTGACCCTCACCACGGAACGCTCCCGCTCCCTGCACGACGCGGAGTCCCGGCTCGGCGCCGCCGTACTGCGCATGCTCCTCGCCGGCCAGGCGGAGCACGCCCAGGCCGTGGCCGGGGACCTGTACGGGGCCCTGCTCGACGCACCGTTCCGGATCCTCGTGGCGGAACCCGCGCTGGCCGGCACGGCGCAGCCGGAGGGCCTGGCGCTGCTGGCCGACGCCGTGGAATCGGCGGCGGCGCGCACGGGGGAGAGCCTGCTGGTGGTGCCGGAGCCCGGCCGGCTCGTGGTCCTGGCGGCCGACGGGGGCTCGGCGGTCCAGGCGTGCGCGGAACACGCGGAGGCCCTGGAATCCCGGCGCGGCCGGGAAGCGGCCGAACCGGAGCCGGACGAGCTGGTCCTCGGCCTGTCCGCGCCCGCGGTGGCCTCCGGCGTGGCGGCGGCCTTCAAACAGGCCGACCAGGCCCTGGCCGTGGCCCGGCGGCGCGGCCGCCCCATGGTCGAACACGAGGACCTGGCGGCGGGCTCGGTGCTCCCGCTGCTCGCCGACGACGCGGTACGGGCCTTCGCGGACGGCACGCTGCGGGCGCTGCGCGAGCACGACGAGAAGGGGCGGGGAGACCTGGTGGCCTCCCTCCAGGCCTGGCTGTCCCGCCACGGCCAGTGGGACGCGGCCGCCGTCGACCTGGGCGTCCACCGCCACACCCTGCGCTACCGCATGCGGCGGGTGGAGGAGATCCTCGGCCGCTCCCTGGACGACCCGGACGTCCGCATGGAGCTCTGGCTCGCCCTGAAGGCGACCACACCTTCTTGACGCGCTCCTCGCACCGCTGCGCGGGCTTCGTCGCGCTGCGCCGGACTCCGTCCGGCGGCGGCTGGGCGGGGTGCCCGCCACTGCCGTCCCGGCCTGGGGTGCGTGGGCGGGTGGGGCTGGGTCGGCCCTGCGGGGCTGTCCCCTACCCGCCCTTCGCCCGTACCCCGGGCTCTGCCCGGACCCGGTCCTCAAACGCCGGACGGGCTGAAAAGATCGGCATCGCCGGCGTGTGAGGCGCGGGGTCCGGGGCACAGCCCCGGGGAACGGGCGAAGGGCGGGTAGGGGACTTCGGCCCGAGTGGCGGGGCCCCGCGTGGCGCAGCCGAGCCCGCCCGCCCCGCCCAGCAGTGCGGCCGGCTGCCCCGTACGAGCCCCCGGCGGGGCCCCGCACGGGCTGCGGGCGCCCCGACACTGACAAAGCGGCGCGCCGCGCCACGCACGTACTCCACCCCGGACAAACGCCGAAACCCCGGCGGAGTCCTACGGTGGAGGGGACAAGGACCCACCGCACACACTCCGAAGGGCCGGGATCAGCATGACTTCCACCCACGCCTTCTGGCTCGCCGGCCGCCAGGCCACGGGCGACGACAGCTTCGACGTCCACTCCCCGTGGGACGGCCGCCTCGTCGGCACCGTGAGCGTCCCGACCGACGCCCAGGTCGAAGAGGCCGTGGCCGCCGCCTACGCCGTGACGGCGGAGTTCTCCGCGACCCCGGCCCACGTACGCGCAGAGGCCCTGGCCCACGTCGCCCGCCGGCTCGCCGAGCGCACCGAGGAGATCGCGCTGCTGATCTCCGCCGAGAACGGCAAGCCGATCAAGTGGGCCCGCGGTGAGGTCGGCCGTGCGGTGTCCGTGTTCCGCTTCGCTTCCGAAGAGGCCCGCCGCTTCAACGGCGGAGAGGCCCAGCGCCTGGACACCGACGCCGGCGGCGTCGGCCGTCTGGCCCTGACCCGCCGCTTCGTCAAGGGTCCGGTCCTCGGCATCGCGCCCTTCAACTTCCCGCTGAACCTGTGCGCCCACAAGGTGGCCCCCGCCATCGCCGTCGGCGCGCCGATCATCCTGAAGCCGGCCCCGGCCACCCCGCTCTCCGGTCTGATCCTCGGCGAGCTGCTCGCCGAGACCGACCTGCCGGCCGGTTCCTGGTCCGTGCTCCCCGTCGCCAACGACAAGATGCCGGAGCTGGTCAAGGACGAGCGCCTGCCCGTCATCTCCTTCACCGGTTCCGACAAGGTCGGCTACGCCATCCAGCAGGCCGTGCCCCACAAGCACTGCACCCTGGAGCTCGGCGGCAACGCCGCGGCCGTGGTCCTGGAGGACTGGTCCTCGGAGGCCGACCTCGACTGGGCCGCGACCCGCATCGCGACCTTCTCGAACTACCAGGCCGGCCAGTCCTGCATCGGCGTGCAGCGCGTGATCGCGGACGCGACGGTCTACGACCGCCTCGTCGAGAAGGTCGTCGCCAAGGTCCGCGAGCAGGTCACCGGCGACCCGAACGACTCCGCCACCGACGTCGGCCCCCTCGTCTCCGAGGACGCCGCCAAGCGGGTCGAGTCCTGGGTCGACGAGGCCGTGGCCGCCGGAGCCAAGCTGCTCACGGGCGGCAAGCGCGAGGGTGCCTCGTACGAGCCCACCGTCGTCGCGGAGGTGCCCGCGGGCGTCACCCTGGCCACCGAGGAGGTCTTCGGACCGGTCCTCACGCTGCGCCGGGTCGAGAACACCGACGAGGCCTTCGCCGCCGTCAACGACTCGAAGTTCGGTCTGCAGGCCGGCGTCTTCACGCGGAACATCCAGACCGCGTTCCGCGCCCACCGCGAGCTGGAGGTCGGCGGCGTGATCGTCGGCGACGTCCCGTCCTACCGCGCCGACCAGATGCCGTACGGCGGCGTCAAGCAGTCCGGCGTGGGCCGCGAGGGCGTGCGCTACGCGATGGACGACTACACCTACGAGCGGGTCCTGGTCCTCAGCGGCCTCGACATCTGACCCCACTCGTACGGCCACCAAGCCGACGGCCGGAGCCTACTGTGCGGGGGCTCCGGCCGTCCCCCTTTTACCGCCGCTTCCCCGCCGCCCGAAACGGGTACGACTCACTGGTAGCACCCACCGGTAAGCACCCCCTCTCTCGGCGGCGAGGTGAGCCCCCTCATGTCCGCAACACAGCCCGGCGACAGCGAGACCCAGCCCGAACGGCCCGTACGGCCCAAGGTGACCGAGCGCGAGGCACGGCAGGTCGCGGAAGCGGCCCGGGAACAGAACTGGCAGCGGCCGAGCTTCGCCAAGGAGCTGTTCCTCGGACGGTTCCGGCTCGACCTGATCCACCCCCACCCGCTCCCCGCCGACGAGGACGTCCGGCGCGGAGAGGCCTTCCTGGCCCGGCTGCGGGAGTTCTGCGAGACCTCCGTCGACGGGGCGCGCATCGAGCGCGAGGCGAAGATCCCCGACGAGACGGTGCGCGGGCTCAAGGAGCTCGGCGCGCTGGGCATGAAGATCGACCCGAAGTACGGGGGCCTCGGTCTCACCCAGGTGTACTACAACAAGGCGCTCGCCCTCGTCGGCTCCGTCAGCCCGGCCATCGGCGCCCTGCTCTCCGCCCACCAGTCGATCGGCGTACCCCAGCCGCTGAAGATGTTCGGCACGCAGGAGCAGAAGGACGCCTACCTGCCGCGCTGCGCGACCACCGCGATCAGCGCCTTCCTCCTCACCGAGCCGGACGTCGGCTCCGACCCGGCACGCCTGGCCACCACGGCGGTCCCGGACGGGGAGGACGCGTACGTCCTGGACGGCGTGAAGCTCTGGACCACCAACGGAGTCGTCGCCGACCTGCTCTTCGTCATGGCGCGGGTCCCCAGGAGCGAGAACCACCGCGGCGGGATCACGGCCTTCGTCGTCGAGGCCGACTCGCCGGGCATCACCGTCGAGCACCGCAACGCCTTCATGGGCCTGCGCGGCCTGGAGAACGGCGTCACCCGCTTCCACCGGGTCAGGGTCCCCGCGGCCCAGCGCATCGGCGCCGAGGGAGCCGGGCTGAAGATCGCGCTGACCACGCTGAACACCGGCCGGCTGTCGCTGCCCGCGATGTGCGTGGGCGCGGGGAAGTGGTGCCTGAAGATCGCCCGCGAGTGGTCGGGCGTACGCGAGCAGTGGGGACGGCCGGTCGGCCTGCACGAGGCCGTCGGCGCCAAGATCTCCTTCATCGCGGCCACCACCTTCGCCCTGGAGGCCGTGGTCGACCTCGCCTCCCAGATGGCCGACGAGGACCGCAACGACATCCGCATCGAGGCCGCCCTCGCCAAGCTCTACGGCTCCGAGATGGCCTGCCTGATCGCCGACGAGCTGGTCCAGATCCGCGGCGGGCGCGGCTTCGAGACCGCCGAGTCCCTCGCCGCCCGCGGCGAGCGGGCCGTCCCGGCCGAGCAGATGCTCCGCGACCTGCGCATCAACCGGATCTTCGAGGGATCCACCGAGATCATGCACCTGCTGATCGCCCGCGAGGCCGTGGACGCCCACCTGTCGGTGGCCGGCGACCTCATCGACCCGGAGAAGGCACTGGGCGACAAGGCGAAGGCGGGCGCCCGCGCCGCGGGGTTCTACGCCCGCTGGCTCCCCAAACTGACCACCGGGCCCGGCCAGGTCCCCGGCACCTACCGGGCCTTCCACCCGAACGGCCACCCCGACCTCGCCACCCATCTGCGCTACGTCGAGCGCGGATCGCGCAAACTCGCCCGCTCGACCTTCTACGCCATGTCCCGCTGGCAGGGCCGGATGGAGACCAAGCAGGGGTTCCTCGGCCGGATCGTCGACATCGGCGCCGAGCTCTTCGCGATGAGCGCGGCCTGCGTGCGCGCCGAGCACCTGCGGGCCTCCGCAGAGCACGGCCGCGAGGCCTACCAGCTGGCCGACGCCTTCTGCCGGCAGTCCCGGCTCCGCGTGGAGGAGCTCTTCGGGCGGCTCTGGGACAACACCGACGACCTGGACCGCAAGGTCGTCGCCGGGGTCCTGAACGGCACCTACACCTGGCTGGAGGAGGGAGTGCTCGACCCCTCCGGCGACGGCCCGTGGATCGCCGACGCCACCCCCGGCCCCTCCACCCGCGAAAACGTCCACCGGCCGCTGCGCTGACCTGAAATCATCGCCGGACATCGGACAGATGTACGAGGATGAGTACGGGACCGGTACGGGTACTGGTACGCGTACGAGCACAGCGCGAGGCGGACGAGAACGATGCCCACGGCCGAGGAAGACCGCGCCAGCCGACGGCTGGCCTGGTGCGTGGCGCACGTCCTGCGCCACGCACCGGACCACGTCGTCACCGACATGATCGGCCGGCTCGACGAGCCCGCCTTCAAGTACCTGTGCCGGGACGAATGGCTGGCGGCCTCGACCGTCACCCTGCTGCTCCGCCACGGAAACGAGGCCGCCCGCAGCTACGTCGCCCGCAACCCCCGCGTCGTGGGCCGGCCGCTGCCCGGCCTGCCCGGGCCCGCCCGGTACGCCCGCCGCCGGACCCCGCCGGAGCTCCTCCCGGTGCTCCGCGCCGAGCTCGGCCGCGACCCCGAGGAGGACCCGCTCACCGCGGCCGAGCTCATCGGCCTGCTGCGCCGCCACGGCCGCCGGCCGCGGGTCGCGCTGGACATCCTGGCGCTCCGCCACGACCCGGACCCGGAGCCGCTGCTCGCGGAACACCTCCGCCTGCCCCTGCCGGCCGGCTCCGTCGAAGCCCTGCTGCTCGTGGCGGACCTGTCCCGGGACGCCGTCCACGGGCTGCTCGCCACCGCGGCGCCGGAGATGCGCTTCTGGTACCGGCCCGCCGTCCGCGCCGTGCGGATGGGCCGGGTCACGCACGAGGAGCTCGTCGCCCACGTGGCCCCCGCGCACCGCACCCTGCTCCTCACCGACCTGTCCGGGGCCCGCGGCCTGCGCTGGACCCTGCCCGAGCGGACCGGGATGCGCACGGCCGCCGCCCGTGCCCTGCGCCCCCTGCGCGACGACCCCCGGCTCTGGGCGGAGCTGCTGCGCCACGCCCCCGCCTTCCCGGGCACCCTGCCGGTCCTGGTCGCACGGATCGTGCGCGGCACCCTGCCGGAGCCCGCCGGGGGACCAGCCGTTCCCGGGCTCGCGGAGGCGGTGCGCTCCGTGGCGCCCGGGTCCGCCGAGCCCGTCGCGGGCGTGGACCGCGAACTGGCCCTGGCGAGCCTGGCCGTGCCCATGGAGTCCGTCCAGGAGGACATCCGGTGGGTGCGCGACTGCCTCGCCCGCGGGCTGCTCACCGGCGAGGACGTGATCCGGCACAAGGCGCCCGCCTGCTGGGCCCTGGACGAGGACCACTGGCTGGGAGAGGTGGACCACCCCGACCGCCACGAACCGTCCGCCCCGGTGGTCGCCGCGCGGTCCGAGGCCGACCGGCTGTTCGCGCTGGCCCTGGGCTCCGACCCGGACGCCTGGTGGCGGGTGGCCAGCACCCTGCCGGACTTCGCCGGGACGCTCCCGCACCTTCTCCTTCGGGTCACGGATGGGGGCTCAGTGTCCGGACGCCCCTGAGTTGCGGCAACAATGGGTCCATGAGCGACCGCCCATCCCCCCTCGCCGATCCGCACCTCCTCTTCGACCCCGCGGCCGGCCGTAGGGACATCGTCATCCTCGGCTCCACCGGGTCCATCGGGACCCAGGCCATCGACCTCGCCCTGCGCAACCCGGACCGGTTCCGGGTCACGGCCCTGTCCGCCGCCGGCGGCCGGGTCGCGCTGCTGGCCGAGCAGGCCCGGCTGCTGCGCGTGAAGACGGTGGCCGTCGCGCGCGAAGACGTCGTACCGGCCCTCAAGGAGGCGCTGGACGCCGAGTACGGCGCCGGTGAACCGCTGCCCGAGATCCTCGCCGGACCGGAGGCGGCGACCGAGCTGGCCGCCTCCGAGTGCCACACCGTGCTCAACGGCATCACCGGTTCCATCGGCCTCGCGCCCACACTCGCCGCGCTGAAGGCCGGGCGGACGCTGGCCCTCGCCAACAAGGAGTCGCTGATCGTCGGCGGCCCGCTGGTGAAGGCCCTGGCGAAGCCCGGCCAGATCATCCCGGTCGACTCCGAGCACGCGGCGCTCTTCCAGGCCCTCGCCGCGGGCACCCGCGCCGAGGTGCGCAAGCTCGTGGTGACCGCCTCCGGCGGGCCCTTCCGCGGGCGCACCCGAGCCGAGCTGGCCTCGGTCACGGTGCAGGACGCACTGGCCCACCCGACCTGGGCGATGGGACCGGTGATCACCGTCAACTCGGCGACCCTGGTCAACAAGGGGCTGGAGGTCATCGAGGCGCACCTGCTCTACGACATCCCCTTCGAGCGGATCGAGGTCGTGGTCCACCCGCAGTCCTACGTGCACTCCATGGTGGAGTTCACGGACGGCTCCACGCTGGCTCAGGCCACCCCGCCGGACATGCGCGGCCCGATCGCGATCGGTCTCGGCTGGCCCCAGCGGGTCCCGGACGCGTCCACCGCCTTCGACTGGACCAAGGCGTCCACCTGGGAGTTCTTCCCGCTGGACACCGAGGCCTTCCCCGCGGTGGGCCTGGCCCGGCACGTCGGCGCCCTGGGCGGTACCGCGCCCGCCGTTTTCAATGCGGCGAACGAGGAGTGCGTAGAGGCGTTCCTGGCCGGTCGGCTCCCGTTCACAGCAATCATGGATACGGTCTCTGCCGTGGTCGACGAGCACGGAACCCCTGCCGGGGGAACTTCCCTCACGGTCGCGGACGTCCTTGAAGCGGAGACCTGGGCCAGGGCCCGGGCACAGGAGATGGCGGCACGGGCCGCAGTGGAGGCGCGCGCATGACCATACTGCTCACCTTGATCGGCGTGCTCGTCTTCGCGGTCGGGCTGCTCTTCTCGATCGCCTGGCACGAGCTCGGCCACCTCTCCACGGCCAAGCTCTTCGGCATCCGCGTGCCCCAGTACATGGTCGGCTTCGGCCGGACCATCTGGTCGCGCAAGAAGGGCGACACCGAGTACGGGCTCAAAGCCATCCCGATGGGCGGGTACATCCGCATGATCGGGATGTTCCCGCCGGGCGAGGACGGCAAGGTCACCGTCCGCTCCACGTCGCCGTTCCGCACGATGATCGAGGACGCGCGCTCGGCGGCGTACGAGGAGCTGCAGCCGGGCGACGAATCGCGGCTCTTCTACACGCGCAAGCCGTGGAAGCGCGTGATCGTGATGTTCGCGGGACCGTTCATGAACCTGGTCCTGGCGATGGCGATCTTCTTCGGCGTGTGGATGACCTTCGGTGTGCCGCAGACGACCACCCAGGTCCAGACCGTCACCGACTGTGTGATCAAGCAGAGCGAGAACCGCGACAAATGCGGGGCCGGCGACCCGGCCGCCCCGGGCAAGGCCGCCGGCCTGCTCGTCGGCGACAAGATCGTGGCCTTCCAGGGCAAGCCGGTCGAGGACTGGGCCACCCTCCAGAAGAACATCCGCGACACCATCGGGCCCGTCACCCTCACCGTCCTGCGCGACGGGCAGAAGGTGACCCTGCACGCGAGCCTCGTGGAGAACCGCGTGGGCAAGAGCGACGGTCACGGCGGCTACGTCAAGGGCGAGTACGTCTCGGCCGGCTACCTCGGCGTCGGCCCGAAGTCCGTGATCGCCCCGCTCACCTTCGCCCAGTCCGCGGACCGGGTCGGGGAGGTCGTCGAGAGCAGCCTGCAGGGCCTGGCCCAGCTCCCGGGCAAGATCCCGGCCCTGTGGAACTCGGTCTTCAACGGCGCCGAGCGGGAGCCAGACTCCCCGATGGGCATCATCGGCGCGGCCCGGATCAACGCGGAGGTCGCGAACCTGGACATTCCGAGCGAGCAGCGGATGTCGATCATGCTGAACGTCCTGGGCATGTTCAACCTCTCGCTCTTCCTGTTCAACATGCTGCCCCTGCTGCCGCTGGACGGCGGGCACATCGCGGGCGCCCTGTGGGAGTCGGTGCGGCGGGCCTTCGCCCGGGTCTTCCGGCGTGCCGACCCGGGCCCCTTCGACGTGGCGAGGCTGATGCCCGCCGCGTACGTGGTGGCCGGGGTCTTCCTCTGCTTCACCTTGCTGGTGCTGGCCGCGGACGTGGTCAACCCCATTAAAATCACCTGATCGAAAGATCGGCGGATCGTCGTACGGGATACCCGTACAGCATGGGGACCGGAGCCGGGCACGCATCGTGCCCGGCTCCCTACGTTCGGGTGGCACACCCCCTGCGATGCGTGGGAGACGTGCCGGTTGGCGTAATCTCGGACCCTGGGGCCCGCCGATCCCGGCACCTATATCCACACCTTGGGGTTGCACAGCAGATGACTGCCATCTCTCTCGGAATGCCGGCCGTGCCGACGAAGCTCGCCGACCGCAGGGTCAGCCGCAAGATCCAGGTCGGCTCGGTGGCCGTCGGCGGCGACGCCCAAATCTCCGTGCAGTCGATGACCACCACCAGGACCTCCGACATCGGGGCCACGCTCCAGCAGATCGCCGAGCTGACCGCTTCCGGCTGTGACATCGTCCGCGTGGCATGCCCGACGCAGGACGATGCCGACGCGCTCGCCGTGATCGCGAAGAAGTCGAACATCCCGGTCATCGCGGACATCCATTTCCAGCCGAAGTACGTGTTCGCCGCGATCGACGCCGGCTGCGCCGCCGTCCGCGTGAACCCGGGCAACATCAAGCAGTTCGACGACAAGGTGAAGGAGATCGCGCGCGCCGCCAAGGACGCCGGTACCCCCATCCGGATCGGCGTCAACGCCGGCTCGCTCGACGCGCGTCTGCTGAAGAAGTACGGCAAGGCCACGCCCGAGGCGCTGGTCGAGTCCGCGCTGTGGGAGGCCTCCCTCTTCGAGGAGCACGGCTTCAGCGACATCAAGATCTCGGTCAAGCACAACGACCCGGTGGTCATGGTCAACGCCTACCGCCAGCTGGCCGCCCAGTGCACCTACCCGCTGCACCTCGGCGTCACCGAGGCAGGCCCGGCGTTCCAGGGCACGATCAAGTCCGCCGTCGCCTTCGGCGCGCTGCTCTCCGAGGGCATCGGCGACACGATCCGCGTCTCCCTGTCGGCCCCGCCGGTGGAGGAGATCAAGGTCGGCATCCAGATCCTGGAGTCGCTGAACCTCAAGCCGCGCCGCCTGGAGATCGTCTCCTGCCCGTCCTGCGGGCGTGCGCAGGTGGACGTCTACAAGCTGGCCGAGGAGGTCACGGCGGGCCTGGAGGGCATGGAGGTCCCGCTGCGCGTCGCCGTCATGGGCTGCGTCGTCAACGGCCCCGGCGAGGCCCGTGAGGCCGACCTGGGCGTCGCCTCCGGCAACGGCAAGGGCCAGATCTTCGTCAAGGGCGAGGTCATCAAGACCGTCCCCGAGTCGAAGATCGTCGAGACCCTCATCGAAGAGGCGATGAAGATCGCCGAGCAGATGGAGAAGGACGGCGTCATGTCGGGCGAGCCGACGGTCGCCATCGGCGTGTAGCTCCCCGCGGGGAGCCGCGCGGCTCCGCAGCAGGAACGGTGACGGGCCCGGGACCGCAGGTGCGGTACCGGGCCCGTCGGCGTGCGGGCCCCTGGCGTGCCGTGCGGGCCCCCGGGCTGCGTGCGGGCCCCTGGCGTGCCGTGCGGGCCCCGCTCGGACCTCCCTCGGCCTCCCGGTGGTCGGCACCGGCCCGGGGAGGGGCCCGGGAAGCCCTCCGAGGGGCCTCGGGGGCATCTCGGAGCCGGTCCGGGTACAGTGCGGAGATCAGCAGACTTGCATGGTGAGGCCCCAGTGTTGACGCAGACCACCACCCGGGTCCTTGAGCCCAGTGATCTTGACGCCGCGCTCGACATCCTCGGCCGCGAGCCGGTCGAGAACGCCTTCGTCACCTCCCGGGTCCAGATCGCCGGGCTCGACCCGTGGCGTCTGGGCGGCGAGATGTGGGGCTGGTACGCCGACGGCGAGCTCCGCTCCCTCTGCTACGCCGGTGCCAACCTGGTGCCCGTCTGCGCCGAACCCGACGCGGTACGGGCCTTCGCCGACCGCGCCCGGCGCACCGGCCGCCGCTGCTCCTCCATCGTCGGCCCCGCCGCGGCCACCGGGCTGCTCTGGCAGCTCCTGGAGCCGAGCTGGGGTCCGGCCCGCGACGTCCGCTCCCGCCAGCCGCTGATGGTCATGGAACAGCCGTCCACCACGGTGACCGCGGACCCCGGGGTCCGCCGGATCCGCAAGGACGAGATGGACCTGATCATGCCCGCCTGCGTGGCCATGTTCACCGAGGAGGTCGGCATCTCCCCGATGACCGGCGACGGCGGCCTGCTCTACCAGGCCCGGGTCGCCGAGCTGGTCGCCAGTGGCCGTTCCTTCGCCCGCGTCCAGGACGGCAAGGTCGTCTTCAAGGCCGAGATCGGCGCCGCGACCTCCCGCGCCTGCCAGATCCAGGGCGTCTGGGTGGCCCCCGAGTTCCGCGGCCGCGGGCACTCGGAGACCGGGATGGCAGCCGTCGTCGCGTACGCGCTCCGGGACGTGGCCCCCGTGGTCAGCCTGTACGTCAACGACTTCAACACCGCCGCGCGCGCCTCCTACCACCGGGTCGGCTTCCGCGAGGTCGGCGCGTTCATGAGCGTGCTGTTCTGAGCGCATCGCCGCCCGGGCGTGCCGATGTGTGCGTCCTGTTCCGATCTTCCTGTTCGACTCCGCGGTCGGCCAGTAAAGTCGCCGCATGATGCCAACCCCCGCGGGAGACGACCCCGGCCGGCCCGCCGGACTGCGCATCGGGCCCCTCGACCTCGCCGCCCGGGTCGACGAGGCCCTGCGCGTGCAGGCCATGGCCTTCGGGCTCAGCGAGGAAGAGGTCGGCATCCGGCGCTACATCGTCCAGCGCCACATGACCTGCCGAGGAGCCCGAGCGCTCGGCGCGTTCACCGAGGACGGGGGGCTCGCCGGGTTCGTCTACGGCATGCCCAACGACCGCACGCACTGGTGGTCCGGAATCGTCGAGCCCTACCTGCGCACCGGCGGGCACGAGAGCTGGCTCGACGGCTCCTTCGTGATCACCGAGCTCCACGTGCACCCCGGGTTCCAGGGCAAGGGCGTCGGCCGCGCCCTCATCACCCTCATCACCGACACCGCCGCCGAGGAACGCTCGATCCTCTCCGCGATCGACACCGACAGCCCCGCCCGCGGCCTCTACCGCTCCCTCGGCTACACGGACCTCGCCCGTCAGGTCCTCTTCCCGAGCGCGAGCCTCCCGTACGCCGTCATGGGCGCCCCGCTGCCGCTGCGCAGGCCCTGATCCCCGGCCGCCCCGACCCCGTGGGCCCTCAAACCGGTTTCCGCGGCCCCCGCGGGCCCCGGTAGCCTCCCGTCATGTCAACGCAACACGTGCAGCGCATGTCCCGCCTCATGGCCAAGACCCTCCGCGAGGACCCCGCCGACGCGGAAACCCTCAGCCACCGCCTGCTGGTCCGGGCCGGCTACGTCCGGCGCAGCTCCGCCGGAGTATGGAGCTGGCTGCCGCTCGGCAAGCGGGTACTGGACAACGTCTCGCGCATCGTCCGCGAGGAGATGGACGGGATCGGGGCGCAGGAAGTGCTGCTCCCGGCACTGCTGCCGAAGGAGCCGTACGAGGTCAGCGGGCGCTGGTCGGAGTACGGGGACCTGCTCTTCCGGCTCAAGGACCGCAAGGGCGCGGACTACCTGCTCGGCCCCACCCACGAGGAGATCTTCACCCTGGTGGTCAAGGACCAGTGCACGTCCTACAAGGACCTGCCGGTCATGCTGTACCAGATCCAGACCAAGTACCGGGACGAGGCCAGGCCCCGCTCGGGCGTCCTGCGCGGTCGCGAGTTCCAGATGAAGGACTCGTACTCCTTCGACGTGTCCGACGAGGGCCTGGCGGAGTCCTACCGGCTCCACCGCGAGGCCTACGTACGCATCTTCGAGCGGCTCGGCCTCGACCACCGGGTGGTGTCGGCGGTCTCCGGCGCGATGGGCGGCTCGGCGTCGGAGGAGTTCCTGGCACCGGCCCCGGCCGGCGAGGACACCTTCGCGGACTGCCCCTCCTGCGGCTACGCGGCCAACACGGAGGCAGTGACCTTCGCCCTGACCCCGGCTCCGGGGGAGCACGGCCCGCTGGAGGAGATCCCCACCCCGGACACCCCCACCATCGAGAGCCTGGCGGCGCACCTGGGCGTCCCCGCCTCCGCGACGCTGAAGAACCTGCTGGTGAAGGTCGACGGCGAGATCACCGCCGTCGGCGTACCCGGCGACCGCGAGGTCGACCTGGGCAAGCTCGGCGAGCACCTGGCCCCGGCGGTCGTGGAGCTGGTGACGGCTGAGGACTTCACCGGCCGGCCCGACCTCGTACGGGGCTACGTGGGCCCGCAGGGCCTGGAGAAGGTCCGCTACCTCGCCGACCCGCGCGTCGCGCCGGGCACCTCCTGGGTGACGGGGGCCAACAAGCCCGATACGCACGCCCGCGACGTGGTCTGCGGCCGGGATTTCGAGGTGGACCAGTACCTGGACGTGGTCGTCGTCGAGGAGGGCGACCCCTGCCCCTCCTGCGGCGCCGGGCTGCGGCTCGACCGGGCCATCGAGATCGGGCACATCTTCCAGCTCGGCCGGAAGTACGCGGACGCGTTCGGACTCGACGTCCTCGGCAAGGAGGGCAAGCCGGTCCGGGTCACGATGGGCTCCTACGGGATCGGCGTCTCCCGCGCGGTGGCCGCGCTGGCCGAGCAGACGGCGGACGAGCGGGGCCTGTGCTGGCCCGCCGCGGTCGCCCCGGCCGACGTCCACGTCGTGGCGGCGGGCAAGGCGGTGCCGCTCGCGCTGGCGGAGTCGGCGGCGGAGTCCCTGGCCGGGGCCGGTCTCCGGGTCCTCCTGGACGACCGGCCGGGCCTGTCACCCGGGGTGAAGCTGACGGACGCGGAGCTCATCGGGGTCCCGTGGATCCTGGTCGCGGGCCGCCGGTCGGCGGACGGGGTGGTGGAGCTCCAGGACCGCCGCTCCGGCGCCCGCGAGGAACTCCCCCTGGCCGAGGCCCTCTCCCGCCTGACCGCCGGCGCGTAGCCCTGCGGGGGCGAGGTCCCCCACCCACCCTTCGCCCGTTCCCCGGGGGCCGGCCCCCGGCAGCGGCGCCGCACGCGGCAACGGGTCCGGGCGGAGCCCGGGGAACGGTGGAAGGGCGGGCAGGGGACAGCTCCGCGCAGCGCCTAGCCGCGCACGTCCGGCTCCGCGGGGGGCGGCGGGGACCCGTCCAGGCAGGGCTCCGCGACGGCCCCGGGGCCGAGCCCCGCAGCGGTGTCCGGAGGCGGCGCCGCCGGAGCGGGGGCCGCGGTGAGAGGACCCGGCGCCGCCGGCGAAGCGGCCGCGGGCGCAGGGGCCGCGCGCTCCAGGAAGCGCAGGAGTTCCACCGGGAACGGGAGGACCAGGGTGGAGTTCTTCTCCGCCGCCACGGCCACGACCGTCTGGAGCAGGCGCAGCTGAAGCGCGGCGGGCTGCTCCGACATGACCTCCGCCGCCTCCGCCAGCTTCTTCGAGGCCTGGAGCTCCGCATCCGCGTTGATGATCCGCGCCCGCCGCTCCCGGTCGGCCTCCGCCTGCCGGGCCATCGACCGCTTCATCGTCTCCGGGAGCGAGACGTCCTTGATCTCCACCCGGTCGATCTGGACGCCCCAGCCCACCGCCGGACTGTCGATCATCAGCTCCAGGCCCTGGTTGAGCTGCTCCCGGTTGGACAGCAGATCGTCCAGGTCGGACTTGCCGATGATCGACCGCAGCGAGGTCTGCGCCATCTGGGAGACGGCGAAGCGGTAGTCCTCGACCTCGATGATGGCGCTGGCCGCGTCCACCACCTTGAAGTACACGACCGCGTCCACCCGCACCGTGACGTTGTCCCGCGTGATCCCCTCCTGGGCGGGCACCGGCATCGTCACGATCTGCATGTTGACCTTGCGCAGCCGGTCGAACCCCGGGACCACGAAGGTGAATCCGGGGCCCCGGACGCCGTCCCGCAGCCGGCCGAGGCGGAAGACCACGCCCCGCTCGTACTGCTTCACCACCCGGGCGGCGGCGCCCGCGTAGGCCGCGATCCCGACGCCCGCGACGGCGCCGGCTGTCAGCAGTTCCTGGAGCATGGCGGCCTCCTGCCGGGCAGGTCCCCCCAAAGGACTTATGCCCTACAACCAGCCCGCGAACTCCAGCAGCAGCTCCGCATCCCGCCGCCGGCCCGCGGCCAGCGCCCGGTTGCCCGATTCGACGGCCCGGAACAGCGTCCAGCCCCGCAGCCGGTCCCGGTCCACCTCCAGGGCGTCGGCCAGCTTGTTCACCCGCCGCCGGGCGCCCGAGGCCCCCGCCGAGGAGGCCATCTGGTCCTCCAGCCGGTCCCGTACCAGCCGTGCCAGGTCGTAGGCCCGCTCGCCGACCATGGGGTCGGGGCCCACCGCCAGCCACGGGGCGCGCTCGCCGGCGAGGACCTTGCCCTGCCGGAAGTTCCCGTGCAGCAACAGCTCCTCGGCCGGCGCCGCCGTCAGCTCCTCGCGGGCCGCGAGCGCAGCCGAGGCCAGCTCGGCCGTCTCGGGGGGCGCCTTGCGGAGCACCTCGGCCTGCTCGGCGGTCCGCTCGGCGACCGTCTCCCAGCCGTGCCCCTGCGCCGGGGCCACCCACAGCCTGCGCAGCGTGCCGCAGGCCTCCAGCAGTGCCTTCGCCTCCGGCAGCGAGCGCAGCGAGACCTCCGGGTGCAGCCGCTCCAGCAGCAGCGCCCCGTCCTCCTCGTGGTGGCGCGTGTCGAGGACCCGTACCGCCCCGAAGCCGCCCCAGTGCGCGAGCGCGGCCAGTTCCCGGTCGGGCCGGAGCCCCGGCGGGGCCAGCTTCAGCGCGGCCGGGGTCCCGTCGGCGTACCGGACGAGGACGACCAGGCTGCTGCGGCCGCCGGGGGCCTGCACCCGCTGGGCGTGCACCCCGCGCCGGGCCAGCGCCCCCTCCGCCAGCCGGGGGAGCTGCCCCAGCCAGTCCGAGACGTGCGCCGATTCCGGCAGTTCGCCGAGCGCCCGTACAAGCCGCTGCGGCGGTTCGAAAGCCATGCGTGCGTGGTCCCTTTCAGCTGTGCCCGGGCTCGTCGCGCATGCTTGCGCGCTAGGTCGGCGGTGTGTCCGCGCGTTCCGTGAGCCCAGGGAAGGCTACGCCGACACCGCGCCAGCGTGCCGCGCGCACGGCCGCGGCGGTGAGCGCGTCAGCCGCCTCGCGGCGCAACCGGCCCTCGGCGGCGCGCACCAGATCGGAGTACGCGCCCGCCACCCGGTCTTCGATCCCGGCGGCCAGCCGCTCGGCGTCGGCCGGCGTGCGCACGGTGAACGGCAGTGTGTACGCGGCCTCCGAAGGGCGGGGGGAACCTCCCAGCTCACGCACGGTACGGGCGAGCGCGTCGCGGCGCGCGAGGTGGCCGCCGTACGCCTCACGGGCCTCGGCGGAGCGGGTGGCCGAGGTCCGGGCCCCGATCACGCCGTAGCCGTACGCGGCCGCGTGCTCGGCGGCCAGCGCCGCCTGGGCGGCCTCCAGGACCCGGCCGGCGGGGGAGGGGACGGGGGCGGTGGTCACGAGGAGGCTCCCGGGTTCGAGGTCAGCAGGTACGCGTGCACGTGCCCGCACGCCGCCACCGAGGCCAGCATCCGCGCCAGCTCCCCGGGGGCGCCGGCCAGGGCGATCGTCCGGGCCTCGGCCAGGCTCCGCTCGGCGTCCGCGAGGGCGGTCAGCGCGTCGGCGGGCGCGGGGGGCACCGGTACGGCCCCGGAAGCGGGCGGGGCGGCGGCCGCGGCGCCGGACGGGACGGACGAGGGGGAGGCGGAGGAGGAAGCGGACGAGGAGGCGGAGGCCGGGGCCGCGGGCCGGGAAGGCGAGGCCGAGGACGACGCGGCCGACGACCCCTCGTCGGCCAGGGCCGCCGTGTGCGCAGCGACCGAGGCGCGCAGCGGTGCGAGGCGCTGCGCGAGGGCCGGATGGGCCGCGGTCGTGGCGTCGTAACGTTCCAGCAGCCGCTCGCTCTCACGAACGGCCGTCTCGCGCATCCGCCGTTCGAGTGGAACCTCGGGGGCCGCGGCGGGCGGCCGGTCGTCGGAGCAACCGCTGAGCAGTGCGGCTCCGGCGATGCCCGCGGCACCGGCGAGCAGGCCTCTTCGCGACGGCAGGGTCGAGGGCACGGAGACGTCCTAGGGGTGATGGCGGGCAGGCTGTGATCACGGTACCCGGGGGCCCGTCCACAGGGCGGACGGCAACACCCCCCGCGACCGGATACCCTTTGACCTGACGCACGACGGAAATCACAACAGCACACGCGGCCGAGGAGTCACCCGGATGAGCACCACCCAGAGCGACAGGCTGCGCGCATTGCTGGAGCCGCTCGTCGCCGCCAAGGGCCTGGACCTCGAGGAGATCGAGACGTCCAAGGCGGGCAAGCGCCGGATGCTGCGCATCATCGTGGACTCCGACGAGGGCGTGGAGCTGGACGCGTGCGCCGAGCTGAGCCGCGAGGTCTCCGACCTGCTGGACGAGACCGACGCGATGGGTGAGGACGAGTACGTCCTCGAAGTCAGCTCGCCGGGCGCGGACCGCCCGCTGACCGAGCACCGTCACTACATCCGGGCGATCGGCCGGCTCGTGAAGTTCCAGACGTCGGACGGCGGGGAAATGATCGCCCGCATCCTCGACGTCGACGACGAGGGCATGGACCTCGAAATCCCGGGCGTGAAGGGCCGCAAGGCGACCGCCCGCCGCATCGTATTCACCGACATCGCCAAGGCGCGTGTCGAGATCGAGTTCAACCGCAAGGACAAGAAGGAAGAGGAGGCGTAGTCGTGGACATCGACATGAGTGCCCTGCGGGGTCTGGTTCGGGAGAAGGAGATTTCCTTCGACCTGCTCGTCGAAGCGATCGAGTCGGCCCTCCTCATCGCGTACCACCGCACCGAGGGAAGCTTCCGGCGCGCACGCGTCGTGCTCGACCGCACCAACGGTCACGTGATCGTGTGGGCGACCGAGGACCCGAGGGACCTGGAAGAGGGCCAGGAGGCCAAGGAGTTCGACGACACCCCGTCGGACTTCGGCCGCATCGCCGCGACGACCGCCAAGCAGGTGATCCTCCAGCGTCTTCGCGACGCCGAGGACGACCTGACCTTCGGCGAGTTCCTGGGCCGCGAGGGTGATGTCATCACCGGCGTGGTGCAGCAGGGCAAGGACCCGAAGAACGTCCTCGTCGACATCGGCAAGATGGAGGCCATGCTGCCGGTGCAGGAGCAGGTCCCCGGCGAGGAGTACACGCACGGACTGCGCCTGAAGTCGTACGTCGTGCGGGTGGCGAAGGGCGTCCGCGGTCCGTCCGTGACGCTGTCGCGCACCCACCCGAACCTGGTGAAGAAGCTGTTCGCGCTGGAGGTCCCGGAGATCGCCGACGGCAGCGTCGAGATCTGCGCGATCGCCCGTGAGGCCGGTCACCGCACCAAGATCGCCGTCCGCGCCAACCGCTCCGGCCTCAACCCCAAGGGCGCCTGCATCGGCCCGATGGGCAGCCGCGTGCGCAACGTGATGGCCGAGCTGCACGGCGAGAAGATCGACATCGTCGACTGGTCGGACGACCCGGCGGAGATGGTCGCCAACGCCCTGTCACCCGCCCGGGTGAGCAAGGTCGAGGTCGTGGACTGGGACACCCGGTCCGCGCGGGTGACCGTGCCCGACTACCAGCTCTCGCTGGCCATCGGCAAGGAGGGCCAGAACGCCCGCCTCGCCGCCCGCCTGACCGGCTGGCGCATCGACATCCGTCCCGACACCGAGCAGCCCTCGGACGGGGACGACCGCGACCGCGGCGAGCGCCGCGACGACCGGGGCAACGGCCGCGACGACCGGGGCGACGACCGCCGGGACGACCGGCGCGACGACCGCCGCGGGGAATAAAACCGGTACCGCCCGGAGCTGTCCGAGCGGTACACAAGAGCTGCAGGGGCGACAAGAGCCCTGCTCGACGTGCACGGCCGTCCGCCGCCGAGGTTTCGGCGGCCGGACCCGGCACTCGTGATCACGACAACATCCGTTCGATTTTTCGCCCGAAGGGGTGAGGTCGGTGCGGGGAGGTAGACTTAAGCGTGTCTGGCCGGACGCAAGCCCGCGCATGCCCCGAACGCACCTGTGTGGGGTGTCGGGAGCGAGCGGCCAAGAGCGATCTGCTGCGCATCGTGGCGGTCGGTGACAAATGTGTCTCCGATCCTCGCGGTACGCTGCCCGGCCGGGGTGCCTACGTGCACCCCGCCGTGGTCTGCCTCGACCAGGCTGTCCGCCGTAGGGCGTTCTCCCGGGCCTTCAAGTCCGCAGGACCGTTCGACACGGCGGAACTGCACAATGCCGTGGCCGATGAGGCCGAGGCGACACCGTAAGCACGTAGTACGGCACGGATCACCGTGCGGTCAGGTACCTCGCGAGTTGGAAGTAGGTCGAGATTGCGATGAGCACCCCTCGATGAGTACGCGATGAGTACGAGCATGAAGTAGAGACGGTCCGGCGTAACCCGGACCTAAAAGGAGCGAAGTGGCTAAGGTCCGGGTATACGAACTCGCCAAGGAGTTCGGAGTTGAGAGCAAGGTCGTCATGGCCAAGCTCCAGGAACTCGGTGAGTTCGTCCGTTCGGCGTCCTCGACGATCGAGGCGCCGGTCGTACGCAAGTTGACCGATGCTTTGCAGGGCCCCGGCGGCAACGCCGGCAAGTCCGCTGCGAAGCCGGGTGAGCCCCGCAAGGCCGCCCCCGCCAAGCCCGGGGTTCCCACCCCGGGTGCTGTTGCACGTTCTGCTGCCCCGAAGCCCGGCGCACCGGCCCCCAAGCCGGTCGTTGCCGAGGCCCCGGCCGTCAGCGCCCCCGCCCCGGTGACCCCGACCGCCGCCCCCGGTGGTCCGCGTCCCGGTCCCAAGGCTCCGGCCGCCCCGAAGCCCGCTCCGGCGGCTCCCGTGGCGACCGAGTTCTCCGCGCCTCCGGCGGCTCCGGCCGCCGCGGCTCCGGCGCGCACCGAGCGTCCCGCCGGTCCCGGCGCGACCCCCGGCCCGCGTCCGGCGCAGCAGCGCCCCGAGCGTCCGGCGGCCGGTGGCCAGTCCGGCGCCCGTCCCGGCGCCCCGCGTCCGGCCGGTGCCGCTCCGGCGCGCACCGAGCGTCCCGCAGGTCCCGGTGCCTCGGCCCCGCGTCCGCAGGGCGCCCGTCCGGCCGGTCCCCGTCCGGGCAACAACCCGTTCACCTCTGGTGGCTCCACCGGCATGGCGCGCCCGCAGGCGCCCCGTCCGGCCGGCGCTCCCCGTCCCGGTGCCCCCGGCGCCGGTGGCGGCCAGGGTGCTCCCCGCCCGCAGGGCGGCCCCGGCGGCGCTCCGCGTCCCCAGGGTGCCGGTGCAGGTCGTCCGACCCCGGGCGGCATGCCGCGTCCGCAGGGCGGCGCCCCGCGTCCCGGTGGTGCCCCCGGTGGTAACCGTCCCAACCCGGGCATGATGCCGCAGCGTCCCGCTGCCGGTGGTCCCGGTCCCCGTCCCGGTGGCGGCCCCGGTGGCCGTGGTCCCGGTGCGGGCGGTCCCCGTCCCGGTGGCGCCGGTGGCGCCGGTCGTCCCGCGGGCGGCGGCTTCGCCGGTCGTCCGGCCGGTCCGGGCTCGCGTCCCGGCGGCGGTGGCGGCTTCGGCGGTCCCCGTCCCGGTGGCGGCGGCTTCGGCGGCGGTCCGGCTGGTGCCGGTGGCGGCGGTCGTCCCGGCTTCGGCGGGCGTCCCGGTGGTCCCGGTGCCCGTGGTGGCACGCAGGGTGCCTTCGGCCGTCCCGGTGGTCCGGCGCGTCGTGGTCGCAAGTCCAAGCGCCAGCGTCGCCAGGAGTACGAGGCCATGCAGGCCCCGTCGGTCGGCGGCGTCATGCTGCCGCGCGGTCACGGCGAGACCGTTCGCCTGTCGCGCGGTGCGTCCCTCACCGACTTCGCGGAGAAGATCAACGCCAACCCGGCGTCGCTCGTCGCCGTGATGATGAACCTCGGCGAGATGGTCACTGCCACGCAGTCCGTCTCCGACGAGACCCTCGAAATGCTGGCCGGCGAGATGAACTACGTCGTTCAGATCGTCAGCCCGGAGGAAGAGGACCGCGAGCTCCTCGAGGGCTTCGACATCGAGTTCGGCGAGGACGAGGGCGGCGAGGAATTCCTCATGCCGCGTCCGCCGGTCGTGACCGTCATGGGTCACGTCGACCACGGTAAGACCCGACTGCTCGACGCCATCCGCAAGACGAACGTCGTTGCGGGCGAGGCCGGTGGCATCACGCAGCACATCGGTGCGTACCAGGTCGGTACCGAGGTCAACGGTGAAGAGCGCAAGATCACCTTCATCGACACCCCGGGTCACGAGGCGTTCACCGCCATGCGTGCCCGTGGTGCCAAGTCGACCGACATCGCGATCCTCGTGGTCGCGGCCAACGACGGCGTGATGCCGCAGACGATCGAGGCGCTCAACCACGCCCAGGCCGCCGGCGTCCCGATCGTCGTCGCGGTCAACAAGATCGACGTCGAGGGTGCCGACCCGGTCAAGGTGCGCGGTCAGCTCACCGAGTTCGGTCTGGTCGCCGAGGAGTACGGCGGCGACACGATGTTCGTCGACATCTCCGCCAAGCAGGGTCTGCACATCGACTCCCTGCTCGAGGCCGTCGTCCTCACCGCCGACGCCTCGCTCGACCTGCGCGCCAACCCGGAGCAGGACGCTCAGGGTATTGCGATCGAGTCCCACCTCGACCGCGGCCGCGGTGCCGTTGCCACCGTCCTCGTCCAGCGCGGTACCCTCCGCGTCGGCGACACGATGGTCGTGGGCGACGCCTACGGCCGCGTGCGCGCCATGCTCGACGACAAGGGCAACAACGTCGAGGAAGCGGGTCCCGCGACCCCCGTCCTGGTCCTGGGTCTCACCAACGTCCCCGGCGCCGGCGACAACTTCCTCGTCGTCGACGAGGACCGCACCGCCCGTCAGATCGCCGAGAAGCGTGCTGCGCGTGAGCGCAACGCCAACTTCGCCAAGCGCGTCCGCCGGGTGTCCCTGGAAGACCTCGACTCGGTCCTCAAGGCCGGTCTGGTCCAGGAACTCAACCTCATCATCAAGGGCGACGCGTCCGGTGCGGTCGAGGCTCTCGAGTCCTCGCTGCTCCAGCTCGACGTCGGTGAAGAGGTCGACATCCGCATCCTGCACCGCGGTGTGGGTGCGGTCACCGAGTCCGACATCAACCTGGCGATGGGCTCCGACGCCATCGTCATCGGCTACAACGTCCGTGCGGCCGGCCGTGCCGCGCAGATGGCGGAGCGCGAGGGTGTCGACGTCCGCTACTACTCGGTGATCTACCAGGCCATCGAGGAGATCGAGGCGGCTCTCAAGGGCCTCCTCAAGCCGGAGTACGAAGAGGTCGAGCTCGGTACGGCGGAGGTCCGCGAGGTCTTCCGCTCGTCCAAGCTGGGCAACATCGCCGGTGTCCTCATCCGGTCCGGCGAGGTCAAGCGCAACACCAAGGCGCGGCTCCTGCGCGATGGCAAGGTCATCGCCGAGAGCCTCACCATCTCCGGTCTGCGCCGCTTCAAGGACGACGTCACCGAGATCCGCGAAGGCTTCGAGGGCGGTATCAACCTCGGCAACTTCAACGACATCAAGATCGACGACGTCATCGCGACGTACGAGATGCGCGAGAAGCCCCGCGCGTAAGCGCGAGGCGGTTCGCACCGTGTCGTAGGCAGCTGTAACACCGGGGCCGGTCGGCGGAATATCCGTCGATCGGCCCCGGCCGTTGCGTGTACGGTTCTGATGACCCTGCCGCGCGACGGCCGGCAGGCCACCGAACCCGCACCGGCGGGATATCCGGAACTGCATGTACGTGGGGACTCTGTCCTTCGATCTGCTCCTCGGCGACGTTCACTCGCTGAAGGAGAAACGCTCCGTCGTCCGGCCCATCGTGGCCGAGCTCCAGCGCAAGTTCTCTGTGAGCGCGGCCGAAGTGGGCGACCAGGACCTGCACCGCAGGGCCCGTATAGGGGTCGCTCTGGTGAGTGGGGACACGGGGTTCCTCTCGGATGTACTGGACCGCTGCGAGCGGCTGGTCGCGGCACGTCCGGAAGTGGAGCTGCTGTCGGTACGACGACGGCTCCACGGTGATGAAGACTGACCGCAAGACTTGAGAAGGAGACGGACCAGTGGCCGACAATGCGCGGGCGAAGAAGCTGGCGGACCTCATCCGGGAGGTGGTGGCCGAGAAGCTGCAGCGCGGCGTCAAGGACCCCCGCCTCGGTACGCACGTGACCATCACGGACACCAGGGTCACCGGCGACCTGCGGGAGGCCACGGTCTTCTACACGGTGTACGGCGACGACGAGGCGCGGGTCAGCGCGGCGGCGGGCCTGGAGAGCGCCAAGGGCGTACTGCGCTCCGCGGTCGGCCGGGCGGCGCAGACCAAGTTCACGCCGACCCTGACGTTTGTGGCGGACGCCCTTCCGGAGACCGCCAAGAGCATCGAGGACCTCCTCGAGAAGGCGCGGACCTCCGACGCCCAGGTGCGTGAGGTCTCCTCGGGCGCCCAGTACGCCGGCGAAGCCGACCCGTACAAGAAGCCCGACGAGGACGACGACTCGGACGAGGACGCAGCCGCGGAATGAGCACCAACGCAGAAAAGACTCCGGACGGCCTGGTCATCGTCGACAAGCCGTCCGGATTCACTTCGCACGACGTGGTCGCCAAGATGCGCGGGATCGCCAGGACCCGCCGCGTCGGCCACGCCGGCACGCTCGACCCGATGGCGACGGGCGTGCTGGTCCTGGGCGTCGAGAAGGCCACCAAGCTCCTCGGCCACCTCGCGCTCACGGAGAAGGAGTACCTCGGCACCATCCGGCTGGGCCAGAACACCCTGACGGACGACGCCGAGGGCGAGATCACCTCGTCCACCGACGCCACCGGGGTCACCCGCGAGGGCGTGGACGCGGGCATCGCCAAGCTGTCCGGCGCGATCATGCAGGTCCCGTCCAAGGTCAGCGCCATCAAGATCAAGGGCGTGCGCTCCTACAAGCGCGCCCGTGACGGCGAGGACTTCGAGATCCCGGCCCGACCGGTGACCGTCTCCTCGTTCCAGGTGTACGACATGCGGGAGGCGGAGGCGGAGGACGGCACCAAGGTCGTCGACCTCGTCGTCTCCGTGGTCTGCTCCAGCGGTACGTACATCCGCGCCCTCGCGCGGGACCTCGGCGCCGACCTCGGCGTCGGCGGGCACCTCACGGCGCTGCGGCGCACGCGGGTGGGTCCGTACAAGATCGACCGGGCGCGCACGCTCGACCAGCTCCAGGAGGAGCTGACCGTCATGCCGATCGGCGACGCGGCGGCCGCCGCGTTCCCGCGCTGGCAGCTGGACGCCCGGCGGGCGTCGCTGCTGGCGAACGGCGTGCGGATCGACATGCCGGAGGAGTACGAGCCCGGCAAGGCGGTCGCGGTCTACGGGCCGGACGGGCAGCTGCTCGGGCTCGTCGAGAGCAAGAACGGCAAGGCGAAGTCGCTCGCCGTCTTCGCCTGATCCGTCCCCCTGGTGCTGTTGACCGGCCGGCCTTCGGGCCGGCCGGTTCGCGTTTCCGCCCGGTTCGCGTGTCCGCCCGGTTCGCATGTCCGGCCGGTTCGCGTTCGACGTGGAGCGGTGAGCGCACAAGGACTGCTGCTCACCGCTCCACGACCCCCCTCGGGTAGGTCTCTATCCACCCGGACCCCCTTATTCACCCGTGCGAGCAGGCGCTCGGAGTGAATGGAGGGAGCGTAAGGGGGCGCTTTCGCCACGCGTGCTGTTCCCGCTGATCTTCATCTGCCTACCGTCGTGCCTACGGGGCACGCGCGGCGGGGAGTGGTGCGGTGACGGCGGAACTGATCAGGATCTGCGATCTCGCCGGGCGGCCGCGGGGGAGCGGGTTCGTCGCGGACGACCGCGGGACGGTGCTCACCAGCCACGAAGCCGTGGACGGACTGGCCCGGCTGGTCCTGCACGGGCCGGCGCCGGGGGAGCGGACCTGGACGGCGGGCGCCTCGGACGTGACCGCCCTGCCGGAGCTGGGGCTGGCGCTCGTACGCAGTGACGGGCTGGGGGCGCGGCCGCTGCCGGTCGCGCCGCGCGGGGCGATCGCTCCCGGCACGTACGTACGGCTGGCCGCGCGCGGCTGGCGCCAGGCGCGGGTGCTCGGCGCCGCCGAGGCCGGCTACCCGGCGGCAGACCGCCCCCACCTGCTCCCGGCCGCACTGGAACTCGCCATCGGGACCGACGGGCGCGACGCGCTGCGGCTCGGAGGCGAGGCCTGCGGAGGCCCGGTGCTGGACGCCGGAACCGGAGCGGTGCTCGCGGTCCTGTGCACCGCTCTGCAGGCGGAACACCGCTCCGGGGGCTTCGCCGTGCCCCTCGCGGCCGCGGCCGCCGCTGATCCGGGCGGACCCCTCGCCGCCCTGCTGGAACGCAACGCCGCCACCGTGCCGGGCCACGGTGGCGACCTGAACCTCGCCGGAGCCCTGCAGCTCACCGGCACCACACTCGGAGCGGCCCTCGCCACCGGGGGACCGGAGCCGGTGCACCGCCCGGAGATCGCCGCCGAACTCGACGCCTTCACCGCCGGTGACCGCCCGGTCCTCGCCCTCGTCGGACGGCCCGGCACCGGCCGCACCACGGCCCTCGCCGCCCTGGCCGTCCGCCGCGCCCGCGGCCCGCGCCCCGCCCCGACCCTCTGGCTGCGCGGCGCCGACCTGCGGGCCGACGACACCTCGCTGGCCGACGCCGTGTCGCGGGCACTGACGGAGGCGGGCCGGATCCTGGAGGTGCCCGCGGCCGGCCCGGGGCCTGACCCCGCGTCGGCGCTGGCCGCGCTCGTGGCCTCGGCCGGGCGGCCCCTGCTCGTGGTCCTGGACGGGCCCGAGGAGATGCCGCCGCGGCTCGCGGGGCGGGCAGTGCGGTGGACCGGTGCCACCGCCGCCTGGCTCGGCGCGAGCGGGGCCCGGCTGGTCGTGGCCGCCCGCCCCGAGCACTGGGAGGCGGCCGGGCGGCTCTACCCGCCGCGGATGCTCCACACCCCGGCGCGGCCGGCCCTGCGGCTGCCGCCCGCGGTCCCGATCGGCGACCTGACCCCGGAGGAAGCGGAAGCGGCCCGGGCCCGGCTGGGGATCCCGGCCGGCGCCGTCGACGGAGCCGACGCCCGGCACCCGCTCACGCTGCGGCTGCTCGCGGAACTCCGCGCGGCCGGGGTCACCGCGGGCCGTCCGTCGCGCGACGAGGTGTTCGCCGCGCACCTGGACCTGCTGTGCCTGCGCGTGGCCGTCCGGGTGTCGGCCGCGCTCCCGCAGCCCCGTAGACCCCGCGGGGCCGTCGGGCCGGACGGCACCGGCGGGGAGGGCATCGGCGGGGAAGGCGCCGGCGTGGAAGGCGCCGGCGGGGACGGCATCGGGTGGGACGGCGCCGGCGGGGAGGACCCGGCCGGGGCGTACGGGCCCGGCATCTTCGGGCCCGGTGTGTTCGGGCCCGGCGCGGGCAGGCTGGCCGCACGGGTGGCCGGGCGGGTGCACGAGGCCGCGCGGCGCTGTCTGGGCCCGGGACAGGGGCAGTTGGACCGCGGCTCCTTCGAGGAACTGTTCCCGTGGCGGTCGGGATGGGCCTCCGCGGTGCTCGCCGAGGGGCTGCTGGTGCCCGGTGGGGAGGGCTACCGCTTCGCCCACGAGGAGTTCGCCGACTGGGTGCAGGCCGCCCACCTCGACCTCCCCGCCGCCCTGGACACCCTGGGCCGGGACGTCCCCCGGCACCGCATCGGGCCCGTACTGGAGGGCGTGCGCCTGCTGCCGCCGGGGGAGCGGGGAGCGGTGCTGGAGCGGCTCGTGGCCGTGCTCGGCGGAGCCACCGACCCGGAGGCCCTCTGGTGGGCCGCCCGGCTCCTCGGTGAGACCCTCCTGCGGGTCCCCGACGCCACGCCGTACCTCCCGGTCCTGCACGCCCTCGCCGCCCACCTGACCCGGCCCGCGCCGTCCGGGGCGGAAGAAGCGGAACCACCTCCGGCAGCTCCCGCACCGCCTCCGCCGCCGGCCGGCTCCGCGGCGTACGCGGGCGCCCTGGGTGCCCCGGCTCCGGCCGACGCCACCCGCTGGGCGCCGCCCGGTACCGCCGGACCCCTGCGGGTCCCCGCGCAGGGCGGAGCCCCGGTGGCCGGCGGACCCGGCCGGGGGGCCGGGAAGCTCCGCCCCGGAGCGGCCGCCGATGACACCGGTCGCTCCGGGGGCCGGGGGACCGGCGGACTCACCGGGCCCGGCAGCCCGCCCGAGCCCGGTCAGGGCCGGGAGGACGAGGGGGAGTTCGGGGGCTGGTTCTGGACCCGGGTCCGAGTCGCCGAGGAGGACCGGTTCGAGCTGCTGCGGCGGTTGGTGCCCCACGACCACCGCCTCCTCGACGCCGCCGCGCGGCGGCTGGTCCGGGCGCCGCGGCTCGTGCAGCCGTTGCTCTGCGGCTGGTTCCGAGACGAGCGGCGGCTGCTCGGGCGGCCCGGGGCCACCGTCGCCACCGCCGCGCAGGCGCTGCTGCACACCCACCGCGGCCTCGCCGTCGACGACCTCACCGAGGCACTCGTCACCGCCGCGCACCCCCGCTCCGACGAACTGCTCGCCGTACTCGCCGAGGACGAGCCCTCCGCCCTCAGCCGGGCCGTGGACCGCTGGGCGCACGACGAGCGGCCCGGCCGCCGGGTCGCCGCCGCCGCGTACGGGCCGCTCACCGCCCCGCACGTGCGCACCCCCGCCGACCGCGAGCTGCTGCGCTACGCCGCGCAGGCCCTCCTCGCCCGCCCCGCGGACGCCTCCCTGCACGGCAGCGCCCTCGGCATCCTGCTCCGCGACCCCCAGGTGCGGGCCCGCTACCTCCCCGAGGCCCTCGCCTGCTTCCGCGATCCCGGGCGCGGCCGGCCGCTGCCCGCCGCCGCGCTGGTCGCCGCGCTCCCCGTGCTGCCGGACCCGGACGCGGTGTTCGCGGCCCTGCGGGAGCGGGCCGACGGGGAGGTGGTGCGCGCGCTGGCCGCGCTGACCACGCCGGGCCTGGCGCGGCGTGCGGCCGAGCTCGTACGGGACCACCTGGCGCGGCACCCGCAGGACGCCGCGCACGCCGCCGAGTTCGTGGACCGGCGCCTCGAACAGGGGCTGGCCGCCGCCCCCGTGCTCCGCCCGCTCGTACGGGACCTCCTCGGCTCCGGTCCGCCCCCGGTGCGGGCCGCGCTGGCCGGCGTACTGGCCGCCCCGGGCACGGAGTCCTCGTACACGCTCCGCGGCGAGCTGGCCGAGTCGCTGCTCCGCGAGGAGCTGGACCCCTCGGTGCTCGACACCTTCCTCGGAGCGCTGGCGGCGGGGGCGGCCACCGGCGCCCCGGACCGTACCCGGGACCTGCTGCGGCGTACCGGCCGCCAACTGCTGCGGGCACCGGGCGGCCCGGCGGTCTTCGAGCGGCGCACGGTCGAGCTGGCCCGGGCCGAACCGGCCTTCGGCGCACTCGTGGCCTCCTGGCTGGCTCGAGCTCCGCAAGAGGCGGCGGCGCTGCTGGGGCCCGGCGCGCGCCGGACCGTGGAGACCCTCGCTCACAGTGCGTCCCCGTCGGAAGACGCCGATGATGGGCAGCGGCCACCGGCATGGCAGTCTTAGACCTGCAATCGGCAACCAGGACAGGGCCTACAGGGTTCGGGCGAGGAGCGGTCACAGTGCAGCGCTGGCGTGGCTTGGAGGACATCCCCCAGGACTGGGGACGCGGCGTCGTCACCATCGGCTCCTACGACGGGGTCCACCGGGGTCATCAGCTGATCATCGGACGGGCCGTGGCCAAGGCCCGCGAGCTGGGTGTCCCCTCCGTCGTCGTCACCTTCAGCCCGCACCCGAGCGAGGTCGTCCGCCCCGGCAGCCACCCGCCGATCCTGGCCCCCTACGACCGGCGCGCCGAACTGATGGCCGGGCTGGGCGTGGACGCGCTGCTGATCCTGCCGTTCACGGCGGAGTTCTCGCAGCTGTCCCCGGCCGACTTCATCGTGAAGGTGCTCGTCGACAAGCTGCACGCGCTGGCGGTCATCGAGGGACCGAACTTCCGCTTCGGCCACAAGGCCGCCGGAAACGTCGAGTTCCTGCGGCAGCTCGGCACCACCTACGACTACGAGGTCGAGGTCGTGGACCTGGTGGAGCGCGGCGAGGCGGGCGGCGGCGTGCCGTTCTCCTCCACCCTGGCGCGCAAGCTCGTGGCGCAGGGCGACATGGACGGCGCGGCCGAGATCCTGGGCCGCCCGCACCGGGTCGAGGGCGTCGTGGTGCGCGGTGCGCAGCGCGGGCGCGAGCTCGGCTACCCGACGGCGAACGTGGAGACGCAGCCGCACACCGCGATCCCGGCCGACGGGGTGTACGCGGGCTGGCTGACGGCTGACGGCGAGCGGATGCCGGCGGCGATCTCGGTCGGCACGAACGTGCAGTTCGACGCGACCGAGCGGACCGTGGAGGCGTACGCGATCGACCGGGTCGGGCTGGACCTGTACGGCATGCACGTGTCCATCGACTTCCTCGCCTACGTGCGCGGGATGGCGAAGTTCGAGTCGCTGGACGGGCTGCTGGAGGCCATCGCGGACGACGTGAAGCGCGCGCGGGGGCTGACGGACTCGTACGACGCGGAGCGCTGACGGCCCGCCGGCCCGGCGGTCTGACCGCCTGCGGCTGACGAGGTGCTGGACAACGGGTGAGGGCCCGTACCGTCCCGGGGATTCCGGGGGCGGTACGGGCCCTCGTGCGCGTGCCGGCTCCGTCAGCCCAGGCGCGGGTCGCGCGGGGGCCCGCCGGCCTGCGGCTGACCGGGCTGCTGGGGCCAGGCCTGGCCGGGGGTGGGGTACTGCTGCTGCCCGTACGGGGACTGGGGCTGTTGCGGCTGCTGTTGCTGCTGGCCCCAGTGGTTCTGGGGCGTTTGCTGCTGGGCGCGGATGAAGTCCTCGGCGACCAGTGCGGAGAGGTTGAAGTAGGCCTCGCGCGTCTTGGGCCGGAGCATGTCGAGGTCGACCTCGGCGCCGGCCGCGAGGTGGTCGTCGAACGGGACGACGACGACACCGCGGCAGCGGGTCTCGAAGTGCCGCACGATGTCCTCGACCTTGATCATCTTGGCGGTCTCGCGGACCCCGGAGATGACGGTGAGGGAGCGCGAGACGAGGTCGGCGTAGCCGTGCGCGGAGAGCCAGTCGAGGGTGGTGCTGGCGCTGCTCGCGCCGTCCACCGACGGGGTCGAGATGATGATCAGCTGATCGGCCAGGTCCAGGACCCCGCGCATGGCGGAGTAGAGGAGGCCGGTGCCCGAGTCGGTGAGGATGATCGGGTACTGGCGGCCGAGCGTCTCGATGACGCGGCGGTAGTCCTCGTCGTTGAAGGCCGTCGAGACGGCCGGGTCCACGTCGTTGGCGATGATCTCCAGACCGGAGGGCGCCTGGGAGGTGAACCGGCGGATGTCCATGTACGAGTTCAGGTACGGGATCGCCTGGACCAGGTCCCGGATCGTGGCTCCGGTCTCGCGGCGCACGCGGCGGCCGAGGGTTCCGGCGTCGGGGTTCGCGTCGATGGCCAGGATCTTGTCCTGGCGCTCGGTGGCGAGGGTGGCGCCGAGGGCGGTGGTGGTCGTGGTCTTGCCGACGCCGCCCTTGAGGCTGATGACGGCGATCCGGTAGCAGGACATGACCGGCGTGCGGATCAGCTCCAGCTTGCGGCGCCGTTCCGCTTCGGCCGCCTTGCCGCCGAAGCGGAACAGGCCGCCGCCTCCGGGGGCGTTGTTGCCGCTCTTCGCCTTCTGCTTGCCGCGGAGCAGGCGGTCGGAGGAGAGCTCGACGGCGGCGGTGTAGCCGAGGGGGGCACCGCCGGAGGGCTGGGAGGCGCCGTAGCGGGGGTCCTGCGGGCCTTGCGGCCACTGGCCGCTGCGGGGGTCGGCGTACGGCTGCGGCTGCTGCGGCTGCTGCGGCGGCTGTTGCTGCTGTGCGGGCGGGGGGAACCCGTAACCGTCCGGCGTCTGGGGCTGCGGCGTCTGGGGCTGCGGCGTTTGCTGAGCGGGCGGGAATCCGTACCCGGCGTCCGGCGTCCGGGGCTGGGGCTCGGGCTGGGGCTCGGGCTGGGGCTCGGGCTGCTCGGGCGGGAGGATGTCGTAGCCGGCCCGCGGATCGATGGGCGGGTACAACTCGGAGGGCCGCTGCGGGAGTTCGGCGTCGGACGCCGGGCCGGATCCGGCGGGTCCCTCGAACGTGTTCGCCGCGTGCGGCGTCGGAACGGCCGCCCCCGCGGGCGGCGTGGGCGTACGCACGTCAGCGGGCGGCGTGCGGTCGTGCTCCGCGTCGGCCGGCGCGGACGCGTACGGGTTGCTCGACGGGACCCGGTCGGCCGGGGACCCGACGGGCGGGGCGTCGCTCGGATACGGCGCCGGTGCGTACGGCTCGCCGGCGGATCCCTGTGCGCCCACGGGCGCGGAGGCGCCCGCGGAACCCGAACCGGCCGGGCTCTGCGGGGCCGGCGGCAGGTCGGTGCCCGACGCCGGGACGTGGGGCGGGGCAGCGGTGTCCGAAGCGTCCGAAGTGTCCGAGGAAACAGGGGAGGGCGCGGCGGGGGCACCCGGGTACGACGGCGGTCCGGAGTCCGGGCCCGGCGTGTGCGGCGGGACGGGGCCGTCCGCGGTCGACGGGGTCGACGGCCGGGCGGCGCTGTCCGGGGCCGACGGGTATGACGGCCTCGCGGTGTCCGGGACCGGCGGGTGGGGAGGGACGGCGGCGTCCTGGAGCGACGGGTACGGCGGGGCGGAGGTGTCCGCTGCCGGGACGTACGGAGCGCCCGCGGCCGGAGCGTACGGTGCGGCGGTCGTGGAGTCCGGGGTCGGCGCCGTGGGTGCGCCGGGGGTGGCCGGATACGGCATGGGCGGTGCCGGTGCCTGTGCCGGTACTGGCGCCTGTGCCGGTGCGTCGGAAGGGGCCGTGCGCGGAGCCGGTCGGGCGATGCGCATCGTCGGAGGGGTCTCCAGGTCCGACGGCGGCAGGTGGGGCTCGAAACCACTGCCTTCGGGCAGGCCCGGGATCGCGGCGGCCGCCGGGTCCGCGCCCTGCGCGTACCAGGCCGGTGTGGTGTAGTCGATGGTGAACTCGCCCGTCAGCTCGGGCTCCGCGTCGGACTGATCGTCCGTCGGGACGTCCCACGTCCCGCCGCGCCTCTCGTTCCGATCGCCGCTCACTGGTCCTCCTGGTCTATCGAACACTGGTCCGGCGTCCCACCGCGCCACGCCGCCGCCCAGCCTAATCGTGTCCCGTAGCCGGAATCCGCCCCCGTCGGCCCCTACCGGGGTCGCCCACGGGCCGGGGGCCGCCTCCATCCTGCCCATACGGCCGGGCCCCCGGCCAATCCCCGCCTCCCCGACGTGCCACGTCACCGCGTCTCGGTCCTGTCCCGGTCCGTCCGCCGGAAGGTGTGTGCCGGTTCCCGCCCGCCGGTTCCCGCCCGTTCCGACGCTGTGCGTTCTCGCCTGGTGGTTCGGAGCTTGCGTGCTCTTGGCTGGTTGGTGCCGGGCTCGTTCGGCTCGGCTCGGCCTGGCGGTGCCCGGTGCGTCGCCGCTCGTGTGGTGCGGGTGGGTCGGCCCTGCGGGGCGAAGTCCCCTACCCGCCCTTCCACCGTTCCCAGGGCTCTGCCCTGACCCGGTCCCCGAACGCCGGACGGGCCGGCGGGGCCCCGGCCCGTCCGGATCGGCCCTGCCGATGTCGGCCTGCCCGTCCGGCCTCGCCGGTTCGGGGCCCGTCCGTCAATGCCACGCCCGTGCCGGTCGTTTGGTTCCAGGTCGGCTCGGTTTCGCGGGTCTCGGCTTGCCCGGCCAGGGCTGCCGGTTCCCGGTGTGCACTTTCCGAGCCGGTCGGTGGGTGGGTGGGTGGGTGGGTGGGTGGGTGGCACGCGTGACCACGCCCCGCCCGTTCCCGGAGCACCACTCCGTGGGACGGCTCCCTCATGGCCGCCCCGGGCGCTTGACCGCGCCCGATCGGCCTTGACCAGCCAACCCGTTCCGGCCTGCCGGTTCCCGAACTCCGGTTCTCGAGCTGCCGTTCACCGGCAGGTGGTCCCCCGAACTGGCGGTCCGTGGAAGTCCTGAGTGCCCCGCAGGTGGGGGCACGCCCCACCTGCGCCCCGAGCCACGATCCCCCGAACCGGTACCTCCCGAGTGTCCACCCCGCGACCCCGGGTCCCCCGTGGGGATGAACCTTGCGGCCCCCGGCTCGGCGGGCGGACAACCCGGCACGCCCGGCTCCGAGGGGTGCGGGATCCCAGGCACCCTGGGCTCCCGCACCCCTCGGGCTCTGCCCGCACGCCTTGGGCTCCGCCCGCGGTTCAGTCGATGCGCCGTGCCGGACCCAGCAGGCCCGTCTCCCCGTCCGTCGGCTGCGTCATCACGAACTGCCGGTCCTGCCCGGTGCACCACAGCGTGACCCCGTCGCCCAGCGTCGGCAGCGACTCCGCCGCCGCCGCGGGCAGTCGTAGCAGGCGGCCGAGTTGCTCCGCCTCGTCCGGGGAGACCCGCTGGAGGCCGACCAGGGAAGCGTTGCGCACCAGTCGGGGGGCCGTCGGGCTCACGTACGGGAGCAGGGTCAGGACCGACTGCCAGGGTCCCGCCGCCACCCGGCCCCGCGGCGGCCGCATGCCGCAGTCGCGGACCACCAGGACCGGACTGCCCGCCGACGCTCCCTGCGGCGGTACCCGGCCCACGTCGTGCAGGGTCACGCACTGCTGGCCCCCGCCCGCGGCCTGCGCCAGGCCGGACCACACCTGGGCGCGCCCGGTCTCGACCGCGACCCGCGCGCCCGTGGCGGCCGCCCGCAGGGCCAGGACCTGCGCCGTCCACAGGCCGCCGATCAGCGTGACCTCGTACGGTGTCGGCCGGTTGATGCCGAGGACCGCCGGGCGGCCCGTCGGGTCCACGCCGATCACGACCCCGTCGTCCCCGACCGGCAGCGCGAGCGCGTCCAGCTCCGCCGCCCGGACCACGTGCCGCTCCCGGCGCGGGCCGACCAGCCCGAAGCCGCCGCGCACCGGGCGCGAGCCCGGTCGAGAGCCCCTCATCGCGCTCCTCCCAGCGGCAGCGACGCCAGCAGCCCCGGCACCTGCTCCCGGTCCAGCCGCACCAGCCCGGCCTTGATGTCCCGAGCCGTCTGTTCCAGTCCGCGCCGCGCGGTGACCAGTTCCTCGTCGCTGCGCCCGGTGACGCGTACGTGCCCGGTCAGCGTCACCTCGTGGCGCGCGGCCGGGGCCATCGTCAGGCTGAAGTTCGTCGCCAGCGCCGGTAGCGAGGTCAACTGCGCCACGAACTCCGGCAGTCCGGCCCAGCTCCCGCCCAACGGGGGCCAGCGGCCGATCCAGTACGTGGTGTGCCGCCGGTCGTCGCAGCGCCAGGTCCGCGAGGTCTCCTCGGTACGCCGTCCCGTGGCTGCCGACCGCCCCGCCTGGGTGATCGCCATCGGGTTCGCGCACGAGGAGGTGGCCAGCGCGCCCGTCAGTTCCTGCTCCGTGAGCACCGTCGCGCGGAACCCGGCCCCCGCGAGCCTGCTCGCCAACTGGTCCGCGACCCGCACCAGACACCGCTGGGCCCCGGGCAGCCCGCCCCCGCGCGCGGTGACCGCGTCGGGGCACAGCTCCGGGTCCAGCTTGAGCGCGATCCAGGTGAGGCGTACGGCCGGGGTTCCGGTCAGGGCCTGGAGCGGGGCGTAGTTGAGTGCTGCCAGCGACCGGGCCGGCAGGTGCGGCGCCGGCGCCGGCTGGGTGTGCTGCACGAGCTGCGCCGACTCCAGCCGGATGCCGTCCACTTCGAGGACGTCTCGTACGAGGGACAGTGCAAGCGGCCGCGCCGCCCGGTCGGGCCGCAGCGCGGTGGCGTCCGTGTCGACCTGGACCACCGCGGTCAGGAAGGTGCCGTCGCCGACCATCCCGACGGGTCGCCGGTCCCGGTTCCGGCCCCGGTCCCGATCCCGGTCCCGCTCACTGAACGAGAGCGTCCGCAGCGCCGGATCGGCCTCGACGAGCGGGGCGAGCCCCGGTTCCGTGCCGGCCGGCGCCGCCGTGGCGGCGGCCCGGTGACGGCGTGCGCGCAGTGCCAGCGCGCCGCCGATCCACTCGGGCAGCGAGCGCCGGTGTCTGCGTACGACCGCGAGCAGGGCGAGGACCAGGGCGAGCGCCCCGGCCGGCGCGAGCAGCAGTGGCTCGACCACCCAGGCCGTCAACAGCGCGGCCGCGGCGATCTGAAGGAGGACGAGTTGTTGCAATCGAAACGGACCGAAACGTCCTGGGCCGGACTTCGACTCCGGTGCCACTCCGGCGCGCTCGGGTGCGGGCGCCCCGGTACGCGGCCTCACGGCCGTGGCCGTCACTCGCGCACCTCACCTTTCCGGGGTTCATTCCCCTGGCCCCCGGGATCCCTCGACCCGCGCCAACACCCCTGTTGGTTCCGGCCCGGTGGGCCTGGAGAGGCTGCCTCACCCTACCCGTGGCGCACCCACCCTCCGGCAACGGGCATAGTGGGTTCCGGTCGGACGACAGAGGCCCGGGGACCGTATCCACCGACCGGGCCGTGCGGGAGAATCAGGCGGTCATGGCCTCACGACGTGACGAGCTCAACGCGTACACCTTTGCGAAGCGACGTACGGTGGCCGCGTTCCTTCAGCCCTCCGCGAGCGGCTCCGAGGAGGGTGCCCCGCGACCGCTGCGCGCCGTTCTGCCCGGTGTGATCACCGCGGCGCTCGTCCTCGTGGGCTTCGGTGCCTGGGGGATGGTCAAGCCGACGGCCCCCATGGGATGGGACACCCCCGGCGACCACGTCATCGTCGGCAAGGAGTCGACGACCCGCTACGTCGTCCTGACCACCGAGGCCGGCGGAAAGGACCGGACCCGGCTGCACCCGGTGCTGAACCTCGCCTCCGCACGGCTGTTGCTCGACCCGTCCAAGGGCAAGGTCGTCCAGGTCGCGGACAAGGTGCTGGACGCGGGGAAGCTCCCGCGCGGTCCCGTCATCGGCATCCCGTACGCCCCCGACCGGCTGCCCGCCCCGGCGGACGCGGGGACGGCCAAGCGCTGGGCGGTGTGCCAACAGCCCGGCGGCAACGGCAAGGGTGTGCAGACGGCCGTCTTCGTCCTGGCCGACCGCGAGGCGAAGCTGATGGACGACGGGCACCGGCTCTCCGACTCCCAGGCCCTGTACGTGCAGAGCGCCGGCCCGGACAAGGCCCGCTACCTCGTCGACGCGGCGGGCTCGAAGTACAAGTTCCCCGAGGGCACCGCGGACGCGCGCACGATGACCCGCGCCCTCGTCGGTGGCGGGGCCGTCCCGCAGCCGGTCACGGAGGAGTGGCTGGCCACCCTCGGCTCCGGCGACGACCTGGCCTTCCCCGAGCTGCCGGGCGCCACGGCCGGGACGGCCGCCGGGGTCGAGGGGCTGTCCGGCACGGACGACAGGGTCGGCATGGTCCTGAAGGCCGTGACCGGTTCGGGCGTGCAGCACTACCTGGTACTGCCCGGCGAGGTCGTCCCCGTCTCGGACTTCGTCGCCTGGCTGATGATCTCCTCGCCCGCGACCGACCGGCTCGACATGTACGGCAAGGCCCACGAGGTGGACCTCCAGTCCGTCAACCCGGACCGCACCTCCTTCAAGGGCGGCGCGAAAAGATGGCCGCAGAAGAAGACCGACCGGGTCAACGAGGTCCACGCCTCCACCCCCGACTCCACCCCCGACTCCGCAGGCGCCTCAGCCTCGGCCTCAGCCTCCGCCGCGGGCGCCGGCCGCGACACCATCTGCAGCGTGCTGCGCTCCGTCGACGCCCAGGGCGGCCAGACCCTGAGCACCTGGGCCGGCACCGGATTCCCCGTGGACATCACCGCCGGCGGCAGGGGCGCCTACGTCACCCCGGGCACGGGCCTGCTCTACACCCAGGCGCAGGGCCGCCAGACCACCGCGGGCGGCACGCTCTTCCTGGTCACCGACACCGGCCTGCGGTACGCCGTCCAGGCCAACGGCGACAGCGACGCGACCCGGCCCTCACCCGTGCCGGGCGCGAGCACCGGCCGGGGCGGGGCGGCCACCGCCGACGGCCGCCCCGAGCCGAGCCAGGCCCAGGACCGGCTCGGATACGCGGAGGTGGTTCCGGTGACGGTGCCGATCGCGTGGTCGGAGTTCCTCTCCAAGGGGCCCCGACTCGACAGCAACTCCGCCCGCCAGCCCCAGGGTTCGTGATGCGGAGCGCGGCGGCGGCGAACGCGCCGAAGTCCGTCCTCGCCGCCCTGCTGGCTGCTGGTGCCCTCACCCTGGGCGCCGCGCCGCAGCCCTCGTACCCGATGCGCCGCGCGGGCGCCGGCGAGTGCACCTTCCCGATGAAGAAGCAGCTGGAGGACCGGCCCTGGTCGCTCCAGCGGCTGCTGCTCGACGAGCTGTGGGCGGAGACCAGGGGCCGGTCCCAGGACGGCAAGAGCGTCCGCGTGGCCGTCATCGACACCGGCGTCGACCGGGTCAACCCGCAGCTCGGCGGCGCCCTCGACATCGGGGCCGGCCGCGACTTCCTCGACGCCGAGGGCGACGGCACCGCGGACACCGTCGGGCACGGCACCAAGGTCGCCGGGCTGATCGCGGCCCGTCCCCAGCCCGGTACCGGCTTCGTCGGGCTCGCTCCCGAGGCCACGATCATCCCGATCCGGCAGAACGACGGGCGGGGCGGCGGCGACGCCGGGACCCTGAGCGAGGCCATCGCGCACGCGGTGGCCAAGGGCGCCCGGGTCATCAACATCTCGCAGGACACCGAGGCGCCGATGCCCCGGGACTCCAGGCTCGGGCAGGCCGTCAAGAAGGCCGTGGAGGCCGACGTGGTCGTCATCGCCTCGGCGGGCAACGACGGCCTGACAGGGGAGAAGCGCCCCACCTACCCGGCGGCCTTCCCCGGCGTCCTGGCCGTGGGCTCCTCGGACCGCAACAACGAGCGCGCCGCCTTCTCCCAGCCGGGCGCCTTCGTCGGGATCGCGGCGCCCGGGGTCGACATGGTCTCCACCGTCCCCGGCTTCGGCCAGTGCGTGGACAGCGGCACCAGCTTCTCCGCCCCCTACGTCGCGGGGGTCGCCGCCCTGCTGCGCGCCAAGCACCCGCGGTGGACCGCGCGGGAGGTGATCTGGCAGCTCCAGAACACCGCCGAGCGCTCCGTCAACGGCCACGACGACTACGTGGGCTGGGGCGTGGTCGACCCGGTCCGCGCGCTCACCCGGTCCGCGGCGGGCGCCGAGCCCCCCAAGGCCCCCGTACCGGACCCGGGGCCGCCCCGCGCGGCGGCCCCGGAACCGGCCGTGATGCAGGCGAGCGAGACGGCGCGCGAACGCGACGAGCGGATCGGCACGTACGCGCTGGGGATCGGCGGCGTGCTCATCGCCGTGATCGCCGGGACCGCGACGGTGGTCCGGGATGCCGGGAACCGGGGACACCGTCCGCATTGAACGTTCGCGGGTCCGCCAACAGGCCCAAGAGATCCAGACCCCAAGAGATCCAGACCCCAAGAGATCCAGACCCCAAGAGATGAGGAGCTTCGGATGACCAGCAATTTCGGACTCGCCGACGACCCGGTCAAGCAGGCACTGAACAAGATCTCGGAGACCGCCGACAGCGTCACCCGGCAGTCCCGGGAGCTGGCGGACATCCTCGCCACCGTCGGCGCGGGCTGGACCGGCGTGGGCGCGTCGGGTTTCACCTCCGCGCAGACGGTCGTCAACGAGGACCACGACGAGATCCGACGGCTGCTCGGCGTCCTGCACCACGCGGTCGACCAGACCAAGAACCTGAGCAACGCGCAGGACGACGACGTGGTCTCGGCGTTCCAGACGGTCAAGGCCGGCAGCGGCGGGGGCAACACCTCTGCCCTGAACGGAATCTGACGCGCTTTCCCACCCACCTGCCCCCACCTGCCACCCACCTGCCCAGCCCCGTGCGAAGGAGAAGAGCATGACCGCGAACGACGGGCACACCAAGGTCCGGTACGAGAGCCTCCAGGGGATGGCGGACCGCATCCGCATCGTCTCGGACAACATCAAGAAGGACCTCGACGAGATGGGCGCGGCCCTGACGGTCGTCACCGACACCTGGGACGGCGAGGCGCACGCCCAGTACGTCGAGCTGCAGCGCAAGTACAACGGCAAGGCCGACCACATGCGCGCCCAGCTGCGCCTCGTCGCGGACCTCATCGAGCGCGGCAAGAGCGACTACCGCGCCACCGACGTGAAGGCCTCGCGCCTGTTCACCGAGGCCTACTAGTCCCGCGGCGGCGCGAAGCCCCCGCAGACGACGCAGGGGCGCCGCCCGCACCGGGCGCGCCCCTCCGTCCGTCCGCGGGGGCCGTACGGGTCCTAGCGGGGACCCCGGTCGAGATCGAACTCCCCGTCCCTGGCCCCGAGTACGAACGCCTCCCACTCGGCCGCGGTGTAGCGCAGCACCGTGTCCCGGTCCAGCGAGGACCGCATCGCCACCGCGCCCTCGGGCAGCCGGGCGATCTCGACCCGCTCCTCGTCGGGAGAGGTGCCGGGAGGGCCCTCCCACTCGACGGCGCTGATGTCGAGCCCGTACAGCTCGTCCTTCTCCTGCTGAGTGCCCATGCGAGGCCTCTCCTTCGGTGGTGCGATCCCTGTCGATTATCGACGGTGGCCGGCCGCGCGCGGGAGGCTTTCCCGAACCCTCCCAGCCGCCAGCCGCCAGCCGCCAGCCGCCAGCCGCCGCGCCCCGGCCGGCGCCCCGCCCTACATCCCCGGCATCCGCCCGATCTGGATCAGCGAGGTCCCACGCCTGCGCGAGACGAAGGAGGCCCGGCCCGCAGGCATCGGGCGCGGCCGCACGGCGCCGACCAGATCTCCCTCGGACGGATCGCCGGACAGCACCACGCCCTGCGCGCCCAGCTCCTTGATCCGCTGCATGAACGGCTCGTACAGCGCCCGCGAGGCACCCGCCGAACTGCGCGCGATGATGAACCGGACCCCCGTGTCACGCGCGAACGGCAGGAACTCCACCAGCTGCGCCAGCGGATTGCCCTGACTCGTCGCCACCAGGTCGAAGTCGTCGATGATGATGAACACGTCCGGGCCCGTCCACCAGCTGCGGTCGCGCAACTGCTGCGGAGTGACGTCCTGCGGGGGCTGCCGACGGGCGAACACCCCGGCCAGCGCCTCCATGTGCATCCGCAGGGAGCCCGCCATCGGCGCGTACTCCAGCAGGTGTTCCTCCGGCAGCGTGCCGAGCAGGCCGCGCCGGTAGTCGCCGACCACCAGCCGTGCCCGGTCCGGGCCGTAGCGCTCCGCGATCCGCTGCGCGATGAGCCGCAGCAGGTTCGTCTTGCCCGACTCGCTCTCGCCGAACACGAGGAGGAACGGGTCGGTCTCGAAGTCGACGAACACCGGCTCCAGCTCGGTCTCGTCGATGCCGATCGCGATCCCGCGCTCCGGGAACTCCCCGCCCCCGGGGAGCCGGTCCGCGTGGAGCAGCCGCGGCAGGAGCCGTACGCCGGGGGCCGCCCGGCCCGTCCAGTTCCGCTTCACGGCGTCCACGAAGGCGGCCGTGGCCTCCGACAGGTCCTGCGCCGCGTGCGAGCCGTCGATCCGCGGCAGTGCCCCCAGGAAGTGCAGCTTCTCCGCGACCTGGCCGCGTCCCGGCATCCCCGTCGGGACGTTCGCCGCGACCTTGCGGTCGAACTCGGAGTCCATGACATCCCCGAGGCGCAGCTCCAGGCGCCCGAGGATCTGGTCCTTCAGCGCGGCCCTGACCTCCATGTACCGGGCGGCGGTGATCACCACGTGGATGCCGTATCCCAGTCCGCGGGACGCGATGTCCGTGACGACCTGCTCCAGGGCCTCGTACTCGCCCCGGAAGCCGCCCCAGCCGTCGACGACCAGGAACACGTCGCCCCAGGCCTCCCCGGGCAGCTCGCCCGAGGCCCGCCGGCGCCGGTAGGTGCCGATCGAGTCGATGCCGTTCGCGCGGAAGAACTCCTCGCGCCGGCGCAGCACCCCGGCCACCTCCGCGACCGTGCGCCGCACCCGCTCCGGGTCCAGCCGGGAGGCGATCCCGCCCACGTGCGGCAGTTCGGCCAGCGAGGACAGACCGCCGCCGCCGAAGTCCAGACCGTAGAACTGCACCTCGCGCGGGGTGTGCGTCAGTGCGAACGACGAGATCAGCGTCCGCATCAGCGTGGACTTGCCCGACTGCGGACCGCCGACCACCATCATGTGGCCCGCCGCACCCGAGAAGTCCCGGTACAGCACCTCGCGCCGCTGCTCGAACGGCTTGTCGATGAGCCCGAGCGGCACGACCAGTCCGCCCGGCCGCGTGTACCCCTCCGCGTGCAGCCCGCGCTCGGCGTTCGGTGCCGGTGCCGGAAGCAACTGGTCCAGGGGTGGGGCCTGGTCCAGCGGCGGCAGCCACACCTGGTGCGCCGGCACCCCCTGCCCCTCCAGCCGTGCCACGATCACGTCCAGCACGGTGTCCGCCAGTGCGTCGTCGCCCCGTGCGGCCCGCTCGGCCTCCGCCGCCCGCGCCGAGAGGTGGGCGGGGTCCGGAGCCGCGTAGACGACCGGCACCGGCGCCGCCGTGAACAGCACGGGCCGCCGCTCCACCGGGAACGGCCCGACCGGCAGGTCCGGCCCGCCCGGGCGGTAGGTGCCCGAGACGTACGCCGCCTTGAAGCGCGTCATCTCGTCCGTACCGAACTTCAGGTAGCCCGAACCGGGCACCGGCGGCAGGTGGTAGGCGTCCGGCACGCCGATCGCGGTCCTCGACTCCGCCGCCGAGAAGGTCCGCAGACCGATCCGGTACGACAGGTACGTGTCCAGCCCGCGCAGCTTGCCCTCCTCCAGCCGCTGCGAGGCCAGCAGCAGGTGCACGCCCAGCGACCGGCCGATGCGGCCGATCTGGATGAACATGTCGATGAAGTCCGGCTTCGCGGTCAGCAGTTCGGAGAACTCGTCGATGACCAGCACCAGCGAGGCCAGCGGCTCCAGCGGCGCGCCCGCCGTGCGGGCCTTCTCGTAGTCGTGGACGTTCGCGTAGTGGCCGGCCGAACGCAGCAGCTCCTGCCGGCGCTGCAGTTCGCCGCGGATCGAGTCGCCCATCCGGTCCACGAGCGTCAGGTCGTCCGCCAGGTTGGTGATGACCGCCGCGACGTGCGGCATCCGCCCCATCCCGCTGAAGGTCGCACCGCCCTTGAAGTCGGCGAGTACGAAGTTCAGCGTCTCCGAGGGGTGCGTCACGGCCAGCCCCAGCACCAGCGTGCGCAGCAGCTCCGACTTGCCCGAACCGGTCGCGCCCACGCACAGCCCGTGCGGCCCCATGCCCTCCTGCGCGGCCTCCTTCAGGTCCAGCATCACCGGGGAGCCGTCCTCGCCGACCCCGATCGGCACGCGCAGCCGCTCGCCGGCGGAGCGCGGTCGCCAGGTCCGGGCCACGTCCACGGCGGCCGCGTCGCCCAGGTTCAGCAGATCGGTGAAGTCCAGGTCGGCCAGCAGCGGCTCGTCCTCGTCCCCGCCGCCCGTCCGCAGCGGCGCCATCTGCCGGGCCAGCGCCTCGGCCGCGGGCAGCGACAGGGTGTCCGGCAGCCCCTCGTACGCGATGCCCGCACGCGACTCCAGCAGCAGCCGGCCCGGCCGCACCACGACCGACAGCCCGCCGCGCGCCTCGTCCAGCTCGCCCGCCACCACCTCGAGGACGGTGACCCCCTGCAGACCCTCGGCCGCCGCGAACCCCGAGTCCGGCGGCACCAGACCGCCACGGGAACCCGAGTCCAGTACGAGGACCACGTGCGGCTGGTCCGGCACCGGCGAACCCTCCGGGCTGAACCGGGGCCGTCCCTCCAGCCGGGAACCGAGCAGCCCCTCCAGTTCGCCGAGGTCGTCGCCGAACAGCCGCTTCGTCCCGGCCCCGTCGATGTGACCGGGCACCCTGGTGTGCGGCAGCCACTTCACCCAGTCCCACTCCGCCACCACGCCCGGCGCCGCCACCACGGCCACCACCAGGTCCTCGGGGGAGTGCAGCGTCGCCAGTTGCGCCACCAGCGCCCGCGCTGCGCCCCGCGCGGACTCGGGCTCCCCGGAGACCGTCACGTGGTAGAACGCCCGCACCGACACCGCGATCGGCAGCCCGTCCAGCGAGGAATGCACCTGCAGGAACCGCTGCATGGCGCCGGCGGCCAGCGGCTCCAGCTCGTCCACCGGCGCCGTGTCCGGAGCCACCAGCGGGGTCGCCAGCCCCTGCACGCCCAGCCCCAGCCGGGCCTGTCCGAAGTCCGCGTCGCCGACCCGCCGCTCCCACAGCCGCGAACCCTCGGCCACCACCGACCACAACTGATCGGGAGCCGGGTGCAGATACAGCTGCGCGTCACGCTGGGCCCGCGCCGTCCGCCGTACGCGACGACGGGTCTGGGACAGGTACGCGAGGTAGTCCCGCCGGACGTCGGCCATGTGCCCTTGGGTACCGCGGCGGTGCCGCACCAACTGCGCCACCAGCATGCCCACCGTCGACACCATCATCAGCACGCCCATGATGCGCATGAACGCGGGGATGCCCGGCAGGAAGAAGAAGACGGCGGACGAGCCCATCCCGAGCATCGGGAGGAGCTGCATCAGCACGCCCTCCTGTTGCCCCCGGGGGAGCTCCGGCGGTGCCTCGAGCCTCAGTTCGCCGGAAGGGACTTCGGGCGGCAGCGCCCGCGGCGGGCGCTTGACGACGATCTGGCTCACCGGAGCATCAATCCCTAGAAAACAAACGGGCGTTCGCACCGGATGCTCTCAAGTCCCGGATGCGAAGGGGGCTCTTCTGTACAAGGGGGTGATGTTACTTGCCGACGGTCATCCGCACTCCCGGTAAGGTTCCTCGCGGCATGCGCATCCGCGAATCGGCCGCGCGCCGGCGGGCCGACCACGGCAGCCGGCGCACCCGCGAACACCAGTACGCACACCCACCGCACACACCCATCGGGGGCACCAGGTGAACACCGCCGAGGCGACGGGCTTCCGCAGGGTCACCGTCGTGGCTCCCGACAGCCGCATGGACGTCGCCCTCCCCGAGGACATCGCCGTCGCCGACATCTACCCCGAGCTGCTGCGCCTCACCGGCCAGACCCAGCCCGTCGGCGCACCCACCGGCTTCCACCTGGTCCTGCGCTCGGGCACCGTCCTCGACGGCGCCCGCACCCTCGCGGCCCAGCAGGTCCTGGACGGCGAAGTGCTGAGCCTGCGCCCCTTCGCCGAATCCCTGCCGCCCGCCGTCTTCGACGACGTCCCCGACGCCGTCGCCGCCGCCGTGGTGCGGGGCCGCCACCGCTGGAGCGACGACATGCTGCGCGGCGCGGGCCTGACCGGCGCCGCCGTCCTCTTCGTCCTCCTCGGCTTCCTCCTCTGGTGCGCCGACCCCGTCCTGCACGACATGCGCGGACTGCCCGGCGTCATCGCCGGCTCCGTCGGCGCGCTCCTCACCGCCGCAGCGGGCGTCCGCGCCCGGGTCTACCGCGACCGGGGCTCCGCCGTCGCCCTCGGTCTCGCCGCCGTACCGCACCTGCTGCTCGCCGGCTCCGGCATCGCCGCCCCCGCCGCCGGCCAGGGCCCCGGCCGGCTGCAGTTCCTCCTCGGCTGCGTCTGCGTGCTCGTCGCCTCCGCCGTCCTGGTCGCCCTCACCCCCGACGGCGACGCCCCCTTCGTCGCGGTCGCCTTCCTCGCCGCCACCGGCACCCTGGCCACCTTCGCCGCCATCACCGCCGACGCCGCCGCGACCTCTGCCGCGGCCGTCTGCGCCCCCGCAGCCATCGGCCTCGTCGCCTTCCTCCCCGGTCTTTCCGCCCGCTTCGCCCGCCTCCCCATCGGCTACGCCGCCCCGCGGAGCGGCGCAGCCGGGTACGCGACCCCGGACCGCCACGAGAGCGAGCCGTACGGTGAGGGCTCCGCCGCCGACGGGCCCGCATCCGGAGCCGCGCTCGACGCCGGGGCCATCGCCGCCCGGGCCCGCCGCGGCCACGAGATGCTCCTCGGCCTCGTCGGCGGCTGCGCGGCCGTCACCGTCGGCTCCGCCGCCGTCCTCGGCTTCGCGGACGACACCTGGGCCCGGCTCCTGGCCCTGGCCACCGGACTCGCCATGCTGCTGCGCGCCCGGCTCTTCCGCTACACCGCCCAGGTCGCCTGCGCCCTCGTGGCCGGCTTCGCCGCCCTCGGCCTGCTCGTCCTGGGCCTCGCCCTGCACCCGCCGGACGCCCTGCTCAAGCAGCTCGCCCGGTACGGGGACCACAGCGGCCTGGAGACCCGTACGCTCTGGCTCTCCGCCGCCGTGGCGGCCGGCGCGGCCCTCCTCGCCGGAATTGCATTGGTCATTCCCCGCAAAGGTCTGTCACCCTTCTGGGGGCGGCTGCTCGACCTCATCGAGGCGGCGGTCCTGCTCTGCCTGGTCCCGCTGACCCTGGCCGTGCTGGACGTCTACGCCCGGGCCCGTGCTCTCACCAGCTGAGACGAGGGCCTGCGGCAGCCTGGTACGCTGTGTGACGGCCGTTTGTGTACGCGCCCCCGGAATCATCCGGAGGCTGCGCTCAGCGGATCCCGCCTCCCGAGTTACGGAAGATCCCCAGAGAATTCGACCTGGGGCACTCGGTGGCTATGTAGACCTATTACAAGGAGTACGCGTGCCGCTCGACGCCGCAGTCAAGAAGCAGCTCATCGCAGAGTTTGGTGCCAAGGAGGGCGACACCGGCTCCCCCGAGGTCCAGGTCGCGATGCTGTCCCGCCGCATCTCGGACCTGACCGAGCACCTGAAGTCCCACAAGCACGACCACCACTCCCGTCGTGGTCTGCTGATCCTGGTCGGCCAGCGTCGCCGCCTGCTGCAGTACCTGGCCAAGAAGGACATCCAGCGCTTCCGTACGCTGGTCGAGCGCCTCGGCATCCGCCGCGGTGCGGCCGGCGCCAAGTAAAGACGCTGTGAAGGGAGCGGTTCCCACATTGAGGGGGCCGCTCCCTTTGCTGTACGTGCGCGACGTACCGGACGCTTTGTAGTCTGGAAGCGTCCGCGTCGCGAGACGCGCACAACTGAAGAGGAGGAGCGCCCTCCCTACGCCGCCGGTCCTCGGTAGTGGCATCCGGAAAGCCCGCACGCGGCTTCGCCCGGCTGCTTCGATCGAAGACCGGCCCGCACGCCAGGAGCGCTTCTCCGCAACCGTCCACCACCACACGGGTGGCGGACGGAGACGACGAAAATGGAGAAAACACTAGTGGAGAACGAGACCCACTACGCCGAGGCCGTCATTGACAACGGTTCCTTCGGCACCCGCACCATCCGCTTCGAGACGGGCCGTCTGGCCCGCCAGGCCGCCGGCTCCGCCGTTGCCTACCTGGACGACGACACGATGGTGCTTTCCGCCACCACCGCGTCGAAGAAGCCCAAGGACCAGCTCGACTTCTTCCCCCTGACGGTGGACGTCGAGGAGCGGCAGTACGCGGCCGGCAAGATCCCCGGCTCCTTCTTCCGCCGCGAGGGCCGCCCCTCCGAGGACGCGATCCTCACCTGTCGCCTGATCGACCGCCCGCTGCGCCCGTCCTTCAAGAAGGGCCTGCGCAACGAGATCCAGGTCGTCGCGACGATCATGGCGCTCAACCCCGACCACCTGTACGACGTCGTGGCGATCAACGCCGCCTCCGCGTCCACCCAGCTGGCCGGCCTGCCCTTCTCCGGCCCGATCGGCGGCGTCCGCGTCGCGCTGATCCGCGGCCAGTGGGTTGCCTTCCCGACGCACACCGAGCTCGAGGACGCCGTCTTCGACATGGTCGTCGCGGGCCGCGTGCTCGAGGACGGCGACGTCGCGATCATGATGGTCGAGGCCGAGGCCACCGAGAAGACCATCGCCCTGGTCAAGGGCGGCGCCGAGGCGCCGACCGAGGAGGTCGTGGCCGCCGGCCTCGACGCCTCGAAGCCCTTCATCAAGGCCCTCTGCAAGGCCCAGGCCGACCTGGCCGCCAAGGCCGCCAAGCCCGAGGGCGAGTTCCCGGTCTTCCTGGACTACCAGGACGACGTCTACGAGGCCCTCTCGGCCGCGGTGAAGGGCGAGCTCTCCCAGGCGCTGACCATCGCGGGCAAGCAGGACCGCGAGGCCGAGCTGGACCGCGTCAAGGAGATCGCCGCCGAGAAGCTCCTCCCGGCCTTCGAAGGCCGCGAGAAGGAGATCTCCGCCGCGTACCGCAGCCTGACCAAGGCCCTGGTCCGCGAGCGCGTCATCAAGGACAAGGTCCGCATCGACGGCCGCGGGATCACGGACATCCGTACCCTCGCCGCCGAGGTCGAGGCCATCCCGCGCGTGCACGGCTCGGCGCTGTTCGAGCGTGGCGAGACCCAGATCCTGGGCGTCACCACCCTGAACATGCTCCGCATGGAGCAGCAGCTGGACACCCTCTCCCCGGTGACCCGCAAGCGCTACATGCACAACTACAACTTCCCGCCGTACTCGGTCGGCGAGACCGGCCGTGTCGGTTCGCCGAAGCGCCGCGAGATCGGCCACGGCGCGCTCGCCGAGCGCGCGATCGTGCCGGTCCTCCCGACGCGCGAGGAGTTCCCCTACGCGATCCGCCAGGTGTCCGAGGCTCTCGGCTCCAACGGCTCGACGTCCATGGGCTCGGTCTGCGCCTCCACCATGTCGCTGCTGAACGCCGGTGTGCCCCTCAAGGCCCCCGTCGCCGGTATCGCCATGGGCCTGATCTCGCAGGAGATCGACGGCAAGACCCACTACGTCGCCCTCACCGACATCCTCGGTGCGGAGGACGCCTTCGGCGACATGGACTTCAAGGTCGCCGGCACCAAGGAGTTCGTCACCGCGCTCCAGCTGGACACCAAGCTCGACGGCATCCCGGCCTCGGTTCTGGCCGCCGCCCTCAAGCAGGCCCGCGACGCCCGCCTCCACATCCTCGACGTGATGATGGAAGCGATCGACACGCCGGACGCCATGTCCCCGTTCGCCCCCCGGATCATCACCGTCAAGATCCCGGTGGACAAGATCGGTGAGGTCATCGGCCCCAAGGGCAAGATGATCAACCAGATCCAGGAGGACACCGGCGCCGAGATCACGATCGAGGACGACGGCACCATCTACATCGGTGCCGCCGACGGTCCGGCCGCCGAGGCCGCCCGCGCCACGATCAACCAGATCGCCAACCCGACCATGCCGGAGGTCGGCGAGCGCTACCTGGGTACGGTCGTCAAGACCACCACCTTCGGTGCCTTCGTCTCCCTCATGCCCGGCAAGGACGGGCTGCTGCACATCTCGCAGATCCGCAAGCTCGCCGGTGGCAAGCGCGTGGAGAACGTCGAGGACGTGCTCGCGGTCGGCACCAAGGTCCAGGTCGAGATCGCCGAGATCGACTCCCGCGGCAAGCTCTCGCTGGTCCCCGTCATCGACGGCGAGGCAGCCGGTGACGCCTCCGATGACGCAGGCAAGGACGACTCCGACAAGTGACGTCGCGTAGTTCCCGTGTGACGGCCCGCCCCTCTTCGGAGGGGCGGGCCGTCACACGTACCCAAACACTGCTCAAGGGCGCCAACGGCATCGGCACCGTCCGCCGCACGGTCCTCCCCGGCGGACTGCGCGTGGTCACCGAGACGCTGCCGTCCGTCCGCTCCGCCACCTTCGGGATCTGGGCGCACGTCGGTTCCCGGGACGAGACGCCTTCGCTGAACGGCGCCACGCACTACCTGGAGCACCTCCTCTTCAAGGGCACCGAGAAGCGCAGTGCCCTCGACATCTCCTCCGCGATCGACGCGGTCGGCGGAGAGATGAACGCCTTCACGGCGAAGGAGTACACCTGCTACTACGCACGGGTGCTCGACACCGACCTGCCGCTGGCCATCGACGTCGTGTGCGACATGCTCACGGGCTCGCTGATCCTCGAATCCGATGTCGACGCCGAGCGCGGAGTCATCCTCGAAGAGATCGCGATGACCGAGGACGACCCGGGCGACATGGTCCACGACCTGTTCGCCCAGACCATGTACGGGGACACCCCGCTCGGGCGCCCCGTCCTCGGCACCGTCGACACGATCAACGCGCTCACCGCCGACCGGATCCGCCGCTTCTACAAGAAGCACTACGACCCCACCCACCTGGTCGTGGCGGCCGCGGGCAACGTCGACCACAACAAGGTCGTACGCCAGGTCCGCGCGGCCTTCGAGAAGGCCGGCGCCCTGACCCGCACCGACGCCGAACCGGTCGGCCCGCGCTCCGGCACCAAGCGGATCCGCACCTCCGGCCGCGTCGAGCTGGTCAACCGCAAGACCGAGCAGGCCCATGTGGTCCTCGGCATGCCGGCCCTGGCCCGCACCGACGAGCGCCGCTGGGCGCTCGGCGTGCTGAACACCGCGCTCGGCGGCGGCATGTCCTCCCGCCTCTTCCAGGAGGTCCGGGAGAAGCGCGGTCTCGCCTACAGCGTGTACTCGTACACCTCGGGCTTCGCCGACACCGGCCTCTTCGGCGTCTACGCCGGCTGCCGCCCCAACCAGGTCCACGACGTACTGCGGATCTGCCGGGACGAGCTGGACAAGGTCGCCGCCGACGGGCTCACCGACGAGGAGATCCGGCGGGCCGTCGGCCAGCTGTCCGGCTCCACCGTCCTCGGCCTGGAGGACACCGGCGCGATCATGAACCGCATCGGCAAGAGCGAGCTGTGCTGGGGTGACCAGATGTCGGTCGACGACCTGCTGGCCCGGATCGCGGCCGTCACCCCGGACGAAGTGCGCTCGGTCGCGCAGGACGTCCTGGCGCAGCGGCCCTCGCTCGCGGTGATCGGCCCGCTGAAGGAGAAGCAGGCGGCCCGTCTCGACGAGGCCGTCGCCTAGCCAGGCATCTCAGGAGCACGTCGCCCGGGCCCCGGGACAGGGCCCGGGCCCGTACGCACTTTAAGGAATGACATGAGCAAGCTGCGCGTGGCAGTTCTCGGCGCCCAGGGCCGCATCGGCTCCGAGGCGGTCAAGGCCGTCGAGGCCGCAGGGGACATGGAACTGGTGGCCGCCCTCGGTCGCGGAGACAAGCTGGAGACGCTGGCCGAAGCCGGCGCCCAGGTCGCGGTCGAGCTGACCACCCCCGCCTCGGTGATGGAGAACCTGGAGTTCCTCATCCGCCACGGCATCCACGGAGTGGTCGGTACCACCGGCTGGACCGAGGACCGCCTCGCCCGGCTCGACACCTGGCTCGCCGCTTCCCCGGCGACCGGCGTGCTCATCGCCCCGAACTTTTCCATCGGCGCCGTCCTCACCATGAAGTTCGCCGCGCAGGCCGCGCGCTACTTCGAGTCCGTCGAGGTCGTCGAACTGCACCACCCGAACAAGGTCGACGCCCCCTCCGGCACGGCGACCCGTACGGCGCAGCTCATCGCGGCCGCCCGCGCGGAGGCCGGCCTCGGCGCGCAGCCGGATGCCACCGCCACCGCGCTCGACGGCGCGCGCGGCGCGGACGTCGACGGCGTCCCGGTGCACGCGATCCGCCTCCGCGGCCTGCTGGCCCACCAGGAGGTGCTCCTCGGCGGTGAGGGCGAGACCCTGACCATCCGTCACGACTCCCTGCACCACAGCAGCTTCATGCCGGGCATCCTGCTCGGCGCGCGCCGCGTGACGCAGACCCCGGGCCTCACCTTCGGCCTGGAAAACTTCCTCGAACTCGGCTGACGAGCAGGCGGCGGCACCCATGCGCGCGAAGATCCTCTACTTCATCACGGCCGCGGTCCTGGTCGTGTACTTCGTCCTGGCCGGCAGCAGGGGCCTGATGCTGATCCGGCACGGGACCTGGCTCACCGTCACCTTCGGGGTGGCCGTGCTGATCCTGCCGGTCATCGGCGTCTGGTTCCTCTGGAAGAACACCCGGTTCGTCACCAGGGCCAACCAGCTCGGAGCCGAGCTGGAGGCCGAGGGCGGACTGCCCGTGGACGAGCTGGAGCGGGACAAGTACGGCCGGATCCTGCGGGACTCGGCCGACGAGGTCTTCGCGCGCCGCAAGGCCGAGACCGAGGACGCGCCGGGGGACTGGCGCAGCTGGTTCCGCCTCGCCGTCGCCTACCACGACGCCCGCGACACCCCGAGGGCTCGCAAAGCCATGCAGCGGGCCATCTCCCTGCACGACGGAAAGCCCGTACAAGCCTGAGCCTGTACGGGCTTCCCGTGCGCGTGACGCCCCCGCTCAGGGGCGTTGGGGCGGCCGCCTCAGGCGGGCACGGCCCGGTACTCGTCGGCCCAGGCCTCGACCGAGCCGGCGGCCCGGTCGAAGGCCTCGGTCCGCGACAGGAAATCGGCGCTGTGGTCGGTCAGCAGCACCGGCAGCTCGGCGCCGCCGCGCGCTGCCACCGTCAGGGCCTGGCCCTGCACCGTCCTCGGCAGCCCGAGCCAGCGCACGGGCTGCTGCACCGTGCGGACCTCGCCGACCTGGTTCCAGGGGATCGACCGGGTGGTGAAGAACCCGGCCACGCGCAGCCCCTTGGGGCTCACCCAGACGCCCGTGCGCAGCAGCCGCAGGGCGGAGCCGATTACGGCGAGCGAGGCGAGCAGACCGCCCAGGGCGCCGGTCCAGGTGCCGGCGGCCACGATGATCACCGTGGCGAAGAGCATGAACGAGCCGAGCAGGAGCATCAGCGCGGCGATGGCGACCCGCCAGGGCCCCGGACGGTAGGGGCGCCGCCAGCGGTCCGGGTCTTCGTAGGGGAGCGTCTCCCCGTTGTCGTGCGCGTCGAATGCGCCGTCGGCCGTCAGGAAGGGCAGGGGCACGGCAGGACCTCACTCACATGCACGTTCGGTTGGGCTGTGCCCGTGAGGCTACCGTCCCTCGGATGCCTCCGACTGCTGCGACTTCGCCGGTGCGTGGCTCGGCTGCAGTGCGGGGATGCCGAAGAGCAGCGATCCGACGAGTCCCGCCACGACGGTCAGTCCGACCAGACTACGGGCGGCGATCTGGGTCTTGCCCAGACTCTCGCGCGGCGGCGGAGTGACGTTGCTGCGGAATCGGTCGGCCTCGGCGACGAAGGCGAACGGGACGGGTTCGCGCCGGCGGAACATGGAAACGACTCTCCTCACGGTCGGGGCCCTGGGGGGCGGTGGGTGCGGGACGGACGGACGTTCTACCGGGTAGGACGTACGAAAGGCCCGATCGGTGCCGTTTTTCGAGACATTAACCAAATTTTGTGGCACTGCGTCAGCTCCGCCGCCGACGGCCGTGTGGGTGCCCCGTACGGCCCGATCGCCCTTGTTCCGCACGGATGTGCGGAACAAGTCCGAAGTGTCCGTATTGCCACGTTTCGTAAAGTTCATCTAGGCTGATCAAACGGACCCGGCACTGCTTGAACCCCCGAGCAGGCAGTGCCGGGCTCCAACACCCTCATCACGTCCCCCGAGGGGACACCGCGAGCATGGCAGCGAGTAGCGTGTTACCCATGGCTCCGATCTCGACTCCGCAGACCCCCTTCGGGCGGGTCCTCACCGCCATGATCACGCCGTTTACGGCTGATGGCGCACTTGACCTCGATGGCGCGCAGCAGCTCGCCGTCCACCTGGTGGACGCAGGCAACGACGGCCTGATCATCAACGGCACCACCGGTGAGTCGCCGACCACCACTGACGCGGAGAAAAACGACCTCGTACGAGCCGTACTCGAAGCGGTCGGAGACCGGGCCCACGTGGTCGCCGGCATCGGCACCAATGACACCCGTCACACCCTCGAGCTGGCCCGTCAGGCCGAGCGCACCGGCGCCCACGGCCTGCTCGCGGTCACCCCCTACTACAGCAAGCCGCCGCAGGAAGGCCTCTTCCGGCACTTCACGGCGATCGCCGACGCCACCGAGCTCCCGGTCATGCTCTACGACATCCCGGGCCGCAGTGGTGTCCCGATCAATACGGAAACACTCGTCCGGCTGGCCGAGCACCCCCGTATCGTTGCCAACAAGGACGCCAAGGGCGACCTCGGACGCGCCAGCTGGGCCATCGCACAGAGCGGCCTGGCCTGGTACTCCGGCGACGACATGCTGAACCTGCCGCTCCTGTCGGTCGGCGCGGTCGGCTTCGTCTCCGTGGTCGGTCACGTGGTCTCTCCCGAGCTCCGCGAGATGCTCGAGGCCCACCTGGGCGGCGACGTCCAGAAGGCCACCGAGATCCACCAGAAGCTGCTCCCCGTCTTCACCGGCATGTTCCGCACCCAGGGTGTGATCACCACCAAGGGCGCGCTGAACCTGCAGGGCCTGCCCGCGGGCCCGCTGCGGCTCCCGCTGGTCGAGCTGACCGCCGAGGAGACGGCGCAGCTCAAGATCGATCTTGCCGCCGGCGGGGTACAGCTCTGACATCAGACTTCACAACTGAATAAGCAGAACCACACAAGACAACAGCAAGTGCACGAATTGACATGCGCGCCACGTGCCTCGACGGGTACGTGGCCGCGCGTGGTGAAGGAGAACCTTTTGAGCCATCCGCATCCTGAACTCGGTCCGCCGCCGAAGCTCCCCAAGGGCGGCCTTCGGGTCACCCCCCTGGGCGGGCTCGGTGAGATCGGCCGCAATATGACCGTCTTCGAGTTCGACGGCCGCCTGCTCATCGTCGACTGCGGTGTCCTCTTCCCCGAAGAGGAGCAGCCGGGCATCGACCTGATCCTGCCGGACTTCTCGTCCATCAGGGACCGGCTCGACGACATCGAGGGCATCGTCCTCACGCACGGCCACGAAGACCACATCGGCGCCGTCCCCTACCTCCTCCGGGAGAAGCCGGACATCCCGCTGATCGGCTCCAAGCTGACGCTGGCGCTCATCGAGGCCAAGCTCCAGGAGCACCGCATCCGCCCCTACACCCTCGAGGTGAAGGAAGGCGAGCGCGAGAACCTCGGCCCCTTCGACTGCGAGTTCATCGCGGTCAACCACTCCATCCCGGACGCCCTGGCCGTGGCCATCCGCACCGGCGCCGGCATGGTCGTGTGCACCGGTGACTTCAAGATGGACCAGCTCCCGCTGGACAACCGCCTCACCGACCTGCACGCCTTCGCGCGCCTGAGCGAAGAGGGCATCGACCTTCTCCTCTCGGACTCGACGAACGCCGAGGTCCCGGGCTTCGTCCCGCCCGAGCGCGAGATCTCCAACGTGCTGCGCACGGTGTTCGCCAACGCCAACAACCGGATCATCGTGGCGAGCTTCGCGAGCCACGTGCACCGCATCCAGCAGATCCTCGACGCCGCTCACGAGTACGGCCGCAGGGTCGCCTTCGTCGGCCGCTCGATGGTCCGCAACATGGGCATCGCCCGTGACCTGGGCTACCTGAAGGTTCCGGCCGGCCTGGTCGTGGACGTCAAGACCCTCGACGACCTGCCGGCCCACGAGGTCGTCCTGGTCTGCACGGGTTCGCAGGGCGAGCCGATGGCGGCCCTGTCCCGCATGGCGAACCGCGATCACCAGATCCGGATCGTCCCGGGCGACACGGTCATCCTGGCCTCGTCGCTCATCCCCGGCAACGAGAACGCGGTCTACCGCGTGATCAACGGCCTGACCCGCTGGGGCGCCAACGTCGTGCACAAGGGCAACGCCAAGGTGCACGTCTCCGGCCACGCCTCCGCCGGCGAGCTGTTGTACTTCTACAACATCTGCAAGCCGCGGAACCTGATGCCGGTCCACGGCGAATGGCGCCACCTGCGCGCCAACGCCGAGCTCGGCGCCCTGACGGGCGTGCCGAAGGACCGCATCGTCATCGCCGAGGACGGCGTCGTCGTCGACCTCATCGACGGCAAGGCCCGCATCTCGGGCAAGGTCCAGGCCGGCTACGTCTACGTGGACGGCCTCTCGGTCGGCGACGTCACCGAAGCCCACCTCAAGGACCGCAAGATCCTCGGCGACGAGGGCATCATCTCGGTCTACGTCGTGGTGGACAGCACCACGGGCAAGATCGTCAGCGGCCCGAACATCCAGGCCCGCGGCTCCGGCATCGAGGACTCGGCGTTCTCCTCCGTCCTGCCGAAGATCGAGGAAGCCATCGCCCGCGCCGCAGCGGACGGTGTGGCCGAGCCGCACCAGATCCAGCAGCTCATCCGCCGCACGATGGGCAAGTGGGTCTCGGACGGCTACCGCCGCCGCCCGATGATCCTCCCGGTCGTCGTCGAGGTCTGAGCCTCGCCGTAGCGACCACACCGGAGCGGGGCCACCGGATTTGCATCCGGGGGCCCCGCTCCAGTACGTTTACGTCTCCACCTCGCACGGCACCCGGGCACACACGTGTGCCCGACCATGTCGATGCGGGCGGGTGGGATTCCAGAGCAGGGAAACCTGATAAAGTCTGGCTCGCCCGAAAGGGAATGGCTCTCCAATGGCCGTCCAATTCAAATCCAAGCTCGGAAACGACACGGAAATGATCTGGTAGAGTTGGAATCGCAGGAAAGGGAAACGCGAAAGCGGAGAACTGGAAAGCGAAACCCGCTTCGACCGGGAATCGGACACGAAAGAGTCTGATAGAGTCGGAAACGCAAGAACAGAACAGAACGAAGCCCGGAGGAAAGCCCGAGAGGGTGAGTACAAAGGAAGCGTCCGTTCCTTGAGAACTCAACAGCGTGCC